>JALSHH010000034.1 GCA_026982335.1 Phycisphaerales bacterium
TCAGTTTGTTGATGATCTGTTCTGCTGAATGCCGTTTTCTGGCCATGTCTTCCTGCCTTCCAAATACGCCCATTCTACGAGGATACTCGCATAAAGAATGGACTAGGATTTGGGGGGCAGGTCAGCATTCAAAGACCAAGGGCGAGGAGAAGGACGAGATCGTCGAGCAACTTCTGACGGTCGAGCATCCCGACAACCCGGTCGAGATCGTGATCCATGTCAACATGCTCAAAGAGGGCTGGGATGTCACGAATCTCTACACGATTGTCCCGCTGCGGGCGGCCAACTCACGCACGCTCGTCGAGCAGTCGATTGGACGCGGACTGCGCCTGCCGTATGGCAAACGGGTCGGTGTCCCGGCGGTGGATCGGCTGACGATTGTTTCGCACGACAAGTTCCAGGAGATCGTCGACCATGCCAATGATCCGGACTCGATCATCCGTACAGGTGTGGTGATCGGGCGGGATATCCCCGGCGAGGGCAAGAAGGCGGTTGTCGTCGAGTCGAAGTTCGAGCAGGTCATCTCGGGAACAGTACCAACCGAGGGCGGGAAGACAACCGGTGCGGGCCCTGCGTTGTTCGACACGCCAGAGAAGCAGGAAGTAGCCAAGGCGACCTATCAGGTCATCAAGAAATACGAACGCCTCAAGGGGAGCGACGAACTCCAGAAACCGGAGGTTCAGAAGGAAATCGTCCGCGAGGTTCAGGAGATCATCCGTCCGGTTCAAGGCACACTCGAAGGGGTTGTCGAGCAGGTGGATGTGGCCGAGGTTGTCAAGCACACGACGGCGGTCTACCGCGAGCTCTCGATTGATATCCCGAAGATCGTGGTCGTGCCGCAGGGTGATGTTGTGTCTGGCTACGAGGACTTCAATCTCGATACAGGCAACATCAATCTCCAGCCCGTCGAGCAAGACATCCTGATTCAACACTTGCAGGATCAGCAGCGGTTCAAACTGCGGGACGGCTCGGGCATTGTCGAAGAAAAGCGGCCAGAGGACTATCTCGTTCGCGGTCTGATCGATTTCGACGACATCAGCTACGACGATCACGCGGGCTTGCTCTACAAGTTGGCCGGGCAGGTCGTCGAGCATCTACGCTCGTACCTGGCCGATGAGGATGAGGTTGTCAATGTGTTGCAGTACCACCAGCAGACGCTCGTGAAACTGATCCACTCACAGATGCAGGATCATTTCGTTGAAGACACCACGGGCTATGAGGCCCATGTGACCAAGGGATTCCGGACGCTGCGGGCGAACAACTGCACGACGAGTGCGTCAGAAAAGGTGCGGAATTTTCGAACGCCGATTCCTGATGGGGAGAAGAGCAAGATCAAATCGATGCTCTTCGGTGGATTCGCCAAGTGCCTGTATCCCGAGCAGAAGTTCGAGTCCGATTCTGAACGGCGATTCGCTGTCATCCTTGAGAACGATGACGATGTGATCAAGTGGTTCAAACCGGCCTCCGGGGATTTCCAGATTCACTACAGCCAGGAGTCGTCTTACGAGCCAGACTTTGTCGTCGAGACCAAGACTGAAAAACTGCTGTGCGAACCCAAGCGTGCCAGCGAGATGACGGATGAGGTTGTACTCGCGAAGGCGGATGCAGCAGTGGTCTGGTGTGAGTATGCGACACAGCACGCCAAGGAAAACGATGGAAAGCCGTGGAAGTATCTGTTGATTCCGCATGATGCAATCACGGACCAGATGACCCTTGCTGGGCTTTCTGCCAAATACACACACATGAACACGAGGCAAGGAAGTGGCGAGTAAAGAGTGGAGACCAATTACGGTGAGCGAAACCCCGACTTGGAAGAGGCTTAGCCGTAATCGAGGAAAGCAAGGCCATGACGACAACTGACGGCACAACGAGTTCTCATCAACTGAAGGCCATCTCCATCGTCGGCGGTTTCCTTGATGGCCAGCGGTTCGAGCTCTCCAGCAATCTCAACTGCATCATCGGTGCGCGAGGGGCCGGGAAAACTACCGTGCTGGAGTTCGTGCGCTACGCGATGGATGCTTTGCCAACTGATCCCGCCGCCCGGAAGCGTGTGGAGTCCCTCGTCGAGAGTAATCTTGGCGGTGGGCGCATCGAGATCGCGGTTCGTACCAAAGATGGCTTGTCCTACATCATCAGCCGATCTGCTGGTGATGAGCCGGTAGTTCTGGACGAGCAACGAAAACCAACGGAGATCAAGCTGCGTTCCGGTGGGTTGTTCAAGGTAGACATCTACAGCCAGAATGAAGTTGAGGCCATTGCGGATCAGTCCAGTTCACAACTCGATCTGATCGACAACTTTGAGATCGGTCGAATCAGTGAAATACAGAGCCGTATCCGGACACTCAAGGCCGAGCTGAACTCCAATGCCAGCAAGATCATCCCGCTCAAAGAAAAGTCCAACACGATCACCGAGGAACTTGGAGCCCTCCCGGGTTTGGAGGAGAATCTCAAGGCATTCACCATTGAAGGTGGCGAAGACGCTGAAGCAATCAATCAGGCGCACACTCTCAAGTCGCTTCGTGACCGAGAGTGGAGGGCAGTTGAGACGGCTCTGGGCTTGCTCGGAGATGTGCAGCGGACCCTCGATGAAAGCATTGGCCAAATCGACTACCGCTTGGCCACGGTGTTCAGCGATGACATGCTGGAAGGACCCAATGGTGAGCTCATGCAGCAACTCCGCTCAGGGATTGGGACATGCTCGGACGATGTCGATCTCCTTCTCAAACAAGCAGTTACCCGTATTCAAACTGAAACTGAGGCCATCGAGGAACGGGCGGGGCAACTTGATCTCTTGCACAAGCAGCAAGATCAGTCATTCCAAGAACTTATCGAGAAGCACAAGGAGCTTCAGGGCAAGGCAGCAGAACGACATCGGCTGGAGAAACTCCGGAACGACCTACTTGCCAAGCAAAGAGACCATGATCAGTTGCTCATCGAGCTACGGGAGTTGGGTGCCGCACGGGCACAGCTGCTCCAGCGTCTCTCCGAGCTGCGCGATGAGCGATTCAAGGTCCGACAGGCCATCGTAGATCAGATCAACGACGCCCTGTCGCCGACGATACGGGTCACGCTCATGCAGTTCGGCAATCCAGAGCAGTATCGGGTACTCCTCGGCGAGGCTCTGCAAGGAGCGAATCTACACAGGAATGTCGTGGCAGACAAGATCGCCAATGCATTCTCCCCCGCAGAGCTGACCAGCGTGATCAAACAGCGGGATTCCCGGCCGCTGGTGGATAAGGCCGAACTGAACACGGATCAAGCCGAGAAGGTCATTGGGACACTGGCGGGGACGCAGGTCTTATACGACTTGGAAGTCGTGGAGATGACCGATCGTCCAAAGATCGAGCTGAATGATGGCGGCACCTTCAAGGAAACCAGCTCGCTGTCAACAGGGCAAAAGTGTACGACGATCCTGCCCATATTGCTCATGGATAGCGACAACCCACTTCTGATTGACCAGCCCGAAGACAACCTGGACAACCGCTTCGTGTTCGAGACGATCGTGGAGAGTATCGGGAGGATCAAGAAAACGCGACAGCTGATATTCGTCACTCACAACCCAAACATCCCAGTTCTCGGCGACGCAGAGCAGGTATTCGTACTTGACTCCGACGGGACAGCGGCAAGCAAGGTCAACGAGGGAACCGTCGACCAGTGTAAAGATCAGATCGTGACGCTCCTTGAGGGCGGAGAGGATGCGTTCAAGAAAAGGAAGGAGCGCTACTCGTACTGATATGGCTGACCAACGGGACCATCTGGATTTTGCCGAAGTAGTTGACCACCTGCGACGGTCACCCGATGCCTATGACTGGCCCGAAAGGCGCGAGCTGGTCAAGGCAGTGGCAGAGCAGATTGAGCATCGAGGCGCTTCGGAGACAGCCCTCTCGTTGCTGTGGTACTTGTCTGAAGACGAGAAGTGGGAGGTTCGTAAGGATGTTGCCGATTGTCTGATGCTCTTGCCAGATGACGAGTTTCCTCGTTTTGCCGCCCGATTGCTCGAAGATCCCAACTCGTTCGTGCAGACGGCAACGATCCGTGCGCTGGATCGACGCCGTCGCGGAGAGCAGACTGCACAGAGGAAACAAAGAGGCCTCGACCATATTCAGGAGAAATACGATCGTCTTGAGAAAGACTACGGACTCGAGGCGGCGGAGTTGGCTCGGCATATGGCGGAGCAGTTGTACGATCTGATCGTCGGGGCCACCGTCCATGACATGCGGAACATTCTCGCGCCGCTCAAATCAGGCATCTCGGCATTGACCGGCAGCTTGCGGACTGGCGACTTCGACCCAATTCAGTTCGAGAAGGGATTGGAGAAGTTGGGGCATCAATCAGAGATGCTTGAACGCATGATTGATGACATGCGAGTGTATATGCAGCCTACTCCCGCCGAGCGTCGGAGAGAGCGTCTTGCCGACATCATTGAAGATGCCCGTGTGTCAGTTATGGATACATTTCAGGCAACGGGGCGTGATGCTTCCAGCGTATCGATCATGATCGAAGTGCCGGAGAACATCACGGTCGAGGTATCGCGTCACCAAGTCGTGCGGGCAATCAGCAATGTGCTCAAGAACGCCTACGAGTCGTTCGCCACCGATCCACAGACATTCACATCGGGGGGTGTGTCCGTAGTTGGGCGTGAAGTTGATCGGGAACGCGTGGAGATCATTGTGAGTGACAACGGGATGGGCTTGCCCCCTGAGGAGTTGGCGGAAGTATGCCGGTTCATCCCCGGCAACACATCCAAGAAGACCCACGGTACTGGCTTTGGCCTTCCGATTGCCAAGCGGAAGATTGAGGACCACGGTGGCTCGTTGGCCATCGAGAGCGAAGATGGGAAGGGGACGACGATCACGATCACCTTGCGCACGGAAGCTCAAGGAGGTGGTCAATGAAGTTTCATGCCCTCGTCGTTGATGACAGCCCAGAGATTCTTGAAGATGTCAAGGACAGACTCGAGTCGTTGGGGCATACCTGTGATTGCGTTGGCTCCCAAGAGGAGGCTCGGAAACTGGTTGCATCCAATGGGTATTCGTATGTGCTGCTGGATTTGGAGATACCGGTCAAGTACGGCAGGCTATCGCGGATTCACAACGGCCAGAACCTGCTCAACGAGATCAAAGCCACTCGAGGGCATGAGAATATTCCCATCATCGTCATGACCTCTCATGGGCACGACAGCCCCGATCTGGCCACCGATGTCATGAGGGGAAACGGAGCGATCGACTATGTGAAGAAGCCGTTTCTCGGTACCGGTCGGACACTTGAAAGGGCCATTCACGACGCTCTTGCGGCCAGTGGCCGCTCTCGCCCCGGAGCTGCACATCGATCTGAACCGCACCGAGAGGAGGCTCTTCAGCCATTCGAAGAAGGGGAGATGGTCTTCTTCGATGACCGGATTGAACTTTGCGGGCTCAAGGTCTGTGGGGCGGTCGGCAGCACCCTGATTCGTCAGATACTGGATGCACTCTGTGCGAAGAACGATCGTGGACAGTTTGTTGCCTACAGCGGTTTGAAACTGGCGAAACTGATCGGGTGTCCGGGTGGAGATGGGAGTGTTGCTGGAGCCATCAGGGACTTTCGTACAAAGACCGTCAGCTTGTTTCTCGGAATGCTGCGAATCGAGGTCGATCGTGAAGACATCATTCAGAGTGGGGATCGTGGCTACCGGCTAACGGAGAAGATCACTGTGGTCAACGGCAATGACCCCATTCGTGACCCTGCAAATGAACCCGATGAACCCGATCCTGCCCTCCCAAATGAACCCGATATGAACCTGACTGAACGGCAGGAATGGGTGGTCGGCCAGCTTCAAGAAGGACGGCGTCTTCAGATCGGTATGGTCATCAAGGAACACAAGTGCTCCAGATCAACCGCCAAGCGGGAAATCGCAGGCCTTAGGGAGAGGGGGCTCATCGAGTTCATCGGGAAAGGCCGAGCGGGCCACTACAAGCTCAAGAAGCCCGTTCAGGCCGATTCCCGCACGATCTGACCCGCCCGGACGAGATATGGCGGTGGGGGAAGAAGAAAAGCGGCTACAAACGGCTCTACAATCCCCTGCGGCGGTTCGAAGTTCGGACAGTCACCCCGGCTGCTGAAGATGCTGGACAACCTGCTGGTAGCGGTGGGGTGAATACAGGGTCTGCGCCTGTGGCCGGAGCAGGCGATGGTGGCAGCAATGGCGGATTTCCAATACCCACAGATTGTGATTGTGACGCTTGCTTCCAAGACATGTTGAAGCTGGGAGCGGATATCTATCTCGCTGGTGGAGATCAGCCATTTGAAGATGCAGAAGAGGCGATGAATGATTATGCAACCTTGTTATTGCCGTGTTGTCGCCTCCGCACGACTTCTACCATCACCAGCACCCCATGGACTTGTGGGCCTTGGCTTTCGGATCCTCCCGTTGGAGTTCCTGGCACACAGGGGGTGTATATTTGCACCTATTCTCGTACTGGAGCAAGAACACAAACCAAGAAAAGCATCCGCCGGTGTTGGGATTGTGTCAGATGTACCTGGACTGAAACCAGAACACAGCGAGGAACACAAACGCTGGCAAACTACATCAAGGTAATCCCTCCGAGTGTGCCAGCGTGTCCGAATCCGCCAGCCGGAGCCCCGGCGTGTACTCCAACGCCAGACTCAAGCGGACCATGGTTGCCTGGTGCAGGGACTCCATGTTGCTAAAAAGGTTTACGATTTTTCGTTTACACATTTTATTGGTTGCTATTCTTGCAGGGATAGCAACCACTTATTTCACAGGTTGGTATGTCCTTGCTCAATCTTACCGTTCAACAGTCCCGTTGTTCAACTTGAGAGATCACACCCGCTCAGTAATGACGGATGGTGCATCAGGGGAGTCATGGTTTGTCGATTCTTGGAGTGCTCGCAATCACTCCGTCTTCGCAACGAGCTGGTACGATGCAGAGTACGCGCTTGATGCGGGGGGCGGTTTTCGTCGTTTCCGGTCAAACTGGAACCATCTTCCACTTCAAATGAAGGAGTTTGTGCGCAAAGAGGTTGCTCAGTCAGACGCAAAGAGAATGTACTTTGCTGTATTGGTGGGCTGGCCTTATCAATCGCTGACGGGGTCGTACTCATCGGTTGATTCTATGTATGACTCGGAGCAGTTCCATTATTCGGTGGCACTTAGGCGAGATCCGACCGCAAAGTATCGTTTCATTTTGCCGCTCAAACCGGCTATGCCAGGATTTGCAGCGAATGCAATCATGTTTGCATCCTTTTATTATTTGGTGATCGTGCTTGCAGGCCATCTGCGGTTTACACTGGTTCGTCGAAGGAGATGCCGGAGGAGGTGTTGTGTTGTCTGCGGGTATATGACAATGGATTTGATCACCTGCCCAGAATGCGGTCAAGAGGTGATTGGCTCAACAACACCTTGCAAAGATGGCTGAATTTGGTATCCTTGTCTTTGAGTAAACCCCAAAGGAGCCAACGATGCCAACATGGATTCTGATTGCGATTCTCATCTGCGTAGTCGTCGGCACCGTTGTCCTCTTTGTCGCGGTGTTCACCGAGATGGGCACCAAGCGTAAAACGGGCTCGATGAAGAGCACCAAGACCCAACACAAGAATCGAAAGAAGTAGTGATCCCCACGGGAACATCAGGCTGAGCGGGTTTGGGTTGCGCTCAATTCAGGTTTCTTCGCAGGCGACTCCTCAGCCTTCTCATGGTCTTCACCGCTTGAATAGCGAATTCGTCCATGGTAAATGCTCGCGACGGTTTTCGAAATCGATTCGCAGATCGTGCTCAGCTCGGCAAAAGTCAGGTCGCACTCGTCGAACTGTCCGTCCATCAATCGCTTGTTGGCCAGCGAGCGCACCAGTGCGTCGATCCGTGCGGGGGTTGGATCGGTCAGCGTTCGCGTCGCGCTCTCGACCGCATCGGAGAGCATGGTGATGGCGACCTCTTTGGTCTGAGGGCGCGGGCCAGGATACCGATAGTCGACTTCATCGGGGAGCTGGTCGGTGGTTTCCTGAAGAATCTGCTCGGCGGAGCGTTCTTCGTCGGCCATTGACGCCTGCTCGCGTGCTCGGCGATAGAAATATTCGACAAGTGTTGTGCCATGATGGGCTTCAATGAAGTGGCGAAGTGATTTGGGCAATCCATGCTCGCGAGCCATCTCGATACCATCTTTGACATGCCCGACGATCACCAAGAGCGACATTGCAGGCGTGAGTTTGTCATGTTTGTTGGGTCCGCCGGACTGGTTTTCGATGAAATACATCGGCTTGTTCATCTTGCCAATATCGTGATACAAACACCCGACATAGGTCAGCAGTGCGTCGGCTCCGATACTCTCAGCAGCACTCTCGGCGATCGAAGCGACATTGAGCGAATGGTTGTAAGTCCCCGGTGCTCGTTGTTGGAGCTCGCGCAGGATTGGCTGCTTTGGATCGCGCAGCTCGATGAGCGTCATTCCGGTGGTGATGTCGAAGACGCGTTCGATAAAGGGCAAGATGAAAAGTGCGATGCCCCCGACGAGCAGTCCAGCCATGAACGATTGAGCGCCTGCGCCCAAAATCGCAGCGATCACCGCCGAGCCCTCTGCGCCGATGGTGGGCAGGGTGATGAGTTGGTCGAGCATGGTGACGATCGAGAGCGCAAAGGCGATCACAATCGACATCCGGATCAGTGTTCGGCGTTCACGAAGATCGTTGAGCTGGGCAATGGCGCCGGCGATCCCGACGAGCATGGTTGCGAGAAATCCGATGTGGACCTCGAGGGACATGGCAACAATCAGGGCTGCTACGCCTGTAATTGCCAATCCGGTGCGTTGGTCATAGGCCACCGAGATCAAAACGGCAATGAGCACAATCGGGGTGATGGTGCCGAGCCAGATCAAACGCGGATCACCCACCCCCAAGACGGTGGCGACGACGATCGCCAAGATGACCAGCCCGGTCATCCACCCAATGCGCGCGGATTTGGAAGCGATTTTGGGGCAATAGGTTGTGATGTAGCCACCGAGCAAGATGCCCAGCCCACCGATCATTCCAAAGATCGAGAGGATGCCGAGCCATTTGCGGGCAAGGGTTGTGCCGTGATCCTTGTATTCTTCGTTTTCGCGCTTGGCCAAGGCGTAGGCGGGTTGTTCGAGCACATCGCCTCGTGAGTAGATGCGTTGTCCGATGGTGATCGTTCGGCGAACGGGTTGGATTTTCGCTGCAGCTGCGTCCATGGCCTGGGCAGTGGCGGTGTCGTCATAGGCAAAGGTCGGACGCGGGTTGGTGAGTAATCGTCTGCGGACGATTTCGCTGATGGGCCCAGAGAACCCGGCGATGCGCACAATCCTGGCGATCTCATCGGCGAGTTGATCCGCCTTATCAATGTTGATTGCATCGTCTCGACTGATGCGCTGGCTTGGCATGGATTGATCGCTTGCGCCCTGTCCGTCTTGGATCGGCGCGGGATAGCGCAGCTCGATTTGTGTATTGTGTCCTTCTTGCGTGGCATTTTGCCAGGATTGACGATTGAGCATCGGGCGCCGACGAAGGATTTCGTTGAGCGTGCCGACCCGTGTTTGCCAGAGGACGAGCTGTGTTTCATTATTTGCGAGTTGGGCCAAGGCGTTGAATGAGGCTTCATTGAGCCCGAAGCGCACCCGGATATCACGCGAGACTTCGTCGAGCGAACTTACCCCCGCGAGTGTTTTGGGAAGGTTGAGCAGGTCGGTGCGGATTTCTTCGAGGGCGGGTATGTCGGCAAGGTACACCCGCGGGACATTAAACCGGGCAGCATCACGCTGCATTTGGGTTTGTTGGACATCCTCGGTGTTGAACTCCACGCGCGAGATCAGCGTTTGGCGCATGATCTGTCCAATGGCGACTTTGGTTTGTCCGCGCGACCAGATCATGGTCGAGCCAATGACGATGACGAAAAGGAAGTAGGCCAAGATGCCCCAGAAGAGCGTCGGGTTGGCGATCAGGTCGGCAAGTTGGCGTTTGATCGACCTGTCCTTAATCTGCACAACCACCCGTCGGGGAGATTTGCCCCCCGCTTTGCTGCCTGAGCGGGTGCTCGGCTTGGTGTTGGGTTTGGTGGTGTCTTTGCCCATAAACAAGTATTGCTGTCCGTCTGAATGATACCAGCTCCGCATCCCAGGACACGCAGATTTGCTCTACTCAAGATCGACACGATCAAAAGTCCCATTCACTCGGATTCGCCGAATCAATCATCGATTTCAGGCCCAAAACAGGGGGCACCGGCGTTCTTTTCACAGAATCGAGGATACTGCCTCATCAGGGGAATCACCTGCAGCGGCACACCGAGGCAGTTCGATACGCATGGTGGTACCCACTTGATGGATACTTTCGAGGGTGATCGTCCCGCCAAGTTTTCGGGCAGCGTGCTTGACGATTGCCAAACCCAACCCCGTCCCGCGTTTGACCCCCGATCCGGCCCGGGCCTGATCAACTTGATAGAAACGCTCGAAGATTCGCTGTTGGTGGGCAATGGGGATGCCGATGCCCTGATCAATCACCTCGAGCACCATACCCATCGGCTGATCGAGTTGGGGCGGAACCGGGATGGTGCGATCGGGAAAGACCAGAGCCCGACGAACGAGCACCCGCACCTTGGTGTCTTGGTGGGCAAACTTGATCGCGTTGCCCACCAGATTCCGAAGGATCAACTCAAGCAGTGTCGGGTCGGTGATGATTTCGTCGAGCCCGGGTTCATGTTCAAAGGCCAGCGTGAGCTCACGACCATCGGCCTGGGATTGCAACTCAGTGAAGACCTTGTCGATGAGTTTCTCGAGTGGAATTTGCTTGA
This sequence comes from Phycisphaerales bacterium, assembly GCA_026982335.1. Classification (GTDB taxonomy): domain Bacteria; phylum Planctomycetota; class Phycisphaerae; order Phycisphaerales; family UBA1924; genus UBA1924. The sequence continues at coordinate 10,796 of JALSHH010000034.1, forward strand.
TCTCGGCGGGCTGATCTTCAGCTTCGAGCCGAGAAAGATCGAGCAGATCGCAGGCGAGGAGCTCGAGTCGAGTTGCATTGTTGGCGATCATTTCGATGAGCCGATCGGTCATCTGTGCATCTTTTCTTGCCGATCCTGATAAGGTTTCCGTTGCAGCCATAATCGAAGCGATTGGCGTGCGCAGTTCATGGCTTGCATTGGCAGCAAAGTCGGCCTTGAGTGTCATCGCACGCGAAAGTTCGGTGATATCGCGGAAGGTCAGCACGGCTCCGCCTGAAAACGAAACCGGGTCGGCGGAGACATCGAATTGGCGCATCTCACCTGCGATGGGCAAAGCGAGCCTGGCATGTCCGGGTTTATCAGATCGGGCAGCTGATTCGAGCCCATGGAGCGCACGATCGGGTATGAGTTCGTCGAACCGTCGCCCGGCCATGGAATCTCCAATCCCAAGGATTTCCTGCGATCGTTCGTTGGTATGGATTACACACCCAGAAGCATCGGTCGCTACGATCGGAATGTCGGCCGCATCAATCAAACAACGCAGCAAGGTTACCGAGTCTTGAACGGCAGCTCGGACACTTGATTCACGCTCGATCATCACACGCAAACGATCAGATACACGCTTGGCGCGTCCGATGATCCAGAGCAACCAGATCAGGCCTATGCAGGTGCCGATCAGGAAAACCGGAAGAAAAACCCCGATCATCACCGACCCCAGGGCGATCGAAAACGCCAGCATCGGGTTGTCGAGGGGTAGGGTATGATCGGTGAAGTGGTTTGCAGTCTTGAGGCTCATCGGGTGTTCAACTCGCAGCATCTTTGAGTGCATCAGCCCGGTACCCTACGCCTCGAACGGTGGTAATCATCGACGAATACGGCATGATTTTTTTACGAATGGCGGTGATGTGCACATCAATGGTGCGTTCGGTAACCGCAACCCCCGGGCCGATGGCGTTGGAGATCAGCGCCGGACGCGAGAGAACCTTGCCTTGATTATTGATCAGGGCGCAGAGCAATCGAAACTCAGTGATCGTCAGCGAGATTGGGTTCCCATCGACTGTTGCCTGGTGTTCGTGAAGATCGACCGACACAGGTCCGAGTATCAGCGTCGATGCTTGCGCGCTGCCGGTCTTTGATGTTCGCCGAGTCAGCGCATTGATCCGCGCCAAAAGGACCTGCATCGAGAAGGGCTTGGTGATGTAGTCATCCGCTCCAGCGTCGAGTCCTTCGAGTTCGTGGGCTTCTTCAGATTTGGCGGTGAGCATGATGATCGGCATCGAGGCGGTCTCAGTCTGGGCGCGCAGACGCTTGGCAACCTCGATCCCGCTGAACTCGGGCATCATGACATCAAGGACGATCAGGTCGGGCAGACGAGTTTTGGCCAGTTCGAGGGCCTGCGTGCCGTTGATTGCGCTGAGCACCGTGTGCCCGGATTGTTCGAGGTTGTACACCATCAGCTCGACTAGGTCGGGTTCGTCATCAACCACCAAGATGGTGGTTGGGTTGTTCGGTGAGGTTGGATGCGGATGGGTGCTTGGGGGATTCATCGGGTGATCTACCTTATGCTGCTTCCCAATCGTATCGGGCAGGGATGTCCCAAACATTGGGTGGTACAGAGTTTATCAAATCTGAACATGCCGGGGTAAATGGGCGATCGATCGGAAGAGATTTGGCTTCTTGTTTGGTGTTCGCGTGCCCAAGTGGTCGAGTTATAGAGTGATCTGGGCGTGCTTGGATGTTCCAGCGTGGATATCGTGTGGGTGTCGATGGCGAGCTCAAGAGGTTTGAGCGGGTTTGATCTGAGTGAGGATGATGTGATGGCCGACCGATTCGTACGATTTTTTCAAGCATGTCGGGTTCTTCCGGTGCTGATCCCGATGTTTGTGGGTTCGATTGTCTCAGCCGGGAATCTTGATGCGGTCAGTTCGCGCCATCTGGCCTCTTCACTGCGATCGGGGGGGTATCAGCCGACCGATGAGCCGGCGTGGTTTGTCGAGCGGGCGGAGAACTCGACGCTGCGGATTTCGGTGCTCACTCAGGTGCGCTATTCATTTTCCCAGCGTCGATCGGGTTTTGTTCCCCCCAGCACCGAGCAGACGGTGGGGTTTTCGATGCCTCGCACGCGTATCGCCTTTGATGGGACGATTGTTTCTTCGCAGTTCAACTACCGGATTTCAATGGACTTTGGCGATGCGGAGCTTTCACGCGGGCGCGGCACTGGTTCGCCATTGACGGGGAGCACTGGAGCGCCAAGGCTCCTTGACGCCTATGCCCAATACAATTTCATCGGCAAACGAGAGGGGTATTACCTCAAGTTTGGACAGTTCCAGAGTGTGCTCGTGACCGAAGAAGCAATTGCCTCGGAGTATCAGCTTGCGATTGATCGATCGTTGAGTTCGGAAATCTTCGGTTCTGGATATACGCAGGGATTCGCGGTGGGGCATGTGGGCGATTCGTTCGCATGGGAAGCGAGCATCACCGACGGGGGTCGGTATCTTGGATCGCGCGAAACGGACAATACTGCCTTCAACAGCGTTGAAGAGGCGGATCTGGCTTTGGGTGTGCGTGTCGATTGGAAACTCGAAGGGTCATGGGATCAGTTCCAAGATTTCACCAGCTTCCAAGGCAGCAACCCGGGCTCGAAGATTGGGGGCGGGTTCCTCTATCAATTCCATGGACAGAGCAATCCTGGCGGACAGACTCCTGGATTCATCGGGGCGGTTGCTGACAGCACGCAGATTTTCTCATGGTCGCTTGATTATCAACGCGAAGGTGATGGCTGGAACTTTTTCGCGGGGTACCTCGGGCAATGGGTTGATTGGGAAGTGGGACCTGCCACGCTTGGTGCGATGCAAAATGCGTTTGTTTTTCAAGGGGGATGGTTTTTGACAGACCAGATTGAGGCTTATGCTCGTTTTGAAACCTTCTGGCTCGACAAAGCATTCCGCAATGGATTCGGTACACCCGACGGATTTATTCATCGCATTGGGACAATTGGAGCCAATTACTACTTCCTCCCTGAGAGTCATGCGGCCAAATTTTCAGCCGATGTGAGCTATACCTTTGACTCACTTTTTGCATTGACAGTTGGTTCTGGTGATTCGATTGGACTTCCTGACCCATCGACGACCGGATTCTTAGGTTTGACCGAGCGCGAGACTGTTGTTCGGGTGCAACTTCAATTGGCATTCTAACTCTTTGTTGAGCAACAGGTTGACGGCCTTTGAAACTTGAACGTCTTTGCGGGCAATTGAGGGGCGATGTATCCTGCCAAAAAACACCCTCCGAAGAATATTTTTCACCCCCCCCCCCCCCAAAAAAACAAGA
>JALSHH010000035.1 GCA_026982335.1 Phycisphaerales bacterium
GAATCACCCGAGTCGTCATTCATCCATCAGAGGCCTGCTCCGCTACGCTCCGCAGCCCTCTGATGGGACAAAGGAACGCCACTGCCCTAACATAGGGAGTGGTACAGAATATGGGGGCAGGTCACATGCTCATGACTCGAACAAATCGAGGGTCATCTGAAAGTTTTTCCGTCAACTTGCTTCCAGCGATGTACGCTTCACTTGTTTGAGTTGAGGGAGTGAAAAACTCTGGGTTATGGATGTCTGTCATCAAACGATCCAAGTGCCCCAAAGAGATTATCATGTACCACTTGAAGATCGTTTTTTTCTTTCCTGGCTGATCAAACTCAAACCGTACATGGATCGGCTGTTGAGACAGCACAATTGGCAGCCACACTTCTGGGCTCTCCAGAAAAACAGGAAAATCAATAATTCTATCTCTCATCTAGGAACCATGCCAGAAAAGAACCTTGTTGTCAATACGGAAATTTTGTCCAGCTTTCTTTCTGAATCCGCACACTTGGCGGAGAGCATTTTGGAACTCCGTCCGAGGCGCGAAAAACGCCTCATTTGGAACTCATCTGGAACTCACCCCTATATTCCCACTAAAAAACCGCGTTCTTTCAACAAGAACGCGGTTCAACGGAGAGAGGGGGATTCGAACCCCCGAGGGGATTACTCCCCCACACGAATTCCAATCGTGCGCCTTCAACCGCTCAGCCATCTCTCCAATCAAAACACAAAATCAACATCGGTTCATGCCAATCAAAGGTTGAGCACGGAGTTTAGACGCCCAAGCACCACAAGCCAAGTCAACGACGCAGTGCATCAGCCAACGCCTCGATGCATGCTTCAGGCTCGCTCATCCGACCCGTCCCACAATGCCGACACGCCTGCCACCCATCATCCGGCCCCACAAGCACAAATCCATCCTTTGCTGCTTGCCTCACATTCCGCTGGGTACTGGGCTGATTCCACATCGCTTCATTCATCGCCAGAGCCAGAAGCACCGGAGTCCGCTGGCGATCTATCGCAGCGAGAATCAAACTCACCACATCATCGGCCCGCCCATGCACCAAATTCGCCAGCGTATTCATCGTGCAAGGCGCCACAATCGCCCCATCACACCGATCCGCCAACGCAATATGTTGGGGGTCATTCGATTCGATATGTTCCCATGAGTCGGTATACACCGGGTTGCCTGAGAGTGCCTGAAATGTCGTCGGCGTCACAAACTCCCTCGCAGAAGGAGTCATCCCGACACTCACCCGAGCCCCAGCCTGAGCAAGCCGAGAAACAATGGTACAAACCTTATATACCGCGATGCCCCCGGTGATACCCACAAAAATCGATTTGCCCTCGAAGCGTGGGCGCAGCACAGCAGGATCAAGCCAATCCAGAGCATCGTGATGCTCCGAAAATGAACCTGAATCTTGATTGGAAAGATTGGTCATGCGTCAGCCCCACCCCTCCAACGGGCAGCTCGATTAGAGAAGGGCTTCTTCTTGAGCCACCGGAGCGTTGTCGATGAACTCGAGCGTGATCTTGTCCTGCATGATCTCTTCGATCACGATCTCAAGATCCGTCCGTCCATCGCGGGCAACGAGCGGACGGGCACCTTCGAGGAGTTGCTCGAGCCGACGCTGAATCAGCGCCGTGAGTTTGAACTTGCCTCCGACCTTCTCAACGATTTCATCACTTTTCAAAGCTTCGATCATCTGCTATCCTCATATGGAGCGGCCAGTGCGCAAAACAAGCCGTCGACCGGTCTGTTTTCGGCAAAAAGTTTTCGGCGAAGACAAGTATAGACACCCACCGGGTTTGAGACCACTGCCCGCCTATGCTCAGGCTCGTTCTTTCTGACCCAACACCCAAAGCCCCCACCCCATGACTCCTGAATCTCCCCAAACCCTTAAGTTTTCACTCGGTGATCGCGTCATCCACGCGGGCAAGCCCGAATGGGGCTCAGGAATCATCTCCGCAGCCTCGGCAACCACCCACGAAGGACAGCCCTGCCAAAGACTCACCATCCGATTCGATCGGACCGGGCTCAAAACCGTCTCCACCGCCTTTGCCAACATTCAGCTCGCTTCCCAAGTCGCCCACGCCATCAAACCCATGATCGAAGAGCACCATGCCCCACTGCCCATCAGCTCGGCTGGGCACCGAGAAATCCTTGAAATCATGACCCAAATCCCCGAAAATGCCCGCGATCCCTTCGCCACCCCCGCCCAACGACTCGAAGCGACCCTGAGCTTGTACCGCTTTGAAGGCACCGGCGGGTCACTCATCGACTGGGCTGCTGCACAATGCGGGCTCGCCGATCCCATGGAAAGATTCAATCGGCACGAATTAGAAGATTTTTATCGGCTATTCCAAATGAATCTCCGCTCACACCTTTCCAAGGTCGTCAAAGACGCCAATACTGTCCCAGTCAAAGAACTGGTGCGGATTCGAGATTCGGCCCCACCCGCTGCCAAAATCGCGTTGCAGAACCTGCACCGCAGGCGTTGAGCTTTGGCATCACCCGGCACAGCCGGAGGCGCCCGCCGATGGATCGGCGAGCATTGAAAACTTCATGGATGTCCCCAAATGGACTGTCTGGACCCCACGGCCGGGAATTTATCGGACATGGGTCTGCGTGCGCCTCTTTGGCACGCAATCGCCTTGGCATTGGCCCGGGGTGTGCAACTGACTTTGGCATGGCAGGACAAGCCTGCGACATTTCAGACACGATGCCAAATCAAATAAAGGGAATCAGCCATGAAAGAAAACGACTTCCAAAACCGCCTGCAGAACCTCCTCGAGCAGATCGAAACCCTCCCTGAATCCGATCGCCCCAAGCTTGCCCAATTGGCCTCTGAAACAAGCGACCGCCATACCCGCATGAAAAAGACCATCACCGAGCTCCAAGAGTCACTCGACCACCTCCGCATGAGTGTCAAGTACCTCGTATTCGATCTCGAAGCGACCCGGCGCGAGAACAAGTACCTCCGCAACATGCTCGACAACAACGCAGAAGGCGCGGACTAAATCCCTTGGTTTTCACCTAATTCTCATTTTCAAAGACGATCCGACGCCGGGTGGGTACTCGGCCCGTGAATACGACTCACGACATTGGCTCCCTCATCGAAGTACCCCTCCTTTGCCTCGATGTCGATGCCAACCGGATCACACGATCACAGAGCCCACCTCCGGGCTCTGTGTCAATTTCACCACGCCCCTCTTTCCTTCTCCTGTTTCTTCCTGTCCCCGCACAGGGAGGAACAAGAAAATAGAGGAGTAAGAAACCTCCCTCCCGGGCTCGTTGGGCGCCCATATCCGGGCTACGATCCTCCCTCAAGGATCGGTGCCCGAGAGGCTGAAGGGGCCGGATTGCTAATCCGGTGTACGGGGTAAACCCGTACCGAGGGTTCGAATCCCTCCCGATCCGTTCTTTCCCGCAAAACCATCGAACCCCATGCCTCGCCATGGGGTTTTTGCTCTCCCCAATAGAACGGGCATCAGACGATGAGCCAACTCGACCCACACAAAAAACGGCTCACACGCATCACCTGCGCCGAACATATCACCCCATTCCTCCGCACCGAAGTCGAAAACCTTGGCTACGAAATCCAGGAAGAAGACCATGTCGCCGTTCATATCGGCGCGACCCTCGAAGACTGCCTGCGCCTCAATCTCCACCTCCGCACTGCCCACCACACCCTCTGGCTCTTGACCCGATTCCGATGCCCCTCACTCAATGCACTCGTCAAAGAAGCCAACGCTTTCCCGTGGGAAAAACTCATCCCCAACGACTCCTACTTCACCATCACCTCGAACATCGAGCACCACTCCGTCAAGAACACGATGTATCCCAATCTGCTCCTCAAGGACACCATCGTCGATCGGATCAATCATAAAACCGGCACACGCCCAGATACCGGGCCAGACCGTTCATGCGTCGTGATCCATCTCGTCTGGAAGAATGACCGCGCGTGGATCTACCTCAACACCAACGGCGTGCGCCTCTCTGATCGTGGATACCGCAAGATGCCCCACGATGCACCAATGCGCGAAACACTCGCAGCAGCCATCTTAATGGGCATGGGATACGATGGCTCAACCCCTTTGGTCAACCCAATGTGCGGCTCAGGGACCCTGGCCATCGAAGCAGCATTGATCGCTGCAGGTCGAGCTCCAGGATTGTTCCGATCCGACGCCAGCTGCCTGCACACCATGCTTGATCTCGAGAATTCATACATCCAAATGCGCAAAAAAGCCCGCAAATCCAAGCCCGTGCTCAAAGACCCGATGCCGATCATCGCAACCGACAATAACCCGCGAGCAATCGAAGCCGCGATGAAAAACGCCCAAACTGCAGGCGTCGAGCATTTGATTGACTTCGAAACCTGCGACTTCGCTGACACGGATATCCCGGAGCTTGGTAAGGGCGAAGCAGGCATGAACACTGGGCATGTGATCCTCAATCCTGAGTACGGCTTGCGCCTTGGCGAAACCGACAAACTCAAAACCACCTACTCCGACATCGGCGACTTCTTCAAAACCAAATGCAAAGGCTATACCGGGCATGTGTTTACTGGAAGTCGCGTCCTTTCGCATGAAATCGGACTCAAAACCTGCCGAAGACAACTCTTTTTCAACGCCCAGATCGAATGCCGACTCCTCAGTTATCAACTCTACAGTGGATCGCAAAAGTACAAATCAACGACCAACCAAGCACAGAACCCACGCACATCTCAGTAGCATCTTCGTTTGAATCACCCCGATTGGATAACATCACCTCCCCCTACATACACCACCTGATTCACAAATCTTCACTCCACAAACAAACTGACACAATTCTCCTCTTTCACATAAAATCCACGCCCAATGCCTCCGATATGAGTCGTCAAGCCCTCGGCTTGCCAAACCATGACCCAAAATGAAGGCAAACAATGAGCAGAGATGTATCACTCACTGGAAATGAACAGTTCTTCGATGAAAACGAGCTCATCGTCTCAAAAACCGATACCAAAGGGCGAATTACCTACGCCAACAAGGTCTTTCTTCGGGTAGCCCAGTATGCCGAAGCAGAGCTCTTGGGCAAACCACACAGCATCATCCGCCACCCAGAAATGCCTCGATGTGTGTTTAAGTTCCTCTGGGATCGAATCGCCGAAAAGCATGAAGTATTCGCCTATGTCATCAACCGGTGCAAAAATGGGGACCACTACTGGGTCTTTGCCCATGTGACACCAACACTCGACCCCAACGGGCGGATCACCGGGTACCACTCGAGCCGACGGGTTCCCAATTCCAATGCCTTGGAGATCATCAAGCCACTCTACAAAGAGCTTCTGGCGATTGAACAAAAACACCGCACCTCACGCGAGCAATGGCAGGCATCACTGCCCGTGCTCGTTGGGAAACTCGAATCCATGGGGTTCAGCTATGACGAGCTCATCTTCAAAATCTGTGCCTGATCTGCATTCATCATGCTTTCATTCTCTGGAGACCACACATGACCGCCTTTGAAAGACCAGCCCACTGGAAAGAACGAAAAGACAGCAAATGGGCGCAAAAAGCATACGATGTCTGTATAAGAGCATCCAAAGGCGATCTCGAAGCCCGAATTCTCAATATCGACGAAACCTCAGATATGGCCCAGATGCTCCACGCAATCAATCACATGCTCGATATGACCGACGCCTTTGTGCGTGAAGCCAGCGCCTCATTGTCCTTCGCAGCCGACGGAAAATACTTCCGCCGGGTACTCTCGCAAGGATTTGTTGGCTCGTACGCAAATGCCGCCGAGAAAATCAATCAAGCAACAGCCGGGATGGGTGCCGACGCCGCCCTCATCCACAAAGCCCAAGCCGAACGAAATGAACTCGTCGATGACATCAGCACCACAAAACAGGTCACCGAACAACTCGTGCAAACCACTCGTGACATCGAAAAAATGTTCGGCATCATCAGCGATATCGCCAAAAGAACCAACCTGCTCGCCCTCAATGCCTCGATCGAAGCAGCACGGGCAGGCGAAGCCGGACGAGGATTCGCCGTCGTCGCCAGCGAAGTGGGCAAACTCGCCAATCAGTCCGCAAAAGTCACACAAGAGATTCAAGTCAATGTGGCTGCGATTCAGCAGGTCTCGGCACAAACCGTCGCTTCGATCGGACGCATCCTCTCGGTACTCGATGTGCAAATGAACGAGATGCAGGAGATCGAGAATCGAGCAGCATAACGCACCCCATGCGCCTACCCTAGCCCATGCCAGACGCTGCCAATATCCTGCCCGAAATGACCGAAGACCCCGCCAACGCTTCGCTGCCTTACAAAATCGCCTGTCTCTGCGATCTGCGCGACAAAGACGGACGAATCCTCTTGCTCCACAGAATCAAATCACCCAACAAAGGTTTGTGCTCCCCAATCGGAGGCAAGCTCGAAATGCGCATCGGCGAATCCCCCGCCCAATGCGCCCAACGAGAAATCAAAGAAGAAGCCGGGATTGATGTCGATATCGCCGACCTCCATCTCGGCGGGCTCATCGCAGAAACTGCCTTTGAAGGAAAAACACACTGGCTTCTCTTCTACTACCGCGTCATGCGCCCCGTCGAGGTCGTCGATGGGCACATGAACGAAGGCGAACTCCGCTGGCACCATCCCGATGAAATCAAACATCTCCCCCTCCCTGCGACCGATCGAGAAATCATCTGGCCAATGATCAACAAACATGACACTTCAGGGTCCAACGGCTTACCCGGATTCTTCTCCCTCCATATCGACTGCCGAGGCCAACAACTCACCTGGACCATCGAACAGGAAACCATGACCTGAGCTCACCCCCATGGTCCAATACATGATCCGGCACCACCACCTGCTCAAAGCCGATACCCCACCGGATGTTCGATCAATGAATACAACTCACGCAAGACCGTCATGACGATGAATCCGACGGCCGTCAATGCAACCATGATCCCAAAGGCCGTCCAAAGACCCGACCCGGCAAACCACCCACAGGCATAAAGAGCGGGCCAGATCGAACCATAACGCGAGATTTTTTCGCCAAGAACTGGACCGACCCCGATCTTCTTATATCGACGGTGGATCATCAGCGCAAAGACAATCATGCACCCAAGCGGATAGAACCCCGCCGTCATCGGAACATAATCAGGCCAAAGCCCGTGCTCGCCCATACGCGCAATGCCCAAGGCCAAAAGAATCAGCGAACACATCCCCCACCCGACACTTGCAAAAATAACGGCCCGTTTCGAAATCGGTGGGTTCCTGCGTCCCAAATGTTGGGCAAGCCCGGCAACAATCATCGCGTGGGTCATCACCAGCCAAACAGGAAGCAAAAACTGTACCCACAAATCAGGAATCAACATATGACCCGCATAGATCACACTCAAAAGCACCATCCCAATTCCCGGAACAAACTTCCCAAGCACATTGAAAATCAGGATGGCACCTGCGAGCATCAGGGTGACGAGCAAGGCGCCTGAGCCGAAAATCATGGCACCCAAGACCGCAAGCATCAGGGTCGCTGCAACCATACACACCGCCAGTTCGATGCTCGCCGACCCATCAACGATCGGGCTCCCTGTTCGTCCCAAAGCCCGATCTCGATGCACATCGAGCAAATCATTGAGGCTCATTCCAAAAGCGTACAACCCAACCCCGGCAATGAGCCCACCACCGAGAAGAAGACCAAGTGGTGCGTTCATCACGATCTCGGTGCCAGTCTCTTCTTCGTTAAATCGGGCCCAGAGAATAATAAACCAGAGGTTGGCAACCGCACCAAAAGCCGTCGTCACCCGGGTGAGCTTGAGCATCGGCGCGAGTCTAATGAGGGTTTTTCGCATGATCGACCTTGGAGTGAATCCTTTGATGGTAGGAGCACCGGGTGATCGACGAAAGAATGGGCTACGATCATGAACAATGCCCCTCCCACCACCCAATCCGGTCCAGAATCAGACACCCAGCCCGGCCCCAAGCGCCATCGTCGTCTCACGCTATAACCAAACGATTACCTCGATGATGCGCGATGGGGCCATCGGTGCATATCTTGATCGAGGCGGAGTCGAATCCAACCTCGCAATCCTCCATGCACCCGGAGCTTATGAACTCATCTCAATCGCCCGGGCCGCAGCATCGAGCGGCATGTTCGGCTCGGTCATCTGCCTCGGGTGTGTCATCAAAGGCGAAACTTCCCACGATCAGCATATCGCCAATGCCGTCGCCAATGGCCTGGCCCAGATTACCGTGGCCACAGGTGTGCCCGTTGCCTTTGGCCTGCTCACCACCAATACCAACGAGCAAGCCCGCGCCCGCGCAGGCGGCGACAAAGGCAACAAAGGAGCAGAAGCAATGAACGCCGCCCTCGACGCAGCCGATGCGATTGCAACCCTCGACCATGCCAAAGCAACCAACACCCCAAGCGTTCGTTTCACCCCCACCCGATCATCCAACGACAAACTGACGAGTGCGAAGGAATCAAAATAATCCCATGGCTTCACCACGCGACATCCGTAAACTCGCCCTTCTGGCACTCTACCAACTCGATGCCCGTGCTGGTGAGGACATTGAATCCATCCGCGAATCACTCAACGATGTTCACACCCTCGAAGACGAGGGGCTGATCTTTGTTGATCGCAAAACTGAGTTCACCGACAATCAACGCGACAAAGCCTTCGACCTTGCCCAAAGGGCCTACGAGCACCGCTCGGTCGCCGACATCGAACTCAACGAACTCTCCAAAGATTGGACCGTCACCCGAATGCCCATCGTCGATCGTTCAATCCTCCGCCTAGCACACTACGAAATGACCGCGATTGCCGACCCCAAACCCAAGGCGGCCGTCAACGAAGCCGTTGAACTCGCCAAGGTGTTCTCGACAAAAAACTCTCCCGGCTTTGTCAACGGCATCCTCGACAAAATCCTCAAACGCGTCCTTGCACACACAGATACTGCATCGGAGGGCTAACCCATGGCGATCTTCCGCAAAACAATCAACAAACTCAAAAAAGGACTTGGAAAAACACGAGAAACATTCGTCGCCTCGCTCCGCTCAATACTCCGCGGCAAGCAACTCGACGATGAACTCATCAAGGAAATCGAAAAACGATTGATCCAGTCCGATGTCGGCGTGGCCGCCACCAAAATACTCATCGACGCCATCAATGCCGACTACAAAACAGGAACACTCACCAAAGGCGAAGATGTCATCGAGTACCTCAAGGCCGAACTCAAAGCAATGTGGCCCGCCCAAGATCGAACTCTCAATCTCGCCGACACCAAACCTTCCGTCATCCTCATGACCGGCGTCAACGGCGTAGGAAAAACCACCTCCATCTCCAAACTCTGCCGACAACTCACCACCGAAGGAAACACAGTATTGCTTGGCGCGTGCGATACTTTCCGAGCCGGCGCAGTTCGTCAGCTTGAAATCTGGGGCCAGCGCCTCGGCGTCGAAGTCGTCAAAGGGCAACAAGGCGGCGATCCCGCTGCCGTTGCCTTCGATGCGTGCGCCGCTGCCAAAGCACGCGGGGTTGATATCCTCATCATCGACACCGCCGGTCGCCTTCAGACCCAAACTGGTCTAATGGATCAACTAAGCAAAATTCGCCGAGTGATCGACAAACAAATCCCCGGCGCCCCCCACGAGACCTTGTTGGTCCTCGACGCCACCAGCGGCCAAAACGCTCTGCGACAGGCCGAGGAATTCAATGCGGCGGCCGGTGTAACAGGCATCTTCCTCAGCAAACTCGATGGCACCGCCCGAGGCGGCATCGTCGTGGCCATCAAAGAAGCCACCAATATTCCCGTCAAATTCATCGGGATCGGCGAAACGCCCGATGATGTCGAACCCTTCGATCCAGAGCAGTTCGTCGAGGCGATGTTTGCAGAGTGAATAATAAGATCGTGAATAGAGGATCGAAGGATACCCATTCTTCTGCTTCTCGTCCTCTGCTCCTTGCGCCCATGGAGGGGGACAAAAGTGCAAACAAACAAGAGAGGCAAACAAGAGGGGGTGTCACCCTGCACTATCTCCCCGAGCTTCATATTCGCTCTCGAAATCCTCCGCGAACGATACTGGCCCCGGCAGTTCACTCTTCCAAGGTTGCTCAGCCGTGATCTCCCGCGCCGCCTTGCGCCCCTCGATCACCGACCGCCGCTCGGTGTTGGCTTCTGGTATTTCGAGTTTCCTCGCTGGAGTATCGTCCTTCGTAAGATGAATCGTCTGCGTCGGAAAGGCAAACTCAACCCCTAAACGATCCGCCAAACGCACCACATCGAGCATAAACCGATGCTTCTCACGCAGCTCGATCGACCAGTCTGGACACTCAAAGAAAATATACACAAGAATATCGAGCGAGTGCGGCCCAAAATCATTGAGCCAGACATGATAGTAGTCTTTACGGGTATACGGATGCAACTTGACAATCTCACGGATCCCCGAGCAAAAAGCTTCGATCTTATCAGGATGAGTGTCGTAGGTGACATTAAGCTTCGTGGTGTAGCGCCGGTATTTGCGTCGACCATAGTTATCGACTTTGGCCCGAACAAGCGTGGCATTGGGAACCGTCACCAGCGAGTTATAAAAAGTGCGAATACGCGTCGAGCGAAACCCTAGGTCTTCGACGGTGCCTTCGACATCGTTGACATAGATCCAATCCCCAATCTCGAATGGACGATCGAGGATCACCGCGATAGAGCCAAAGAAATTCTCAATGGTATCCTTGGCTGCAAACGCAACCGCCAAACCACCAATACCCAGCCCGGTAAGCAAAGGCATGATCTCAATGTTAAAAGCACTGGCAATATAAATGAGTCCAATGGCACCAATGAAAAGCTTGGCCGTGCGCTTGATCATCGGCACCAGCAAGTCGTCGAACTTGGTCTCGGTCTTGGAAGCTTGGACCGTAAGCCAATCACCAATCAGGTCGGTGATTTTGAAAGCCGCCCAAACCAGCGAAGCCATAAAAACCACCCGAACAGCAACAATCAAAATGATCGTTGCCGGAGGAGGAAGAAGTCCCAAGTCAAGTGCAAGATACCAAATCCCTGCCGTCGCAAGCAACCCGAACGGGCGAACCGCCCGTTTGAGCGATCCCTTCTCCACCTCTCGCCCCCGTTTAATCTCAAAGCGATGCCAAAGCGCACGCAAAATAGTTCGAGTCAGTAGATCAAAGATCACCCCAACAAAAATAACAACCAAAATGCCAATCCATTGCCAATGCTCGAGTCCCAGCGAGGTCTTCCCTTTGAGCGTGCCCGGAACAGCACTACGGATCTTGCCCATCAAAGTCTGATCGAGCACCACACCTGCGATGGTCTTGTCATCTTCAGTCGCAATCGCAAAATCATGAATCTGGTCAAGGGTTGCCCGATCGAACCGCCAGTGACCATCATCACCCTTGGCCAGTGCGATCGAAAAGCCAGGGTGTTTGGCTGCAAAAACTTGATGGTGAGGCATCGTCCAATCACGCTGAGGAAAAAACACGAATGAAGACGCTTCGGGATTGTCCGGAAGTTGGTTCTCTCGCACTTCACCAATGCGGCCCAGTACCATGTAGAGATCAAAAGCCGCGTTGCGCTTCGTCTCAAGAGGAAGATTCGGTTCAAGATCAAGGCATTCCACCGCCTTTTCAATCGCCACGCGTTTACCGCGTGATGAATCCGCGTTGGTGTATTCATTAATCGCCGACAAAAAGGTAAACATCGTCGCTCGAGGAGACTTGAGCAATGGATTAATATCAACCTGAGAAACAGGGGCTCCCCCCTCCACAGAAGACGGTGTTTGTTCGGCACCCGATTGCTCGTCTTGAGCCCCGAGTCCCACATGCAAAGGAAACAGAAGAGGCAAGACAGCAACCCACAGGCGTGCTCCCAGAACGATGCGCATGAATATCTGGATCATCTTCATAGCCCCGATGCTATCCGATTTTGTCACTCCATTCCCAATCCTGACTGCCCACGCCGAACAGATCGACGATCGAAGGTAATTGAGCCCCGCATTGGTGGCCCATCGGCTCCGGGCGACCTACCCTACCAATCCAAATATGATCGGGCAGATGGGCCCATCGAAAACCAGAAATCATCGAAAAGGGAGCACTGCACATGGCAGCTGGCACCAAAGGTTCAATCACACAAGTCATCGGGTCAACATTTGACGCCCAGTTCCCGGAAGGGGAGCTGCCCGACATCTACAACGCAATCATCACCCAGTGGGAGCACAACGGAAAAACAACCAAGCTCGTCGGTGAAGTCCAACAACACCTCGGCGGCGGACGCGTCCGAGCCGTCGCACTCGGATCAACCGACGGCATGACCCGAGGAATGACCTCCATCGACTCGGGAGGGCCCGTGACCGTACCCGTCGGGGAGCAAGTCCTCGGACGCGTCTTCAACCTCCTCGGCGATGCCATCGACAACAAACCAGAACTCGATGGAGTCGCCCGATCCCCCATCCACCGCGAACCTCCCGAATTCTCCCAGCTCAACCCCAAAACCGAAATCCTCCCCACCGGCATCAAGGTCATCGACCTGCTCTGCCCATTCGTCCGTGGTGGTAAAATCGGACTCTTCGGCGGTGCAGGGGTCGGCAAAACCGTCATCATTCAAGAAATGATCGCTCGTGTGGCCCGTGAATTCGGTGGATACTCCGTGTTCTGTGGCGTAGGTGAACGAACACGCGAAGGAAACGACCTCTGGCGCGAAATGGCCGAAGCAGAATACACCGATGCCGATGGAAAAACCGCCCATGTACTCGACAAAGTCGCCATGGTCTTTGGACAGATGAACGAACCTCCAGGTTCACGCCTGCGCGTGGCCCTCTCAGGACTGACCATGGCCGAAAACTTCCGCGATGAGTCCGGCAAAGAAACCATGATGTTCGTCGATAACATCTTCCGATTCACCCAAGCGGGTTCAGAAGTATCCGCACTTCTGGGTCGAATGCCCTCAGCGGTGGGCTACCAGCCAACCCTTTCCACCGAAATGGGTCAGCTGCAAGAACGGATCACCTCGACGGCCAAAGGTGCGATTACTTCCGTGCAAGCGATTTATGTCCCCGCCGATGACCTGACCGACCCCGCACCAGCAACCGCCTTTGCTCACTTGGACGCATTTGTTGTTCTTGAGCGATCAATCGCCGAGAAAGGCATCTTCCCCGCCGTCGATCCATTGTCATCGACCTCTCGAATCCTCGACCCCGCAATCATCGGCGAGCGCCACTACGCCGTCGCCCAAAGAGTTCAGAAAATCCTCCAACGCTACAAAGACCTCCAAGACATCATCGCCATCCTTGGCGTCGATGAACTCTCCGATGTCGACAAACAAGTCGTCAACCGTGCCCGACGCATCGAACGCTTCTTGTCCCAGCCCTTCTATGTGGCAGAGGTCTTTACCGGGTTCCCAGGCATCAACTCGACCCTCGAGCAAACCATCGACTCCTTCGAGCGCTTGTGCGAAGGCGAAGGTGACGATCTTCCCGAATCGGCATTCATGTATGTCGGCACACTCGAAGACGCCCGCGCCAAAGCAGAAGCATCGGCTGCCAGCGCCTAAACAAGTACGCTTTTTCAATCAAAACGCCCAACCAAATGGTTGGGCGTTTTTTTTACGCGTGCACATGAAAGAAGGGGTTCGATTATGCCGCGTCGGAGTGTGACGAGTTTGCAAATTGCTCGCAAAAAAGTTTGAACATGCTCTTCGCCGCAACAGGCGTAGATGACGGATCCGATTGAGTCTGTTGCCCAAGCACACGCAACACTGAAAGATCTGCATGCCCAGACGCCTGCACTTCGAAAATATCCATCACCCATTTTTCAAATTGTCGTTCCTTCAGCCCCGTAAAAATGAGAACCTCTGAATCCTTCATCATCGCGCTTGATGATACACGATCAAAATTCGATTCGACTGCCCCATAATCACCCTCCATAATTTCAAAAAGATACCCACCAGCAATAATCAGCACCCCGGTTATTCGCTCTCGGGCATAAATGCGTGTATTCATATCCTTGTGCTGATACAGAAGCGGATCGGCAGCAGACTTCACACGCAGCTTCGCGACATAAACAAGGCAGGCCAATGACATGAATACTCCTTAATACCACCAATCGGGTCGGCCCACGCAATGTGCGCCTGCCCTGACTTCGTCAAGAAGAATCATGCTCTCGAGTCGACCGAGCAATCACAGAAAAGATTCTAAATCTTCGGGCAACAACGCCTCAACCATGCTGCCAACAAAAATAAAAACCCACAAAACTGTGTCTCATCCAGAAGTGACCGGCATTCGATCTCCCCCACCGCTCCATTGTGTAGACCCCATGCCCTTAGAACAGCCCAAGAGCAAAAAAGATCGCAGTAAACACCAAGTCAGCAACCACAATCGCAACAATACACTCCACCACCGTATAGGTCGTCGCCCGCCCAACCCCCGCTGCACCACCGGTCACTTTGAGCCCATTGGTGCATGCAATAATTCCAATAAGCGTACCAAAGACCCCTCCTTTAACCACCCCGGTCAAAAAATCCACCAACTTGGCCTGCGTGAGCATATTGTCCACATAAGTCTGATAGGGAATCTCCAAAACCGTAACCGAGATCGACAGCGCAGCAACAATCGAACAAAAACTCGAAATCACCCCCAACGCTGTCATCGAGACACTGGCTGCCAAAAGCCGGGGAACAACCAAAAAACGAACCGGATTAAGAGCACTGGCCTCAAGCGCTTCAATCTCCTCAGAAACCACCATCGTCCCAATCTCGGCAGCAATCGACGCCCCGGCAAATCCTGTCAACACAATCGCCCCAATAAGAGGACCAAGCTCACGCAAAACTGCCACCGTAATAATATTAGCAATCTTATCACGCTGTCCAAAATCATCGAGTGGAGGCGAAAGCTGAAGCGCCAAAATCAAACCCACAGCTCCCGCCACCAACGCCACAATAAAAATAGACTGTACCCCAATTCGGCAGATCTGTGAAACAATCGCACTCTTGCCAAGTCGATACTGAGAACGAAAAACACCACGCAAAAACCAACGCGTAGTATCAACAAGCAAATAAAACACCTCGCCCACATGGTCAAGAATCCCAATAAACCGACGCCCAACAATCGCTACTGGGTAAAGCAACACCACAAATATAAGTGAAAGGTGCCTAGGCTTGTCTCCATTTTGAAAATTCAAATCGGACATGGCTTCAACACGCCTTATGTATCAGCGTAAAGATACTCAAAGTGAAATGACTCACAGTGAAATCGCCTCATCACGACTGGAAACGATCGAAAAAAAAGAATCCAAGCGAGCAATCTCAAAAATCGCGCTTACCTTTTGGTTCATGCAACAAATGACCAATTTCGTATCGGATTTGCTCGCGTTGCGCATCGCCTCAACAAGCGTCGCAAGACCAGAAGAATCCATATAATGGACATCCTCAAGATCGATCACCATCTTGTGGACCGAAGAACCCATCTCCTGACGAATCGTAGTCCGAAGCTCAGGAGACCGACTCATGTCAATGTCCGCTGTAGGCACCAGCACCACCACACCTTGCTCAGGGCGGTCAATATTGATAAATGTCGATTGTTGGTGTGCCATACGCCCAATATCCTTCGCGGTTCAGTTCTCTCTCTCGTCTACTTTAGTCGATCCCAGCACCAATATGTTCAGGAAGATCCCTGAGATTTCAAACACTTGGTTTTTACCTTGGTCACGCAGCACCCTTTCCGATCCGAAAGCCTGGGCATCTCTTCCAGACGAGGGGCGTGCTTGGTCATCACCAGCCTCATCCCCACCGAATCACGCTTCTCATACCGAACCTCATCCATCACTTCGTGAATGATGTGCACACCCAATCCACCAGGACGAATATCCTCAAGGCATCGCCCCTTCATCGTACCAGGATCGACCTGCTTGGCCTCATCAGCAATCGTAATCACAATCCCACCAATCGAATCGGCACTGGGCTTGATCGGCGAAATCCCAATCCAAATCGGACGATCAAAAACCTTGTTGTATCCATGCCGAATAATATTCGAAAGCGCCTCATCAACCGCCAATGTGATCTTCGAGCAATCCATATCATCAAACCCGATCCGACGGGCAATGCACCCAACCAACTCGCGAGCACCGCACAAGTACATCGGATCAGAGATCAGCTTCAACTCGATTTCAGGCCTGTCCTGCATATCCACCCACTTCTACTCGCTGCGCAACACACCGCAATATCCTTACCACTCGGTATCTTGCTCCATCGGCCTATCCGTGCCACCAACTCCACCGTCCTTGCCCTCATCCCGAAAAGCACCCGTCTCGATCCCTCGCTCATCAAGATACGCAATCCACCGATCAAATGCCTCGAGCCGCTCCCAATCCTGTGCAGCATGATCGTAGCCCAAGGTCTCTCCCGTACGGATTTCGAGCGATCGGATCGCAAACATCCGCTCGGCAGGATCAAAAGACCGGAGCTTCTCCACAAGTTTCAAGAATGATTCATCATCCGCCAAGGCCGATGCGTTCACAATCGCATCGAGCCGTTTCGATGGTGCCGGTGAGTCAAACCCAGGCTTCGACTCGGGAATACACCCAGAAACCAAACCAAAAGCAAACCCCAACACCACCATAAACCCAACATATCCCCATTGATCACGAAACATACAACAACTGTAGGCCTCAAGACTTAGACGCACTTTACTGGAGAAGAATACCAACCGGTTGCTCCAAAAACTCGCAATTTCTGTCCCCGCGACTACGATATCACCCGGAGATCATCACTTTCTCCGGGTTTATCGGACGCAGAACCACAATCCCTGCATTCCAACCACCGCAGACCTCAAACTCTGCCCTATCACCCGTCGAGATGAACCATGTCCAATCAGCCAAAATCATACATCGAGCACCAAGTCGTCCCCGTTTTGGACTTCGGGTCCCAAACCGCCCAACTCATCTGCCGACGCGTCCGAGACGCCGGCGTCTTCTCGGTCCTTCTCGCCCCTTCCATCACCGCCGACGAACTCCACAAAATGAACCCCAAAGGCATCATCCTCTCCGGCGGCCCTGCCTCCGTCACCGACGACAACGCCCCCACCATGGACCCCGAAGTCCTCGAACTCGGCATCCCCATCCTGGGCATCTGCTATGGCATGCAGCTCGCCTGCCACCTGCTGGGCGCATCGCTCCATAAAGCACCCCACCGCGAATACGGCCGAGCACAACTCTCCATCAAATCCAACGGCCACACCGACAACATCTTCCACGCCATCCCCGAACATACCCAGGTTTGGATGTCCCACGGCGACCAAATCTCCGATCTCAACAAAGCACACATGACCTCCATCGCATCAACCGACACCTGCCCATACGCAGCCGTCCGATCCGATGACCCCGCCCATACCTTCATCGGCGTCCAGTTCCATCCAGAAGTCACCCACACCCCCCACGGCCCAGAAATCTTCCGCAACTTCCTCTACGAAATGTGCAACTGCTCAGGCTCGTGGAAAATGAGTGCCTACGCCGACGAAGAAATCGCCCGCGTACGAAAACTCGTCGGCAACAAACGCGTCCTCTGCGGCCTCTCCGGCGGCGTCGATTCCTCCGTCGTCGCTGCGCTCCTCCACAAAGCCATCGGCGACCAACTCACCTGCGTCTTCGTCGACAACGGCTTGCTCCGCAACAAAGAGCGCGATCTCGTCGAACACACCTTCCGCGACCATTTCAAAATCGACCTCCGCGTCGTCGATGCGTCCAAAGCCTTCCTCGATGACCTTGCCGGCGTCGATGACCCACAAATCAAGCGCAAACGCATTGGGCATCGGTTTATTGAAGTCTTCAAAGAGGCTGCCGACGAAATCGACGGCGCTGACTTCCTCGCCCAAGGCACGCTCTATCCAGATGTCATCGAATCCGGGCACGGGCACAGCGGCAACTCGGCCAACATCAAACTCCACCACAATGTCGGCGGCCTCCCCGAAGAGCTCGGGTTCGATCTCATCGAGCCTCTGCGTGAACTCTTCAAAGACGAAGTCCGCGCCCTGGGCACGGTCCTCGGGCTCCCCGATTCCATCGTCTGGCGTCACCCATTCCCGGGGCCCGGTTTGGCTGTGCGGGTCTTGGGCGATATCACCGAAGAGAAGCTCGAAATCGTCCGCAACGCCGACGAAATCCTGCTCGAAGAGATCGTCGCCGCCGGCCTCTATCGCAAGACCAGCCAAGTCTTCGCTGTCCTGCTCCCCATCCAATCCGTTGGCGTCATGGGTGACGGGCGCACCTACGAACGCGTGATTGCGATCCGAGCCGTCGAAACCCAAGATTTCATGTCCGCCGACTGGTCCCGCATCCCCTTCGATGTCCTCGCAAGAATCTCGACAAGAATCATCAACGAGGTGCCGGGCGTAAACCGGGTGGTCTACGACATTTCATCCAAACCCCCCGCAACAATTGAATGGGAATAAAAAGGCAATCGGCGGTGGGCAAACCCGGATACCACGCCCCACCGTCATCCCCACCACCGCTCACGCTCCCGGCTCGTACTCCCCATGCGGATCAACCTCATCCACACCTGCATCCGCATCCCCGCCATAGGCCATCAATCCTCCAGACGAACCCAGCACCAACGCCAGCATCACCACCCGCATCATCAACAATCCAAACGATGATTTCGACCTGCCCCGCACCAACAAAACCATCGGTGACAACGCCAGCAACAACACTGCAGACAAGTTCACCACCCCAGTCTGAATCATCGACCCAACCAACATCGTGAGCATAAACCCGACAAGCACCGTCACCCCACCACCCGAGAGCCGAAGATACCGAAAGATCAACCCGACGATCAGCGTCGAGACCAGCACCGCGATGATCCCCGCCGGAATCATCGCCCCCGTCGAAAAATGATTCTGCAAAAAGATCGGCATCGACGCGCCCGCGATGATGAGCCAGGTGATCGCATCAACCCACGCCGGCGTCTCTTCACTGGTGCGATCGGCTGCGGTCGCCACAAACGCCCCAGCAAACGCAGCAAAAATCGCCGACCCAACAAACATCGATGAATCCGCAAACACCGAGCCCACATACCCTTCGCCCAACATCCAAAACGCCCCACCAAACCCAAGTACCCGAAGCACAAACCCCACCAGCATCGGCAGGCGAACCAACCCCTCCACCACCCCAACAAGCGCAATCAGCACAATCGCATGGATAAACCGGTAGTTATTGCCGTCAGGCCAGAGATGAAACACATCGTTGGCCGCAAAATCCGCCCCGGCGAATCCACCCGCAAGCAGCATCGGCAGCACCCATCGAGGCCCATCCGAAACCGAACGCTCGCCTTGCTCTTCGTCGAACTCTTCTTCATCAAAACCACGATCCCCAACCTCAAAATGATCCGCCCGCGATCGCTTCAAAGCATGGAGATACCACGCCGCCAACAAAAGCACCAGCGAAACCGCCCCAGGAATCACCCCCCCATACATCACCAGGCGCTCTTGTAGCTGAGGATTCATGTACACTCCAACCAATGCCTCATGGCGATCGCTTTACCCACCGTTTTATTGTCCAACCGCCTCGATCCCAACGATGATATCGACCTGATCCCCCAACGGACCGTTCTCCGGATCATCTGCATTGAGGTATTTCGTGATTCCAAAGTCTGATCTTTTGATCGAAAAGCGGGCCTCGACCCCGAGCATATCGAAGTTGTTGAAGTTCTTCGCAGAAACATCGGTCAACTCGGCTTCGATGGGCACGGTCTTGCCCTGAAGCGTAAAATCACCCCGCACCCGATACACACCATCACCAACCTCCTCGATCCCCGACGAAACAAACTTCGCCTGGTGATACTGACGCACATTGAAAAAATCCGCGCCCTTGAGATGCCCATCACGAGTCCGGTTATGGGTGTCGATCGAGCTCATCTGCACCGTGATTTCCATCGACGAACGCTCAAAATTGTCCTGATCAAAGTTGATCGTACCTTGGGTGGTATTGAACCGCCCATAAAAATTCGCAACAGAGTTGTGTCGAATCTTGAAAATCACATTGGTATGCGTGGGATCAATCTCATAAACCCGCGTCGCAGCCTCTTCCTCCTCGAGAACCATCACGGAAGATTCGATTCCTGCTGACCGGCCCCCCCCCCCCCCCGGCGATGGCACCCAGCATAACCACCAAAACCAAGAGTACGATTGAAGCGTAAAAAACATATTTCATAAAAACTTTCATCAAACTTCTCCTGTTGAATACACAATGGACCCACATCAACGCATCGGCTCAAGAGGTTATTCCCTTTGAGAGATTCTACACGCGATTTGCCCGTCTACCCTTCCCCTATGAACACCACACTCCTCGTAGCCGCCCTCTGCTCATCGACCATCTACGCTTCAGGATGCCAAAGCATCGAATCCACTGCATCCTCCACCACGAGCCCCAACTCACCGATCATCCTCGACGGCAAGTGCAACGAGTGGAACCGCCCCAATGCCGGATTTGCTGACGATCGATACATCTACCTCACCTTCTCCCCTCCGAGTGATTCCCTCCAAGCAATCCAGGCAGCCCCCTACACCACACGCATCCGCATCGACGCCGACACCAACCCCAAAACCGGCCGACCCATGCAATGGATGAGTCTCGAAACCTCGCTCCAAGAGCCTCAAGGTGTCGACTTGCTCATCGAACTCTCACCAAAGAACGATCTGGGCACCATCGGAATCGGATCCTCGGTCATGCACTACGCCTCCTCAGACAAAAGCACTTCCATCGGGCACGCTGCGCTGGGGTTCATGTTTCTACCAACCTTCAGCGCCCCTCAATACGAACTCCGCATCGACCGCCATGCACCAGGCGCCCATATCCTGCCCAAAGAAGGCCCCCTCGAAATCGTCATCGACCAAGTAGATCAAAACGATCGATTCCGCTGGTCAACAACCATCAACCTTAAACTACCCACACTGGGCGACGCTGCCAGACCCGACGCGATCATCCCGGAAAAACCCAAAAAAAGCGTGCGAATCATGAGCGCCAATGTCCTCTTCTCCTCGCCGATCAAAGACCCCGCCCCCTTCAAACGCATCATCGACGCCACCGATCCCGATGTCATCCTCTACCAGGAATGGTTCAATACCCCCGCTGAGGATGTCCAAAGCTGGCTCGACACCCACGCGGGAAACGGGTGGTCCGTGCACATGCCCAGCGCCAAAGCAGGCGTCGCCATCGCCACACGCCGACCAATCATCACCTCCTACGAGTCGGTCCTGCCTCCATCAAGCTCAGGACGCCCGGCCCGCGGCGTCGCAGCCCTGATCGACACCGATGCAGGAGAACTCCTTGCCATCTCCATCCACCTCAAATGCTGTGGCAGCGCCAACTCCCCCGAAGACAACAAACGCATCGAACAGGCCAAATCAATCAACGATTTCGTGCGCTTTGTCCACGCACAACATCCCAAAGCCAAAATCGTCATCGCAGGCGATTTCAATCTCGTCGGCTCCTACGAACCCATGGCAGCAATGATCGACTCACTCGGTGCCCAAGGGCAAGACCTCACCCCCATCGACCCCCAAATCCTCGCCGACGCATCAACCATCACTTGGAACGACGAGAAAAGCCGGTTCAGCCCCGGAAGACTCGACTGGATCCTCATTGACGAATCCACAAGTTCAGCAACCAATGCCTTTGTCCTTGACACCCGAATCCTCTCAAACGCCTCACTGAGCATCATGGGATTGCAAAGAGATGACTCGAAAGCTTCCGATCATCTCCCGATCATCATTGACCTGAAAAAAGCAAAATGAAGGCTCAATCCCCCTCGATCAACCCCATCGCCTTGAGGGCACACTGGGCAGCCGATTGCTCCGCCGCCTTTTTCGATTGCCCCCAACATGGATCAAACTGCGTCCCGTCAAGTTCAACTGCGATATGAAACGCCTTGGCATGGTCTGGGCCTTTTTCTTCGAGAATCCGATACTGAGGCGACATCCCCACCGTCTTCTGGGCATGCTGTTGAAGCATACTCTTGAAGTTATGCTGATGCCCCGAGTTCACCGCCTCGTCAAGCAATGGATCCAACAAAGGCATCAAAAACGACTGCGCACGCTCCATCCCCCCATCAATATACAACGCCGCAACCACCGACTCAATCACCGCCGCTGCCAACGACGGCGGCAACTCGGGCTGAGTCATCATCCCCTTACCCACCAAAATCAACTGATCCAACCCCGTCTCCATCGCAATCCGCGCACAGATACTCCGAGAAACCGCCAAAGATTTGATCTTGGTCATTTCCCCTTCAAGGTACTCGGGGAACCGATGAAAAATGCGCTCACAAACGATCATCCCCAAAACCGCATCCCCAAGAAACTCCAAGCGCTCGTTGGAATCAAGCCGAGACTCCGAGATCGACGCATGCCTCAGCGCCAGATCGAGCAACCCGATATCCTCGAACTGATGTCCAAGAATTTCCTGCGCCTTGGCGCGAATCTCATCATTCATCAGCATCACCCCCTTGCGAACCCAGACGCAAAGACCACCCCCCCACCGGATAAAAAGGCGGCGGGGTAAACCAAATGAATGCCGTGGTGTGCTGATCGATCCTCTTCTCAGGGAAATCCGCGATCGGTTGCTGAGTGTCTATGAGCACAAGTCTCTAGGAGCAAACACCGAACAATAGGCCGCGAAATCGAATCGGAAACGCCATCGGCGACAATAACAAAGAGAGTATCCGCTCGATAAGGGCCCGAGTCCAATGAATTTGCGTGTTGATTCGCGTTTGATGTAGACGCCCAACGCCTCGGCGACTAGACTCCCCGCCCTTGATGAAAAGGCATCGGCCATTTGAAGGCCGCGTTTTAGGAGACCCCAGCTATGGCCATGCACTACCCCCGCCGCAAGAGCAACACCAAGCGTCGTCGATCATTCGGCTTCCGCGCCCGCATGAAAACAAAGAGCGGCCGCAAGCTCCTCAACAAACGCCGCCGCATCGGCCGTGCCCTCCAAACCATCTGATCCCTATTCTCGAAGAGCCGATCTCTTGCCCGGGCATCCTCATCGCCAACCAATCGCATGATTGCTCAATGCCTGAACACCCGTTCGGGCATTTTTCATGGCGTGAAATACACCATACCGCTCCCAAATTCCACAAAACCCATTTACACACACAACAAAACCTCGTACCTTACTCATTCCAACTCCGTTGGTATGAGCATTCATCCATTTTGAAAGAAAAAGAGAGATACCATGAAACTCGCCGCACTGACCGCCCTCGCCGGGCTCACCCTCTGCGTATCAACACCCCAAACCCAGGCCCAGACCGCCATCACGCTCGATGTCTCGGGGATGGCGAGTTGGGATTTCCAAGGCGACCCCGACAATGAAACCTTCACCGTCTTTCTCGGCGTGATGGCCCCAATCATTGAGTTCAGCTGGAACCTCAATATCACAACCGTTGGGGCCAGCTGGGCTGACGAACTCACCCTCGGCCTGCTGGGCAACTCGGTCATCATCAATCCTGCCCTAGGGGATAGCTTCACTGTTGTCAACCAGAACTATCAAGGGTCTATTGATCCGCAGCTGCTTGTCATCGGAGCCGATGGGATACTCGACTTTGAGTTCTACGAAACTGGCTTTGATGACAACGCCGATGCCATCGACGCCTACTTTGAAGCGGGCTCGACCATCACCATTGTGCTGATGCCAGCCCCAGGGTCCCTCGCCGCGATGGGGTTCGCCGGACTCTTCGCAGCCCGGCGCAGGCGATAACACCGCCTTGATGCCCCAACGGGCCCAAATCCTTTGGTTTGAGGCCCCCTTCAGCCTCCACCCCCACGCCAGAGCAGTTGCTCTGGCGTGTTTTCATTCTCCGCAATCAACAGCCAAACCCCAGAAAAGCGTGCCTGTTGGAGTAACGGAACCTTGAATCGTCCGAAAACACCCATTCAATCTGCAATATCGCCTATAATCGGCTCTCACGCTCCAAATTCGCCCAAACCCAGAGATTCTTCTCAAATTCAGCCATGATTCTATTGACACGCCCTCGGAAATCACTACGCTAAGAGTGTGTGAAGGGTGGTACCCACCCGAGACACGGTGTCGTTCCATCGTCTTTTCAGAGACACGCTTCATTCGGAGTGCTCTGATGAGGCGCTTGCAAGGGAGAAAGAGACCCCTTGTTCAAACTTGTTGTTTGTGTTCGAAATATCCAACACGCGTGTTGGATATTTCGGTCCGTTTGGCTTGGCGTGTGGAGCGTCGGCCTGTCTTATAGTTTGTCAAACGAAAGAGAGAAGAGAAAATGAAAGTAATCGCATTTGCAGCATTGGCAGCAACCGCTGGCCTCGCAACCGCAAACCCAATCGCCGTCGGCCAGTTCGCTGGCAACACCATCGACAATGCTGGCGTCGCAACCGGCACCATCGTCGTTGACATCAGTGGCTACAACTCAAACGACGCCCAAGGATCACCCCTCAACGAAATCCTGACCGTCGCCCTTGGTGTTGGTGCTGAAATGACCGGCATCGGCTGGGATGTCTACCTCACCACCATCGGTGGAAGCTGGGCTTCGGAAGCAACCATGAACTTTGGTGGTCAGCTCTTCCTGACTCCTGGTGTCGCTGATAGCTTCGGCGTTACCAACCAGAACTACAACTCAGGCGGCATCCTTGACTTGGGCGACAACGGCATCCCCAACACCCTGCCAGATGCATCAGGCGACCTTGACATCGAATTCTTCGAGTCATTCGTCGACAACGGCGGCTCCGGTGACGCAACTTGGGGCGCAGGCTCAACCCTCACCCTCGTCGGCTTCGGTGGAAACTTCGTCCCAACTCCTGGTTCACTCGCAGTCCTCGGGCTCGGTGGCCTCGTTGCTGGTCGTCGTCGTCGCTAATCCGGATTGAATGTACTCGAACTTACGCCTGACCCGCTGGCAGTATTGCCAACAAGTTCGGATACAAAACAAAATACAGAATCCCTTGGAGATTTCTCCAAGGGATTTTTTTGCAGGCAACACCATGCAACACTTTGTCCAATACCCTCACAATCTCCTGTGACACCATCAGTTACACGCCTGGCTGCAATGCCAGCAAATGCCCTGCTTTCTTCCCACCTTATGGAAACCTTTTCCCAGCAAAGAATTATCTCATTTTCACCCCCACGAGTATTGACACACACCCAAGATTCGTTATGCTGGACGCAGCATAGATGGTTCCGCACCATCCGCGAGAGAGGCGCAATGAAGGGTTCGAACACGCGAAGTATTCTGGGAGTATTCTGCATACTCCTTTCTGTGTATGCTGCTTCGCATTCCAATGGAGCACTTGCTCTCTCGCTCGAATGATCTGGGAGTATGGTCTCTCACGATCGAAACCTGTTTCAAGTTGTCAGTGTACGGAGCGCTGGCAGGAATGACTTTTTAGAAAGAGAGAATTAAAAATGAAAAAGACAATTGCACTCGCAACACTCGTTGCTGTCTCAGGCCTTGCACACGGCCAATCCCTCGTCATCGACATCTCGATGTACGACAGCTATAACTTCCAAGGCGATCCACAAAACGACATCGCCAATGTCTTCATTGCTGCAAGCGCGAGCATCACCAACATCGCTTGGGATGTCACCATCTCAACCGAATCTCCAAGCTGGCTCGAAGAGTTCACCATGGGCTTCTTCGGCAACAGCGAAATTGTTCAGGTTGCTCCCGGCGATGCCTTCACCGGCAGCTTTGTGAACTATGTCGGCGACCAGGCTTCGAGCATCGTCCTCGGTGCTGACGGTATGCTTGACATCGAATTCTACGAGCAGTTCTTTGATGACATCCCAGGCGGCATCGATACCTACATCGAAGCTGGCTCAACCATCACCGTAAGCTACATCCCCGCACCAAGCGCACTGGCCGTCCTCGGACTCGGTGGGCTCGTTGCTGGTCGTCGTCGCCGCTGATCCGCAGCACAACCGATCAACATGCTTGATCGAAAGAACTTTCAAAGCCCTTCGGAGAAATCTGAAGGGCTTTTTTGTCCCATGCCACGAACAATCTCACACAGTCACGCAAAACGCCTGCCAAAGCACGCGTTGATGTTCCATTCCTTTCCTCAAACAACCCCGTCGCTCAGCTCAAGCCCACAGGCTGAGCCCGGACCACATGACCATGCCCCGAAGACACCGCAATCCCCAACGGCACCCGCTTACCATTGCTGTCCATCGGAGGCATCCCCTCTTCATCAATGTGCCGTTGAATCGCCATCACCCCTTCGATCAACATCTCAGGACGAGGCGGACATCCAGGCACATACACATCCACAGGAATAAACTGGTCCACACCCTGCACCGTCGCATAGGTATCGAACACCCCACCCGTCGAAGCACACGCACCCATCGAAATCACCCACTTGGGTTCAGGCATCTGCTCATAAATACGCTGAAGTACCGGGAGCATCTTGGTCGTCACCCGACCGGCCACGATCATCAAATCCGCCTGACGAGGCGAAAACCGCATGACCTCGGCGCCAAACCGGGCCAAGTCATACCGTGACGACGCAGTCGCCATCAACTCGATCCCACAGCAGGCCGTCGCAAAAGGCATCGGCCAAAGGCTCGATCGACGAGACCAGTTGACCACACGCTGAAGCTGGGTCAGCAGAACATTATCCGTGGTAATAGCGCCTTCGATTCCCATAGAAACTCGCTCCAAACTCGTGCAGATCAAGGCTACGGGCTCAGCGCCCGATGATGCAAATTGCAGATGATGATGCACAAGTATATGCGATCCGCCAAGGGAATGCGACGCATCTCAGGCGGCAGATTCGTCGCTTTCATCGCCCGAATTGCCCTGGCTCACATCGGAGCTCGCATCGGGCGCCCAATCCGCCTCCTTGATGGTCTCGATCGCACGCTCATGCTCATCGAACCGGAACACACACATCGTCTCTTCGCTCACCTTCGATGCAGGCACAAAGTAGCAATACCGCACATTGACCCGGTTATCTGCCATCAGCACAACAAGATCTCGAATAATCCCAAGGCGACCCTCAATCGAAACTCCCACCACCGGCGCTTCAACCACAGGCCCAACCCCCGCATCGACCATCGACTCACACACATGACGAAGCGCATCTTCGGGATATCCCAACAGCCGAACACACCCACGATCGAGATGTTCGGTCGTCGAGATCGAGATAATCTCAACCCCACCAGCCTTGGCCGCATCAAGAAGACCTGCCAACTCCCCGGGGCGTTGCTGAAGGTATATCGAAAATTCGGTGAGTTGAATACAGTTCATTTGGACGCGAAGCATAGGCATCAACCCGATTTGAAACACCACATCGTCCCCAGAATCCGACGATCCCTCCAACTTCATGTTCGGGTTTCATTCATCGCCCTGTTTGCCCGATGAAACGATAATATCCGCCAAAGTCTTACCCGCGCAGGCCGACGCAGTGGCCTGGCTGATCGCCAAAGGCAGCTGCCCATCAACCCCTCCAACCCGGAACCCATCGAGCTCATAAGCAACCTTGAGGATCTCATCGAGCCCAATCCCATCGGCCGGCTTACTCGGCGACCACCCAAGAAACGACTCGCCCTGATACACCCGGTTCGTCATCCCCGCCTCGGTCAGCGCATCAAGCAACCCTGATGCCTGCGACGGATCAAGCTTCGAATGCCCAGCCACCGTTTCAACGGTGCTCGGTTTCCCCTGTGCAAATCCCGCTTCAATCTCCTTGGCCACCGCCAAAAGCACCAGCGGATCAATCAACACGGGCGCTCGGTTCGACGGATCACTGAGCGAACGCAGATTGTCTTCAAGAAGTCGAGAAAAATTCTGCAAGGCATACGACGCCTGCATCCCAAAGAGCACAATCAGCCAAGTCAAGTACACCCAAAGCATAAACAAAGGCAAAATCGCAATCGACCCATACAACCTGGCATACCCGGCGGTGTACCGCAAATAAGTCGTAAACCCAAGCTTGCCCAGCTCCCAAATAATCGCAGCAAAAAATGCCCCGGCCAAAGCCGACCGAAACTGCACCTTAGTATTGGGAATAATCAGATACGCCCCCAAAAGCAAGAAAGTCGAGATCAGCACCGACACGCCATATCCTGCCATAATCGCCCCGATCATCGAATCTCTCCCCGCAAACGACACCACCAAACGCGTAAAAGCATCACCAGCGAGAAAGGTCGCTGCAAGCATCAACGAACCGGCTGTCAAAATCGTCCAGTAGAGCATCAATCGGCGCAACCACCCTCGCCCAGAGGGCGCGCCGCAAATCTGGTTGAACGATTTCTCAATCTCAATAAGCATCGACATCGCTGCGTACAAAAGCACCAAACCCGAAGTCAACGCAATCCACCCGGTGGGCACATTGCGGATCGAGTTATTGACACGGGTAATCAAGTCCGTAATCACCTGATCAAGATTGGTCCCTCCGAAGGGATCCGCTGAACCATCACCTACCTGCGCCGAATCCTCTTCCGGCCCCTCGATTTGGTCGATCGCTTCGTGATCCGTTTCCAAAC
Source organism: Phycisphaerales bacterium (assembly GCA_026982335.1). Taxonomy (GTDB): domain Bacteria; phylum Planctomycetota; class Phycisphaerae; order Phycisphaerales; family UBA1924; genus UBA1924. Next base: position 28,479 of record JALSHH010000035.1, read on the forward strand.
TCGCCTCCGGATTTGTTTCAAGACCCACTTCAAGATTGGCAGGATGCTGTGCTTCGTGCAATTCTTGTTGCTCCGCTGCCGAGATCTGCGAGATTCCCGCAAAGGTCAGCACCCGCCGAACCCCAGACTCAACCTGCGCATCGGATACCACCGATCCAAAAATCAAAAGCCCAATCGCCATCACCGGAATAATCGAGAAGATGGTTCGATACGCCAAAGCCGCTGCCATCCGAGGCAGCTGGGTCTGGTGCAACCCCAAAACACCCATCTTTGTCACCGTCCAGATCCGCCGAGCTTCATCACGCGGATCAACATGTTTGGAAACAGATGACGGGTTGGACTCAGGCGTACTCATCGTGTGTGCTGTTGGCCCTATGCTGACGACTCATCAGGCTCACTCGTTGGCTTGGGGACAAACCCCTGCTCGTTACCCGCCCGGTTGATCGCGTTCTTGATCGTCCGATTCCGAATATGAACATCCTGACCGGCACTCGGACTCACATATGGCCCCTTCTTCGGCTGATTCCGCTTGCGAGATCGACGAGATCCCTCAGTTCCCCCTCCATCAGCCCTGCCGCCCCCTGCTCCCTCTCTTTGGGTTGCGGGTCGGCTTGCTTGCGCGTTTTTTTTGCCCTCTTGACCGGAAATTGCCGCCGATCGACGCAACGCACGAATTTCCTCCCGCGTCAACTCACGCCAACCACCCCGAGGCAATCCCTTGAGACGCACCGGGCCCATCCCAGTGCGCTCGAGCTTACGCACCGGATATCCAACTGCAGCGAGCATCCGTCGAACCTGACGATTGCGCCCCTCGCGCAGCGTCAATGACACCACCGTCCGCTCACGATCACGAGCAATCAGTTCAATCTCGACATGGGCAGTCTTGGCAACCCCATCCGTCTGACCCGCTTTGCGATGGGCGAGATAAATCCCCCGTTCAAGTTCTTTGATTGCCGCCTCGTCGAGCTCCCCTTTGACCGTCACCCGGTAGGTCTTGGGCACCCCGTACCGTGGATGCGTAAGTCGATTGGCCAACTCCCCATCATTGGTCAGCAAAATCAGCCCAACGGTGTCGTAATCAAGCCGGCCAACGGGAAAAAGCCTCGCCGCTGCGGGGTGATTGACCAGCTGCGTCACCGTCCGACGATCCGAGCCCGGCTCATCCTTATTCGTCGAAAGCGTATTGCTCGGCTTGTTGAGCATAATATAGAGCTTGCGATCCGCCTTGGGCAACGCCCGACCGGCAACCACAATATGGTCTTCTTCGGGATCGACCCAAGCGGGGAGCTTGGTGACGAGTTTGGAGTTGACCTCGACCTCACCGTTCTCGATCATCGCTTCGCAGGCCCGGCGGGACCCAATCCCAGCATCGGCCATGACGCGTTGCAGACGCTTGCCCCGCGATGCATCCGTCAAATCTGTCTCTTCCGCCCGTTGTCCCATAGCCAAAGTGTACGCATGATGAGCCAAAATCTTGGTATTCACACCCTCAGGTTGTTGTTTTGCGTGTTGTTTCTTGAGAAGTGAGACCGATTTGGCCGAAGTGAGTGAAACCCTATCGGCCAATTGATCGCTCGCTGTGCGCTGCCCTTGGGCAAAGCACACAAATCATTGGGCAAATCAGGCATTTCAGGAGTTTTCAATGGGCACTGCCAACTCAGCTACGCACAACACAACCTCGGCCCCGATTCACCCCCCCGCCCCCGAACACGCATCCATCGTCGAACCCCGCCCAATAATCGAATCCGCAAGCCCAGAAGACATCTTCCTCTCTCCAAGAGTCCTCGATGCCGGAGCCTTCGCGCGATACTCCGAGATGCTCAAATCCATCATCGCCCAAGCAAGCACCCAAACCCGGACCCTCGAAGATTTCTCGACCGACGCCCAAGCCATGATCAAGCGGTGCAACGACACCACCGAAGCCATCAACAAACGCATGCAATCCGGCGTACGGATGCTCAAAATGATCGATGAGCGGGCTGCCCGAACTGACCGCCTCCTCGACAAAATCCATGCATCACTGCCCGACTCACAGGAACTCGCCTCCCAGATCGACAAGCTCATCGAAGATCGGCTCGCCAGCGCCCAAACACGCATCGACCAAACCATCGCCCAAGCCCAGGCCAAAGCACAAGAAGCTCAAGCACGGGCCCAGCAAGCAATCGAATCGAGCACCCAACACGCCCTTCAACTCGCCGAACTCTCTGCCAAAGTCGAAGGGCAACTTGCCGAACTCGATGCACGCATTGAAAACACCCGCGCCCAAACAAACAACACACTCAACGAAATCCTCGAGCGCACCGACACCATCAGCGAACGACTCAATGCCGATATCAACCATGTCTTGGCCCGAACACAAGAAGCAGGCGCCAACCTCGCAACCAAAATCGACGAAGCATCCAACCTCACCGACGCCCGGATCGCCGAGCTCAACCGCTCGATCGAGCCCGTCCTCGAAGCGGCCCAGCAAGCAATGCAAACCCTGGGTATGGACCCAGAAAATCCCGTCTTCGAAGATTCTCCCTTGTCGCGCATCGAATCACTTGTCGAGCGAGGCGAGACACAAACCGCTTCCCTCGATCGCCTCTACCGTCAGCTCGAAGACCTTCAATCACAGGCCCAAGAAATCAAATCGGTCTTCGGCTCTTGGCTTGTCGATGCCGCAGACAAACTTGATGTGCTCGAAGCACGCAAAGACAAACTTGTCGGCCCGATGACCCAAGCCGCCGAGAAAATCGCAAAACTGGGCCCAGATATTGAAGAGAAACTCGAACTCGCATCCACCCAACTCACCCATCTCCAGCTCGAACAACAAACCCTCCGCCAAACCATCGAAACCTCCTCATCCATCGCCAATCAAGTCTCCAGCCAAATGACCAATCAATCCGGCCAACTCCAAGCACTGCTCGACGGCTCGCTGCACAAACTCTCCACCCGCGTCGAACAAGCAGGGGTTTGGCTTGGCGCACTGATTCAACGAGCCGAGTCACTGGCCAATGAACTCCCAGACGCTGGAAAAATGCAATTCGGAACACCACCAGAAGCCGATCCAACACCAACACCGGCGCATACACCAGCAAAATCAGAAAAAACACCCCAAACACCAACCCAAACACCAACCCAGACACCAACCCAGACACCAACCCAGACACCAACCCAGACACCAACCCAGACACCAACCCAGACACCAACCCAGACACCAACCCAGACATCGGACCAGACATCGGACCCCTCGCTTGTGGTACCCGAGCCACCATGCCTGCCAATCGACGCGATTTCATTCGATGGTGCTGCAATCGCCATCCGACATAAACCAACAGAGCCAAACTAAATACAACTTTTTTCCAAGCTTTACCACGCTTCAAGCATGCCCAGACGACCACCGCACCCACGGAAAATCATCCGGAATCAGGTGCCCACACCCATTGAGCCACCCCACCAAAAACTCAAGCCCATCGACCACCCGTGGCCCGGGGCGATGGAACACCTGCTCCCCATCGACCACCACCACACAATCATTCACAACCGCAGGCAACAGCCTGAACCAATCCGTATCCCCAAACAGGTGATTGGTTGCCTCAACTCCTTCTTCAAGCCCCATCCCCCGCAGCGCAACGACCAGATACTCAGGCTCGCTGGCGCAAAAGAGTTCTGAAGACACGGCAATCGAAGGACCCGCCACCCGTTGGGCCTGCTGAGGCCCAACCGCAGCGCCTGAACCAGGCCTGGCGAAAACCTCATTGAGCGGATGCCGAGCACCCGCTCGTCCAATAAGCTGCACCGTCCACAGCCCCGCAACACAAATCGGGTCTGTCCATTCGAGAAACCCACAAATCGGCCCGTCGTCATACGGGTTGATATGTTCCTCTGCCCGGTCCATCCGCTGACGGAGCCCCACCACAGCATGCATCGCCTGATCCTGACAACCAATCGCCTCCCCAACCCGATAGATATCGTCGAGGATATCCTCCACGGTCTCGGGATTGAGCCTCAAGATCACCGCTCCATCAACGACCCCCTCGATCTCCTCCTCATGCCCGGCCAAAATCAAATTCGGCGACAAACCCGCAAGTCTCGCCCTATCAATCCCATAAGCCCGATGAGCATCAGCCCCTCGACGCGTCAGGGAAGGAATCAAATCAACACCCACCGGAAAATCGCACCGGTGGGATCGACCCACCAACAAAGACTCGGCACCCAAAAAACCAACGATTTCCGTACCGGAGGGGATCAGACTCACGATGCGCATCAACTTCCTCCGAAAAGAAGAGAGAAACCTTGTTTCAAGGCGACTGCCTACTGTATACAGCCAACACTCGGACACCAAACCGCCCACACGGACACCATCGGCAAACATACCCCACGGTGATGGAAAGAGACAATACGCCCCCGCCCCCGCCCCCGCCCCCGCCCCACCATACAGCAGGTGGATCAAGGAGATTTGACAGTGCAACAACGCAAGAACCCATTTGGAATCACCATGTTCGCAACTGTCGGACTGCTCCTTGGCCCTGCCACCACCAACGCCCAGATGCTCGATCCCATCGAAGAGCCCCCGGTCCTCACCCAACCCCAAACAACACCCAAGCCTCAAACCAAACAAAAACACGAACCCAACGAGCCAATGGTATCCTTTGGCGTCTTCTCCGAGCCAATCGAACTCACCACACTCATCGACTACATCGGATCATCGCTCAATATCAACATCATCGTCAAAGGATCGCCCACCGGCGAAGTCGTCTTCAACGCTCCAATCCGCGTCCCAAAGAGCAAACTCATCAACCTACTCGATGCAATGCTCGAACAATACGCCTTCACCATTTCCTACGAACCCGATTCAAAATTCTACATCGTCCATCCCCTCACCGATGTCAAACCAACCTTCGGGACCGACCGCGCCTCGACCCGTATCATCCCCACCCCCAACATCAAACCCTCCCTCATCGTCCCTGCACTCAACGCAACCCTTGGATCAGGCACCAGCACAGGCGCAGCCAAAACCGGCGGCGCAATCCAAGCAGTCGATGAACTCGGCGTGCTCATCATCAACGCATCCCACCGCGATATCCTCCGCATCGAGCAGATGGTCACCGAGCTCATCCGACTCGACACCGACATGCAATACATCCGATTCGAGCTCAACCACCTCGCAGCACCAACCGCACTCGACCGCATCATCGCCCTCGTCGGTGGCACCGGATCATCAGGCGCCAGCCCCCCCCAGATACGAGCCAACCAAGGTAATCAGCCCAACACGGGAAATATCCTCGCCGCTGGCGGCGGCAGCTCGCTCTCAAACCTCACCGAACGCCTCACCATCGACCCCCAAGGCAACGCGATGATCTTCAAAGGCAACGAGAACGAGATCGACCGTGTCCGCAAAGTCCTCGCCGTCATTGATGTCCCCAACACCCTCCAACCCAAAAACTACTTCGCAGGATCAAGCGCCGCCCAAATCGCCGACATCGCTAAACGACGCGGGCTCGGCGAAGTCATCCAGATCGAAGCACCACAAATCCAAAACCCATTTAGCTTCGGCGGGCAAAACAACCAGTTCAACATGCAGACCTCCAATCTAGGACAAGGCGGACCCGTCATGGTCGTTGACCCAGCCCGTGGAAGCATCATCTACTATGGCACCGACGCCCAGCAGGCACAGCTCGCAGCCCTGCTCGCCGAGCTCAAAACCGAAGACGAACGCGTCGTCATCCGCGAATACATCCTCAACCACACCGACGCCATCACCATCTCCGATCTGCTCAACGCCATCATCACCGGCGAGCAGCAAACCGGCGATTCAAGCCTCCTCCCAGGATCATCGGGAAGAAATACCAGTCGAACATTCATCAACGGCTTCCCCATCAACGCCGACGGCGAATCCACCGGCGCATTCGATCCAAACAAAATCACCGTCATCGCCGACGAGTTCTCTAACCAGATCATCATCAAAGCCCCCATCAAACAACAAGAAGACCTCGCCAAACTCATCACCCGGCTCGATCGCCAACGCGCCCAAGTCTACATCCAAGCGATGATCGTCTCCATCGCTGACAACGAAGACTTCACCCTCGCCTTTGAAACCCAGATCAATGCAGGGCAATACTCCGCCGGAACCAACTTCGGGCTCTCATCCCCGGGCACACTCTTCCAAGACCCCAAAACCGTCACCGCAGGGCTCGGCGGGCTGACCCAGGCCGTCATCATGTCCGAATATGTCCCGCTCATCATCAATGCAACACAAACCAACATCAACGCAAGAATCCTCTCAACCCCCCAACTCCTCGTCAACGATAATGAAGAATCCACAATCATGTCCGTCGAGGAGCAACCCTACTCCGAAATCACCCAGACCACAGGCACTGGAAGCAACCTCGAAGGACTTGGAGGCTATGTCGAAGTCGGCACCACCCTCACCGTCACCCCATCAATTTCGGCAAGTGGCTTCATTCGACTCGAATACAGTGTCGAACTCTCCAACTTCGTCGGCGTCGCCCAAGGCGGACTCCCGCCAGGAACCAACAGACGCACCGTCGAAGGCTCGGCAACCGTTCCATCCGATGCCACCATTGTCATCGGCGGGCTTACCGTCGAAGATATCCGAGACACCATCGTCAAAGTTCCACTTCTCGGCGACATCCCACTTGTAGGCGAACTCTTCAAACGCACCAACAAAGTAAACAACAAATCAAAACTCTATGTCTTCCTCACCCCTCGCATCATGACCGACCCCAACTTCAATGACCTCAAGCTCTTCTCCAAAGGCCCGCAAAGCGAGATGGGCATCGGAGAAAACATGCCCGAACTCGAACCCGCCATCATCATGGCTCCAGACATCAAACCATCCACATCTTTCCCCCAGCCCCAGCAAGAACCAACCACCTCCACACACCCAAGCTCACCACCAGAACTCGAGCCCGCCATGATCGAACTCCCCGAAATTAGCTCGAAAGGCAGCCAATAAGCGATGAGAAAGAAAAACGGACTCATCAAACGCAACGCCGATTCCTCGCGCGATCAAGACGACGCGATCGTCGTGGTCGATCGTTGGAACGACGCCGCACGCGCCTTTGGACCGCTCCAGTTCTCAGGAGACCAACTCCGCACCTTCGCTTCAATTGATGGCTCAGATGACGAACCCTGGGATGTCATGCTCCAGACACTCGCCCTCGATGAATCCAGCGCGCTCAAACTCCTCGCCCAGCGCACCGGACTCGATTTCGTCGCCGAGCCAAAACTCAACGAATCATCCTCCAGATTCTACGAACTTGTCGATCAAGAAGACGCCCGAACATCAAGTATCGCCTGTATCGAACACAAATACGGCGCATTCGTCATCGCCACAAGCCGCCCCATGCAACCAAGCGTGCTTTCGATGCTCGAAGACACCCTCGACTCCCCCATCACCATCATCCTCGTCCCCCGCGCCGCCGTCGCAAGCTTAATCAACCGAGGATACGAACAACGAGGCGATCTCGTCACCGAAATCGTCGAAGACATCCCACTCGATCAAGATGCCATCGAAAAAGCGGCAGGCGCCATCGGAAAATCCAACGATCTCCTCGCACAAGCACGACAAACACCCGTCATCAGACTCGTCAACATGATCCTCTTCGAAGCCCTCCGCCGAGGCGCATCAGATGTCCATGTCCACCCAATGGAAGAACGACTCGCCATCCGACTCCGCGTCGATGGCATGCTCGTCGACGCCTTCTCCCCACCCCTCTCACTCGCCAGCGCTATCTCATCAAGACTCAAAGTCATGACCGAGCTCGACATCGCCAATCGACACGCACCCCAAGACGGACAAACCACCGTCCGCATCGGGCAAAAAAAAATAGACATCCGCCTCTCCGTCATCCCCACAATCTTCGGTGAACGAATCGTCCTGCGACTCCTCGACCAATCTCAAAACGAACTCGACCTCTCCGCCATCGGGATGTCGAAAAAACTCCAAACCAAACTCATGGATTGCGTCGAACGACCCAACGGCATCCTCCTCGTCACCGGACCCACAGGATCAGGAAAAACAACCACCCTTTATGCCGCCCTCGGACGCATCGACCGCGCCAGCCGAAATGTCATGACCATCGAAGACCCCGTCGAATACCACCTCGACGGCATCTCCCAAATGCAAGTCAATGTCAAACGAAATGTCACCTTCGCCACAGGTCTACGCTCACTGCTTCGCCAAGACCCCGATGTGATCTTGGTCGGCGAAATCCGCGATCCCGAAACCGCACAACTCGCCATCCAAGCATCACTCACAGGCCACTTCGTATTGGCCACCCTCCACACCAACGATGCCCCCAGCGCCATCCCCCGTCTGCTCGACATCGGCGTCGAACCATACCTCGTGACCAGCTCCCTCGTCGGCGTGCTCGCCCAACGCCTGATGCGCCGACTATGCACCACCTGCAACGGCGCAGGAATCCACAAAAACGAGCCCTGCGAACCCTGCTTTGGCACCGGATACAAAGGACGACTCGCTGTCCACGAACTCATGCTCATGACCGATGAACTTCGTCAACTCACCGCCCAACGCGCCGACGGCGTCACCCTCTACGAAACAGCAGTCAACTCCGGATTCGAGCCAATGAAAATCGACGCCCTCGAAAAAGTCAAACAAGGCCTCACCGACGAAGCCGAAGTCTTCCGCGTCCTGCACTAACTCACCTGCCCAATTTGCCAATACATCCCGTTTGACCACCTCCCCCAACTTCCCATTTCCCCTCCTCAAATCCGGAAAACCCCAAACGAAAGGAGCCCTCGACCGGAGGGACGATCGAGGGCCCAAGAGGAGCACACGCTCATCTGCGTTACCCGGAGGGAATCGAAGTAATGCTGAGCGTCGCTCGGAGAGAGAGCAAAATGTCAGATCATCACACCCCATGCACCACCTCCGAGAAACGCCGACCAAACCAGCCCCGCTCGCACATGTGATGGCTACAAAATCGAACTCCGCCGATTCAACACATATCGGGTCAATTTGCTCAATTGCATGAGAAACAGAAAATACCAAGCAAAAACGGGCATTATGTTATAACTGAATCCGGAGGACTTGTCCGGTCAAGTGGAAGCGCACGCGCCACTTCAAGAAAAGACTCATAGTTCGCCCGCGTCTCGATCACTGAGTCACCCCCAAACTTCTCCATAAACGCGCCCGCCACCTCAAACGCAACCACATGCTCCATCACCACGCTCGCTGCCGACACCGCACACACATCCGATCGCTCGTACTGCGAATCCTCAGCCTCCTTCGTATTAAGATCAACCGAAGGCAACCCCATCAAAAGAGTCGCAATCGGTTTCATGGTCCCCGTCACCACAATCGGCTGACCGTTGCTCATCCCACCTTCAGTACCCCCCGCATTATTCGAACAACGCACAAATCCAAGCGAAGGTTCGTTGATCTTCGACACATCATATTCGATCGGATCATGCACCTGCGAGCCCAAACGATGCGAACACCCGACCCCAAGCCCAAGTTGCACCGCTTTGAATGCCTGAATCCCCATCACGGCATACGCAATGCGCGCATCGAGTTTGTCGTACCAATTCATCGACGAACCAATCCCCGGCGGGCATCCAAACACATGGCACTCAACATCGCCCCCCACTGTATCCCTGTCGACTTTAGCCTGGCGGATAATCCCGCACTGCTTCTGTGTTGTCGCCTCATCAAGCGTGTAGGTTTGCGAAGCATTGCGCGCTTCGATCAACTTCCCGAGTCGATCGTGCGAAACTTCAACATCCGTGCGCGCATCGAGGATCGAACGCACAAAACCGAACACCTCGACGCCAAAGATTTCCTTAAGCATCAGCCGACCAACGCAGCACGCCGCCACGCGGGCTGCCGTTTCGCGCGCGCTCGCCCGTTCGAGTGTCTCTCGGCAATCGGTTGTCAACCACTTGATACTCCCCGCCAGATCCGCATGCCCAGGCCGAGGACGATGCACCGGAGGCGTCCGCTCCAGATCATCCAAACGCGAATCCCGATTTTGAACAAGAAAAGTAATCGGCGCCCCGATCGACACCCCACGGCGAACACCGGTCAAAATCTCAATCGCATCGGTCTCGAGCTTCTGCCGACCACCTCGCCCATATCCACCCTGCCGGCGTGCCAACTCGCCATTGATGATTCCTACATCAATCGTCAACCCCGCCGGTACACCCAAGATGGTCGCCACAAGCCCAGGCCCGTGCGATTCGCCAGCCGTCTGATAGGTCAATCTATTCGATGGAATACTCATCAGCAATACCTCGTTGGCTAGAACCAGTTGATCAACGAGATGATATTCGAAAAATCATCTGTCCAAAGTTTGATGCGATCTTCCTCACCGATAATGAAGACTTCCATACCCGCATCAATGAGCCGTTGCCCCGTCTCAATGTCCCGCGTAAGCACCACCCATCGCGACGGAAAATGATACATCCGCTCGTCGGCAGAAATATCCCCGTCATCCTCGTCAGAAATCAAAGGCGGAATCCCGCGAGGATTGGCCACCGTCGGTGTCGTTGCCTTGGCAAGCTCATAGGTCAAAGGCATCAAATCCAGATACCGATTCGAAATATGCAACACCACCATCCCGTCATCCGTCAGCCGATCAAAGTAGAGCTCGATCGCTTCCTTGGTCAACAGATGCACCGGGATCGAATCCGACGAAAACGCATCCGCATGAAGCAAATCAAACTTTTCTTCCCCCATCGCTTCGGACTCTTCGATCAATTTACGCGCATCACCAAGCCGAACCTCAATCATGGCAGGTGCCTTCTCAAGATAAGTAAAGAGCTTGGGATCACGCGCAATTTTCTCAACCTCAGGATCAATCTCGAAAAACACAATCTCATCTTGCTCACGACCATGCGCTGAAATCGCCCCTGATCCAAGACCCATAATCCCGATCCGAGCACCTTCAGGACGCATCGACTTAATCGTCCGCATAATGATCCCACAAGGCCCATCAAAATGGTAATAACCCAATGGTTCGAGCTCAAGATCGGGATCCATATACTGAATCCCGTGCATCGTCGTCCCATGATGAATCACATGGATCGGCACAAACTTACCCGTGACCTTATCCTCGAGCACCTGCATCGTAACCTCGTGCGTACCATAGAAAGTACGCGCCCGATAGATCGAACCTTTATCATTAATCTGATCGACCTGAATCGCAGCCATCGGCAAAAGCAGCGTAATCGCACACGCAAGACCATCCTTCCACGCCAAATACACCATCAATGCAGGAACCGAAGTCATCAACGCCACAAGCCTCATATCCACCGGCATCTCACCCCCCGGATCGGTGTCTGAAAAAATCTGCATGATCCATTGCGAAATCTGCCCGCCGTAAAACCCGATAAACAGCACATACACCACCGATGCCAGCGGAATTCCAACCCGGCGGGTGAGTTTGATCCGCCGAATCTTCGCAGCACTCATCCCAACCAAATCCTTCGACCAAGGAAGCACACTCACCGCTAAAACAAGCGCAATCGGATATTCAAGATTCGTCACAAAAAACAACGGTGCAATAATCCCGTTGAACACCCCACCAAGTGCTCCACCAACCGACATCAACAAATAAAACTCCGTCAAATGCGTCGCCGCCGGACGATCCATCGCCAATCGACCATGACACACGATCCCGATCGACATAAGCAAAAGCAACTCGATCAACACCACCATCATCATCGAACCTTCAGCATTGAGCTCATTGGCCATCAGCAAAATCATCGCTCCGATCACCAAAATCACCATTGGACGCGTGAAATCATTTACCGCACGCTCCACATGCGATCCAAAAGCGATGATCATGCTCACCAAATACAAAACCAAAGGAAGAACCCACAACAAAGGCAACGAAACAACATCCGTCGTGATATAAGTCGTCACCCCAAGAAGCGTCGTCGAAGGAATAAACGCCAGATAAATCCAATACAACCGACGCTTCCAAGTAATTGGGCAATCAAAACGATCTTCATCGCCTTGAATCCCAGGATTGGGCGAAACCGCTGCTGCCCGCGCTTCCTCCTTACGACGACGCTTGGCCTGCTTGGGCGTCTCAACAATCGGCTTCTTCATCTTGCTCGCCGCGTAAATCGCCAAAAACAAAAATACACCAAAACCAATGAGCCAAAAACGCCTCTGATTCATCAACCCGATGTTGGGCTCAAGAATCAGTGGATATGCCAACAACCCAATCAGGCTCCCCGCATTACTCGCTGCGTACAAAAAATACGGATCGTGCGCACGGTGGTGGTCCGTTCGCGAAAACCACCCTTGAATCAAAGGCCCAGCACTTGAAATGGCAAAAAATGGTAACCCGGAAATCATCACCAACTGCAAAATCAACCAAGGAACCGGAAAAGTTGACGCCTCCGCCGGAGCCTCAGGAGTATCAAAAAGCACACCCACAATCAATGCCAAAAAAAGCAGTGAACCATGGATCATCATCTGAGATCGACGCGAAAACCTTGTCATCAGAATATGGGCATACAAATAACCCAACAACAAAAGCGTCTGGTAAAACAACATGCAAGTCGTCCACACCGAAGATCCGCCACCGAAAACCGGCAACAGCGTCTTGGCGATCATCGGCTGAATCGAAAACAAAAGACTCGCCGACAAAAATACCGTCAATGTAAACAGAACAACCATAGACGCTCCTTGCCGACTATAATAGGAGCAAACAACACCCATCGTGGATGAATTGACACAGAAGGATCACAACCCATGCACCCCGATGACCATCTCTGCCTCTGTTTCAAAATCTCACTCGGCAAAATCCAATCCTACCTCGCACGCGAAAAACCACAAGTACCCTCACTGATTTCCGAATGCCTCGGAGCAGGAACTGGATGTGGCTGGTGCATCCCCTACCTCAAAGACCTCCACAAAAAACACCAGGCGGGACAACCAACCACCATTGAAAGCTCCACCTCCTATTACCAAAAAAGTCGAATCGCCTACAAAACAACAAACACCCAAGTCCATCACCCTTCCCCAATCAAATAAAAAAACCCGGGACACACCCAGGCTAACAGACCATTGACTTGACGCCTCACCGGGCATCCTTTTCCCTACTTATTCTTTCCCCGACCCCTCCTACTTATCCTCATCAAGAATACGAAGCGTCAATCCACAATTGGCCAACTTCTCGTGAATCTCAACAAGTGAAGTGGCACCGAAATTCTTCACGCCCATCAGCTCGGCTTCAGTATGCGAGCACAAATCCCCAATCGACTGGATGTTGAGCATCTGAAGCGCCTTGCGAGCACGCACAGAAAGCTGCAACTCCGAAACAGGCTTGTTGAGCAAACTCTCCTTGCCCGTGCCCTTAAGCTTCTCGAGAATCTGACGCCGAGCCACACGATGCGCATCTTCGCGCCCCTGCCCAAGACGAAGGTTCTTGGCTTCGAGCATCCGCTTGATCTCATCGAGTGACGACTCACCAAAATTCTTGTAGCTCATCAACTCCGCTTCGTTGATGCGAATCAGATCCCCCAATGAACGGATATTCATCTTCTTAAGACAAGTACGCGCACGCACCGTCAACTCAAAGTCCGTCACAGGCGTATCGAGCAACGCACGACGCTTGAGCACATCACGCTCATTCTCTTCTTCGACCATCATCCCCTTCGATGCAATCACATCCTTCATAAACAACCGAGCCCGCGCATGGTTGGGATTCGTATCGAGAATCTGGCGCAAACACCGCTCAGCCCGGACATAATCACCTTGGTCTTCATAAAGCACGCTCAAATTCATGAGTGCATTGATCGGCGCAGGAGAAGATTCGCAAACACGCTCATACAACGAAAGCGCCTCCTCTTCTTCCCCACCAAGATCAAGCAAGTAGGCAAGCTGGAATCCCACCTCGAGATTGGTCGGGTCCGCTGCGAAGGCTTTGCGATATGCCGAGATCGCTTCATCGCGATCACCCGATGCAAGCACCTCGGATGCACGACGCAGCAAATCGTTGGCCGCTGAAGAATCGACTGAAGCGGTGCTCGAAGCACCAACCACCATATCCATCGGATCGGTCGTCATGGAGATCTCCTGATCTGTCTATATACCCATCGCTCTCCCGGGGCGTCCGGGCGAGATGGATCATAGGCATCCAACCCCGATTCCTCAACCCCACCAATCCACACCAAACCCAACCAAACCGCCTCAAATATCCCATCCAACAGGGGTTAGAACCCCGGGTGGCCGATGCCCTGCTCATGCGAAACATGTACAGGTTCGAACAAGTCAAGACATGCAGGTGACGAAGACGCCACCAGCATGGCACCCACACCACAGTGTCCACTCTCCCGGCTCCCCGATCACCCCGTCCCCATCGTCGGATCAGGCATCACATCATCAAAAGGATCCAAATCCACCGACCCCCCAGAATCCACCAACGACATCCTCTTCCACTTCCCACCCCTAAACCGCAACCCCAACCCAATACCCAACCCAATAATATACAACGACGCCCCAATCCAAGGCCCAAGCGATCCCAACTCGGGCATCGTATAAATCAACAACAACCCAACCCCAGGAATACACACCCAAGACAAAACAATCGTCACCACCCCAGGCCAAACCGTATCACCCGCACCACGCAACGCCCCAGCCATCGTAATCGCCACCGCATCGAACAACTGAAATACCGCCGCTGCGATCATAATCATCACCCCGATCTCGATCAACTTGCCCTGCTCATCCGCAGGCGTCCCTTTATTAATCAGGAAATTCACCAACTCCTCACGAAACAGCACAAACCCCAGCGCGCACAAACCCATATACCCCACCGTAATCTTGAGCGCCAGCATCGTCCGCGCCACCGCAATATCCGCCCGGCCTCTCCCCATCGCCTTACCCACCATCGCCTGCGTCGCAATCGAAATCCCAACCGCAGGCATAAAACTCAAATGCATATACTGCAACGCAATCCACCCCACCGTGTTGTGCAACACCGGATCATCACCCGCTGCCTCGCCCCCCCGAGGCACCAACCACACCAACAAAATCGTCCAACACGCCATCTCGTTGAGAAACATCAACCCCGGTGCCGCCCCAACCTTGAACAAATCTTTGATACACTTGACACTCACTTTCCACGCTTTTCGAGTCCCAAAGAGCCGGGCATACCTGGGGCTGACAAACAAAACAAAAGGCACCACAAACTCCACAGCACTCCCCGCCACCGTCCCGATCGCTGCACCCTTGATCCCCATCGCCTCGATCCCAAGTTCACCAGCCAACCACGCAATCGGCTCACTGATCGGCCCAATCACAAAGCTCCCCAACCAGTTCTCAGGCACCGGCATCCCCGCATCGCCAAAGATCAAAAGCAGGTTCACAAAGACATTCGTCAGGTTCCCCACCACCGCCGACACCAGCACCACATTGGCCCGGTGCATCCCGTAAAAATAATGGTGCAGCGACCGCGCCGAAATCACAAATATTCCGCCCAATAACACAATCTGCGCATAGTCCGTGCTCAACGATGCCAGCTGTGCATCTTTCCCGAACATCCACTCCATCGAAAACAACCCCGGAATCACCCAATACATCGGCACCATCAAAAGCACAAAGTACGCGATGCCGATCCAAAGCCCATTCCACGCATACCCTGCCCCACGCTCGGTCTTCTTCGCGCCCAGGTTCTGCGACACAAACGAGTTGATCACCCCGTTCATCCCAAGCGCATACGCCATAAACATCCACACAAACATCGACCCATTGGACTGCGCCGCGATATACACCGGCTCCTCGCCAATATCCTTGACCATAAACTTGTCAACAAAGCTCATAACCGTATACGAAGTCATCGTCGCCACCGACGGAATCGCAATCGTCAACATCTCCTTGAGCGCACCAACATCCTTGCCGATCAAATCGCCATCAGCGTATTCCTGTTGTCGAGGGTTGGCTTGCGATCCTTGATCGGTGCCCAAAGCACCATCATCGCCGCCATCACCCCCACCCTCATTGGGTTGGTGCGTATCTTGCATATTCTTTACCTGTGTGGAGAAGCCGACGAAACGATTACGACCGATTCACCCGTGCAGAGCTGCGCCGGGTGTTCATTTGAGAAGAAAAATGAAAGTTCAGGCTGTCAAAGTGTGGGCTTCATGCCCAGAGTCTTGCACAGATCGCCCGCAGTGTCAATCGTACACCCCAGAAAAGAACGATTGATCTTCTAGGCCGGGTGCCCCGTCGGAGCCGTCTTCGGCTCCTTCGGGCGAAAGAGCAATGGTTGCCGATCCCGAAGGAGGATAAGAATCCTCCGTCGGGCCACCCGGCGCCTCCCACCCCATTCACTCCCCAATCGGAAACAACACCATATCCCCATCCCATTTCTCTTCGAGATACTGATCCGAAATCAGATACCCATCCACCCCCTCAGGCTGCACCACCGCTACACCCCCATCATCATCCCCGTCGGCCCCAAACGCATACACCAACGCCGACCCATCAACCCACCGATACACCACCGCCCCACCCGTAAACCCATCGGCCGGCTCAAAGCCAAGCAAATCCTCATCTATCCCCGCCAGTTCCATCGCCGGCTCCCCATGCCGAACCCAATGCCGATGCGCCGCCAGCGCCACCCGCACACCAATCAACTCCTGATGCTTGGTGCGAAACATGCTCACCGTACGGCCGAGTTTCTCGCCTCCAATACTCAAAACCGGAAACAACAGCTTCCCAATCTCCCCCTGAGGCGAAGTAATTCCATCGCTCCAAGAGTCTTCATCTTCCAACACCTCGACCTCCCGCCAAGGCATCACAACCGCATCAACATACACCTGCCCCATCTCCCGGTAATGGATATACCCCGCGATCAAATCCGCATCAATGTCCTCAAGCAACGCCGAACTCGGCTCAGGCAATACCCCCTCACCATCATCAATCATCGGAATAAACGCCAGTGTTTGAGCCGGAGCGTATTGCCCCGCATCATCGACCATTCGCCGAATGGCATCTTCGAGCGTCGCGTACTCAAGATCAAGATTCATCGCATACACACCTGCCTCCATCACCTCTCGATAGATATCCTCCAGCTGCGCCCCCACTTCTTCATCAATCAACCCGGGATACTCGATGAGCATCTTGCCGATCAACCGATTGATCCTGCTTATCTGAGTCGTCCTCACCAGTTGCCCGATCAACACCCTTGGTTCGTCGGCCATCAACGCCAGCCTCGACCACACCTGCACATCACGCACAAACCGCTCCCCATCACCCGCTTCGATCGCTGCAAAGGCATCAGCTTCCAAAGCCTTACCCGCACGAACAATCGTCCCGCTCATCGGCAACAACACATTCAACATCAAAGCCGTCTCCCCCACCCCGACCCGGCTCTCATCAACCACCCAAATCCCCACACTCCCCATCGCATTCACCCAGATTGAATCCTCATAATCAAGCAAAGGCATACCCAAAATCAATCGCCCCGAAGCCTCCCCGAGCAACGCGATCAACCCCTGCGCCTCCTCTGTCTCAATCCACGCAGCAACCTCGTCCCACCCCTCATCCCCCGGCGAAACCTCCCCGATCGTAAAAGGCATACTCCCCGCTGCCGTGCGCGCATAAAACTTCGCCAACACCGGATACGCCCGATCCTCCAAATCCACCAACTCGATCGCCTCGTTGTGCGCCTCCACCGGGCTCACCCATCCCCCGGACGCACCCACCTGCACAGTCATGACAAAATAAACCACGCCGCCCAACACCACCAACCCCAAGCCAATCCATACCCGTCTCATACACACTCCCAATCTATCGCCGAGCGATATCACCAACATCCGCCGCCATCTTCACCGCCAGATCAGTCGCATTACTCATCGACCCCGCATCGGCGATCCCTTTTCCAGCGATATCAAAGGCCGTCCCATGGTCCGGACTCGTCCGCACCGTGGGCAACCCCAGCGTCACATTCACCGCCAAATCCCGCTCCAACAACTTCACCGGAATCAATCCCTGATCGTGATACATCGCCACGACCAGATCAAACTTGCCCGCCACCGCCGCATTGAAAATCGTGTCGCCAGGGTAAGGCCCAGAGGCCAATATCCCGCTATTGACCGCGTGCTCAATCGCAGGCGTAATAATCCGCGATTCCTCATCGCCCATCAATCCCTCTTCACCCGCATGCGGATTCAACCCACACACCGCGATCCTCGGGCGTGCATATCCAAGCTGCAAGCACGCCTGGTGCCCCAGATCAATCGCCGTATGCACCGCCCCGATCGTCAGCTTGTCCTTGATCTCATTGATCGGAATATGCACCGTCGCAAGCACCACCCGAAGCTTCTCGCCCACAAACATCATCGCGTGATACTTCGCATTCAATCGCTGCGCCAACAACTCGGTATGCCCCGCATACCTTTTCCGCCCCGCCAACGCCCACGCCTGCTTATTGATCGGCCCCGTCACCATCGCATCGGCCCGCAACGGATCATCCCCATCCCGCTTCGTATCATCAATCGCTCGCAGCACCCACTCAAAGCTCAGCTTCCCATTCAACTTGCTCGGCGTCGCTGGGAACCGGATATCAACCCCATCCTCATGCAACTCGGGATCCGAATCCATCAGCACCACATCATGCGCATCCGCCGTCGCCGCCAGCGCAGACCGCGCATCGACCCGCCACCAATACGGCTCAATCCCCACCGCATCGGCAGCCAGATGCATCGCATGCGAAGACCCATGAATCAGATACCTCGCCTTCGACCTTCGCGCCTTATCTGCGAGCGCACGAACAAGCACCTCAGCCCCAACCCCCGCCGGGTCCCCCATCGAAATCGAAATCACAGGCTTCCTATCCACCCAAGATCATACACACGAACCCGCGTCCACTCTTCCGCCTCCTCCGGGCTCCAGGGGAAGTGTCGAACAAAGTGAGACGGAAGGGGGCTTCCTCCCCCTACCCACCCGGAATCGTCACCCCAAGCCCAGACAACAACTGCTTATACGCCAACACCGTCAACACCGAAAACCCAACAATCACAATCGTCCGATGCTTGAACCCGTGGCGATGCTGCTTCTCACGCGCCCCATGCGTCGTCACATCGATCATCTCGTCCCCAAACCAAATCGAGAGCAGCGTCCCCGCCAACGAAATCACCAAAATACTCCAGTACGGCCAAGGCGTCGTCAGAATCGCATAGAACAACCGCGTCAACGCCGTATCCTGATACCCATCGGGCACCAGCAGCACCGCTGCCACATTAATCCCCACCGCAACAAACCACACGACGATCTGCGTCACCATCATCCGCACCCCAAAGAGCAACCGAATCGGAAACGCCACCACAAACCCACCATCAGCAATCGGCGTACACAACACAAAAAAACTCCAACTCAGCACCGCCAACAGCGCGCCAGTCGAAGCATCAAACTTCCAACTCATATATCCAAAATATCCAACAAGCAACACCAACAACGCTGCAAACCGCCACAAGCTCTCGCGATGCGTCTGATGCGCCTTGGGATGCAAAGTCTCTTTCATAAAAAACTATAGCCGATCCCCCACCGGGCGCCACAGCTTGACCGTCCCCGGCAAGCCGTGTCCTCGGTGAATCAAAAACACAACTTGCTCGGTGCCACTACTCGCCGTCTTCGGCGCAGTAGTGCTCTTCTCTCCTCCCCCGGGCCTCCGGGGGAGATGCCGAACGAAGTGAGACGGAGGGGGTCTTCATCTGGGTGCCACTCCCCCACTCTGCGCCTCTGCGTGATCTTTGCGACCTCTGCGTTCAAAAAAACAACTCACAAAATCCGCTTCGACCGCGGATACGACCCCAATACCTGCAGCTCCTTACAGTGCCCCTTCGCCCCCTTAATCGCCCGTTTCATCGCCCCATCATCCCGATGCCCCAACGCATCAATATAAAACGCGTAACTCCAGTTCTCTCTTCCCGAAGGCCGCTTGTCAATATGACTCAGGTTCACACCCTCGCTATGAAAAGCCTGCAACACCTCCACCAACGCACCCGGTTTATCCTCCGTCGCAAACATGATCGAAGTCTTGTCATCACCCGTCGACAACGCCTTCTCCTTCGAGATAATGTAAAACCGTGTGATGTTGTCCGGGTTGTCCGCAATATTCGCAAACAACACCGGCAAGCCATACAACTCCCCTGCCAACTCTGAAGCAATCGCCGCACTCCCAGGATCAGCCCCGATTTCAATCGCCAACTGATTCTCTTTCACCGCCGTCTTGACCGACTGGCTCGTCGAGGCATCAGGAATCAACTCCGCATTGGGATACTGCGTCGTCAACCAGTTTCGACACTGCGCAAAAACCTCAGGCTTCGAATGAATCCGCCGCACATCATGAGGCTTGGCATTGGTCAACAACATATGCCGAATCGCAATCTGGGCCTCGGCATACACATGCACATGACCCGCATTGTGCGCCAACGCATCGAGCGTCTCCGTAATCCCTCCACCAATCGAGTTCTCAATCGGCACCAGTCCATAGTTCACATGCCCACGACGAACCTCGGTAAACACGCCGGCGATCATCTGCAAATCTTCGTAATCCACCGAAGACCCAAACTGCTTGACCGATGCCTGGTGCGAGTACGAACCCGCCGGGCCCAAATACCCAATCCGCAAAGGCCTCTCAATCGCAAAACTCCCCGACATCAACTCCCGATAAATCCCCTCGATCGTCCGATCAGGCAAAGGACCCTCGTTGCGATCCAACGCTTTTTCGAGCACCTGTGCTTCACGATGGGGCGCATAGATCGGCGTGTCCGATCCCCGTTTCAACTCGCCCACCTCAACCACAAGCCTCGCCCGCTCGTTGAGCACATCGACAAGCTTCTGGTCAAGCCGATCAATCTTCTTGCGATACATCTCAAGGGCCTGCGATGCCTGGGCAGATTCACTCCCAGACCGAGGATTCGACGCCCCCTCCTTGGCGGTTTTCTTGGTCGTGATCTTCTTTGCTGATTTCTTGGCCATACCCCGAGGATATCGCCCAATCCGACCCAAAAACCCAACACACCTGCCCAGAACACCAAGGATTCCCCAATACAATCCGAAAAATCCACATTGAACCCGATCAATCGCCAATCACCAGGTTGTTTGGACGATTTCTCAAAATCTCCCGCCCAGCATCCCAACAATACATCAGCATGCACAACCTCCACAACACACTCATCCTCCTCGCACAAACTCCATTGCCCGAAGGCGGGTCCGTCCCCCTAGGTACCGCACTCATGGCAGGACTCCTCCTCTGGCTCGTCGGTGCCCGTGTCATCAAACCCGTCTTCTTCCTCTTCGGACTCGCCATCGGTGCCTTCGTCGGCACCACCATCATCCCCCTCACCGGACTCCCCACCTTCACACCCCAAGGCATCACACTCACACCAGGAATCACCGGGCTCATCGCCGGCGGCATCCTCGGGTCACTCGTCTCCCTGGCCATGTTCCGACTCATCATCGCCTTCACATCCGCCATGGCCTTCGCTGTAGCTGGCGTACTGGGCGCCATGATCTTCTTGCACTTCAATCCAACCATCACCGATGAAGAGCTCACCGACACCCAAGCCGCCATCGTTGAAACCACCGACTCCCTCGCAGGCATCACCACCTCACTCAACGACACCATCAACCGCCAAGCAGCCCAGCATGCAACCAACATCCTCGACCAAGACAATATAATCCTCGACGACGACACCAAGCAACAACTCAAAGACGCCGCCACCCGATCCAAAGAGTTCATTGAACATCTCTACAACACCATCAAAACCGACCTTGACCAACGCCCAACACGCGACAAACTCATTGCCCTCAGCGCCGGATTCGCCGGACTGGCCTTGGGCCTCCTCATCGGCGTCGTCATGCCCAAACGCACCACCGCACTCGTCACCTCCCTTTTCGGCTCGGCCGTCTGCATGGCCTCGACCACCGCCCTGCTCACCGCCCGCACCGGATCACGCCCCGATTTCCTCAACCAATCCGCCGTCATCTGGGCCACCGCATGGGCCACCTTGACCATCATCGGACTCATGGTTCAGCTTGGGTTCCTCGCCAGAAACAAGAACAATGCCCGAGCAGCAAACAGGCATGATGATGACGACGAATAACCTCATTTCTCCGATTCTCGCCAAATTCTGGCGAATTTCAGACCAACAACGCATACCTGCAACAATCCCCACTCGTATGGACATGTGGACAAGTCCACACCCGAGTTGACCCGGCGCCTAAAGAATGCGACAATAACAAGATACGCTTTGGCCCAATTCTCAAATCGGCCGATAAGCACATACCGGGACGACCAATACACGATCTAGGCAGAGGAGCCCCCAACAATGCTCAATACCGCCAAGCAGCGCATAATTCAGGAAACAACCCAACGCCGAGACGAAGCACTCACCCTCCTGCGCTCCCTCCAAGACGCCAAAGCCATCTCCGAAAAAAACCTCGCCGAAATTCATCAACCCGACTTGGTCAAGCAAGTCACCGGCAAGTCCTCCATGGACATCGCCATCACTTCCACCCGACGCCTCATCGACTCCTTCAACCGCATCCTCGACGATCTCCGCCGAAACCTCACCGACGAAGACCTCGAACTCATCGGTCCCATCGAAGCAGACATCCTGACCACCGAGCATATCGCCCCCATAAGCCCTATGATGGGAACATGAGCTCAACGACCACCACCGCGACGACCCATCGGTCATCAACTAACCTCCCCAACCCCACCGATTTTACCGCCGAAATCAAAGTCCCCGGCGGACGCGTCAGCGCCACCATCCTGCGCATCAAAGTGCTCGATGATCGCGCTCTTCTCCCTCAATACAAATCAGCCCACGCTGCCGGACTCGATCTGGCAGCCTGTCTCCCACGACATGACATGCCCAAGTCCGTCACCATCGAACCCGGCGAAATCGTCAAAATCCCCCTCGGCTTTGCCGTCGCCATCCCCTTTGGATACGAAGGGCAAATCCGACCTCGATCAGGACTCGCCACAAACCACGGCATCTCCCTACCCAACGCTCCAGGAACCATCGACCCCGACTACCGAGGCGAGCTCTTCATCGCCCTGATCAACCTCTCCCAAAAAGCCTTCACCATCAACCACACCGACCGCATCGCCCAGATGATCATCGCTCCGATTGCCCACACCACCATCTGTGTCGTCGATCAACTCGACCACACCACAAGAGGAACCAACGGCTTCGGCTCAACGGGCATCTAATCCCCGGCGCCACTCAAGGATCAACCTCAATCCGGTGCTCCAACTCCACAACATGGTACCAAAGCACCTCTTTCCCCACCTCAAACGCATCCTCCACTGGCAAATCCCAATCGATCAGCGTGTTGTATTGCCCCCCACGAATCAGCGCCAACACAACACGCGCCCGAATAACAACCTCGCCAGGCTCCGTTGGCGTCAGGACATACACCGGCTCGCTGTCATACCCTGAAGTCCCG
Organism: Phycisphaerales bacterium; assembly: GCA_026982335.1. GTDB lineage: Bacteria > Planctomycetota > Phycisphaerae > Phycisphaerales > UBA1924 > UBA1924. The sequence goes on from JALSHH010000035.1 coordinate 51,925, forward strand.
GCATAGTGCTTCTTCCCACCCTTGGTCACTTTGAAAAATGACTTTGGATACACGCTCCCCTCGTACAACGCAGGATCATCGCCGATGCGATACCCACGGAAATAATACCGAGGCCTAAACGGACTCTGCACACGCTTGCCCAAGAGCCTCACCGTAATCTCCTCGCCAACGCGAGTCTTGCCCGGAGCATCGATCCGAATCACCCCTTCCTCAGCATACCCTGCAAGAATCCGCCTCAACTGCCCCCGGCTCATCGATCCATCACCCAAACACTGCTTGAGCCAGTCCCGTTGCTCGTATGGATAGGGCGACCACAGACCATTGCGCTCGTGCTCATCGATCAACGCATCAATCAACGCCGACCGTTCCCCCTGCGTCATCGGCAAAGCGATCACCTCCACAAAAGCCTTCTCGTCCGTCCCCGCCAATCCAAGGATCGCCGACCGAGGCAACTGCCCATACACAAGCCCAGGCTGCAAAAACATCGCCAACGCCATCGCCAAACCCGTAGCACTCAACCCCACACCAATCCACACAAATCCAGGCAACGAAACCCTCGGCCGATCCGTCGTCTCCGCCACGCTATAAATCCGAGCCCCACACTCAGGACAATCACAAGGAATCGTCAATCCCACAAGACAATACGAACACCCCTGACAACTCGTCTGCCCCGGCGCACGCCCACGAATCACATTCGTCACCCACATAAGCCCAACAAGAAACAACATAATGCCAGCCCAACCCAGCAACTGCGAAACCCCGCTGCCCACCGACATCGACAACCCCAGCATCATCGTCCCGACAATACTGACCATGTCATATCTCAACGCATCCCGAAACGGAATACACCATTGATCCTTCTCACGCACCAGCATCGGCTTGCGAAACCGCCAATACATCCCACACCACACAATCAAACCAACAGCCGCCATCCCAACCCGAATCCCAAACCTCATCGGCACAAACCCCGACGCGATCAACACCACCACATACACCGCCAAAAACCAAACACGCCGCCGGGTCAAAGTCCGAGTCGCAACAAGCACCTCCTCATTGACCCTCAACTCAACCTCCGGCACCGGCTCACCAACCACATAATCAGGATGCACCTGCTGCTCCACTTTGTCCCATCGAGTTTTCAAGGCAAAACCTCAATTGTGTGCTCAAGATCAATCACCATCCACCAATCCGGTGCCGCCTTGAATAAGCTGTCGGGGTTGTCCCAGTCAATCGTGGTGACTTTGCCCACGGTGTGCATCACCACGACCAACCTCGCACGGATAACCAACGGGCCCGGTTTAGTCGGCACAAAGCTTGCTCGCGGGACATACTGGTATGATGGACGATCGCCAACTTCGGCATCAAGAAAACTCAGGTAGTTCTCGCCCTGTATGCGACCAATGGGCTCGATATCATCGGCATCATCACCGATCTCGAAGCCTCTGAAAAAATAACGGACAATGACCCCGCCGGTTGGAAGATTGATATACCGCGACGATGCGAGCCGAACCTCAGCTTCTTTGCCCACCTGCAAAATCTTATTCTCGGGTGTATCAACAAGTTCAATACGCACCCAATCCACCACGCGCCCATAGATCCGATCGTACTGATCCTTGGATATCCGCCCGGTCCCTGCGAACTGCGCGAGCCATTTCTGTTGGTCATAAGTTGAGGAACCCCACCCGTTGGTTCCTTCGTTGCCAGCGATGAGCCGCTCGATGAGATCGCCTGTTTGTGCTTGGTCGATAGGTCGGCTGATGAGTTGATTGAATGCCCCTTTTTCAGTCGGTGCCAACTGCATCAACAACGCCCGAGGCATCGGCCCATACATCAATCCCGGATTCGCAAAGCTGTTATACACCATCAGCCCACCCAACACCGCCCCCACCACACCCACAGGCACAAACCACCCCGACCGTACCCGTGGATGATCCGTCGTCCAACTCGCATCATAAATCATCCGACCACACTCAGGACACCCGCAAGGAATCGTCAACCCCACAAGCGGATACTCACAATCTACACAACACACCTGCCCCGGCTCGCGGGCAAAGCGGCTCAGCATTGAAAAACCAATGCCCCCAAAAAACATCATGATCCCGAGGAACGACAACATCGAAGTGAATCCATCCCCAGCACTCATGAACCCCTGGAGAACAAGCCCGAATGAAAATGTATACGCCGTGTATTCAATGTTGACCCAGATCGGCAGGCTCCAGTTCATCGGCGCATGCGAAACCTCGACCCCGGGCTCCTTCTTCTTCTTTTTCCAATACTTCCCCAGCCGACGCAAAGGCACCAACCAAACAACAAGAAAGAGCCCACCCACGGGAATCCGCACACCCCATCCCGGACGATAAACCGCAAAGACCACAAACAACACAATCGCCAAAACAAGGCACACCCGCGACCAACGAATCGCCATCTTCATCAACGCCAACAACTGCTCATCAACCCTCGGCTCAACCTCAAGCACCACCTCACCAACCACAATATCAGGATGAATATATTTCATATGCACCAAGAAACTATCTCAAAACGGTCAATCGTTGAAGTCTTCTGTACCAGATCAGGATACAAGCGAGTTTGATCGAAGCGAGGTCGTTCGATGACTTCTTCGCATAACGCACCAAAATAC
>JALSHH010000036.1 GCA_026982335.1 Phycisphaerales bacterium
GCCAGATTGTGGGTTGCGTTTTTCGTCGTTGATGTCGTTTAGCCATCCTGGCACCTCCTTCTGGTCATCCATGACCAGAGCGTTTATCGGCTATCGGGTGGGTTTTGAGATAGTTTCTAAGTTAACAACAGTTGCAGGTTTGGCAATTTCGGTTTCGGCCTTGGCGGCATCGGCCGAGGTTCTTCTTGAGATTGACCTTTCGGTTGTTGATCAGATCACCATTTCGGCAACAGGTGGTCTTTCAGCGGTTACGGCTTCCGGTGGCGACTTTACAGGTGTGTACCTCGACGGGCTCTTTGGGGCTGATGGCGCTTTGACCGCGTCGCTTGTTTCTGGCGATTTGACCAATGCAGAGAATCCTTCGGATGGTTCGCCTGCGCTTTTTCGAGCAAATAGTGGAACTGACACGGGACTGAATATCTGGAGCTTTTCGTCGGACAGTATCGTGACTTTCACGGCGGGTTCATTGGCGTTCACGGGTTCAGCGACCTTTGACCTTGATTCGCTTTCATACGCCAATCTTTTGGCGGGGAACACGAGCGGGGACATCTACTTCCCAGCAGATTCTTTCGACGATATTGCTGGGGGTGCTGTTTCGTTGGGAACCTATTTTGTGATTCCAGCTCCGAGCTCACTTGCGTTGCTCGGGCTTGGCGGCATGGTTTGTGCTCGTCGTCGCCGATAAGTCTCGGTTGATATGATTCTAAAAAGTTGTTTTCGAAAAGCCTGGGTTTTTTCCCGGGTTTTTTGTTTTTGATGAGGGATGAGGTGGGCACAGAAGGGGGGGGGGAGTCAGGGGGAAGTCGGGGTGTGGCCTATGGATTGGGTGTCAATCCAGTTGGGCTCGGCGGCATTGAGGATGTGGTGGTCGCGGAGTTTTTCAAAGAAGAGTTCGACCGCTTGCCGGGCTCGGGCATCGGGATGGAACTTGAGGAGCTGGCCGATGTAGGTTCGGGCGAGGTCGGCGGGCCAGTGGTGGGATTTGGCTTGGGTGGTGACGAGCCAGTCGAGGCGGAGCTCGTTGCGCTTGCGGATGCGCTCGAGCATCATGGCGGTTTCGGCGATTTTTGGTGAATCCACATCGTTGGCTCGGCACATCCAAGTGGCGTAGACGAAGGGTAAACCTGTGAGTTCGTGCCAGGCTTGGCCGAGGTCGATTTGGTGGGGGTAGCGGACGGCGGGGGGGGAATCGACGACGACTTTGTCGCCGATGAGCAGGATGGTTTCTGGCCAGGCTTCGTCGGGGGATTGGGTGGGCTCGATGGCAGGAGTGGTGGCTTTTTCGCGGGTATCAAAGGGTTTGAACTCGGCGCGGATTTGGTACTGTTCGCGGAGGATGAGGTCGGCGAGCATGACAGAGGTGTGGGAATCGGTGTCGGCGTGGACGATGGTGATTTTTTCTGGTTCAACGGCACTGAAGAGGCGGACGGTGAGTGTTGGGCCATCGCAGCCGATCATGCCTGTGGGGATCAGGGCGAGGTTGTTTTTGGGATCGGCAGCATCGACGATCGAGGCGAGTCCGATGTCGGCGGCGCCTTCGGTGATCATTTGCCCGATGCGTGAAGGGACCGCTTTGATGAGCTCGCATTCGGTCCAGGTGTCGAGTCCCTCGACGAGGGTGATGGTATTGAGGAATTCGACGGCAGCGATTCGGGTAGGGGCAGCGGTTGGAATCGTGGTTGGCATGTGGATACTTTGGGTTTGGTGTCGGGTTTGGTGTCGAGGAAAGGGTGAAAACAATGAAAGAATAACGGAATTCCGAGAATGAACCGATAGATTGGGTGGCATCGGCGCATTTTGGCTTTACATTGAATGCGTGCCGGGAAGGAAAGGCTTCACGGAATACGCCCAGAGGCTGTGATTTTATAGCCACTCTCTCTCTTTCTCCCCAGACTTGTGTGATGCAAGTTCCGGGTTCTGGGCTTATCGGTGAGTCTGATGGCTTGGTGACAGGTGAAAGCCTTGTGAAAATGGGGCGATGGATAGGGTATCTGCTCGGACTGTTCCAATGCCTTGGTGGGTAGAGGACACGAAAATATGGGCCTGTGTTTTGATCGCACTCCGCATTTGCGATTGATTCGGGTTCAAGGGCATACACGGATTACCTACCCACCCGGCGTCGGGTTGCGCTACAGCCCGGCGTCGATTTTTATTTTGGCCCTGCTATTTTGGCCTTGTTGAGCCAGTTCGTGATTTTTTTGATCGCGATGGCCGATAAGTGGGCATGGGCGAATCATACATGATTTTGATCGGTGGCGGTGGGCACGCCAAGGTAATGCTCGACGCTGCGCTGTGCGCTGGGATCGAGATTCAGGGATTTGTCGATGACGATCCTGATGCGCCGTTGACTCGGCTGCGTGGGTGCCCGGTGTATGTCGGCGCGTTTGATGATGTGACGAACTATACCCAATGCTGTCCGATGTTGGCGGTGGGTGGTGTGTCATTGCGGGCGAAACTGATTGAGCAACTTGGGGATGTGGATTTTGCGCAGTCGATTGTTCATCCGTCGGCGATGATTGCATCGAGCGCGACGGTGGCGTTGGGTGTGTTTGTCGGACCCGGTGCGGTGGTCAATGCGGAAGCGAAGATTTGTAGCCATGCGATTGTCAATACGGGGGCGATTGTTGAGCATGATTGCCGAGTGGGGATCAATGTGCATGTTGGGCCTCGGGCGGTGCTTGGTGGAGGCGTGCATGTTGGGGATCATTCGTTGATTGGGATTGGTGCGGTGGTGTTGCCTGGGGTGAAGATTGGGAGCGGGGTGGTTGTTGGAGCGGGGGCTGTGGTTGTTAAGGATGTTGGTGATGGTGAGGTTGTGGTGGGTGTGCCGGCGCGGGTGGTGGTTGGGGTGTAATGTATAAGGGGGCTTCGTTTAGTTTTGGGTGGTCAGGGGGTTTCGCTGGTATCTGAGCGGGTTTGTATGCGCATAGACTGGGCGCGGTCTAATAGGTTTTCTCGTGCGGCTTCTGGGTTGTTGGCTTCTTCGACTTGTTCGAGGGTGAAGTGCCATTCGATGAGGGGTTTGAAGTTAATGGGGAGGGCGGTGGCGATGAGGTCTGGGCCGGGGTATTCGTAGAGTGGGGCTTTGGCTTGGCGGAGTTCGTTGATGGTGTTGTAGCCATCGAGTTCGACTCTCACATCGTAGCCGCCGTAGAAGGTGAATCTTGTTTCGAGGGGGGTGATGCCGACTTGTTGGTCGTTGATCCAGACGCGGGCACCGGCGGGGGAAGAGGTGACGCTGATTCTTCGTTCGACGCAGCCGGTGAGGGGGAGGAGGGAGAGGAGGAGGAGGAAGAGGGAGAAAGAAAGATCCCCTCCGTCCGCGAAGACGCGGACACCTCTCCCGTCGGGGCGGGGGAGGAGAGTTGTGATTGGGTTAGGCATCGAGTGCCTCCGGGTGGTTGGTGTTTTTTGGTGTTGGTTCGTCGAACTCGTCGCCTTTGAACATCGAACCAAGATACGCGTTGCGGACCATTTCGGAGTTGATGAGTTCTTTGGGTGTACCTTGAGCGAGGACTTTACCTGCGTTGAGGATGTAGGCGCGATCGCAGACGCGGAGGGTTTGCTGGACATTGTGATCGGTGATGAGGATGGAGATGCCTCGCCGGGTGAGTCGGCGGATTTCTGCTTGGAGGTCTTCGACGGCGATGGGGTCTACGCCGCTAAATGGTTCGTCGAGGAGGATGAGTTTGGGGTCGGTGACGAGTGCGCGTGCGATTTCGAGTTTTCGTCGTTCGCCACCGGAGCAGGTGCGTGCGGGGTCGTTGGTTTTGTGGGACAGGCTGAATTGTGCGAGAAGTTCAGCGGCGCGTTGTTTTCGTTGTCGTCGGTTGAGTGGGAGTGTTTCGAGGATGGCCAACAAGTTTTGTTCGCAGGTGAGGCGCTGGAATACGGATGGTTCTTGGGAGAGGTAGCCCATGCCGAGTTGGGCGTGTCGGTACATGGGGAGGCCGGTGACTTCGGTGTTGTTGAAGATGATGCGTCCGGCGTCGCGTTCGATCATGCCGATGGTCATGCGGAAGGTTGTGGTTTTTCCTGCTCCGTTTCGGCCGAGGAGTCCGACGATCTCGGCGTGTTCGACATCGAGGGAGACGCCATCGACGACGGTGCGTTCGTTGTAGGATTTTTTGAGGTTGATCGCTTCGAGCAGTGCCATGGGGGAAGTATAGGGAGGGGGTGGTGAGGAGAGGAAGAAGTATGCTGAGGGTGAAGAGGAAGAGCGAGGGACAAGGTATGCAGGTGGCAAAGCCCATCAGCATGGCGTCCGGCCCATCAGTGTGGCATCCGGCCTTTTGGGGCTATTTGATGAATCTCATGGTCATGGGGTAGCGGTAGAACTCGCTTTTGTTGGCGGCGATGGCGGCTTGGATCATACCGATGATGCCGAGGATATAAAGGAGGATGGGGAGGACGAAGAAGCCCAGGCCACAGGTGAGCAGCCCGAGGGGGACGATGAGGATGAAGAGCAGGATGGTGTAGATGATGAGGGAGATTTGGAAGTTGAGTGCTTCGCGCCCGTGATCGTCGAGGAAGGGGGAATCGTCTTTTTTGATGTTCCACATGATCAGCGGAGCAATGATGGCGATTCCCCAAAGCACAACATGTCCCATGAGGGTGAGGTGCATCAGCAGGGCAAAGGTTCGTTCATCGGAGGAGGCGTCAGGGTCGAAGGCGCGGCCTCGGGCGTTGATGGGAGGGTCGCGGTGCTGTGCGTGCTGTTGGTGGTCTTCGTTGCTCATAACCCATTATCTCGTTCGGGAGCATCCCCGCAAGGAGTGATTGGGGGAATGGGGGTGGGAATTTCAGGGGGAGGCAATAAGCAATGGGGGGAGAAGAAAGAAAAGCCCCCCTCCGTCTGCTTCGCAGTCACCTTCCTCTAGCCTCAGGCTTCGGGGGGAGGAGATGGAGTTGGTTAGTTGCCGAAGAGGTTTTTTGGGGCGAACATGCCTTGGGACTCGAAGTATTCGAGGGCTTCTTCGGTGGATTTGAAGACTTTGGTGGCCGTCTCGGTGATGAAGGGGGAGGGGTTTTTGGAGGGTTTCCAGACGACATAGACCTCTTTGGCGTGTTCCCAGGCGTGCTGGAGTTCGCGTTCTACGCCGCTGCTTAATGCTGGGATGACCTTGCCGGTTTCGGAGATGAGTTCGGGGACGAGGGAGACGATCATGTCGGCCTGGTCGATGAGTTTGAAATCTCGCATGTATATTTGGCCGTCGATGTCGCCTGCGATATCGAGGACTTGGCGGGTACACATTTTGATTGGTTCGAGCTCGTGTTCGATGCCTCCGAGTTGGTGTGGTTGGTGATCGAAGAAGTCTTTGCCTTCTTTGGCGGCGTCGAGGGCACGGTCGAGGAGGAGTTTTTCATCGACATCTCCTGGATCGAAGGTGATGAAGTGTTCGGCGAGTTTGGCGCGGAAGTCGTCGATCTCGGCCATCACTTCGGGCATGTCGATGACATGGGACATGGGGAAGGAGGGGTAGACTTTTTTCATTTCTGGTCGGCAGAGGAGTTGGAAGAGGGTTTTTGAGGTTTGGGAGAATCGTCCTCTCGAGACGATGTAGAATTTTGAACCTGGGATGGCCTGGGCCATGAGTTCGGTGGCGAGGATTTCTTCTTCTCGCCAGACCATACAGTCTTTGAGGGTGGCGTCGATGTCGTGCTTGGCGTGGAGGCGTTGGTGGACGACTTCGATGTTATCGACGAGGCAGATGAAGAGGTCGGGATTGATTTTCGATATTTGGTCGAAATCGAAGGCGGAGAAGAGTCCGTGACGCCAGCGGAAGGTGGCGTGGGTATTGACGAGCATGTTTTCTTGATCGCGTGAGTCGGCGATGATGTCTTTGAAGGCGGCTCGTCGCAGTGAGTTGAGGCGGGAGATGGGCAGATCGAGGATTCGTCCTGAGCGGATGTCGAGGGCTTCGTCATACATCATGTTGCCGACATGGTACATGTGGATGGATTCGCCTTGGGAGGTGGCGAAGTTTTCGACCTCTTTGAGGTATGATTTTTTGTCCATTCCGACCTGGCCGGTGACGATTGCTCGCATGGTAATTCTCCAGTGTTGAGGGGGATTGTAGCGCGGAAGTGTTGGGTGCATCTGGGTTTGGTGGTCTTGGCGTGGTGCTTGCGGTTTCGGTTTTTGGGCAAGAAGAGGGCGCTGTCGGGGGTTCTGCGCTGTCGGGGGGTGGCGACAGATGCTACAATCAGCCGAACACCACCAAGTTTCTAGGAGCGCATCATGGCCATTCTCGTTGATCAAAATACCAAAGTCATCTGCCAGGGCATCACCGGCAGCTTTGGGGCGCTCCACACCAAGGGGTGCTTTCAGTATGGGACGAATATGGTTGGGGGTGTGACGCCTGGCAAGGGGGGGCAGACCGATGCCAACGGATTGCCGATTTTTGATACGGTTCGTCAGGCAGTGGAGGCAACGGGCGCGGATGCGACGATGATTTTTGTGCCCCCGGCGTTTTGTGCCGATGCGATGCTCGAAGCGATGGATGCGGGGATTCGGTTGATTTGTTGTATTACTGAGGGGGTGCCGGTCAATGACATGATTCTGGTTCGCCGGGTGATGGACGATCGCAATGCGGCGGCCCGTGGTGCCGATGCACAACATTCGCGTGAGTTGTTTACGCTGATTGGTCCCAACTGTCCTGGGATTATTACGCCTGGTCCTCAGACTGGCGATGATACTGCCGAATCGAAGTATACTGACAGGGCCAAAGGTGGCGGGGGCTGTAAGATTGGGATCATGCCTGGGTATATCCATACGCATATTTCTGAAGCGCCCACGGGCAAGTCGGTTGGGATTGTGTCGCGTTCGGGGACGCTGACTTATGAAGCGGTGTGGCAGACCTCGCAGATCGGGATGGCGCAATCGACTTGTATTGGGATTGGTGGTGATCCGATCCGTGGGCTTGGTCATATTGATTGCATCCGGATGTTTGAAGGGGATCCTGAGACCGATGGGATTTTGATGATCGGGGAGATTGGTGGTGAGGACGAAGAGCAGGCGGCGGAATACATCAAGGATCATGTGACTAAGCCTGTGGCGGCATTTATTGCGGGTCGTACCGCGCCTCCGGGTAAGCGGATGGGTCATGCCGGGGCGATTATTTCGTCGGGTGCGGGGGGGAAGCCGACGGGAACTGCGGATACGAAGATCGAGGCGTTGCGAGGGGCGGGTGCGGAGGTGGCGTTGAATCCGTCTGAGATGGGTGTGGCGATGGCCAAGGCAATGGGGATTGCTGTGGCAACGGTGTAGACTGATTGTGTTCAGATTGCGTGTTCAAAAGCACCCTGCAGTTGCAGGGTGCTTTTGTCGTGCGGGGGTGATGAGATGGTGGTGCATGGTGTGCGTGTTGGGAGGGTGAGTCTTGGTGTTATCGGTCGTGTGTGTCGCGATGGAAATTGTGAAATCGTGGGGTGTTTACTCGATTGGGGGATGAAACCATCCGAAAAAATTGGCGAGGAGAAAATGGTTCTCTTGGTATCAAAAACAGCTTTGATTTTCTGGTATTTATGACAATACGCACAGATTCATCGCTTGACAGCACTTTACCGGCTCGCTGGGGTGGGTGGTCTCGGTTTGCAGAGGGATACCTCGCGGTGGTTTTGGTTTTTGTGATCGCCAGCGTAACTTCTGGGGTGGCCTATTTTGCGGTGTATCAATCGGCCAAGCGAAATCAGGTGATTCGGCTCAATGAGCAGGCGGTTCAGATTCGCAACGATGTGTATGCTCGATTTACTCAGTATGAGAGCGGGCTGTGTTTTGGTCGTGGTTTGCTGATGTCGAGCGATTTTGTTTCGAGAAGCGAATGGAAGACATTTTTTAGTGAGCAGAAAATCGAGCAATATTTTCCTGGCGTTTGGGGGTACGGTTTTGTCGAGGTGGTCGAGTCTGAGCGTCTTGAAGATTTTATTGCGCAGGCTCGGGCAGACGGTGCTCCTGAGTATGATGTAAAGAACCATCTTGTGGTTGGCGAGGTTGGGGATTCTGATGTTCACTATTTGATCAAGTATCATGAACCTGAATCGCGCAATCGGTATGCGTGGGGTCTTGATGTTGCGGCCAACCCTGAGAATCGTCGGGTGTACGATGAGGCGCGCGATTCGGGCAAGATCAGTGTTTCGGATCCGATTCGACTTTTCCAAGGGGAGAAGGATGAGTGGGGGCTGGTGTTTGTGGTGCCGGTTTATGAGCGTGATGCAGAGGTTTCGACGGTTGAACAGCGGCGAGAGGCAATTCGTGGTTGGGTGGTGACTTCAATTGGGCTCAATCGGTTTTTTGCTGCCGAATGGCAGGAGGGCTGGGACAATTTTGACATTGAGCTTTCGACTAATTTTGATCATCCCGGTATTTATAGTCAGCCAGTTTTTAGCACGCATGGGTCATCTAATTTTGAACACGATGGTCAGGCAGGTGTGCATATCCCGCTTGAGTTTGAGAATCTTTCTTTGGTGATGTGCGTGGTGCCTAAGCATACTCCTCCGCTTTGGTTATCGACTCGTAGTTCGGTTGCGGTGTTGATTGCGGGTTTTTTATTGACCGGGATTTTTACCTTGATCACTTGGGGTATAACGCGGACTAAATCGCGGGCGATTCGCATGGCGCACTCGATGACGCGTTCGATTCGCCAAAGTGAGCATCGTCAGCGGGCCCTTGCGCTTGAGGCCGAGGCTGCCAACAAGGCCAAGACGGAGTTTTTGGCGAACATGAGTCACGAGATTCGCACACCAATGACGGCGATTCTTGGATACAGCGAAATTCTGGAAGAACATGTTGATGCAGAAACGAATGAGGGTTGCATGGAGGCGATAGATGCGATTCAGCGTTCGGGTAATCATTTGATGCGGATTATCAATGATGTGCTTGATTTATCAAAAATTGAATCGGGCAAGCTTGGTGTTGATATTGGTGCGTGTCCGATTCTTGAGGCGGTCAGTGATGTGTATGCAGCAATGCAGGTTTCGGCATCTCAGAAGGGAATCAAGTTCGGTGTTGAATTTGCCAATCCGATTCCGACGAGGGTTCATACCGATGGGTATCGAATCAGGCAGATTCTTTTGAATCTTATTGGCAATGCGATTAAATTCACACAAGAGGGTTCTGTTCGTCTTGTTCTTGAATCTGACAATCAGCATATTCGGTTCTCAGTGAAGGATACCGGGATGGGAATTCCAGAGGCGGATATTGAAGGGCTCTTTGACCCTTTTGAACAGCTTGATAGTTCGCTGACTCGTCGGCATGATGGGACCGGTCTTGGGCTGACAATTTCGCGGCATCTTGCCCAGATGCTTGGTGGTGATATTGATGTTGTTTCGCAGAAGGGCGTTGGGTCGAGTTTTACGCTGAGCATTCCCGCGAATTGTTTGCCAGACTCAGCCTTTGCCAGCGAGTTGCCCAGAGTAAACAGGGGTGAAGTTGATCGTGTGAGCCGATTGGATGCCCGGGCAGATTTGTTTTCGGGGCGTGTGCTCTTGGCTGAGGACGGAGTTGATAATCAGAAATTGATTTCGCGGATTTTGTGTAAGGCAGGGTTGCGTGTTGATGTTGTGGAGAATGGTCAGCAGGCGATCGATTATCTTTGTTGTGAGCATTCATATGATTTGGTGCTGATGGATATGCAGATGCCGGTTGTGGATGGATATGCTGCGGTGCGTGAGGTTCGCAGGCGTGGAATTGACATTCCGATTATTGCCTTGACTGCTCATGCGATGGATGGTGCGCGAGAGGATTGTCTTCGTGCGGGGTGTAGTGCATATGCGACCAAGCCAATTGATCGTGAGGAGTTGTTTGCAATCATTCGCACGATTCTTGATGGGTGTGGGGAGGGGCTCGCTGCAGCGTAGTTACGGGAGCGGGTTGGGGCTGTTTTGAGATTACTGTGTTGGTCGATCTTCTGGGTTTGAATCCGGGCCGTGGAGTCCGTGGGCGGGTTTGGCGCGCAGGGTGGAAGCCCGGGTGAGGGCATCTTTGCCAAATTTTTGAGTGATGGCATCGGTCGCCTGGTCGATGGCCTGATTCTTTGTGTGTATCTCGGTGTCGAAGAGTTCAGGATCGGCCGCGGACTGGGTGAGCTGGGAGAGAGCGACACCGACGAGGCGAACGGGTCGGAAGGTGTTGGCCCAGAGGTCGAAGAGGGATTTGGCAGCGTGATGGATCACCGCAGTTTCGTTGGTTTGAGAATCGAGTGTAATCGAGCGGGTGATGGTTTCGAAATCACCGAAGCGGATTTTGATGGAGATGGTTTTGGCAAAGCGGTTGTGTTTGCGCAGGCGGGCAGCGACATTGCCGGCTTGCCGTGCGATGATGGCGCGGACTTCGTCGGGGTTGTCGAGGTCGGTGTCGAAGGTGTGTTCGTGGGAGATGTATTTCGCGCCGCGGTCGATGCGGACGGGTCGATCGTCGAGGCCTCTCGATAAGCGATAGAGTTTTTCGCCAAAGTCGCCCAGGCGGGCGCGGAGGGTTTCGACGGGGAGGCTTCGGAGTTGTTTGACGGTGCGGATGCCGAGCCGATCGAGGTTTCGTTTGGCTGATGGTCCAACGCCGATGAGTTTTTCGACGGGGAGGGGATCGAGGGTTTGTTGGATGGTTTCGGTGGTGATGATGGTGTAGCCGTCGGGCTTGTTCATGTCCGATGCGAGTTTGGCGAGGAACTTGTTGGGGGCGATGCCGACCGAGCAGGTGAGGTTGAGTTCGTGCTTGACGAGGCGGCGGATTTCGATGGCGATGTCGGTTGGGGAGACGAAGAGGTGGGTTGATCCGGTGACATCGAGGAAGGCTTCGTCGACGGAGATGGGTTGGATGGCCGGTGAGAATCGTTCGAGGATTTCGAAGACTTGTTTGGAGACCTTGGAGTATGTGCCGTGCGAGCCTTTGACGAAGATGGCGTTTGGGCAGAGCCGCTTGGCGATTGATGAGGGCATCGCGGAGTGGCACCCGAAGGCTCGTGCTTCGTAGGAGGCTGCGGCGACGACACCTCTTGGGCCATCGCCGCCGACGAGGACGGGTTTGCCTCGGAGCTCGGGGTGGTCGCGTTGTTCGACGGCTGCGAAGAAGGCGTCCATGTCGATGTGGAGGATGGTGCGGGGGGGCATGGGGAGATTGTAAGAGCAGCAATGCGGGAGAGCGATATGGTAAGAAGGTGGACAGATTATGGTAAATAGTTGGATATTTGGGTTGTGAATTTCATTGAAATACCCTACACTCCTCAAACATCCGGTTTCGTTGCAGGATTTCATGTATCTCATTTGCAAAAGGGAACAAAATGAGCATCAAGCATCAAGCATTTTAGGGGTTTTGGCCATTAGTTTTGCTAGTTTTCAGTCGGTTGCGCAAACAGATGTAGGGCAGGCGTGTCGGATTAATGAGGGATTGAGAGGGGTATCCAATATATATGATCCTGACATTGGAGATATGTTGACAGGTGATCCATATCGGAGCTATTTGCTTGGAGATTTGAACGGAAACGGTGTCGATGATATTCTGATTGTCGATTATTATGAGTCTCCGCATTTCACAGTAGTAGCCGACGGTAGTTCGGGGAGATATTTTATTCGCTAGAGAGTGTTTCTCCCGACGGCTATTGGTTCGCAGTGGACGCAAAGCCAATTGCAGATGTTGACGAGGATGGGGTGTCTGATTTTATTTTAGTTTCGCATGATGGGTTTTTAGATACCGGCGATGTATTGATTTTGAGCGGTGCAAATGGTAGTGGTATTGCAAGAGTTACGAAAAAAGAAGGCACTGGTTCTGAAACAGTTTTAATCATCGCTCCGTTTACTGATAGAAATCTCTGAACAATCGCGCAACCGGCCTCCATTTTTCTCCGTATCGTCTTGTGGGCCAAGTTCTTTGGCCTTGAAACAGGAGATTGACCAATGCCGATCCGGAAGAATGCGCCGATGGGGTTTGCCGATGTCGTCCTCGAAGACCTCGGCTCTTCGCGCACCTCCAAACTCCTGTCCAAGCTCGACGATGC
>JALSHH010000037.1 GCA_026982335.1 Phycisphaerales bacterium
CCATCTCCGACACGATCGAGCTGGACGAGCAGATCCTGCACTTGTCGCTTGAGCGCGAAATCACCAATGCCCGCTTCCGGTCGCGAGCCATTCTCGCCACCACCCAGCTTCACCTCGCGGATGACCCGCGGATGCGGATCGAACACCGGCTCACCAGCCCGGATGTGAAGATTCTCGATACGGCAGAAGTTCTTCTGCTGCATCATCTCCACCATCCGGGCTTGGTTCGGCGTGAGATCCCGCTTCGTGCGGAAACGACTTGACGAACGACCATCATCTGGGTTTGATACAGAAAATGCCATACATGGCTCCTTATCTCTGGGGATCACCGGCATGGCGATCCGTACGAGACAAGTGTGGCCGTTGCATGTGGTTTAATCGGTGCGCAAATGGTGTCTAAACAGTTGCGGAGTTTCTGTTTCCCGGGCGGAGTTTCTCGGCCCGCTGTCGACCGTTGGCGGTGAGCCAGCAGCCACCACCCCTTCCAGTTTTGCTGTTGATCAGTTTGCGTGTTTTGAGCTCGGCCATGACGCCCTTGAGCGTGTTTCCTTCAGATTTGTTGCCCAGCGCCTTGCAGGCAATTTCCTCAGTTGTTTGGCGTCGATCTGAATCAATGGCATTGAGCTCGACCATTGCAATCAGCACGATTTGAGCCCGTTCGCTGAGCGGCTCATCGAAAGGTGGACTGTCGACCTCGACTGCTCGCTGCTTCGTATTGGCTATGGTCCGTTCCAATGCATGGGATGCCAAGCGATACACGCGCATCGGCGTGGTGCGACGGGAATACACCCGATCGCACCCGGAGCACTCGAACGCATCCTCATCCTCGACCGCCTCAAGAAAATCATCTGCCGGCATGAGTGTCTGGCACCATTCGCACTCAACCATGCTCTGGGCGCACACAACACCCTGTTGTTCGAGCAGATCGAACACAGAGGCGACCTGGTTCACATCGGCATCAAGGACGCAGGACAAATCACCGATCCGAAGAGGTGCGGGTGAGCAAATGCCCGAAAGACGATCATCAAGTTGTTCCACGGTCCTGTGCAGGTCCGGATACTCATCAGCAATGGCTTCGAATTCGTGAAAGAACATACCGTACTGCCCGCTCCTTGTTGGGTGTTGGGAAACTGATTCGGTTGTGCTGACCGACAACGAGCACATGCACTTCAGACTCAAGAGGATTCACACCGGGATTCGCGGCTCCGTTGGGGAGCCAGTAGAAGTTGCCGAGGTGTGCCACTCCAGAATCGCGCATGGTGGCAAAGGCGGTGTCGATGACGGGGTCGCCAAGGAGCGGGTCAGATGGTGACGCACTCTTGCCTTCAAGCCTGCGCCCCTCCATGGTGCGATAGTTGATGCCGTGAGAACGGGTCTCGCCAGCTTTGTCCTCTTCGAGTTTGTGCAGTTTCTGAATCGGCTTGCGAAGTTCGAGAATGGGAAACCGACTGATATCGAGCCAACCAGCGGTCAGGTCAAAGAACTCCTCTGCGACCTCTTCATATTTGACGCCTCTGGGAAGCTGTGAAATCTGCAGAAATGCAGTGTTGGAGATCAAGTCCCACTCAAACGCGACCAGCCCACGCATGACTCGGTGGACAAACGCGCGAAGCTTGACCGCCTCACCCGCTTCGGTTTGCTTGGACTCGTCGTATTCCGGATCGCGCTCGTCCCACTCACGCTTCTTGATCGCGATGACTCTGATCCTTCGCCCATTGTGCAGGATCGACGAAATCTTCATCTGCTCCGGCAGCATCAGCGGCAACACCGCATTCAGGTATTTCCCGAGTCGGTGCTGTTTGAGATGGGCTTCGAACCACCCGACATCCTTCCAGTCGGCCATCGATGTCTTTGGACCGCCGTAGAGATACACATGCTGCTTTCCCCAAGGGACGACCTCATCGAGGTAGCGCACGATTTGCTCGGGAGAGATGGTACCATCGAGAAGCGATTCTTCGATGCGGCTCCTGAGCTCCGCCTTGGTCCCCGACTTTGGCAGTTCGAGTTGCACGAGGAATTCTTGGATCTGGCGTTTCTTCAGTGCCAGAATATCCGTGACGAGTTGTTCCTTCTCATCGTCGGTGAACCCGAGAGGTTCGAGCATCTTGATGCAAATCTCGCTCGAAGCCTTCCCCGGTGATGGGCTCGGCCGGTGTTCTTTCTGGGAAGTTGCTGATGATGTGCCAACTGTCGCCATGGGACAGACCCTCCTTGAGGCATCAGGTTCTCACTGGCGGTCGTGGGTTCCGTCCCGAGCGACCGGCGATTGACCCTGAAGCCCCCAGAATGGGCGCAAAGGCCATATCGGCATCGCAGTATAGCATTCTCTGTTTATTTGTGCTATCATGGAGTAGGATTGTCCGGTGAAAACACTCCAAAGACATCCCCACACGACAGGATATCCACGGATGCCTCACCTCGTGCAGTCCGCAATCCAACCGGCTGGCATCCCGGCAGCGTCTGGCTCGGGAAGCCGTGTATCGACTCAAGGCAGTGGAGCCCCTCGTGATGGTCCCATCTGGAGGAGAAACGACATGAAACGCACGATGCACTGCCCAAGTTGTGAAGATGGCTGTGAATTCCGTCCCGATCGTCGCACCGAGGAGCGAGAGATTCGAGGCGAAACGATTGTCCTCGAGATTCCGTTGTGGGTGTGTGCCGAATGCGGCGAGACGATCGCCGATGAGCACTTCGGCGACCCGACCGAGAAAGCGTTCGATGCCTACCGGGAGAAGCACGGGCTGCTCAAGTCCAGTGAGATCCAGGAGATTCGGACAAAGTGGAATCTGAGCCAAGCCGCGTTTGCAGCCCTGCTCGGCATGAGTCAGGCCACCATCAATCGGTACGAGCAAGGAGCCCTTCAACAGAAGAAGGAGGACGAGCTCATCCGGGCGTGCGCCAACCCCGCCCACATGTCCAGCTTACTCCAACGCCGCGGGGCGACACTCTCCGATCGTCAGCGAGCATCGACCATGGCTGCACTTGAAGGTGTTAGGCCAGTACTGAGTTGGTCGGCACTTGTTGATGCCATGCCTTCCGAAGTATCGAGGCGGAGCGGCTTTCGCGCGTTCGACTACAACCGTTACGCCGCCGTCGTGACATGGCTCTGTAGCAATGTTGCCTTGGTGACCCAGACAAAGCTCTACAAGCTGCTGTTCTATACCGACTATCTGTGCTTCAAGACGCATACGCGTTCTTTGACCGGCGCGCTTTATCGTCACATGCCGTACGGTCCTGTACCGGTTGGGTTCGGTACCCTCCGTGCTCAACTGGAAGAGGACGATTACATTTCGGTCGACGAGGCCATGTTCCAGAACGGAAACTTCGGCGAAGTCTTTCGACCTGGTCCGAAAGCTACCGAGGTTGAGGCTGCGTTTGAAGCAACAGAGCTGCGCGTACTTCGATATGTCCGAGACACTCTTGGCGGTCTCACACCAACCGACATCAGCGACAGGTCTCACCAAGAGGCAGCTTGGAAGGACACGCCACCGAAAGAAGTCATCAGTTACGAGAAAGCGGCGGAGCTGTCGCTTTCGATACCAGATTAAAGAGGAGCCTGAAATGGCCAAGAAAAGCAGCACACATCATGTGACATACGACAAGAAGGCCGACAATTGGAAGGTGATTCGCGGCGGCGCTGAACGCGCTGCAAGTCGGCACGATACCAAGGCCGAAGCGGTGAAGGCGGCGCGAGAAGTTAGCCGCAACCAGAACACTGAACTCAAAATCCATAATCAGGATGGGAAGATCGCCCAATCGGACAGCCACGGAAACGATCCGTTTCCACCGCGTGGCTAATCCACAATCACTGGTCCTCGAATAGGATGTTCAGTGAAGTTGCGTTACTGAGGCTTCTCCACGCTCTCCGCTGTTTATTCCAGTCCATCTCCGCCACGATCGCTCGGATGTCGCGTTCGGTGATGGGATCACGCCCCGACACCGTGCGTGGCAGGAACAAAATCTCCTCCTGAATATCCGGCGCAAGCAAGAGCATGTTCATGATCTGCGTGACCCGGGCGCGGGTGACATGCCCCAGTCGTGCGATGTCGGCGTAATCGACCACCTCGCCGAAACGAATCAGTTCCTCGAATCGAATCGCCAAGGCCATCAACCGTGAGACGCGCGGAACATTGCCCAGTGGTGGCGCTGGCGTCGTTGGTTCCTCGGCTGTTGATCCATCACGCAACTCGCAACGCTTGCCACGGTGCCGATGGACAGAAAACTCAACGGTCAGTCCGTCGCTCATGCTGGGATTCCTCCTTTCGTCAGCGTCTTGATACCGTCAGGGCGGAAGGTGATCGACACCGTGCCCTTTTCGCCGTCATATTCGACCCGCCGAATCAAGAGATGCATGATCCGGGCTTGTTCACGCGGGCACAGCGCATCCCACACCGGATCGAACGCGGCCATCGCTGTTTCCATATCTTCGCGGGTGACGATCCGGCTTCGCGCCGTTTCCAGTCGTCGATGATTCTGGGTATATCGCAACTCCTCGTTGCGTTGCTGGTCTTGAAGATCGACAAGACGCGCTGCTGCGTGCCGATCACCATCCGCATCCCTCACGACCGATCGAATCTCCCGACTGAGGCGCTTCTGCTCACGCTCTGCCGCCCGGCACTCCTGTTCGAACTCACGAATCTGCGACTCCTCCTGTTCTCGGGCCTGGGCGAGTGTCTCCGCCAGCAGCGACGCATCGCGTCCAATACACCGAATCCGATCGACCACAAACCGCTCGATCTCGGGCGCTGGGAGCGATCGTGATGGACACGAATGCCAGCCCCGTTTCTGCGCCTGCCCGCAGATGTAGTAGCGGTACATCGTCGAATTGTTCTTCTTCGTGTAGGTGTGCCCCATCGCCAGCCCGCACGGCCCGCAATACAGCAACCCCTTGAGCAACGCCCCGTGCTTGTTGCGGGCATGCGTCCCACCCGTTCGAGCGTTCTCCCGGAGCAGCTTTTGGACGCGATCGAATACATCCTTATCGATGATCGTATCGTGCTCACCCTCATACACATGTTCGTAATGGCGCACCTTGCCGATATAGGCCACATTGGAAAGAAGATTCCTGACACGGCACTTGTTGAAAGGCACGCCGCCGTGCACGATCCCCTTGCGGCTTGTCCATCGCTTGGTATGCCATCCTCGCCGATCAAGTTCGGCAACGGTCTTGAGCAGTGATTCCTTCTTCAAATACAACTCGAAGATTGCCCGCACTTGCTTCGCTTCCTTGTCATTGACCAC
The DNA here is from genome assembly GCA_026982335.1 of Phycisphaerales bacterium. Classification (GTDB taxonomy): domain Bacteria; phylum Planctomycetota; class Phycisphaerae; order Phycisphaerales; family UBA1924; genus UBA1924. The sequence goes on from JALSHH010000037.1 coordinate 5,242, forward strand.
CAGGTGCGGCCCGCTGCGGTCGATGTCGTAGCCGAGGATCGGCCGTCCGCCAGCCCACTTGCCCTTGCGCCGCGATGCCGCGATCTTGTCGCGGGTTCGCTCAGAGACGAGCTCTCGCTCGAACTGGGCGAATGAGAGCAGGATGTTGAGTGTCAGCCGACCCATCGAGTGCGTCGTGTTGAAATGTTGGGTGACGGAGACGAACGAGACGCTGTGTTTCTCGAATGTCGCCATCATCCGCGAGAAGTCCATCAGCGACCGACTCAGGCGATCCACCTTGTAGACCATCACGCAATCGATCCGCCCGTCCTCGATGTCGGCCATCATTCGCGCCAAGGCTGGCCGATCCATATTCCCGCCTGTGAAGCCTCCATCGTCGTAGCGATCAGGCAGGCACACCCACCCCTCGGCCTTCTGGCTGGCAATGTAGGCCTCGGCGGATTCCCGCTGGGCATCGAGCGAGTTGAACGCCTGGTCAAGCCCTTCGTCTGTACTCTTGCGTGTGTAGATCGCACATCGGATCTCCGACGCCGCAGCCACACCGTTTCTACTGCTCATAAGTCGCCTCCCTTCTTGGTCGGCGGCTGCAAGCCGAAGAAGCGGTAGCCATTCCAATGCCCGCCCGTGACGGCCTTGGCCACAGCCGACAGCGATCGGTACACCTCGCCGTTGTATTCAAATCCCCGGCGAAGAACCTGCACCAATACAACCCGCCCCTTGTACTTGCGCGAAAGCACCGTACCCGGCATCGGCAGCCGCTCGTCGATCGGCACCTCAAACTTGTCGCGCACGACGAGGTCCCCCTTGACCGGAACAGTCGCCTCGTTCACAATCGGTGGCCGCACACGCAGATCAGCATCGCTCGCCAGTTCCCTCGCTCGCCGACGCGCTCGGACAGACAGATCACCTTCGTGCTGTGCCTGCAACCGCCAGGCGATGCGTTTGATGAGGTATTGCTTGTGGTGTGATCGCGTGCGCTCGCCGAAGACCTCGATGTACCGATCCTGAAGTTCTCGTACGGTCATGCCCTTGAGTGTTGCGATCATCGCGTTGAAGTTCATCGTCATGCGTCGGCTCTCCGTTCTCCGGTTCTGTCAACCGGTTCGTCCATGAGGGCGTCGGCACGCGCAGGGTCAAGGCATGTTGCGGCAGGATCGGGCGAGTTTTCACTCAATTTGCCCGAAGTCCGCCACTTGGCCACCAGCCGACGACAGCCCTGCGCGAAGATCGCAGCGATCTCTTCGAGCCGCTCGTCGGATGTGAGTTCGTCGGGGTCAACCAAGCGGTGTGTTTGGCGGTGCGTTCTGGGCATGGCGATGGCCTTAGCGGGGGAATGAGCCCACGCCAACCTGCGCTCCGCGCCCGGTCCGTCGTCTGGCAATCTCAGGGTGTCGTTGGAGCCGCCGAATCGGACGGCCACTACCAATCACATACGCCACAAGAGTTCGAATTGACAACGGGGTGCGAACGACACCCCGCGTTTACCCGGCGGGGGGTGTGAACCAGAGACGCTGAGAGTTTGAGAGTTCAGGCCGGGATCGCGGTCAAACGGGCCGTGGTTCGGTTCGATGCCCGATGCAGGCGAATCCAGACTGAGAGCGCCGCGGATATGGCGGATCGCCGGAAGCCTCGCTGGTGCGTGGAGTTACGGCGACCTCTGTCCCCGAGCCCATGTAGTACTGGCTGTACACAAAAACGCCACCGCAGTTTGCGATGGCGTTTGAAGCTCCCCCGACTGGGCTCGAACCAGTGACCTAGCGGTTAACAGCCGCTCGCTCTACCAACTGAGCTACGGAGGATCAAATGGGAGACGAACACTAGCCTCGAACTTTTGTCGGTCAAGTCGACGGTGGAATTGGATTCACTTTGAGATTCACTTCTCTTTTTTCTGCCAGCGTATAGCGGGGGTGAAGGCACAATCAGGAGAGATTGGGTTGCTCGCTGCCTTTGCGTTGTGAGCAAGGACTTATGCCGAGTGGGAGACCTTACTTTCGGCGACCTTTGATTTTTACCCGACCCGATCCCTTGGTGATCTTGCCGATCACATGGACAACTTCGCCGGATTTCTCAAGCCGACGGATAACCGCATCGGCGAAGGTTGGGCGGACGATCAGGCAATACCCAATCCCCATGTTGAACACCACTCGCATCTCGGCTTCGTCGATGTTGCCTTTGGATTGGAGCAGATCGAAGATTGGAGGTACCGTCCATGCTCGTTCATCGATTACCGCATCAACCTGATCGTGGATGGCGCGATTGAGGTTGCCTTCCATTCCGCCGCCGGTGATGTGGGCCATGCCCGAGATGATTTTCTTGACTTTGTATGCCCGCAGGAGCTTGACAATCGAGTCGGCATAGATGCGGGTGGGTTCAAGCAAAACTTCGCCGAGCGTTCGATTGGTGTCGAGTTCGGGATAGGCTTTGTTGAGTTTGAGTTTGGCGTGTGTGATGACCTTGCGGACGAGGGAGTAGCCGTTGGAGTGGATGCCACTGGATTCGAGCCCGATGATGATGTCGTCGGGCTCGACGCGAAGCGGGTTGGTTGCTTTTTTGAGTTCGACTACCCCGACACTGAACCCGGCGAGGTCATAGTCTCCGGGGTTGTAGAGATCGTTCATCTCGGCGGTTTCGCCTCCGATCAGTGCGCATCCTGCAAGTTTGCATCCCTCGGAGATGCCTTTGACGATATTATAGAGGGTTTCCTGCTCGACCGTATTGACAGCAATGTAATCGAGAAAGAGCAGGGGTTCAGCGCCCTGAACAATGAGGTCGTTGACATTCATTGCAACGAGATCAATCCCAACGGTATCATGGATGTTCATTTCGATTGCCAGATGCACCTTCGTCCCCACTCCATCGGCACAAGCGACGAGGACGGGATCTTTGTAGTTGTGCTTGAAGAGCTGTTCGTTGTAGTCGAGGCGAAAGAGCCCAGCGAATCCTCCGGGGTTGTCGATGACGCGCTGGCCATGGGTTCGTCGCAAGAGTGAACCGATAGAACCGACAAATTTATCCCCTGCCTCAATGCTGACCCCCGAATCGGCGTAGGTCAGTTTTCTTTTGGAGCGGGGCCTCGGTGAAGGGGTGGATTTCCGCATGTTTGAGGTGGGCATGGATGAAGGATAGGCGTCGAAGAGTCCGAAACCATTGGGAATCGGCCGCTGGTGGACAAGGGAAAAAGCGGACAACAGCCACATCGACCACCATCAAGCCTTAGACAAAGCGTGGGTCTTTCTTGCTCATCATGGGTATAATCCATTCATCCGAAACAACGGCTCAGTCAAAGGACCCCACATGCCCGAAACCCAGCTCTTCACCTCCGAATCCGTCTCGATGGGACACCCCGACAAGGTTTCCGACCAAATTTCAGATGCGATCCTCGATGCGATGCTCGCCAATGATCCGTATTCACGCGTCGCGGTTGAAACCATGGTTTCGACAGGCATGGCGGTTATTGCTGGTGAAGTCACCACCGAGGGGTATGTCGATATTCCCGACATCGTCCGAGGCGTCATCCGGGACATCGGATACAACGATGGCGACATGCGCTTCGATGCCGAGTCCTGTGCCGTGATGGTTTCGATCAATCAGCAATCACCAGATATCGCTCAAGGCGTCAACAAAGAAGGCGCTGGTGATCAAGGCATGATGTTCGGGTTCGCTTGTAAGGAAACCGAAGAGTTGATGCCTTTGCCCATCATGCTTTCGCACAAACTTGTCGCCCAGCACGCCCATGTCCGGCGTCAGGACACCATCACCGGGTTGCGCCCAGATGCCAAGAGTCAGGTGACGGTTGAGTATGACCATGGTAAGCCCGTTCGCGTCGATACCGTCGTCCTTTCGACCCAGCACGACAAATCATGGAACGATCGCCAAGATCAGCTCGAACGCGAAGTCATCGAGCACATCATCAAGCCAGTGCTCGGCGAATGGTGGAATCCGGGGATCAAAGTTCATGTCAACCCCACCGGACGATTCGAGATCGGAGGCCCACACGGAGATTGTGGCCTGACGGGTCGAAAAATCATCGTTGATACCTATGGCGGGCGCGGGCGACATGGCGGCGGGGCCTTCAGTGGAAAAGACCCCACCAAAGTCGATCGCTCCGCAGCCTACATGGCCCGATACATTGCCAAGAATGTCGTCGCGGCCGATCTGGCCGACGAGTGTGAGGTTCAGTTGTCGTATGCCATCGGGGTCGCCGAACCAACGAGTGTCTACATCGACACCTTTGGCACCGCCAAGTGCGACGAAGATGCGATCTCGGCAGCCGTCCGTAAGGTCTTTCCATTGACCCCACGGGGGATCATTGAGACCCTTGAGCTTCGCAACCCAATCTATCGCAAGACCGCCCGGCATGGGCATTTCGGCAGGAAGGCTGTCGAAAAGAACGGCTTAAACTTCTTCAACTGGGAGAAGACCGACAAGGCCAACGCACTCAAAGCCGAGTGTTGCGGCCAAGCCTCAGCTGGCGCCTGATGATCATTGAGGAAAGTTGGCGGGCTCGTCGAAAAATCGTTCGAGTGCTTGGCGATGAGATAGATCAGCACACGCACCTCGCCTTCGCGGGCATCATGCTCGATGGGGTCGCCATCGTGGGTGAAGAGTTGGTAGTGGGGAACGAGATCGCCGGAGATCATCTTTTGCCATCTCCTTGGGCGGAAGCGCTCTCGAGCAGTCCTGCGCAGACAAGGCAGCATCCTACCAGAGCGGATTTTACAGTCCTATTCATTTTCGAACTCCTGTTGGCTTGATTGGGCGGGCTGGGGAGGTTGGGGCGTATCCTCGATGCCGCCTTCGGGTCTTGGGGTGTAGATCAGTGGTTTGCTCCTGCTGTATTGCAGGCTCTTGTGGCATCCCGAGGCACAGCTCCCCCCATCACCGATGCGTTGGAACCGGATCGGAAGCTCCCATCCACCCGGTCCAAAGGGAACCGAGTCATAAATGTGTTGATCTCGTTTGGAAGCGTGGGCATCATGACAGGCCCCGAGCAGGTGCGTCCCTTACGATCTCGGTTGACATGGACAAAGTGCAGGTTGGTCTCGCCGTTGCGGAACTTGGTGACGATGGTTGTTCGTTCTTGGGTCGCCAAGGATTGGTCATGGCATCCGAAGCACAGTGCATACTGGTTCTTACTAAATGGAGCATACAGCGTGCCCGAATACACCCGCACTAACAGGCCGCTAAGCAACTCTTCCTGATTCATGGTATTTTGTATTGCCCGATCAAGGAGGCTTTACGATGCGTGGACATGTTGATGGGCAGCAGGCGATGTTCGTGGCGTTCAATATCGAAGAAAAATTCCACAGGACCATCCTTTGCGGGCCATCAAGAGCCGATGCGATGCGATCCTCAAGGGCATGAGCCGGGATTTCAACAAGGCCTACGGCCGCACCGGCCGCGTTGGCATCCCGCCCGAATCGCTCATCAAAGCGTTGCTACTGCGCGCGCGCTTCGCCATCCCCTCCGAGCGTCGGCTGTGCGAAGCGTGCTCATTCAACATCCTTTATAGATGGTTTATCGATTGGCCGATCGAACAACCCATGTGGACGCCCGAAGCCTTCTCGATGAATCGTGATCGCTTCGAGAGGCACGATCTCGTCAACAAGTTTTTTCAACGCGTGGTCAGCGAAGGGATTACCGACGGACTGATCGGCGATGATCGCTTCAGTGTCGACGGTACACTCATCCGCTCGCTGGCCGGGCACAAGTCGATAAAGCCTATAAAACACGATGAAAACGACGATGACGACCGCAACGGCTGGTCTTCATTCAAGGGCCAGAAACGATCCAACACGACACACCGATCGGTGGTCGATCCCGAGGCACGATTGATGAGCAAGGGTGGGGCGGCGCATCTTTCGCACGCCTTGCATGTGATGACCGACGCTCGCACGGGGCTGTGTGTGTGCGTGTCGGTGAACACCGCCGATGGTCGCTGCGAGCGACGCAATGCCTTGATGATGCTCGATCGTGTGCGTGGAATCTGATGCGAATCACAAGGCTGGCGGGCTCGTCGTAACGGAAAGATGCGGGTGATCGCCGATTGATTGCCTTCGGAATGACCGCCGGCGAAAAACCCGGCGAAAAACCAGCAGTATTCACCGCACGCAAATCCAGAATAGCCGACACAATAGAAAATCACGCCTACCTGATGAGTTGCTTAGTGGCCTGTTAGTACTATGCCATGTGTACCGCATGTCATGACCCGATCCTCTTCGAGGAAGAAACAACCACGCACACCGGGTTCCGCGATGGCGAAGTTGACCTGCCCCCATATTCTGTACCACTCCCTATGTTAGGGCAGTGGCGTTCCTTTGTCCCATCAGAGGGCTGCGGAGCGTAGCGGAGCAGGCCTCTGATGGATGAATGACGACTCGGGTGATTCGG
>JALSHH010000038.1 GCA_026982335.1 Phycisphaerales bacterium
ATCCCCCACCTCTGTTACTGCCACACCCCCGCCCGATACCTCTGGTCTCAGACCGCCGCCTACACCTCCCCAGGCCTCAAAGGGCGACTCCGCACCTTCGGACTCCGCACCGCCACCCCGCCCCTTCGTCGATGGGACTTGGCCGCTGCTGATTCAGTCACCCACTTCATCGCCAACTCAACCCACACCGCCGAGCAGATCAAAACCCACTACCAACGCGACTCAACCATCATCCACCCACCTGTCCGCACCGATTTCTTTGTCCCCCCTGATCCCGAGACCAGCAAACCCCGCACCGACGCCTTACTCTTGGTTTCTGCACTCGAACCGTACAAACGAGTTGACCTGGCCATCGAAGCCGCCGCCATCGCCAAACGCGAGCTCCTCATCATCGGGTCAGGCTCACACGACAACCAACTGCGCAAGCACGCCCGGAAAATCCGATCCAAACACAACACCCGATCGCTCATCCGATTCCTCGGGCACCTCACCGACAACCAACTCCGCGCCCAATACCAAAGCGCCAATGCCTTCCTCTTCCCCCAAATCGAAGACTTCGGCATCACCGCCGTCGAAGCCCAAGCAACCGGATGCCCCGTCGTTGCCCGAAAAGCAGGTGGCGCCCTCGACACCATCGTCGAAAATTCTACAGGCACCTTCTTCGATGAACCCACCCCCGAATCCATCGCCGATGCAATTGCCCGTGTACCGACAAACAAACACACCGCCCAACGCTGCCGATCCAGCGCTTTGCGATTCAGTGAACATATCTTTTCAAAAAAACTCCGCAACCAGATCAATCAGACTCGCCAAAGACATTGGCCCGATCAATCGTAATCTGCTGACCCCCATGCCAAATCGAAACCACCAGCCCTACAAACAGCTCGGTCTCCGCTTCAAGATCAACCCGACGCACCACTTCACAATCAAACCAAGTCGAACACCGAAGCAAAATCGGCGACCCCGTTACCAATGCCCCTGCATCAAACGCGTCAAACGGGTCATCATCCCCCACCGAAGGCAAAGCACTCGGCGCCGCATCCGTCTTGGAAAACCGACGCAACACCAACTTATCACTCGGATCAACAATCCCAACCGCAAAAGACCTCGAATCACGAATCAACGGATCAATCTTGTGCCCCTTACGGGCAGCAATACTAATCAACGCGGGCTCATCGCAACACCGTTGAACCGACGACACAATCATCCCACACCGACATCCACCATAACTTGCGGTCATCAGGTACCAACCCGTAGGCAAAAGCCCAAGTGCATCATCAATCAATTGGTCAGCGTGTTCTTCCATACTCACCACGGCCCCTCAAAAACTCGCCGGTTATTCCCACACCATCTCAACAAACCACGGTCAACAGACCACTCAACTCCATCCCAATCCCCCAACAAACCCGATGGCAAACCCGATGGCATGAGTTCACACACTTCATCGACCCAATTTTTTCCCCACTTCCCATTGGTTCAAAATCTGAACAATCTACGCGCATACATTGCGCTTTTATTGCTAACCCCTTGCCACCAAAGTCTCTACTCTCCCAACACGAACCAACAGGACAAACACCACCACACCCATCCATCCACACACCATCCCCAATCTCCCAAAGATTGGGCGAGACGACTTGCGTTGTGGGGCATTGTGGGCGATAATCCCATCAATGAAAACCACAGGAGTCACAAGCCGTGCCATTCACCGGACAAGCAGAAGCCAATATCGATGCGAAACAGCGATTGGCAATCCCTGCAAAGTTCCGCAACCGGTGGGATCCCCAAACCGAGGGCAATACATGGTTCTGCATCCCCTGGCCTCAAACCAACTCCCTTCGCCTCTACACCCAAAAAATGCACAACGAGCTCTTCACCGCAGGCCGACGAGACCCGAGCCTGACACCCAACGAAGACCAGGCAGAGCTCGATGTGATTCTCCACGGCGTCACCGAGGAAGTGGACATCGATGCCAACAACCGAATCCGCTTGCCCAAATGGCAGGTCGAAGCGCTGGGGTTACCCAGAGAAGTAATTGTACTCGGTGCCGGCGATCGACTCGAGATCAGAGCCCGGGACGCATGGAAGAACGAGTTCAACGAGCGACTCAACAAAATGTCCGAGCTGGCATCCAAACTCGCCAAGAGAACACCACCAGCACAACACGAAACACGCGCCCCTTGAGCATCCCCGGACGGGATGCCCAAGGGCGCACAAGCGATGCCCACAGGCATACCAACCAAGTCGAAACAGAAACCCACAGACGGGAATCCAATCGACCCACCATCGCCCCAATGGACCACCATTCACTCGGGCGAGACAATCAGAACTGAGTCCACGCTGGTGAGGGGTGATTGTGCCCCCTTGAACCACCAAGGACGGCGGGTCTTCGCAAGGACGCGAAAAACCCACGGCTCATGCCCTCGACGGAAGGCACCCAAGCACCGACCCAGTTCACTCCGCAAGACCCGGCTGACCCACCACCAGCCGGGTTTTCTTGTGCGCACTGCAACACTTCCTGATACACTCCGCCGGGTGCCCCGACTCGCCGTCCCCGGCGATGCTCGATTTCGAGTAGAATCAGGCAAGTGCAACTGATTGGCCAGAGACTCCCATAGTGAGGAGCAGTGGAAAAAAATGGGTATTGAGCATGGAATGTCTTAAAAAGCTTGATTCAGGGAAAACGATTGTCAGAAATCATAAATTTGTTATTTTTTATCGGCAGCAATGACACTTCTTAATTTTATCAAGCAAGTGGGCAACGATGACTATTTCGCCATGACGATTATTCCTTTTTTTATCCATTCAGCGATCGGTTATTTGTTTTGGCTGAGCGCCAAACGATATATTCAAACGAAATCCGCGACCTTTGCTTTGATTGTGAACATTGTCTATGGAATGATAGCAGGCCTTGGATCAATTGCTATGACTGCCTTGGCAGCGACGCTTGAGTGCAAGGCATTCGTGATTCGCCGGATGCCCCGGCGCACAGATCATTCTTCCTCAAAATACCCCGGCAACCCATTCTTCTGTGGCGGAGTATCCTTAATGAGTTCAGGGGTCACAATCCCCCGACTTCGCCAATAATCTGCTGTTTCAGACCATTCTTGCACCGTTCCACATTCAGGGCACCGCGAGGCGGGCTGTGGCAAGAGTGGATATCCGCATGTTGCACACGGAAGTTGACCCTCCTTCACCAGCCGCTCAACATGAACTATTTCCCTTCCATATTGAAATAGACAATGCGTGATAATCAACACCGAGATACCGCTAGAAATCCATGATATCACGCCGCCAAATGGGCCTGGCGAGGAAAGTTGTGCATAGTGAACTAAGAACCAATACCCGAATCCATTGATTGACAACAAAAACAGATACGCAAGAAGATTAAATCTTGCGTAGCTACCCCTCTTTATAAAACTTGTTTTAGGCATTTTGGCGAAGCCCTTTAATGCCGGGTGCCCCGACTCGCCTTCTTGGGCGCAGTCGGGTCTTTGTGAGTTCCTCGTGCTTTCTACCCGACTCAATGCACACAAAAAACCGACACCGTCGCACCGGTTCATCAATCACCTCATCAAACCCACTCACCCCGCCCGACGATAACAAGTACCTCGTCCTCGAAAACCAAGCTGACCCTCTTGGCGAGTCACACCCGCCGCCTGCACACGCATCGGTCTTCTCCGCCGAGTCGGACGAACCAGCCCGCCCACAATCGTCCCAGGAACCTTCGCCAACATCGAAGCAGCGCACACCGCGCACAACGCCACCCAGCGAGAATGCCCATGCTGCGGGCTCACCACACGCACACGCATCACCCGCCGAGCACCTTGCCCACAGCACGGACAGGCATACCGCCCACGCGATGCCTGCTGGCTCAAAGACTCCAAACCCAAATCTCGATCCACCACCGACATCGGCCTACCTACCTCTCCAAACCCCTCACGGGCAGAGGCCCCAAGATCCGCTCGAGAACGCTGGACATCAGGTTCGGCCCCTGTCCACGATTCGTCAGCAAACGGGATAAGCTCCGGGTCGGCCAAAGTATTCGACAAACTCATGTCCATGTGCACTCCAGAGGTCTCTTGCATCTCAGTCCCCAATCAAATGACTCGACCCACTTCGTCATTGGACATCAATCCACTCCAGTTTCATCGGCTATGTCCATCCCCCACATCACCAAACGAGTTCTCGGACCATCTCCACAACCCCCAAATTGGATTGCGGCCTTCTCAATCCAATACCCACAGAAAAAACCCGCCATCCCAAAGGATTGCGGGCTCATTTTGCGATCAAAAAACCGCCTTAATCCTCAGATTCGACCAACTCGAGCTCCTCGACCTGCGCAGGCTCAAGCTCGACGACCTGCTCGATCACAATCGGCTCGATCGGCACATCGCCCATCCCACCCTTGTTACCCGTCGTCACCTTCCGGATCGCATCGACCACATCCATCCCCTTGACCACGCGGCCAAAAACCGCATACCCCGCCCCATCGCGAGGCTGATCCAAAAAACCGTTGTCCGTCACATTGATAAAAAACTGCGCCGTCGCCGAGTTGGCACGACCACCAAGCCGGGCCATCGCAATCGAACCACGCACATTGCTCAGTCCATTGGTCCATTCATTCTCAATAGGCGCAAACGAAGGCATCTTGCTCATGTCAGGCTTAAAAGCCCCACCTTGGATCATGAAATTCTCGATCACCCGATGGAAGATCGTCCCGTTGTAGTGCCCCGCATCGGCGTAGGCCCGGAAATTGGCTGTTGAAATCGGGGCCAGCTCATTGTTGAGCTCGAGAAAAATATCACCTTTCGATGTCGTCATTTTGAAATACACAAACTTCTCCTCTTGCTGAGCATCGCCCTGAGCCTTCTCCCCTTTGGGTTGCCCCGTACTGGCGACCTCTTTGACTGCCTCTTTTGACCCTTTCTGAGAACTTGCGCCCCCTTCAGGTTGTACCGCAAACGCAGCGATTACCAATCCTGCCATCACCAACACACCAACAACAACAGATTTCATAGTCACTTCTCCTGAGTAAAACGAAGTCCCGGCCCCATTCTAGGACGCCGGGACAAGAGAAATCCAAACTCAAATTTACCGGCCCAAAGCCCCCATCCGATCTTCGCAACCCAGAGTCCACCCCGCCAAACCCACGGAAAGTCCACCCATACCGCTGACTCACCTGCATCGGATCACCCAAACGCCCCAGAATATGGTGCGAGCATACTGATAAGCCCGCACCCATCGGCTACGGCTACAAAATCAATCGTGTAAAAATCAACCCAATGGTTTACATGCCCTGTTTCGGACTCTCAAAATGCCCAAGAATCCATTGGGCCAGTTTCCAGTTGATCCACACCACCAGGACCACCCCCAACCCAATCCCCAGATGCACCACATGGCTCCGATCCTCAATCGCCCCGCGCATCGACCGCACCAGCTGATCCCACCCACGCTGATCCCACCCACCAGAATGCCCCATCTGGCCCATCTGCCCGAGCCCAACCTGACCCAACCAACCGTTCATCCCCAAAGCATCAGCCAAATCAGGCCCGCCAACAACCCAAACCCACAGAATTACACCAAAATCAACCCATCCAATGACCCCTGCACACAAAAGTCAAAACGGGCAATCTCCAATGCGTCCGAGAAAAAACTTTCCCCCACCAAACCCCACCCCCAACAAAATACTCCGCGGGTCGTTGTGGCACACCCAGCCCAACGAATGAAGCCCCTTTTCTTACGCTTCCTCTTCCGAATCCTCATCTTCCCGCACTTGGGCCTCATTGGTCTGCTCAATGAGCAATTTCAGCGCCTGCTCCTCAAACTCCCCAGGCACCATCACCTTCACAAACCCAGGCGTCTCCGCGCGAAAGGCAGCAGTCATCGCCCCAACCACCTGTGCAGGAATCCCAGCCTCAGTCAGCATATTCTTGGTCAGCACCGCTTCAAACTCGGTCGGATACCGCCCAACTGTCACGGGGTCTGTGTGTTCTTTGCTCATACAACAGCATAGGAAAACAAACACGCTTTTTCTCATTCTGATAGACTCAGCACATGCACACCCAACAACACAGAACAAATCCATCCCCTCTCCTCATTGCCTTTGTCGTCCTCTACATGATCATTTGCTCCTTCCTCGCCCTGCGCCAAGGCAACACGGAGTTCCTGATGTACGCCGTGGTGATGGTCTTCTTCATCACCATCACCCTCCTGCTCCACCTGCGTATCCACTTCACCCCAACCGCCCTCTGGCTTTTGGGCATCTGGGGGTTCCTCCACATGATCGGAGGCACCGTCTCGATCGACCCCCAACTCACCGATGCCTACCGCAACGCAGCAACCCCCGACGATCAACCCCTCTCGGCAGTCCTCTACTCCCTGCGCTACTTCCCAAACCTCCCCCGCTACGACCAGTTTGTTCATACCCTCGGGTTCTTCAGCGCCACCGTCGCCTGCTATGAATCGGCCCGTATCCTCCTCCACGCCCGCCCCTCGATCCCCCTGGCCATCACCGCAGCACTCATGGGCATGGGGCTCGGCGCCATCAACGAGGTCATCGAGTTCTTCGCCGTCCTCATCGTGCCCGAAACCAATGTCGGAGGCTACATCAACACCGGATGGGACCTGGTCGCCAATACCATCGGAGCCATCCTCGCCGGAATCTGGTCATGGAACCGAAAACTGCAAACCTGATCCCCCTTTTCCCACCAACCTATCGCACATTTTCAGACCAACTCGCCGAAACTCACCTTCCCACACAAACCCACCACAAACTCATCAATTGGAAAGAAAAGGACGCGTCCATACCCCTTACACTGCCCAAATTGGCCACCATCTCGCCAACACCCACCACTGCCTCCGCTCTGCCCCCCGTTCTGGCCCCCGTTCTGGCCCCCGTTCTGGCCCAATCCGACCAATATGGTCTGCTCATAGCCTCGGCCATCTCTATTGTTGCCCCCAAAAATGACGAATCTCCCGAATCCACCCAAATCCCTTGACACTACCCCCCAAATCCCGGTATGGTGATACTGGGGCGCGTCGTTCATGCCCCAAGTCCTCAACCCATTCGGGTCTCACGAGTTCCAAACCGATGACAAGCCTGCTCAATGCTCCGATCACCCCAACGGGCGATCCCTGACGCTCCCCGGCTCTGCCCCATCGAAAAAAAAACATCCAAAGACCCACCCAACAACTGGTATTGCAGAAAGGCCAAACAAAAATGACCACCACGAGATTCTCAATCCTTTGCCTCAGCGCTGCCTATTTCGCAGCCTCATCAGCAAACGCGATGGGTGCAAACATCGCTCAAGCAGCTGGGCAAGCTACCCCACTCACAAGTGTACAAGCCATCGCCAACTTCGAAGCCCTCAATCCCGGATCGGCCATCGCTGCCCGAACCGACGGCTCCATCTCCCGAGTCTACGGCAAAGCATTCTCCAACGGCCCAACCCCCGAAATTTCCGTCCAAAGCTTCATCAACCAGAATCTCGCCATGTGGGGACTCTCCATCGACGACCTGATCCCCAAAGGCCCATTTGAAGACGGACGCCACACTCAACCCATCGGGTACCTCCCCGAGACCGACTCCTACAAATTCACCGGGTACTACTACACACAAGTCCGCAACGGCATCCCCGTCTTCCGCACCAAACTCGTCCTCCTCGTGAGAAACGAAGCCAACAACCCACTGGTCCTCGCATCATCGCTCCTCCACAACCTAGGCGACTACCAACCAGAAAGCCAAATCGTCCGGATGCCCGTCAACAAAGACCGCATCATCTGGAGTGCCGAGCAAGACTTCCCAGGAAAAGTCATCGACCTCGACACCACCGAACGCATGATCTTCGCAGGAACCGATTCAAATCCTTTCCCACCAACACTGGCCGATGTCACCAACATCACCATCAATGGGTTCGAAAAATACCTCATCGTCACCGACGCACTCTCGGGCGATATCCTCTACAAAGAGAACCTCATCCACACCGTCGATCTCTCGGGCAATGTCTCTGCCCTGGCTTCCGATGGACCCGGATCGGACAACTGCGAACCTGAAACCGTTCAGCCCCTGCCCTATCTCTGGGTCAATGGTGACAACGGCAACTCGGTCCTCACCGATGTCAACGGCAACTACACACTCCCAAACCCAGGAGTCACCCCCGTCACCATCGACGCCACACTCACCGGGCAATGGTTCCGCGTCTTCAACTTCGTCGGCTCGGTCACTTCCGAATCGACCTCCGCCACTCCTCCCGGGCCTGCCGACCTGCTCTTCAACGCAGCCAACAACTCCGAAAATATCCGCGCCCAAGTCAATGCCTACATCGAGGCCAACCGTGTGCGCGACTTTGTCGTCGCAGCCAACCCCGCCTACCCAACGGTCATGAATGCCCAGTTCCCCATCACCGTCAACCGCACCGACGGATTCTGCCCCGGCAATGCCTGGTATGATCCCAGTGGAGGTGGATCCATCAACTTCTGCTCCTCGGGCAGCTCAAATCCAAACACCGCGTGGTCATCTGTCGTTCATCATGAATACGGACACCACCTCGTCAACGCAGGCGGCAGTGGACAAGGGCAATATGGCGAAGGTATGGGCGATGTCATGAGCACCATCATCCTCGATGACCCGCGCTTGGGACTCGGTTTCTTCGGCAACTGCAGCACCTCGCTCCGCAATGCGGACAACAACAGGCAATACCCATGCAGCGAAGCCATCCATACTTGTGGGCAGCTCATCTCCGGTGCCGTCTGGAGTACGCGCAACGAGCTCATCGTCACCGAGCCGGGCACTTATACTGATATCCTCAACTTCCTGGCGGTCAACTCGATCTTGGTGCACTCGGGCGATTTGATCACCCCTCAGATCACCATCGACTGGCTGACCCTGGATGATGACGACGCCGACATCGGCAACGGCACGCCTCACTATGACGAGATCGCCACCGGGTTTGGCGCTCATAATATGGATGCACCCCCTTTGAATCTCATCAGCATTTCCTACCCCGCCGGGCACCCTGAGTTCATCAATCCCAATGGCGGGACGACCCTTGAAGTGACCTTTACGAACCTTGCCGGGACACTTGATCCGAATTCACCGATGCTGATGGTCGATACTGGTGCAGGCTTTGTTGGATATCCGATGATCGAAACTGCACCGAATCAGTATGACGCAACCTTCCCTGCTGTGGATTGCAGCTCAGAAGTGGTGTACTACATCACTTCACAAACCACGAGTGGTGCGACGCAAAACTCACCTACCGGCGCTCCTGCTGGTGGCGTGTTTTCAACAACCTCGGCATTTGGTGCCCCGATGATTGCTTTTGAAGACAATTTTGAGACCAACCAAGGGTGGACGGTTTCAGGCAATGCCCTCGATGGACAATGGACACGGGGCATCCCTGTCGGCGGCGGTGATCGCGGCGATCCTGGCATGGACTTTGATGGATCAGGACGCTGTTATCTGACGGATAATGTTGATGGCAACTCTGATGTGGATGATGGAAGCACGACATTGACTTCGCCTGTCATGGATGCATCAGCAGGAGCCATGGCGATCAGCTATGCTCGGTGGTATGACAACATGCAAGGCGATAGTCCAGGAGCTGATATCTTTGTGGTTGAAGTCTCTGATGACGGCGGCGCAAGTTGGGTGAATTTGGAAACCGTTGGCCCGGGTGGGTCGGAAGTTTCGGGTGGTTGGTTCACCAAACAGTTTGCTATTGCTGATATCCCGGGCATCTCGGCCACCGACCAGTTCCGGATTCGGTTCACGGCTTCGGACCTCGGGTTTGGCTCGATTGTTGAAGCGGGTGTTGATGCGGTGAAGCTCTTGAGTTTTGATTGCGCCGACCCGTGCGCAGCGGATATCAATGATGATGACGAGCTCAACTTCTTCGATATCTCTGATTTCCTCGCACTCTTTGGCGATGGTGATCTGGCAGCGGACTTCAATGATGATGGGGCCCTCAACTTCTTCGATATCTCTGACTTCCTCGCAGCCTTCGGGGCGGGTTGCCCGTAAGCGATCTTGAGGTTGATTGGTTTTTCAGGGGCGTCCAGAGATGGATGCCCCTTTTTTGTTGAGGAGAGGGAAGAGAAGATCCCTTCCGCCCTTCGGGCACCTCCCTCGGAAGCCCGGGGGAGGAGAAGAGAAGATGGGATCGATTCTTGGCGATCGCGGGTGGTTGAAGACGCGAGGAGTTTGGTGGCGGCTTTTCGCTGGGACTCGGCGTGGGCGGGGGTCGTGGGTTTGTCTTTGAGTTGATCGGCCAGGCGGGCGGTGGCGAGGGTCTTGGTTTCGGGTTCGATGATGGATGTGCGTGCTTTGTTGATGCACTCGAAGGCTTCTCTTGCGGCGATGAAAGTTTCGGACTCCAACAAGTCGGCGAGTTCGGGGAGGGAGAGTTGGTGGAGGTTGCAGAGGTCGAGGGTGGGGGTGGAAGGGGAGGAAGACCCCCTCCGTCTCGCTGCGCTCGACACCTCCCCCGGAGGCCCGGGGGAGGAGATGGGAAAAGACATGCAGGAGACTTCGTCACCTACATGGCACCCGGCGGTTTACCAGTCGGCCATTTCCCAGAGTTCTAGCGTGGGGTAATAGACAAACATGCGGTCATCATAGCCTGATGGGCCGAAGATCATCATCCAGAGGAGTGATGGTGGTTCGGACTTTGTCGCTTTGATGCGGAGATCGTACCCGCGCTTGGTCAGGCTATATGACCATTGTTGCGAGCCGACGATTGGAGTTGGGATTTCGGTGATCCATTCAGGAACGAGGTCTTCGAGTGATTGAGGGACGCTGCCGGCTGATTTCGTGTAGGCGTTGATTGCTTCGATGAGTGGTTGGGTGGCTTCGATGGTGAGTTGCTGGGCTTCTTGATCCCAGCGATCTGCAACTGAACCAACACTACTGCGGGTCACCATTAAAAATGAAATGACCAGCAGCAGTAGTAGTAAGGCAAGCACTATGTATGTGCATTTATGGCAGAACAACTTCAATTTTCTCAATGTCCAATGTTCCATCTAAAATCTCGTCAATCCTTGGATCATCTGGATCCGTGATAAATGTCCCATCTTCATTGTGTATCATTTCAAGCATGCGATTTATACATGCATCCATTGATTCGCCCTCGGCCAAGCACTGCTCCATAAATTGTCTCGCCACTTCATTATATTATTATACTGATCCGTTGCTGAATCTCTTGTCCCCTCATCACCTTCTTCATGATAATCCCCGGAATCTTTCGCGACATCACGACCAAAGGCTGCTGTAAGAAACTATCTCAAAACGGTCAATCGTTGAAGTCTTCTGTACCAGATCAGGATACAAGCGAGTTTGATCGAAGCGAGGTCGTTCGATGACTTCTTCGCATAACGCACCAAAATACCACGCCATTG
>JALSHH010000039.1 GCA_026982335.1 Phycisphaerales bacterium
GCCGTCATCATTCTTCGAGCCCTGGATCGGAGAGATTGAATCATTTCGAGAGCATCATGGCTTTGAGCATCATCACCGGCTCCCAAGGCGGGCGACCCGCGCCGTGCGATTTGTATTCGGGGAGCAGCTTGATTGGGTGGGCATGGTCAGTCTCCTGTTTCAAGGCCAAAGAACTTGGCTCAGAAGACAATGCGGAAAAAAAGATGGACGGTTGCGCGATTATTCAGAGATTTTGATCGTCGATTGATCGGCGGATGACTTCGGATATTCACTCTTTCGAGGGCTCGAACTGCGCCTCTTTGAGTTTAAAGGTGATCTCAATATCGCGTGCCTTCTGGGCGGTGTAGCTCAGCGTGACAGGATCGCCTTTGGTACCTTCGACGAAAAAGCGGAAGGTGCTGATTTTCTTGCTTCCAATGCCCTTTTCAACCAGAACCCGGCCGGGGCGGTGCTCGATGGGACTCAACAAACGATCGAACCGATCCGAAAGCGTTCCCGAGAGTACAACCTCTGGCCCGAGCAGTGTCAACAGATCGGGAAGTCCAATGCCCTTGTTGGCAGCCAAGGCAGTGCGGGTGGGGATGAGCTTGGTGTTCTCAATCTCGATGGTGATTTGCCAGAGCTGTGTGTGGAGTTGTTTGATACCGATCCACTTAAACTCGAGTTCGGGCATATTGGCTGCGTGAAACATGGTGAAGGCAAAGTTGCGGTGGCAACCCTCTTCAAGCATAAAAGGTGGCGTCACTCGCGATGAATACTTTGTCCCGCCTCCAATAAGCACTTCGCCATGAGTTGGATGATCGTACTCGGTATAATTGGTAAAGGTCTGCCCAAAGAGCATCCGGTCTTGCCAATGCATGCGTTCTTCAGCGGTGAACTTTCGATCCGGGTCGGGCATGATGCGTCGATTTGTCCAGAGCTCATTGGTGAAACTCACGATGCCAAGTCCTTCCGCGAGCCAGTTGACGAACCCGCCATGAACGGTGTAGAGATCGGCGTGGATCACCATGTAGTCGTAGTATGGAAGCAGGTCTTCGCCAGCTTTGCCGAGTTGGTCATAAACCAGCCGATCCGCACGCGGGTAGAGGTGTTCAAGGTAGTTCGCGCCCGGGCCACGCAGGAGCATGCCGCCGGTATTGTGATAGCTCTGTCCGGCAGCGATGTTGGAATGGGCGAGGATGAACTGTGCAACCGCGTTGGTTTCTGGACGATCGAAAGGATAATCCCCTGCGCCATATTGGATAGAGTTCGGCTGCCAATCGCTGGCCCAATTGCGGTTCATGTCGTATCCACCCGGCCCATCTTCATTGATCCGGCCGTCCCCATCGTTGTCGATCCCTTCGGAGCCAAGCCGACTGAGTTCGCCCTTGACGCCCTCGGGTGCTCGTTCGATGATGCGCGGGTCGATCTCGTTGCGTCGATAGCGTCCATTTGGATCAAATTTCCACATGGAGGTGATGTGTCCATCGCCATCGAGGTCTTCGGGTCCGTCTTCGTCAAGGAGTCCGTCGAAATCGTTGTCGGTTGGTCGCTGGCCGGTGCGTGCCGAGTGAGGGGTATTGGGATTGGCAAACCATTCGGCCCGTCCATCAGGATTCTGCATCGGCAAGAAGTAGAACGAAACACGGTCGATGAGTTCAGTCAGTTGTTCGACCTCGCCGTAGCTTTTTGTGAGGTACCAGATGGAATAGAGCACCGTTTCTGCCGCCTGGATTTCATTGCCGTGGACATTGCCGTCGATATACATTGCAGGTTTTTCGTCGGCCTCTCCGGTTTTCGGATTATTAAGTGTGATAAGCCACATCTCTCGCCCTTGCTCACTCTTGCCCAGAGATTCAAGGGTCAAGAGTTCTGGATAGGCCTTGACGAGTTCGTGGATGATTTGTGTTATTTCATCGTAGTCATAGTATTGATTCCACGAAATATCCACGCGCGATGGGATTTGCTGCTGGGCACTCGCTGGCGAAGCTAAACATCCAGTGAGTTCCAACACAACTGCGATGCACAACGACCCGATGGTGTGTGTACGAATAATCATGGCTCAGTTTCCAATTCCGATGGTGCGATTCCCAAAGCGAGGGTCGATGATGTTGATGGTTTCGTTTTCGATATCATCCGAGCGAATAATCCAGCGGTGTTCGGCTCGTCCACCATGGGCGTCGATGCCCCAAACTCTCGATACTCGCTGCCCGGTGAGGATGTTGTCCAAGTCGGTGGAGAGCCGAATGACGATCGGGCGAATGGCTTTGCTGGTTTGTGAATAGGCTGTCGAAGTTGGCATTTCGCCATCATTCACGATGGCCAATCGCACCTCATAGAGCCCATCGGCGAGTTGCTCGACCTCAGGACCGACGATTGAAATCTGCGGGCGCGATGCCATAAGTGTTCCGACGAACGCAGTTTGTTTCTCTGCGAGTTCATCGAGCAGGTCGGCGGGGGGGTTGATCCGGGCGAGGGGGACAAATCCACCTATTTCGACCGGTCCCAGGGTTGGATGATCAAATGGGGTCCAATCGACAAACCCGTCGATTTGGGCCTTCTCAAAGTACTCGAGCCACTTGGCATCCTCGCTCTTGGATTTTTTCTTCTCTTCTTTTTTATCTTGTTTATCTTGCTGAGGTTCCGCTTCTGGCTCGGCCTCAACAATGCGCCGAATCTTGACCCCGGTCTGGGCAGCGAACCCCTCGATCATTTCAGGTGTCACCATCGCAATCATGGATTGATCCACCGCTTCGCCTGTCGCAGCAAGATAGGCCTCCATCAGCTCGTCGATGGTTTCCTGAGCGATATCACCGATGCCCGAAGGGGTGAGCCCGGAGTGATCGTCGTCCATTTCGACTGCTTCGACTTCCGATTCATTCAAGGTGGATTCGTTTTTATCTTCACTTTTTTCAATCTCTGGTCGAGCCCACACCGTGGTCGCAAAGCTCGGAATCCCTCGCTGGGCATAGAGCCAAGCATGGAAACTCCCAGCGATATCTTCCTTTGGCGCACGCTTGAGCTCGGTTGCCTCTTTAAACAATTCGCCTGCGTGTTTGTACAATTCGACATCCTGAGCATCGATGCCTTTGGGAGCTCGCCCGGTGATGTCCTTGTTTTTGGAATCGGGCAGATTTACCAGATTATCATGCCGCCCCAGTGTCAGGGCCATCACGATGTTGTTGTGGTCGAGCACAAACTGGGCAATGGCCCGCGACTCAGGCTCGGAGAGTGGATATCGCCCGGCATCCATCGCATGCTCAGGCCAAGCGTGCATAAAATTTCGGTCGAGATCGACGAATCCAAAGCCGTCCTCATTGATCTGTCCATCGCCGTCGTTGTCGATTCCTTCGGGGTAAAGTGTGAAATTTGCTCGCTGTCCATCTTTGGTGTCGGGCTTGATGTTCAGCCTAGGGTCGTTTGGGTCAGCAAGATGCGTCGGTGCATCTTCGATCGGGGGATTGAGCCTGCGCATCATGGTGATGAACCCATCGCCATTGAGGTCTTCGGGGCCATCCTCGCCACTGGCTCGGTCCCGATCGTCATCCGTGGCTCGGCTGTTACCTGCAAAGCCCATTGTAAGCGATGCAAGATTCCGATCGGCTCCATCAGGGTTCACGCGCGGAATGATGTAGATGGTCATCGAATCGAGCAATTGGCGGTGATCGGTCAAGATGTTTTTTGCCAACCGAATCGCTACTTCGGTGCTGACCAAATATCGCCCGTCGATCCCGGCGGTAATCAGCATCGCAGGTTGGGCGTCTGCCGAGGATATCGAACCGGCCAATGTGATCACTTGAATCGGCTGGGCATTGAGGCTTTCTCCGATTGTTTCGACAGCCGCATGCTCACTCGAATCCACAATCGCATTGATGGAATCGCTGAGGACCTGATTGCTCATATACCCATCATTCTGGGCAAGTCCAAGAAAAGCAGAGCAGGGCGTCGTCAAGATCGCTGTCGCGAACAGGCTTTTTGGGAAATACATCGCCATTTTGTTCCTTCGTGCTGGCTCTTGGGAAGAGCCGCCAACGAAATCGTTGGTACGCGTCTTACATGTCATCCGCCATTGGGTTGCGATGACATTCTATCCTGTGAAAGATTCATCTCGCTCAAATCTCTTGACCACTTGCAAATCGTACCCATTTCTGCAATAATCACGATTGCCGTCAATTATCCATGCCTGCATCCCTTTTGTGATGAAACATCATCAAGTTCCCTGCCCACAAGGACATGAAGCATATGAGTGATCACGCCCCCGTCCTCCCCCACATCATCGCTGGCCAAAAACATCTGGGGTCAAAGGCTGCCCGACGCCTCAATATCAATCCCGGCACCGGCGAGCGGATCTCGTCTGTTCCACTTGATGATGTTGAGGCTGCAGAAAAGGCCGTGCAAGCAGCGTCTGCTGCGTTCCCGGCATGGGCCCGCACCCCCGTCGGCGATCGCATCCAGCCGCTCTTCAGGTATAAAGCGATTCTCGAACATCATATCGATGAACTCGCCGAGATCATTGTTGAAGAGCACGGCAAGACTACCGCCGAAGCGATCGGCTCGGTTCGGCGCGGGATTGACTGTATCGAACATGCGTGCGGGGCTCCGATTTTGATGATGGGGCGGACGCTGCCTCAGATTGCGGTGTCTTCGTCGTTCTGTCGCACGCAGGATGAAGGCGGTGTTGGGATTGATTCATCTGTTGATCGTTTGCCGATTGGTGTGTGTGTGGGGATTACGCCGTTCAATTTTCCGATGATGGTGCCGTTGTGGATGTGGCCGATGGCGGTGGCGTGCGGGAATACTTTTGTGCTCAAGCCATCGGAGCGTGATCCAATGTCAACCATTCGCGCGATCGAACTGGCCCATGAAGCGGGGTTCCCGGAGGGTGTGTTGAATCTCGTTCATGGCGGGCCGGATGTTGTCAATCATCTCGTCAAGCACGATGATGTGAGGGCCGTGTCGTTTGTGGGCTCGACTGGTGCGGGCAAATACATTTATGAAACTGGATGTGCCCATGACAAGCGGGTGCAGTGCATGTGTGGGGCGAAGAATTTTTCGATTATTATGCCTGATGCCAATCGTGAAGCCGCGATTGATGGGGTGTTTGGTTCGGCTTTTGGCAACACGGGCCAGCGATGCCTTGCTGGGTCGGTCGTTGTTGCGGTGGGTGATGCTGCGGACTGGCTCATTCCTGGATTGGTCGAGCGAACCAAGGGCATGATTGTCGGTCGTGGGTGCGACAAGAATACGCAGATGGGGCCGCTTCAGGACGACGCTGCCAAGGATCGTGTCTTGAACTACATTGATGCTGGTGTGAAGGCCGGCGCGGATATTTTGGTTGACGGGCGTGAATTTTCCATGCCAAGTGCGGGCTGCTTTGTTGGCCCGACCATCTTCGACAACTGTACTTCTGATATGAGCATTGTTTCTGAAGAAATTTTTGGTCCGGTGCTTTCGATCATGCGGGCGTCGACTCTTGATGCCGCCGTCGCGGAGGTCAATAAGTCTGACTATGGCAACATGTCGGTCATCTTTACCGACTCGGGCAATGCGGCCCATCGGTTTGAGACGACTGTTCAAGCCGGGATGCTTGGGATCAATGTTGGCGTGCCCGCGCCGATGGCGGCCTTCCCGTTTGCGGGTTGGAAAAAATCATTCTATGGTGATCTGCACACCAATGGCGAAGATGGCGTGCGATTCTTCACCAAATCCCGCGTGACGGTCCGAAGATGGATCTAAGAGTACGGATCAACCAACAAGTTTGAGAGGTTTTTATGCCACGAGTTACACGAACTGCACTGATCCAGGCCGCCAATGCGTTGCCGGACTCTGATGATCTTGCTGCCATCAAGAAGGCGATGATTGACAAGCATGTGACGCTGATCGAAGAGGCCGCCGAGAAGGGGGCCAATGTGTGTTGTTTGCAGGAGATTTTCTATGGCCCATATTTTTGTGCCGAGCAAGATACCCGTTGGTACGACATCGCCGAGCCGATCCCCGATGGGCCGACGATCAAACTCATGCAGCAACTCGCCAAGAAACACCGCATGGTGATGGTCGTGCCGATCTACGAAACCCCGATGACCGGGGTGTACTACAACACGGCTGCCGTGATTGATGAGCAAGGCAATTACCTCGGCAAGTACCGCAAGCACCACATCCCCCACTGCCAGCCCGGATTCTGGGAGAAGTTTTACTTCAAGCCGGGCAATGGGGGCTACCCCGTTTTTGACACCATCTTCGGCAAGATCGGCGTCTACATCTGCTATGACCGCCACTTCCCCGAAGGCGCTCGTGCTTTGGGACTCAACGGCGCAGAGATCGTGTTCAATCCGTCGGCGACCGTTGCTGGATTGAGTGAATACCTTTGGAAACTTGAGCAGCCGGCCCATGCGGTGGCCAATCAATACTTCGTCGGCGCGATCAACCGTGTTGGTACCGAATCGCCTTGGAACATCGGTAAGTTTTATGGACAGTCCTACTTCTGCAACCCGCGAGGCCAAATCATCGTCGAGGGTTCACGCGACAATGACGAAGTCGTCATCGCCGACCTTGATCTCGACATGATTCGAGAGGTGCGTGATACCTGGCAGTTCTTCCGTGATCGCAGGCCTGAATCGTATGGCTCACTCACTGATATCTAATGGACAACGCCCAAAACAACCCGCTCATCAATGCTGATCTGGCACCCGTAGCGATCGAAGATCGCACCTGGAGTTCGTGGAATATCGCCGCCCTTTGGATCGGGATGGCGGTGTGTATTCCGACCTATATGCTTGCTGCGGGCATGGTCAAACTTGGCATGAACTGGTGGCAGGCGACGCTCACTGTCATGGCGGGGAACATGATTGTGCTGGTGCCGATGATTCTCAATGGTCACGCCGGGACGAAGTTGGGCGTGCCTTTTCCGGTTTTGGTTCGGGCGAGTTTCGGGATCAACGGTGCCCACATTCCGTCGGTCGCCCGTTCACTTGTGGCGTGTGGTTGGTTTGGGATTCAGACCTGGATCGGCGGGGCGGCTCTTTACACTATTCTTGGTGTGCTTGGGGTGTTCGATCCAACCAAAGACATTAACCTTCTTCCTGTTCTTGACATTACCGCAACTCAGTTCGCTTGCTTCCTTGCCTTTTGGGCGATCCATGTTGTGATCGTTCTCAAGGGTGTCGAATCGATCAAGGTGCTTGAAATATGGGCGGCCCCGTTCCTGATTGCTTCGGGCGTGGCACTCTTGATTTGGGCGTTGTTCAAGGTTGATCGCCCCACCGATTTGTTCATCTCAAAGACCAACTTCGCCGAGGGCTCGAATTTCTGGAAAGTTTTTTTTCCTCAACTCACTGCGATGGTTGGGTTCTGGGCGACGCTGAGTTTGAACATTCCTGATTTTACCCGCTATTGCAAGTCTCAAAAAGATCAAGCGGTTGGTCAGTTTGTCGGCTTGCCTCCGACGATGACTCTTTTTTGTTTCATCGGCATCATCGTCACCGGCGCGACGGTCATCATCTTTGGTGAAGCCATTTGGGATCCCGTTAAACTCGTCGAAAGGATGGGCTCAAAGCCGGTCGTTGTGATCTCGATGCTCGCCTTGCTCTTGGCCACCCTTTCGACCAACCTGGCGGCCAATGTTGTTTCCCCGGCCAATGGGTTCTCGAATATCTCTCCGACCAAGATTAGTTTTCGGCTTGGCGGGATTATCACCTGCATCATCGGCGTGCTCATCATGCCTTGGCGGCTCATCAGTGACACGCAGGGCTACATTTTTACATGGCTCATTGGGTACAGTGCCCTCATCGGGCCGATCGTTGGGATTATGCTTTGCGATTATTTTCTTATTCGCAAAACCAACATCGACACCGAGGAACTGTACAAAGCCGATGGCGAGTTCAAGGGCGTCAACTGGCGAGCGATGATTGCTCTCTTCATCGCCGTACTTCCGAACATCCCTGGGTTCATCAATGCGGCCTTGGGCGAACCCATTTTTCCACCCATATTCGACACCATCTACACCTACGCTTGGTTCGTCGGCGTACTCATCTCCGTTGTGCTCTACTATTTCCTTATGCAATCCAAATCATCACACAGGACATCATCATGACCACACCAACCCTGCCGACCTACGACCACACCCCATCGCCTTACGCAGGCCCATCAAAGTCTGAAACGCTGGCGATGCGACAAGAGTTTCTTTCGCCGGCGATTTTAATGTATTACCAAGATCCCGTCATGATCGTCGAAGGTTCCATGCAATACCTCTACGACGAAACCGGAAAGCGCTACCTCGACGGATTCGCCGGCATCGTCACCGTCTCAGTCGGCCACTGCCATCCCAAAGTCATCGAAGCCATCCGCCAGCAGAACGAACGATTCCAACACACGACGACGATCTATTTGCATCCCAACATTGCCCAGTATGCCAAGAAACTCGCATCGACTTTTCCGAAGGACTCTGGTTTGTCGGTGTGCTATTTTACCAACTCAGGAAGCGAGTCCAACGACCTTGCTTTGCTCATGGCCCGCGCGTTTACTGGCAATTACGACATCGTCGCGCTCCGAAACGCCTACCACGGCATGTCCCCCACCGCGATGGGACTGACGGCACTCAACACCTGGAAAACTCCTGTGCCTCAGGGGTTTGGGGTTCATCATGCCAAGTGTCCTGATATGTATCGAGGTCCGTTCGGCTACGACGATCCGGATTCCGGTGCCAAGTACGCCGCTGATGTCGATGAAGTGATCCGGTTCAGCACACCCGGCAAAATCGCTGCCTTTATCGCTGAGCCCATCCAAGGCGTGGGCGGCACCATCGAACTGCCTGAGGGCTATTTGAAGCATGTATACAAGGCCGTACGCGATGCGGGTGGTTTGTGTATTTCTGATGAAGTCCAGACGGGATTCGGTCGCACCGGAACCAAGTTCTGGGGATTTGAGAACCAGGGGGTCACGCCTGACATTGTGACGATGGCCAAAGGCATGGGCAACGGGGCTCCGTGTGGCGCGGTCGTGACGCGCCCCGACATCGCCCAGACGATGGCCCAGCGACTCCACTTCAATACCTTTGGCGGCAACCCCGTCTCCATGGCCCAGTGCGATGCGACGCTGGACATTATCCTCAGCGAGAACATTCAGAAGCGTGCGCTTGAAATCGGCGGCTACTTGATGGATGGCTTGCGTGATCTGCAATCTCGCCACGACTGCATCGGTGATGTGCGTGGTAAGGGACTCATGATCGGCGTTGAACTTGTCGAAGATCGATTCACCAAGACGCCAGCATCGGCCATGTGCGCTGATGTTTTTGAACGGGCCAAAAATCTTGGCTTGCTCATCGGCAAGGGCGGGCTGTATGGCAATGTGCTTCGGATCAAGCCGCCGATGTGTATTACGCGCGAGGATGTTGATTTCATGGTTCGTGTGTTGGATATGGCGTTTACTGAGGCCGCAAAATAAAGGGGATACCGATGCCACTGCTGATCAAAAATGGTCGAATCATCACCGCGACTGACGATTATTGTGCGGATATTTATTGTCAGGACGAAACCATCACACGGATTGAATCGGGGATTGATGCCTCGACGCTTCCGAGTGATACAGAAGTGATTGACGCGGTGGGCCAGTATGTTTTTCCGGGCTTTATTGATCCGCATGTGCATGTTCACCTGCCATTTATGGGGTCAAATGCGATTGATGACCATGAATCTGCGTCCAAGGCCGCCCTTGTTGGCGGCACAACGACGCTGATTGAAATGATTTGCCCCGGGCCTGACGACGAACCACTCGCGGCGTTCCATGAATGGAATGATCTTGCTTCGCCAAGTTCGGCTGTCGATTACACCTTTCATATGGCGGTGGTTCGATTTGACGATCTTGCTCAGGACCAACTCAAACAAATCGTCGCCGATCATGGTATTGTGTCATTCAAAATCTTTTTGGCCTACAAGGGTGCATTGAATCTTGACGATTCGGACTTGTTTGATTTGCTTACAATGGCCAAAGACCTTGGCGTCATCACCACCGCCCACTGCGAAAACGCTGACGCAATTGATGCGATGCAAAGCAAACTCATCTCCGAAGGCAAGACTGGTCCAGAGTGGCATGAGCCGTCGCGTCCGGTCAGTGTCGAGGCCGAGGGGGTGCATCATTTGGCGACCTTTGCTGAACTCACCGGGGCTCATATTTATGCGGTTCATACTTCATGTACGCCCGCGGTTCAGGCGGCGGTTGATGCTCAACTTCGAGGGGTGAATATCTGGGTCGAAGCCGTCGCGCCGCATCTGGTTCTCGATGAAAGTTATGCCCAGAAATCCGATTTTGAGGGTGCCAAGTATGTCATGTCGCCGCCGTTGCGGGAGAAATCAAATCAGGACACGCTCTGGAACGGGCTCAAGTCCGGCATCATCTCGACCATCGGCACTGATCACGCGCCGTTTAATTTTGGCGATCAAAAGATTATGGGGAAGGATGCGTTCACCAAGATTCCCAATGGGATTCCGTCGGTGCAAGAGCGTGTGGATTTGATTCATACCTTTGGTGTGATGACTGGGAAGATTGATCTCAATACCTTTGTCAATGTCTGTTCGACCAACGCCGCGCGGATCTTTGGGTTGTATCCACGCAAGGGTTCGATCAGTGTTGGGGCTGATGCGGATCTGGTGGTGTATGACCCGAATGCCAAGCACACGCTGAGTGTTGAAACCAGTTTGTCCAAGGTGGATTACAACGCCTTTGAGGGTTGGGAGATGACTGGGCGGGCTTCGGTGGTGACTGTTCGAGGCCAGGTTCAGGCACGCGATGGCGAGTTTGTTGGGACGGTCGGCCGAGGCCAACTCCTCAAACGCCAACCGACACACTTTTAATTTACCTTGGTAGAACGGCTTCCAGCCCGTTCTACCGAGGTCAGTCGTTGGACACGAGTTTGTCGGATTGTTCGACAAACTTGTCGCCTTCCCATGCGGTGTCTTTGGTGACCATGCCTTCTCTGGCGGCCTTTTTCTCGGCTTTGGCATTTTTTTGTCGTTGGACCAGATCGGCGTGGGTTGTAAAGTATTTGAGCGAATGGCCTCTGAAATCTTCGATGGTTTTGAAATTGTGTTTGTCCATGAAGGCGTTGAGTTCTTCGCACATGCGTCCGGCCATTTTGTAGCCGTGGATCATCACGCCGGTGCAGACCTGAACGGTTGATGCGCCAAGCAAGATAAACTGCGCGGCGTCTTCGCCGGTTTCGACTCCGCCGATGGCTGAGAGTGAGCGGTCTTTGTATTCACCTTCATGCGTGTCGTTGCCGTACATCATGGTGGCCAGTTCCATGACCATTCGCAGGGCGATCGGGCGCACGGCTTTGCATGAGTATCCACCAGGAACCGAATACCCCTCAACGGTTGGCTCTGGGCGAAGCGTGTCGAGGTTGACACCCATCACGCTCAGGATCGTATTGATCGCGGCGATGCCCTCACAGCCGGCTTTGAGCGATGCTCTGGCTGGGTCTTCGATGTGGGTGATGTTGGGGGTCATCTTGGCCCAGACGGGGACGGTGGCTGCACCATTGACCCATGTGCAGACCTCTTCGAGGAGTTCGGGGTCTTGTCCCATTGCGGCCCCCATTTTGCGTTCGGGCATGCCGTGGGGGCAGGAGAAGTTGAGTTCGAAGGCGTCAACGCCGCAGGCCTGGCATCGTTGGATGATTTCGATCCAAGCATCTTTTTTGTATTCTTCCATGATCGAGGCGATGAGAATTCGGTCGGGGTATTTGTCTTTGATTTTTTTGAACTCATCTTCCCAGACCTCAAATGAGCGGTCTGAGATCAGTTCGATGTTTTGCCATCCGATGACTTCTTTGGTTCCCGTCGCTCTCATGCGGGCGTATCGCGGGGCCACATTGACGACCTTGGAGGCGTCCAAGCTCACGGTTTTGCAGATCACGGCTCCCCAGTTTTCGTCGAAGGCCTTTCCGATGACATTGGCGTTGGTGCCGGGAGGGCCTGAGCCGATCACAAACGGATTGGGTAACTTGAGTCCATTGACAATAACACGCAGATCAGCCATCATGTTTCCTTCCATCGTCACATCGGGTAGGGGAGAGTGTACCAGAATACGCCTACTCTTGCGAGCCGATGGCGATCAAATCCTCGATCATCCAAGGACAAATCGCTTCAGGGAAGGAGAGCATCGCATCAAGCATGGGTCCGGGTGAAAGTGTGCCAATCACTTGAAGCCCCTCGACATTACCACCAACCTCGACAATCCGAACTCCGCAATCTCCAATCAATGCTTGGATATGCTCGAGCCCCTTGCCACGCATTGGCCCAACGAGCATGACATTACCAAGAGCGTGTTGGTGTAACCGAGGTTCAAGCATGGAACGCATCGCCGCCTTGCCCACAAAACGATCCCACGCATCAGCATCAAGCGGGTCACGCTTCTGATCTCCAATCGTCTGGCCGAGCTCTTCCAAACCGTGCCGATATCCTGCGGCCGCCTGTTCTTTGATCGCAATTTGTTCATAGCGACTCTTCATTTCAGCGAGGGCATCGGCAAGCAATGCATCAGGAGCGTATCTCTGGATCACCCACCCATTATTGCGGACGAGCCGATAGAGAATCGCATTCATATCACGGCCCGATGAGCTCTTGCGATGCTCAAAGACGAATGCTCGCGTATGACAGATCTGATACCCGCGTGCGATCAATTTGGCGCACAAGTCATACTCCTCCGCATAATACCCGAAGTTTGCGTCATAGCCGCCAACTTCAAGAAACGCATCGCGGCGAATCGCGCATCCGCACCCGACCACGACCTCAGGCAATCCGCCTGCTTCATGTGACCCGTCGGGGAGGAATATCTCGCCTCCGACCGCACCGATTTTGGGATCAACCTGCGAGAGGTATTGGCCAATACGACCTGAGCGTAGATTGGAATCGTCGTCGAGCATGATGATCCACTCGCCTCGAGCATGCTCAGCGCCGACATTGCGAGCGCCTGCTCCGTGGTTCTCCCCAAGCATCACTTGCGAGATTGCCAGCCCATTTTCCAAGGACCTGGGCATATCCATCGGAATATCCGACCCGTTATCCACGATCACCAACTCAGATGCCCCCCCGAGCTCATCGAGATGAAGTCTTTGGAGTTGTTCGAGGGTGTAGCACAGCTCGTGTGAACGATTTCGGGTTGGAATCACAAAGCTGATCTGCATCACGGAGAGTGTATCAGGTGATCGGCTGTTCCGCTTGCGAGCGTGCCGATTTGTGACCGATCTGGGCCATGGAATGAGCAAACTGAGCACCAAGATGTTGCCCGCGTGCGATGATTTGGGTAGCTCCCACTGGTACATTACCCATCACCGACCCGGCAATCGCTGCCGCAATCGAACCTATATAAGCCGATTGTACAAGTCCGCCGTTGCCGAGCATCGAAGCGCATAGACTCGCCAAAAGTGCATCGCCGCACCCAAGTACATCAACAGGATCATGCGAAAGGGCAGGCAACCCAACAACCTGAGCATCAGGTGCCACCACCGCGAGTCCATCACGCCCGAGCGTCACGATGGCCGCCCGCGATTCTGTCTGATCAAGAAGCCGATGTGCGAGCTCAATCGTCGTTGAGTGATGATCGTTCATCGCCTGGCGCATCTCGGCTTCACTTGGACAAAGCACATCGCCATGGCGCATCGACAATAAACTCGCCCGCACCCCAGAAACATCGCCCACAATCAGCTCAACACGATCACGCAAAGCATTGCAGAGTACCCCCGCCAGCCCATCGGCAAACAACCCAAGCCCAAAGTCAGTCAGCACCAATCCATCGAGCCCATCAATCGAGCACGCCTGATCGACCACTCGTGCTCGCTGCTGGTCATCAAGCACAAGTTGCTCCGTGCAATCAAGCTTCATCACCTTGTCACGCCCAACGAGAAACCGCTGCTTCTCAGGCATGGGTGTTTCGACCATGATCGGGAGCACTTCGACACCCATGACATCCATCCGCTCCATCAAAAGCTGCGCATCGAACCGACTCGATATCGGCGTGCAAAGCACTGATCGCATCCCTATCGCCGCCAGGTGCTGAGCAACAATCGCCGCCCCGCCATCGAACTGCTCGGATGAAATCGGACGAAGCGAGAGCATCGGATGCTCCTCAGCAATCTCAGGCCATTGGCAATGGTTGTAGGTGTCAAGTATCGTCTCGCCCACCACCACAACCCGCTTGCCCTTGGCCTCATTAAGGATACGGGCAATACATGAAGTCGAGAGATCATGTTGCTGGGCAAGTTGGGCCAGTTGCGCAATATCGGGGTCAGCCCGAGAGGTCTTCTGGATCGACTCGACAATCGAGGTGGAAGAAAAAACAACATCGCCACTCGAAAAAACAACTCGCCCGTGGTTCGATTCAACCACATCGCGCTCGTCAGCAAACCGCTGGTCATGCTTCGAGGCGTACTCTGCGCCCTTGATATAAATATCAGGTTTGATTTCCCCGAGCAGGTTCACCGCAGTTGATTCGTGGTGGATATACACCCAATCGACGAACGCAAGGGCTGCAAGGTTTTCCGCCCGTAAGTCATGGGGAAACATCGGCTGGTCGGGCCCTTTGTTTACATAGGCATCGGCGGTCACCGACACTACCAACCGATCACCCTGTGAAGCAGCAAACTGAAGATGCCGAATATGCCCCGGATGGACAATATCAAAGCATCCATGACACTGCACCAGCCTGAGTCCTTCGTCGCGCAACGCGTCTCGAATCTCCATCAATTGGCTATGGGTGACGATTTTGTTTGAAATAAAGGGGCTGCAAGGCATTCCAGATAGTATCTGCCTTGAGTCTTCCGATCACCGAATTAGACTTTGAATCCTCAGACACCTCCGTCGCACTCTCTGGGCGAACCTCAACTCCGTAATGAGCAAGGTCTTACAGAATCGGCGACAAAAGTTGGACACCATTTTGGACAATCCGTGAGATAACGGGACGCCTGCGCCATGCCGATGGGTCGATCCGCTCGGACTTTTCGATATATCCGCCCTGCAAACGCCGAAGATCCGTCACCACCTGCTCGTCATATGCAAAGAGACTGACTTCAAAGTTGATCCAGAAACTCCGTTTGTCCATATTCACCGTCCCAAGCATCGCCACCTCATCATCCGCCGTCACTGTCTTGGCATGCAGCAATCCGCCGGTATAGGTACAAATCTCAATCCCGGCATCAAGCAGATCCTCGAAATAGGCCTTCGAGGCATGGCGGACAAGAATCGAATCAATTTTCTTCGGCACCACGAGCGTAATGCACACGCCTCTTTTGGCAGCAGCCGTGAGCGCGGTGAGCATCGCTTCACTGGGGATGAAATATGGTGTGGTGAGAATTAAACGCCTCTGCACCGTGTAGATCAGCGTCAACAACATATCGTGAATAATCTGCGGTCCCTGATCTGGCCCTGAAGGCACGACTTGCAACGGAATCTCCCCCGCCGACTCAATGGACAGATCCAATCCCAATGCCCCGACCTCCCGCGGATCATCGGTAGACTCCACCGCCCAATCCAAACGAAGCGTTATATCCAACACCCTCGCAGCCGGTCCTTGCACACGGGCCATCACATCCACCCAGCGTCCTACCCCCTTCTTCAGACGAAACAGTCGAGGATCAACCATATTCATCGAACCCGTATACGCAACCCGATGGTCGATCGTGATGATTTTGCGATGATTCCGGATATCAATCCGTGCAAACAATGCCCGCAAAATCCCCGCGGGCAGCGTATCGACCACCTCTACCCCGGCCTGGCGTAGCTCACAAACTGAATTCCCTCGTAAAAACCGCTTGCTTCCCGCGCTATCGACCATCACTCGGCACACCACCCCACGCCCGGCAGCCCGAATCAATGCACGCTCGACATCATCCACATCCCCGCCTGACTCCCAGATGTAAAACAGCATCGACACCGAAAGCTGGGCTTTATCAATCTCATCGACAATCGAACACATGCACCGCGTGCTCGTATCGAAGAGCTCGATCGCATTCCCACCAATCGCAGATATCTTGAGTGGATTATTCGCCTGTGCATTGAGCGAACGCGCCAGTATCGAGAGTTGATCTCCCTTGATATCCCATGCCTCATCAATATGCTCGATTTGATCCGAAATCACCTCCTTGAACGCGGTGTATCGACCGATCCGCCGACGAGGCAACCAGAGCTCTCCGACAAATAGATATAACACCGCCCCAACAAACGGCACCGTCACCACCACCAACAACCACGCCAATGACACACCCGTAGGCCTGCGTTTGAGAATAATCCGAAGCCCGAGCCCGATCACAATCATCCAATGCAGCGCAACCATCAACCCAGCAAGTAGTGTCGGAATCGAAAATGTAGTCTCGGGCATAGGAGCGTTCATCCATGGTGCATCGTCTCTATAGAACATCATACCGAACCAACATACATCCCGTTGCGTAGAATCCCACCGAGCCCATGACCATTTCGCCAAGACCCAATCCTCAACGAGCCCCCAAGCTCCGCCGAACAGCCCGCGCCGTCAAATCTGGATTCCGCCGATATCCCCGAGCTATCTATGAATCACTCAAATCCACAACCAATCCCAACGAGCCTATCCATCTCCCCCAAATCCTTCACGAACTGGCCCATCATAACCTCGCCATTCTCTGGCTCGGGCATGGATCCGTCCTCGCTCAAATAGATGATGTGACGGTCGCGGTCGATCCGGTCCTCTCCCAACGCATCGGAATGCGCATCAAAAACAAAACCATCGGCATCCCCCGCCTCACACCCGCACCCGTCTCGCCCGAATCCCTCATCGGCACCAACCTGCTCCTTATCACTCACGCCCATTTCGACCATCTCGACAAACCCACCCTCGAGGCAATGCGGTCCGACACCACCACCGTCATCGTCCCCCGTCGATGTGCCAAACTCGTCCCCGCGGGGTTCGAACGGATCATCGAGCTAAGCCCCGGCTCATCAACCAAACTTGACACCCTCACCGTTACCGCCATCGAACCTAAACATTGGGGGGCTCGCGTGCTCTTTGATCGCCGAAGAGGCGTCAACTCCTACCTGGTTGAATCTTCATCCCAGCGTGTCCTTTTCGCTGGGGACACCGCTGAGACAAAGGCCTATGAAAGGCTTGACACGATCGACCTTGCCGTTTTCGGCATCGGCGCCTACGACCCTTGGGATCACATGCACGCCACGCCCGAGCAGGCATGGAATATGTTCCAAGGGCTCGACGCTCGGCTCATGTTCCCGATTCACCACTCGACCTTTGAACTCTCCGACGAGCCAATCGACGAACCGATGCGCCGCTTGCTCCAGATCGCTGCCGAAAAAACTGATGCCATCCTTGAACCCATCGTCGGTGAAATCATCGTCATTACCCCATCATCTGCAAACTGATTCTGGCTTTTCGGTCGGATACCCGGCCTCCTCCCATGCCATGAATCCACCAGCCACATTCATTGCATTGAATCCCTGTTTGTTAAGATACGAAACCGCTCGTGCTGATCGGAACCCGGTTTTACAATGAACAAAGATCGGCGACCCCATTGGTACCTCGTCAAGTCGTTTGTTCAGTTGAAGATACGGAACTTGGATCGCACCGGGAATATGTCCCTCGTCAAACTCCGATGAGTTACGCACATCAAGAATCACCGCCCCATCCATGCCTTTGACTGTGGCCACATCCACTTCATCAGCTACCAGCAATTCATCAACGCCTGCAACCTCACTAGGATCAACCCAGCCCACCACACGATCAAGCCCGATCCGTACAAGCATTCGAACCGCTTGCTCAACATCACATGCCTCGGCGATCAATACAATTTTCTGATCGTGCTCGATAAACGCCCCGGCCACTGTCGAGAAAAACTGTTCAAGTACGATACTGTACGAACCCGGAAGGTGCCCACGCCGAAACTCATCCCATGGACGCGTATCAATAATCGCAGCGTCGGCAGGAATCCCACTCACAGAACAGTTCGATGGCATTGGCAATGCACCAAGAATTGGAGGCCCTTGGCGATTGTCCCGTTTCATCCTCGCAAAATAATACGGCGGCTCGGGCTGACCCGAAAGAATCGATTCGACGAATGCATCCGCATCCGCTGCCTGTTTGAACGCTTCGTTGAATCTGCGTTCATATCCAACCGTTGTCTGAAACACCGCACCGAGCGCCTTGCCGCACACACTCCCCGAACCGTGCCCAGGCCAAATCTGAAGATAATCAGGTTGGGCCGAAAATTGACGAAGCGATTCACCAAGCCGACGAGCGCTTGGCTCCATTACCCCGACCATTCCCGCTGCCGATTCGAGCAAGTCCGGACGTCCCACATCGCCGACAAAAATAAAGTCGCCCGTCACAATCCCCATCGGCGCATCTGCACCACCGCCTTGATCTGTAATCTCGAAGCAGATATGCTCGGCTGTATGCCCAGGGGTGTGCAAAATCCTGATCTGGATATTCCCGATCATAATGACATCACCATCTTTGACGAGTTGATGGTTGTAAGGTTGCCCTTTGCTGTCTGTGCCCCTAACCCAAACATAGTCCCAGTCTTGCCCACCCTCATCCGAGAGATATGCCTTGGCATCGGTCTGCTCACAGAACTCGCGTACCCCCGAGAGGAAGTCCGCATGCATGTGTGTCTCGGTTGCTGCAACAATCGTCAGCCCGTGCTTCTGAGCCAATGCAATGTACCGATCAATATCCCGTTCGGGGTCGATGATGATCGCTTCGCCTGTTTTCTGACATCCGATCAGATAGGCCCCCTGTGCCAACGATTCATCATAAATCAATCTCATCAACATCGTTATTCTCCTTGTCAATCCTGCCAATATTGGTCGCTCAGCACCGCACCTATAGGATATACTCTGCTCGTATGGGAAACGAGATCATTTATCTGGATAACGCTGCAACGAGTTGGCCCAAACCCGATGCTGTCGGGGCTGCAATGGTTGATTTTCTTGCAACCAAAGCTGGTAACCCGGGGCGAGGCGGGCACACACTTTCACGAAAAGCGTCTCAGGTTCTCGAACACGCGCGCGAGAAACTCGCCAACCTCGTCCATGCACCAGCTCCAGAACGCATCATCCTCACCCATGGATGCACCGACGCGCTCAACCTCGCCATCCATGGCGTGCTCCGCAGTGCCATGCAATCGTTCCCCAACCAAACCCGGTTCCATGTCATCACCACTGCCATCGAGCACAATGCCGTCCTCCGTACACTCCACTGCTACGCATCGAACAACCTTATCGACTTGACCATTATTCCCTGCGATGCTCAAGGCTTGGTCGATCCTCAAGCAATCACCGACGCCATCACTCAGCATACCATCCTCTTCACTCTCTCCCACGCTTCGAATGTTCTTGGCACCATCCAGGACATCGAACGCACCATCAAAATCGTCCGCACCAAAAACGAAAACACCCTTGTTCTTGTCGATGCGGCTCAGACTGCCGGACACTTCCCGATTGATGTTCAAGCTTGGGATATCGACTTGCTCGCCCTTGCCGGTCACAAAGGACTCCGAGGCCCAACCGGCACCGGCGCACTCTATGTCGGGCCACGGGCATATCCGCACCCCCGCAACTGTGATCACGCTCGCATCTTCTGCCAACGCCGAGGCGGCACCGGCTCGATGGCACCCGGGCTCGAAATGCCCACCAATCTCCCCGATGCCCTCGAAGCGGGCACCTCCAATGCTGTCGGTTTTGCCGGGCTCAATGCTGCCATCGACGCACTCTCCGACCAGGTCCACCAGCACGAAATGGCCATGACCCAGCGCATCCTCGAAGGACTCCAATCCATCGCGGGCATCACCATCTTTGGACTCCCTACCATCAAAGGGAGAACTCCTGTCATCCTCTTCAATCTCGATGGGCACAATGCCCGTCAGGTTATGGTCAAGCTCGATCAAGACCACAACATCGCAGTCCGAGGCGGTATTCACTGCGCCCCCCTCCTTCATGACGCCATCGGCACCTGCACCGTAGGGGGCATTCGCGTCTCTCCAGGCTCGGGCACCACTGAATCTCAAATCGACCGCTTCCTCGATACGATTGAAACCCTCGCAGCCCAACCGATCTAAATCGATTCCCCAATCGCTCGCCCTGCAATATACCCATTGCTCCATGCCCATTGAAAATTAAACCCCCCGATCCGCCCATCGACATTCAAAATTTCCCCCACGATCCAAAGCCCCTCGCACACTCGGCTGTGCATCGTCGAAACATTCACCTCATCAAGAGGCACACCCCCCGCGGTCACCTCGGCGTGCGTAAACCCACGATTCCCCGCGATCTCAATCTCGCATTCGACCAATATATGCGCCAGCGCCCGGCGTTGATCCCGCGTCATTGCATGACCGGCCGATGCCGGATCGATTCCACACCGTTTGCACAGCATCTTTCCCAGTCGATCCGGAATCACCGATCGCAGATACCCTCCGACCGTCCGCTTGCCAATATTCTGCAGCTTTGCATCCCACATATCAAATGAACTTTCGCCCACCCAACTCATTATCAGTTTGGCTTTGGGATCATCCAACTTCGCATCAAAGTACCACCGGCTCACATCCAAAGCGCCCGGCCCGGATAATCCAAAGTGTGTACACAACACATCATTCGCAAACCGTGCGATCCGCTTGCCACTCCCCGAACGAACCTCGATCGACACCGGTGCGGCAATGCCTGATAACTCCGTGATCCACTTTGACTCACTTGCCACCATCATCGGCACCAGCGCAGGCGCAACCCGCTCCGTCACCGAATGCCCCAACGCTTTCACAATCCGATACCCCTCACCATCTGAGCCAGATTTAGGCAACGCCATCCCTCCTGTCGCAATGACCACCCGTGGTGTTTTGATCGTGTCCTCACTCGATCGCACCACAAACCCATCTCCATCTCGCTCGATTGTTTTCACCCGCCAAGGATGCACAATCTCCACCCCCACCCGATCGCATTCGCGCAGCAAGGCATTGAGCACGGTCTTCGATGAATCCGTTACCGGAAACATCTTGCCAGTATCCTCGCACTTGAGTTCAACTCCCAGCTCTTCAAAGAACTGAATCGTATCACTCGCCGACCATGCCTTGAGCACCTTTTTAATTATGTTCCGCGATCCCCCCGCGTAATCCTTTGGCAACACTTTCTCATGCGTCACATTGCACCGCCCGCCACCCGCCACAAGAATCTTCGCCCCAATCATCTTGGCCCCATCGACCACAATGATTCGCGAATCAATACATGACCTCGCCGCCCAGATTGCAGTCATCAACCCTGCTGCCCCGCCCCCCACAATCACCACATCCGCTCGGTCCATCCACAAGAATAGCTCAATCACCAATAAAAAAGCGGGCATCTGGTGGATCCCCGCCGATCTTCATTTTCAAGATTTCATTTACTCGTCGTCGAGCATCCCGAGCTGCCACATCATAAATATTCGCTGATCTGCAATATCACGAATCCGCAGATGCAAAGGCTTCCCGCCGCCATGCCCAGCATCACGATCAACCCATAGCAGAATCGGCTCGGCCTCTTGATCCGATCCCGTCGATGCCTGCATAATCGCTGCCATTTTTCGGGCATGCAATGGGTGTACCCGTGTGTCATTTTCACCCGCAGTAATCAGCATCGCTGGATATTTCACACCTGGCTTGACATTTTGGTATGGCGAATATTTTTTAAGATAAGCATACTGGCTCGCATCCTCTGCCGACCCATACTCCGGTACCCAGTACCGCGCCATCAGGAAGTTTTGGTACCGCAGCATATCCAACAACGGTACTCCCGAGATCACTGCGCTAAACAAATCTGGACGCTGGACAACCACTGCTCCGGTAAGCAACCCGCCATTCGATCCACCCGCAATTCCGAGTTGATCCGGGTTCGTATACCCATTGTCAATCAGCCATTCGCCTGCAGCAATAAAATCATCAAACACATTTTGCTTGTGTTCGAGCATACCTGCTTCATGCCATGCATTGCCATACTCCCCACCTCCGCGAAGATTGGCGACTGCATATACCCCACCCTTCTCATACCATGGGAACATCGTTGAAGAAAAGTAAGGGGTCATCGAAATATCAAATCCACCATATCCGTACAAAATCGTCGGGTTTTTCCCATCGAGTTGAAGTCCTTTCTTGTGCACCAAAAACATCGAAATCGGTGTCCCATCCTTCGAATCGTACCACACCTGTGAAACCTCGATCTGCGATGGATCGACTGGGATATCCGGGCGTGCCCACAGTTCCCGTTCGCCCGTCGCCAGATCAACATGGTAAATACTGCTCGGCATGTTGTAACTCGTAAAGCTCAAGAATCCATCAGTCCGATCATCGGCCACGGATAACCCCGCCGACCCAATCCCAGGAAGCTCCAAATCCCCAAGCGAATCACCTGCAAAGTTGAACAACGCGATGCGGGTTTTCGCATTCTCCAGATAATCCACTGCAATAATTCCGCGAGCAAACGACACGCCATCAATCACTCGGTTTTCATTCGCCGGAACAAGCGTCTGCCAATGCTCAAAGCCCGGATTCGTCAGATCAATCGAGGATACCACACCATTGGGTGCATCGAACGAATGCTGCATAATCAGCCGATCGCCATCGAAGTGCGCCCCACCCATGCGCCCCATCTTTCCGATCACCATTGCCTTTAAATCCAGTTCGCCCGTTCGAAACCATGCATCGAGATCTGCAACCCACAGATCAATCCCCGCCGTTCCGGTCCAATATCCAATGACCAACCAACGACCATCCTTCGAAGGCATCCCAAAGGGTCCCCAAGTGGTCTTCAACGCTTCGAGTTCCTCCGCCGTCTTATTCAGATCGCCATAGAAAAACTCGATGTCCTTCTGACGAAACAATACCGCATCCTCACGATGGTGCGTCCCGATTTTGTGCAATTTGAACACCGATGAATACGCATCATCAAGGTCTTCGAGCCGCTCGTAAAAGAATCCCGACCCATCAGCAAGCCACTGTGAAAAATTCACCTTCCCGGGGATCACATCGGCCAACCACTCGCCGCTGTCCACATCCATCAGATACAGCGTTGAGTTCTCATCGCCTGAGCGGTACATCCCAAAGGCCATCAACGCCCCATCCCTATTGGGCGCGATCCACGATACGGTCGTCAACCCCGTTGGATCAATCGCCTGTGGATCGAGCAAGACCCGATCATCCCCATCGAGCCCATCGCGCACATACCGCACACTCTGAGGCTGCGCCCCTTCGCGCTTCGAGAAAAAATACCGATTCCCATACACACTCGGCGACCCAATCCGAGGCACTTCCATCAATTCCCGCAACCGCTCCTCAAGCGTCTTGCGTCCTGGCAGCCCATCGAGCACACTGCGCGTATAAGCATTCTGTGCATCCGTCCATGCTGCGACTTCTTTGGTCATCAGCCCCATGTTCTCCGGATCTGAGTTGTCCCCTTCAAGCCACCGATAGTTGTCTGTCACCGTGTCTCCATGAATTGTCTCCGTCACCGGGCGAACCTCCGTCGCCGGCGGTTCAGCAAGCCCAATTGCGGCCAATCCAGCAAGCACAAGCACAGTCGATAGCATTCTCATTGGTCGATTCTCCATAAAGCGTGCCGAGACGATAAGCCCGGTCCACGAGTTGTTCGTATTGCCACATGGTACCAGCTCACCGTGTGCAGGGATGCAACTACTCCCCCAGTTTTCAGTGATGATCTCACACTCCGGTGCCCTTCTTTGACCCAAAGGGCGAAGGAGATTTTCAGGCCTCGTATCCCTCACAACAACAAC
Organism: Phycisphaerales bacterium; assembly: GCA_026982335.1. GTDB lineage: Bacteria > Planctomycetota > Phycisphaerae > Phycisphaerales > UBA1924 > UBA1924. The sequence continues at coordinate 23,761 of JALSHH010000039.1, forward strand.
AACAACAACAAGAAGGAACTCACGCATATCACCCAAGAAAATCACCAACTCAAAATCGCCCACCTCCACTCGTCTGCCCGCCCACAGAGGTAATCGTCTGATTCCGGGCAGTAGATGCAGGTGCGGTGAGCACACGATCATCAGCGAACGCCCAAGCCCAAGCCGCGTTGGCCGTGTTTGATTTCAGCCAGAACTTGGTCGATATCTGGCGCGGTTCGAACTTTGCCGTTCGGCGGGAGATTCTCGACTGCGTGAGTTCGAACCGTACCTTGAGCCCCGTAAGTCTCGCCCTGACAAAGAGAAAGCCCTTCGACATTCTTGCCGAAGGGCCGATTTTGAAGAAAAGTCAGGGAGACAGGATTTGAACCTGCGACCTTCTGGTCCCAAACCAGACGCTCTACCAAGCTGAGCTACACCCTGTCGCGGATACTACTGTAGCCCGCCTATCGGTAAATCTCGCCTCCTGATCCAGCAAATTCATAGGCCTCCTCAGTATGGGAGCTCCTTGAAGACCAGAATCTTGGGCTTATCGCCCGGCTCGATCACATTCGTCCGATCCACCACCATCAAGAAGCGTTTCTTAATCGAAGGCACCAGCGGATCCTCCGGGCGAAGATTCTTCACATCTGACTCTTGGTACCCATGGAGCACAAACCAGACCGCAAAATAATCTGATCGCACCGAGATCGTATTGAGGACCGAATTGGCCATCGAAATCCGCTCGGCGTAGTCGTCTATGGTCGTCCCCGTAGCGGTGCCGCCAAAGAGCTGCGACATGATCGTCACATCCGACTCGATCCCCGATGCCTCATTGTCGAACCCATACTGCTGGATCGAAAGGTGCCTCAGGGTGTTCCAACGGGCCAAATCGATCGCTTCAAAGTTCGGATCAACCCGCACCGCGAGCAACTCACCCAATGAACCAAACCCAGGCGTTGGACGGATACCGTCGATCCCGGTCATCGCGCTGCGATCGACGGGGGCATTTGAAGTCGCAGGCAACGGCGTGACCAAGGGGTACTCGCCGCGCATGTTGTTGGCAAACAACAGCGGATCGGTTGGACCCAGATTCATCGGTGCGTTGTCGTAGAAGGTCAACCCATATGGTTCAGGCCGAGCTGCCGTATTCGGGATGCCATAGGTCCGATCCCGGTAGGCGATAATCGCGGCGGCCACATCGGGATTGTCGACCATATCATCAATCGTTCCCGATCCAAGCGCTGGATTGGTCAACCTAGGCAACCTGGTTGCAGTAAAGTCTTTGCCCCACCACTCATTGGTGAGCGAGCCGCCATTGAAGTACGATGCCCGACTCGGTGTGAGCCCTGGGAGCAAGCGCAGCACCTCGATCGGGGCGGTGTTGATGTTTACCGTCCCAAAGGTCGCCCGCCCTAGTGCAATCTCGAGGAATTCATCCGGTGTCGGAGTTGTCGGGTCTGAAACCCGGGCAATCGGCGCAATCGCCCGCGCATGGTCGATCACCCCAAGGGCCATTGGCACACCGGTTCCACGCGGGATATCGACCACCGGATCAAAGGTCGGCGGGACATTGAGATCTGTATTCACATATGACACGAAGTTATCAATCGCCAGGTGCCCATTATCGAGGACAACATCCTCACTGGCAAGATCGTAAGTGTCTTTCCAGATGCTGTCGATCTCATCGAACAATGGGCCCGTGGGATTGGGTTCATTCACTCCCAATGCCGTTGCCATGGATTCTGGCCCGGTCATCCATTCCTCGGGAACATAATCGAGCCTGTTTGCCCGAGCAGGGCTCGGCGAGAATGCAGGGCCGATCCCCCAGGCCAAAAGCAAATCCGCCAGGCGTGGGTTGTCTTTGATGGTTGCACCATTCACGAGGATTTCAGGAACAATCCTTTGGGCGGAGTCTTGCACCGACAGGATCAAAGGGGGGAACTTGCTCGCCGAATCATTCCCTGCATCGTCTTCGACAAATGCCTGCGCGGTCACATCACTCTTGAGATAGGGCGCCAAGGCGATCGTTTGGATAATGGCGTTGGCCCCGCGCGATGATGAAAGATTGAAAAATGCGAGAAGCGATTGGGTGATTTCAAAGTCCCCTGCGATCGTGACCGATTCGGCCGGGTCGGACAAGTTATCGCCATCAAAGATATCACTCGCAACTGGTGTGCCGGTGAGAAAACTCACCAAGCTCTGACGAGTGATCCCCGGAGTGGCCGACGAACGAAGCATCCAAGGCACAACCTCACCGACTGAAGGCGGCTCGAGCGTGTCACTGTCGGCCCGGCGGTTGGTTTTCCACGCCGCAATCGTCACGCCGGTGTTGTCGTTGCGGACCCCCATCGTGTCCATTGCCGATCCTGGATCAGGAAAATCTTCACGATACGAGACGGTGTCTGCAATCTTAAAATCTCCTGAAGCAATTGGTGAGGCAAGTGATTCTCCAAGCACCATCCGATCAACAAGCAAATCATTCTCGATCAGATTCCGCATAGTCGGATTGGGAAGATCAGGCGAGGTGGGCTCAACCGTTTCCTCGCCCCGGGTGACGATCTTCTTCCAAAGCCGAACCTCAAGCGCATCTGTACGCCCGAGAATCGGAGCCGGGAACAAGGGCGATGGGCCCGGCGTCGTGAGGTCTTCGAAGTTTGTCTCGTTGAGCAGTTTCCCGTCTCGCGGGTCAAACTCCATCATCATCACCGGGTCAAGACCCGTTCCCCCATTCATGACGCGGAATTGATGCTCGACCCATTGCTCAGCAGGTCCTGTCCATCCGCGTGGATCACCAAATGGACCATCGGGAAGACCATCGAGATCCCGATCGTTATTGATCCCAAGATTTGTAAACCCGGCAGGAATTCCGGCTTCCCACGCATCGAGTAATCTTGCCCATCGGTCGTCAGGATTTGAACCATCGGTCAAAATGCCCGGCGTGGCATCATCGAACCGTCGGTCGGCAATCACATAAAACACACGCGTTTCGCCCGCTCGAAGTACGACATTGCGCGTGATGAAGTCGCTGTAGAGTGCCTGTCCGGTATAGACACCGGGGATCGCCCCGGCCGATGTCTGCGTCCCTGGATCCATCCGGGCATGTCCATTGGGGAAATCCAACACTGGATTCGGAACAGAGCCGGAGATATATGCAGCAGAACTCGCATCACTCAGTGTGTAGTTTTCAGCATTATTCTCTGTGGGATACCACTCGATGTATTTGGCCAGTTTGAAAAAACGGCCGGCAAACTCGATGTAGTAATCAAATTGATAGTTTGATGCCGGATCAATCGCATTTTCTTCGTTTTGGTACGCCCGCTGACGAGTCAGTGGGTCATCATTCCCCAAAGGCGTCCCGCTGTGATCGGATCCACCCAAACTGATATCTTGGTCGTATGGATTGTGCAGCTGGAACGCAAGCACTTGGATCAAGAAGTCGGCGTTCCCCGGCGACACATCCCCATTGATCGAAATTTCATCAATCTCCTCACGAGGCGGATAGATCACCCGCAACTGCCCAGCGAAATCCCGCAGAATCGGAGTGGTGTCGAAATAGTCCCTATCACCTCCCGCTCCTTGATCTGACGCATCGGTATAAGCATAAAGCACTGAAACTTCGGTCAGCACCGGCATTGCTTCCAGCCCGAAGACATTCACCGCCTGACGCTTCTCAGGAAGGCTGCCATTGGGCAAGACATTCACCCCCGGATCAAAAAGATTCCCGTCGGCAATCCCCGGATAGAGCACATACTCGGGATCCGTGAGTGGATCAAAGCTCCCGCCCGACGCCAGGTCGTTGTTGAAATAATCACGAACAACTTGTCCCCGATCACTCCCGTCAACGAGCAGTGTGGCGATGGTCGGGGCAGTATCACTATCCATCATGTCGTTCATATTCACCGTGGTGTGGGCCGCGATACGCAGCGCCAACTCTGGTCCACGATGCCCGTAAAAAAGTGTCGAGGTAAGCAGATTCTGGTGAGTGTTCACATCCGTAGGCCAATATGTAGGGTCGGCAAAAAAACGCCCAGGTGTATCAAGTTCTCCGGCCAAGGCACTCGAATATACCCCGAAGAGCTCATTGGCATTCGAAAGCATCCCCTCGAGATCCCCCGGCACCGAGAGCAGAGTCAATGCCTCAGGCGTTGATGGATCCTCTATAAACTCCGTGGGAGCCAAAGGCACCGCCCCACTGACCGTCGTAAGCTTATTGCGAGGCGTAAGCGCATTATGGGCCATCGAGTTGAACGAAACACGCCCGGTGGGTGCGCGGAGCTCACGGTCATCTGCACTCGGTGGGGTGCTGGGGTCCCTATTGATATCAATCAGCGCCATCCCGTGCTGTTGGCGATCGAGTGACAATGGTCGATTGCTCATCAAAGGGCCAAACCTCTTGGTCTGGAGCGCATCATCGTTGGGACTCCTGTATCGCCCGGTCGTTACCCGTTCGAGCCGGGTCGTGACCTCGGGATCGTTGAGCCCGTGGAAGGTCAAAAGCTCGACCAGATCATCCATGCCATAAAGCCCTGAACCAAAGTCTGCCTCCCGCGCCCACGAAGTCCCCAGATTGGTCGGATCAAGACTTCCCACTTGGCGATATTGTTCGATCCGCCGCTCGGGGGTGATCTGCGCGGGGACCATCCCGACATCTGTCGGATCGCGCTCGTATTGCAACAAGTCCCGACGTGCGCTGGGAGTTTGATAGGCGTAATCAAACCCTTCATACTCCCCCGAGAGCGAACTCCCGAGCATAATCCCCTGTCGGAGCGCGTCGTAGGCATAACGCCCCACAAGCATCGAAGTCGAACTCCCCTCAAGATTTCTCAGATCACCCGATCCACCCGGAGAAGCTCGATCATATTCATGTTTGTAAAGCCAGTAGTCCGTCACATTCCGGTTCAGGTTGCGTTGTTCCCACCCTGTGGCATCAGCAGGTGTCCAGGGACCAAACCGAGGCTCAACACCAACCTCACCAATATAAGGGCGGTGCAGCTGCGCATAGGACAATGGTAAGTGGTGCGTGTTGTTGGCGGTGTAATCGCCTGCAGCATCCTGCATCGTCAAAAGTCGGCGCAGATCAATATCGGCGGGAGTCAGACCAAGAGGATACTCCTTCGTCGGTGGAACCAGCAAATCCGTCGCTGTATTCACATTCACCATCGAAGACAAATCCACCGCCCGGGCGGCAAGGAAATACCGATAGTCCTTACGATCGTAAAGCACCTCGATGTCTGTGCGGGTTTGATCTGAAGTTCCTTGGTTTGCATCCCGCGCAGCCGTCATCTCGAACCAACGCGAATCCGCCATCCCATCGCCATCGGCATCGGCGTACTGATACGCCGGATAGTCTGGATCCGCCCAGCTCGAACCCTCCCCGTTGCGATTGAGTGTCTGGAACGGTTGATTCATCGGCATATACATAAACCGCTGATACATCGTCCACACCGCAGGCGTATTGGCGATCTCGTCAATAGGCAGAATCCCTGTCTCCGGATTATTTTGATCCTGTCCCGGGAACCAGATAAAACCGCCATCGGTTGGGTCCTGGGTTTGGATCAATGATTCAGGATCATTTGGATCGGCCATTCTCCAAAGTGAAAGATAATTGCTCATCCGGCGAATTCGGCGACCATCAGTCGGGTCTTCCGAAACTCCTATGCCCGATTGGGCATGAAACCCTCCAATATCACCATCAACTGGCCCAAATCCCGAATAGCTATTGGGGCGCAGATTCACCAGATTCACAAAGCGACCATCAGGCGCAAAGTTCGATATCTGAAGCCAGTCCCGATTGTCGAGGAAGTTCTTGGCGTTGGGATAGTTCGTATCAAAAGGCAGATAAGTCGAGAACGGCCTCTCCGTAATGCCAGCGCTCGCATTGCCTGGATTCCCAAGATACACCGGCGTCGTCGAGGCCAACCACGGATCGGACGCAACACTGAAATCATTGGCCTGATTCAAATTCTGGATCGAGAACGGCCCACCGACCGGGGTAAACAAATCACGCCCATCAGTAAAGAACGACTCCGATCGACGCGTCCAATCCGTATATGGCGCATCGGTCACTTCGCGCCGCCCGAATGGGTCTGTCGGGTTCACGCCGTTCCATTGCACCCAAGCGTCGAGTCGATCATTCCCAATGATTGTGCCTAATGATTCGGCAAAGTTCTGTGCAACATGCTCTTGGGTATTGCGGGCCTTGATTGCATTGGCTGCCCTGCGATCAGTCCGCCCGACGGAGATATACACCGCAGCGAAGACAGCCATCAACGCAAGCGTTCCAATCACAATCAACAGCGCAGACCCCTTGCGCGATGGAACCGAACGCGGTGACAAAGCACACGCATGAATGCGGGCATCAAAGACGGGTAGTGTGGTTGATTGTTCGACTTTCATATCTATCTATCTCCTCATCCTTACGCCGGGCGATCTGCACCGTTGTGCCATGTGTTTCTCGGCCCATCATCCATCTGCATGGTGCATACCGATTTCCCATCGCCTGCTCATCCCCCTCGACTTGACTCTTCTCTGACCTGCTCCCAGATCATTCATGCTCTGGGAGTTCAAAGATCACTTGGTAAGTCTGCTCGATCTCCGGATCGGCGGGGTCTCCTAGACTCATCGTGATCCGGATAAACTTGGGCCAGAGCCACTCAACATCATCCGCAATTACCGCTGTCCCTGCCGGATCCATAAACCCAAAGGTGGCGATCTCAACATAATCCGGCGATAACGGCGGCGGCCCACCCAGAACCGGAAGCCGATTCACACCAACAACCAAGTTTGGATCCATCCCTAGTTCCCGAGAACGACCTGTCGCCGGGTCCGTCCCAGCAGCACCAACAAGCACACGCTGCGAATACGGCACCGCGGCACGCTGGTCAGGATTCGGTCCTCCGGAGCTCAAAACTCCATCGTTATTCGAATCCACATACCGATCAAGCCCATACCAGATCATTTTCTTATAGTTCGGAGAACCCGGACTTGCAAAGTCTTGCAAGAACCCGTACGACCATTCAACAATAAACTCTGTACAGCGAGGCACAAAAATTGACGAACCAAGCATTTCTTGATGTGCCTCAGCGTACGCCCGTTGAAGATCGCCACGATCCGATGCCTCAAACTGTGACTCTGGATACAGAATCCGCGTCGGAATATCTTCGTACCGAACACCGGCAAGGTGTCGAGGCGGAGTAAAACTCATATCCCATCGACTCGGGAGCGCATCGATCATCCATTGACGCATATTCATTTGGTGTGATGCCAACCCCGTCAGATTCAACTCGTCAGCATCCTTCGGGTCTGGAATCACCGCGTCGGCATCGGAAGGAGTCTCCCAATAACCGAAGGCGAACTGGTCGCGATCCTGCACCACCGCATCGGCTCCAAGGTTCACACCAAACCCGCTGCCTTCATCAAAGAACGAATAATCAAACGGCGAAACCTTCACCGGCAAGGCCTGAATCATCCCGCGAATCGTCGCCAAATCCTCGGTCACAATATCAACCACCCCGCTGGCGCGATACTGAGGCAACTCCCTGAGATTAAGCTGATTAACCGCATTATCCCCAAGCCAGCGAATCGGATCCGTACTCCCCGGCCCAACACGCGAAGGATCCGACCACCCCAGCGCGTTGAAAATACTCCGAGACGCAGGTTGAAGGGCGATCTGACGATCAGAATCCATCAACCAGTCACGCTGACTCGCCACCCCCCGGCTGTACCCAAAGAGCTCCCGAGGCACCTCGCGAGACTCCCCGATCGGTGCGCTCAAAAGGGTGACCTGACGCAGCAGCGACCAATCACGAGCAAACTCGTTGGGATTGAGTGTTCCCGTGGTCGAAGTGATCCCTACACCGGCCTGATTGATCCCACCTTCAAAATCAAAGTTTGAATCCCACGGCGCAGGGTTGAAGAAGAAGTTGTTGATGCCATTGAAACCGGTAAGCTGAGGGCGTCGCTTCTGCCCGTGCCCATAGTAAATGGCTGCTTCGGACGAACGCGCGATCATATCGGGCGAAATCGCACGGCGGGCGGTCTCATACTCGCCTCGGGTGAAAAACATAATTTCATCCGAACGCCGAACCCGTCCAGGACCATCCGAGAAACCCGGATACAGATTTTCGTCAATGTTCGTCTGCTCGCCTCGGAAGAGCTTCACATCGTGCCCGAAGTTTGCATTGCGATTGACAATTACCAAGAACCCATCACGGGTCATGGATTCAAAGTCCTCGCGCATGATCCGCTCGACCCTGGCAGCAAACTGGTTGAGCTCCGAGAGCTTGCGTCCCTTGGAAACCGTGTCACCAACCGAGCTGAAGATCGTCGCAATCCCTGCAGCCACAACCATCAAAATGCCGACTGTCACGATCATCTCGACCATCGTAAACCCTGATCTCGCAAAACCAGATCGTCGGGCCAAGGAACGATTGCATTGATTGGAGTTCATCGTGATTCCTCCAAAGTCACCACACGGATCGCCACCGGCGTTCGAGGCGTGAAAATCACCTGTCGAACCCAACTCGCCCGTTTCGAGTCATACGCAGGATCAGTAAGATTTCGGATTGCATTCGATCGCGCCTCATCCGTCTCACGCCCCCCGGCCTGCTGAGGTGTAAACGGGGGATCAACCACCACCACACGCCCCTGCCCCGTCACCACATCAAAGAGCGGATCATTCGCATCAACACTCGGCAACCCCACCACCGTGCGTATCACCCCGGTGTTGTCAACAAGCTTCTGCCCAACCTGAGTCGCAAATCCAACCGAGGTGTCGATCATCGGATTGCGTCCATCAGGGAACACAAGCCAATCGAGATGCTCTTCGTGCACCTCGACTTCGAGCATTTGGATCGCTGCATAGAACATCATTGGATTGACACCATCATCAACCGCCGGGCGTCCAGATCCGCCATCGATCGCAACAGGGAGCACCGGATCGGTTGGAAGCGGATTCCCCGAAGTCCCGCCGGTGAGCACATCGCTAAGCGAGAATCCCTTAGGCACACGAATCCGCGCATCAATCCGCCGTACAAAAATCGCCGCCTGCAACCGATCACCCGAGGGCTCGCGTCGAAGCGCAATATCCCACACATATTTGGGCTCTTTACCCGAGTATGGCTGGGGAAAAAGCCTCGCCGAAACCGGTATCTGAGCGATCGTCGGATTAAGTTTGACAATATCAAGGTCCGGGTTGATCGAAGGGCCACTGTCATTGGAATAGAAACTCCAAAGTCCCGTCGAAAAATTCGCAAAACCATACATACTCGGGACCGGCGAACTCCAGTTGTAATACGAAACCCCATCTTGAGGCACAACCCATTCATACGAATAATGCGGTAGTCCAAGCGCACTCGATGGACCACCACCAACGCCGCTTCGCAACGGACGATTGAAGTCTTCACTGATCATTGAAAAATCAACAAGCTCACGATTTGAAATCAATGCCTGAGCGGCGCGGGCAGCGTTCTCACCCTCGATCACCGCAAACGCATTGCGCTGCTCAGCAATCACGGCAGGAAAAATCGCACCAAGCCCAAGCAAACCGATCGCCAACACAAGAATCGCAATCAGCACCTCAATAAGCGAGAAACCATGACGGAAATAATCTTTTTGAGTCCCTGGATTCATCGCAGTACCTCCTGCAACTGCCCAGTGTAAGGCTGAATCAGATACATCCGAGATTCAGGTTCGTCATCAAGGCCAAAAACTCCGTCAAAATTCGTATCCCCATCAATCCATCGATTCACCCGTTCTACCAACTCGCCTTCATCCATACTCGAAAGTAACGAGAGGTCAAACCTGATCTGTGTATCGGCATTCCTCTGGTCTGCGGGCAAGTACAGTGTCTGTGTCTGCGGATTGAGCCCGCGAGAACCAATCCCAATCCCAAGTTTCCGCTCATCATAAAGCGCCAACCGAGTTACAGGCTTGACCAGAATTGTATCATTCGAGGCATTACCAATAAGTTGAATCCGAAGCTCTTCGTCATCACGCCCATAAGGAATACCATCGCCCGTCAGATCCGACGAGCTGATGATCCGCGATGCCCAGATACCTAAATCATCAGCCATATCAACCCGCAAGCTCTGCTCATAACTCGTCGGGCGATCACCATAGGGACGCTTTCGACTGTTGCGTGGATTGACAAATAAAGCTGCGTTCATACTCTTGCTCATCACACCTGTTCGAGCGTCAAACCGGATCATGAATGAATGACGCCCCGTCGGTAGTGTGGTATCCACCTCACTCAACTCGCCGTCAAGTCCCCCCCCAACAATCTGCGCATCAACAGGGAAGAACCCCGTCTCGGGGAAAACCCAATGAGCTTTCGATTTGATATTGGCAGACGCATCAGTACCACCATACGCGTCAGAGGTATACCAGTTGGCAGCCGCATTGCCCGTCGAGTCACGATCAATCATCGCTCGAGGCGACGCGTATCCACGCACCATCCAATACCGAGGAATCTCGAGTGTCTCGCCTGCTGAAGCGGGAACAAACACATCGCGGTCAAAGTACGGCGAATCACTCAACGCCGATGAACCACCCGAACCTGCTGCAGCCGTGGTCTTCTCGCGCAATGTCCCCACCATGACCGCCGGGATAATCTGCATCTTGCCCACCTGCGGATCAAACACAAAGATCACTGCACCGTCTTGTCCGGTGCTCAACGCCACATCACGCGCCATCTGCGACGATGCTTGGAGTGCATTGACCGCCAGCGAACGATTTGATGAATACACCATCGACTGAAACGCTGGCACCGCGATCGCAAGAATAATCAACCCGATCAGCACCACAACCATCAGCTCAACAATCGTAAATGCTCGACGAGCAAGCCCTACACACAGGCCAGATCGGTCCAAATCAACAAGATGGGAGTGTGTTTGCTTCATCAGTTCCCGATCTCCACCGCATTGTCCACCCAAACCTGCTGACGCAACCTTGCTGCCTCTTCAAGCGTTCCTGGTATTGGTTCTCTGAGAAAACCGGCAATTGTTTCAATGCTCTCAATCCCGAACATCCCGTCAGGTCCAGCACTGACAATCGCGTACCGTGCATCACGCAGCCGAGGGTCGCCGCCGGTGATATCCGCCTCGCCAATCCGACTTGGATCATTCCTCACCTTGGCCAACACCACTGGATCAATCAAAATCGGTGGAATATTCAGATCAAGCACATCCTCCACCACCAGTTGACCATTGACAAACCGCCCTTGCTCCCATCGGTAGTACCGAAACGCATTGCCAAAAGCATCAACCAATGACACCAGCGCATCACGCTGGTAGCTTTCATAAGTCGCGTACGCATCGTCCCGATGCATCGGCGGACCGGTCAACAGATGCTCGGGATACTCATTTGGATCCACATAATCGTTGGCAATCTGCACTCCACGCCGATCAACATCCATCAACGGCTCATATCGGTCACGCGAAGACCCGACCGGATATCCAACACCAAGATAGGTGCCGTCAATCATCGGACGAGCAAATCCAGGCCCACGCACCCCATCGATATCCCGATCGAGCACCCCGGTGAGGTAGTAGGCGAGTGAATACTTGCTGTAGCGTTTATCTTCCCATGCTGCTTCATCATCCCACGCCCCGCCACCACTCGATAGTGCAATCCCATCGCTTCCCACCCCGGTCCGCCTGCGGAAAAAGTTAAAATCAAGCCCCTCAGACCAGACCACCACGGTAAAGAACTCGTATGCCCCCCCCTCTTGCCGAAAGATCGGCCCATCGACCTGTGAGGCCCCGGGATCAATCTGCTGCGGGCGATATACATCGTCTCCCGTGCTGATCCCTTCACCATCATGGACCAAAGGGGGCAAGAACCCAAACTCACTGCGAAACTGATCGACCGCCTGAGCCAAGGCGGCTGCCGAGCGTTGACTTGCCGAGCGTTTAGTGCTTTTCATTGCCTGATTAAGCCCGCCGATCAGCAAAGCCATGAGCAGCGCAATGATTGCAATGACAACCAACAGCTCAATGAGCGTGAACCCGCCACGCCCAACGACACGCTGCTGCAGCTTCATGTGGTCCGCATATTGTGTGTGATTGCCCGTCATAAGCTGCTTTCGTTTGTCCTCTACCCCTTTGCCCAATTACCCTGTCTGGGATGATCCACACTCCAACTTCTATGCCATTATCCCAGCGACTCAAGCATCTTGATCATCGGAAGGAACATTGCCACGACGATCGTCCCGACCATGCCACCAAGCAACACCACCATCAAAGGCTCGAGCAACGATACCAGCGATGCCACCGCCACATCGACCTCTTCATCATAGTTATCCGCAATTTTGAGGAGCATCGCGTCCATCTCACCGGTCTCCTCACCCACATCAATCATGTTGACCACAATCGCATCGCAGGTCTTCGATTCACGCAAAGGGGCTGCAAAAGTCTCTCCCTCCCGGATCGAATCATGCACATTGCGGAGTGCCTTCTCGAAAACATAATTTCCTGAAGTCTGCGAAGTGATCGTCACCGCTTCAAGAATCGGAACACCCGCACTGATCAGCGTGCCCAAAGTTCGTGTAAACCGAGCAATGACCGTTTTGCGGATCAGCGTGCCAAGCACGGGAACCCAAAGAATCATCGTGTCGAACACCGCACGGCCAGGAGGCGTCTTGCGGATGAGCTTGAACGAAATCCAAAGAACCGGACCACCAAAGACAAGAATTGCCCACCCCGGAATCGTCGCACCAGCATTGGTCCCGGCGACCCATCGGCTGGTATTAATCAATCCCTGTGTCAAGGCGGGCAACTCGATCTCGAAATCCAAGAAAATATCTTCAAACTTGGGAATGATGAGCAACATGATGCCCACAAGAATCGAAATGGCTACAAGAATCACCACGATCGGATATACCATCGCGCCCTTGATCTTGCGTTTGAGCCGTTCGCTCTTTTCCATGAACTCGGAGAGTCGCTGGAGAATCACATCGAGCACACCACCAATTTCACCCGCATTGACCATCTTCACATACAGATGATCGAAAGCTTTTGGAAACTTGCCCATCGACTCGCTCAACGAGCTCCCGCCCTCGACCTCCTCAGTGACCCCAAGAAGAATATTCTTCATCAGACCAGGCTTTTGCTGACTCTCAAGAATCTGCAACGATCGCAACAAGGGTAACCCCGCATCCTGAAGCGTCGAAAGCTGACGGGTAAAAAGCGCGAGATGCTTGGGCTTGACTCCACCAATCGAGAACCCACCGCCCTTCTTCTTCTTGACGGGCTTGGCAGTCTTTTCCCCTTTCGCACCCTTGCTTGCGGACTTTTTTTCCTTCTGCACCTGTACCGATGTCGGGAAATACCCCTGCGACTTGATTCGTTGGATCGCTTCTTCAGAACTTGCCGCTTCGACAGTCCCCTTCTGCGTTTTGCCCGAAGCGTTGAGCGCTTGGTATGTGTATGTTGCCATAGTCCTTTACTCCTCGTCCCGATCAAACCTGCCCAAACACACTTGCTGTCTGCGCCGATGGAAGTACTGTTTCCCTTACCAAGCCCCAAACCCGCGTATCGCTGCCCTACTCATCTTCGAGCGTTTCACTCACTACCTCATCAATAGTGGTCAACCCCTCATACAACGCCATTAACCCGCTTTCACGCAACGAACGCATCCCTTTTTTACGGGCTGCATCGCGAAGCACATTGGTACTCGCCTCATTCATCATCAACTCGCGAATCTCATCGTCGAGCGTCATAATTTCAAAGAGGGCCATCCGCCCCTTATACCCACCCCCAACCCCAACTGTCTCACCCGGGCGATAGAACTGACGCCCCTTGATATCCTCAGGACGCAATGCCAACTCCATCAGCTCTTGCTCGGTTGGGGTAAACGGCTGTTTCGTCTTGGGGTCCAGTGTCCGCACCAAACGTTGGGCAACAATCCCCTCGATCGTCGCCGTCAGCAAGAACGGCTCGACGCCCAGATCCACCAATCGAATGATCGAACTGGGCGCGTCATTGGTATGCAAAGTCGAGAGCACCAAGTGACCCGTCAGCGAAGCCTGCACTGCGATCTGGGCCGTCTCAAGGTCACGGATTTCACCCACCAGAATCACATCGGGGTCCTGACGCAAAAACGAACGCAATGCCTTGGCAAAGGTCAGCCCGACTTCCGAGTTCACTTGCACCTGACACAACCCGTCAATGTCATATTCGACCGGATCCTCAGCCGTCAGAATCTTCGTTTCAATATCGTTGAGCTCCGACAACGCTGCATAGAGCGTGGTCGTCTTCCCAGAACCCGTAGGCCCAGTCACAATCACAATCCCATTGGGCTTGGTAATCAACCCGCGAAAGCGCTCAAGATCATCCGGACGGAACCCCACTCGATCGAGCGAAAGTTCCACATTCCCACGATCGAGCACACGCATCACGCACGACTCGCCATAGATCGTCGGCAAGATCGCCACACGCAAATCCACCGGATTCCCACCAACCGTCAACTCGATCCGCCCATCCTGAGGCAACCGGCGCTCGGCAATATCCAGATTCGCCATCACCTTCACACGAGAAGTAATCGCTGTCCCCAGATGCTTTGGAGGGGGCACCATCTCGTAGAGCACCCCATCAATCCGATACCGCATTTTAAACTCATGTTCGAAGGGCTCAAAGTGGATATCCGAGGCACGATCCCGAATCGCCTGAAGCAACACCAAATTGAGCAGCTTGATGACTTGGTTATCCCCCGCTGCATCAATTACCGCATCGAGATCAATCGACTGATCAGAATGGGCCCCGAGCTCTTGAAGATTTTTATCCGATGCAAGTGCGTTGACCACATCAGCCATCGACTCGCCTTTGGAGAAATATTTTTCGATCAAAGTGTCGATCACCGTTGGCGACGCAACGACTGCTTCGACTTTCGCCCCCATCAACAGCCGAAGGTCATCGACCGCTTGGAAATTATTCGGACTTTTGATCGCGATTTTAAGTTGACGACTCTTGGAATTATATTCGATTGGTACACATTGGTACGCCTTGGCATTCTCTGCCGGAATGGCTCCGACCACCTCATCGTCAAGTTCAATGCCCGCAAGATCGACATATGCCATCCCCGCCTGCCCGGCCAATGCGCGATCAATATCAAGACCGGTGCAATATCCCAGTTCTTTGAGTATCTCACCAATTCGGACCTTGGTCGCCCGCCCCTTCTGAATTCCCAACGCTTCATGAACCTGCTCGCGTGTCACCACTTTGAGTTTGGTCAGCACACGCCCGAGTTTTCTGCCTTTGAGTTCAGAAGGTTCCATGAGTCACTCCATTCAGGCGTACACACGCCAAAGCCCACGGGAAGTCCCCGCAGTAAAATATTCGCAGATATAGAGACACCTGTTCCCCCAAATGGCCCTATTTTCGCCGCCTTGACCGATGCGACATGTGGAATGCAAAAAAGAAACACCCTTTTGCATTGCACCTCTATTTCCCTTAAAAATTAGCCGGTAATCTCCTTGGAGGCTTCCGGATCGTCAAGTTCAGGCCTACCAATGACCCCCCCAGATTGGTGAACCTTATTCCGCAGATCAGTTTGGTTCTTGCACTTATCCACCATCTCCTCCGCCGAGATCATGCCTCGAGAATAGAGCGACCAAAGGTGGTCATCGAGTAGTTGCATTCCATATTTCTTGCCGGTCTGAATTGCCGAGTCGATCCGATAACTCTTGTTATCGCGAATTAGGTTGGCAATCGCAGGGGTAATGACCAGGAACTCGTAGGCCGCGACCATTCCCTTGGTATCAATCCGTCCTAAGAGCACCTGAGAAAGCACCGCAACCAAAGCCGTTGAAAGCTGAACACGGATCTGGTTCTGCTGCGTCACCGGAAAGGCGTCAACCATCCGGTCGATCGTCTTGGCTGCACCGGTGGTATGAAGCGTCCCGAACACCAAGTGACCCGTTTCCGCTGCTCGCACCGCTGCCTCGATGGTCTCGAGGTCACGCATTTCACCCACGAGGATCACATCAGGGTCTTGTCGCAAGGCTCGACGCAGGGCTTCAGCAAAGCTGGGCACATCATTGCCGACTTCACGCTGATTGACGATGGATTTCTTGTGCGTGTGATAATACTCGATCGGGTCTTCCATCGTCACGATATGCCGATCCATGTACTGGTTCACATAGTCGATCATGGTCGCCAACGAGGTGGTTTTTCCTGACCCTGTCGGTCCTGTCACCAAAAACAATCCACGAGGCCTGCGAATCAAATCCTTGCAGATATCCGGAAGCCCGATCTGATCAAAAGTCAAAAGCCGGTTGGGGATCTGGCGAAGCACAATCGCGATATCACCGCGTTGACGGAAGACCGAGACACGGAATCGGGCCGCATCGCCATAAGCAAACCCGAAATCGGTTCCGCCTTCTTCTTGAAGCTCTTGCTGATTGCGCTCGGGGGTAATGGATTTCATCAACGAGACCATGTCCTCCGAATCAAGCACTTTGGTCTGTAAGTTCCGCAATCCACCATGGAGGCGGATGGTGGGCTGACGCCCTGTTGTCAGGTGGATATCAGAGCCTCCTGTTTTGACAACCGTATCGAGCAATCGGTCAATTTGAACGGTAGACATGATTCACTTCTCCTGTCATATCGAGTCTCGCACCGGGGCCTATTGGTACACGCAACGCGAGGAACTTCATTGGACTTTCTATTCGGTCTGGCTCACGCGGGCAATTTCTTCTGGCGTAGTGACGCCATTGAGCACCTTGATGCGCCCGTCTTCGACAAGTTCCTTCATCCCTGCCGCGATGGCAGCATGGCGAATCTTCGAGGAGGGCGCCAGGTTGAATGCAAGCTCTCGGATTTCCGAGTTCATCGTCATCATCTCAAAGATCGCCATCCGCCCCTTGTACCCTCCGGGGGCTTCATCGCATGAGACTGGCTTATACACCTTTCCGATCGCGTCTTCAGGTTTGAGATTGATCAGGCTCAGGTATTTGTGGTCGATCTCCTCTGCCGTCGCCAATCGCTTGCTCTTATAAAGTACTCGAATGAGCCTCTGCGCCATCACCGCCTGGATTGAACTGGCGACAAGGAAAGGCTTGATCCCCATATCAATCAAACGGGTCATCGCGCTGGGGGCATCATTGGTATGCAGGGTCGAGAAGACCAAGTGACCCGTTAGGGCCGCCTGGATCGCAATCTCCCCCACTTCCCTGTCCCGAATTTCACCGACCAAGATGACATTGGGGGCTTGGCGAAGCATCGAGCGAAGAATGGCCGGAAATGTAAGTCCAATCCCTTCACGAACTTGGCACTGGTTAATCCCATCAAAGTTGTATTCGACAGGATCCTCAGCGGTAATGATCTTTTTATCTGGACGGTTGAGTACATCAAGGGCCGAATAGAGTGTGGTGGTCTTGCCCGAACCTGTTGGCCCGGTAACAAGAAAGATGCCGTTGGGTCGGCGAATGATTCTATTGAATGTGTCTAAGTTATCCTGCTCAAATCCAAGGTTCACCAACCCGATCCGCACCGCATCGGGACGCAAAATACGCAGTACGACCGATTCGCCATGGTATGCCGGGCATGCTGAGACACGAAAGTCAATCGCAACATCATCGACATGAATCTTGATTCGCCCGTCTTGTGGGACTCGTTTCTCAGCAATGTTCATCCCGGCCATCAATTTGAGCCGAGAGAGGATCGCGTTCTGCATGCGTTTGGGGAGGTTATCGCGTTCGATACACACGCCGTCAATGCGATATCGAAGCCGAACACGATCGCCCATGGGCTCGATATGGATGTCACTGGTCCGGTTGCGGACCGCTTCGTCGAGTATCCGGTTCACCAGTTTGACCACCGGCGAGTCTTCAGAAGACACATCAATCGAACGGTCCATCGAACGATCGAGCGATCGGTCGATCGAGCGGTCGATCGAATCGGTGACGAGCGATTCACCATCAACCATTGAAGGGGCATTGGACACCCCAGGAACTGCACCCGAACCGGCATCGCCACCGTCGAGATAGTTGCGAATTTGCGACTTGGTGGCAAGCATGGGCTCGACATCCATATTCAGACGAAATCGGATATTGTCGAGCATCTCAAGGTCCATTGGATCATGGATCGCCAAACGCATTTTTCCGCTCGACTTGCCCAAAGCGAGCACCAAGTGCTTCTTCATGACCGATTTGTCGAGTGCGTCATCGTCGATGAGTTTCTTGATCTTCTCATTGGCCAGATCAACATACTTCATGCCATACTGTGCCGCGAGGGCTTTGAGGACCTGCATCTCATCGAGGATGCCCAGATCGATCAGGGCTTCACCGATGCGTTTGCCGGTCTCCTTGGCATGCTTGATACCCTGATCTGCTTGCTGGGCATTGATGGCCCCTTGGGCGACCAAGATTTGTCCTAGTTTCTTCCGACTTCTGGCCATAGGTATGCTCAATCCTCTTGCAAATAAAACGGCGTGATCTCAACCAAGAGGACACTATAGGAAGACCAATCCCGAACATGCACCTCTGGGCCCATGCGATCTCGGGTCTGATTCTCGAATTTCATGCCTATCAGGGCGACCGGGACTCTACGATTGGGTGTCCGAGCCTGTTCCAATCTATTCTCAATCAAAACCAGAGGATATCCCAAGTGTGTCCCGACTGTGCAACTCCCACGACCAACCCTCGAGCGACCCAAGCCCCGCGGCTGCTCATCACCGCCGGTCCAACTTATGAGCCGATCGATGCCGTTCGATTCGTCGGCAACCGATCCTCGGGCAGACTCGGCAGCGCCTTGGCCGACAGTGCTCAGGATTCGGGATGGAAGGTGACGCTTTTATTGGGCCCCAATGCCGTATTGCCGACGAATTCGGATGTCGAAGTGGTTCGCTTTTTTTCTTTTCTCGATCTCCAATCTCTACTTCAAACGCATTGGCCGCAAGCAGATACGCTGATTATGGCTGCGGCTGTAGCCGATTATCGCCCGGTCATCTCTCCCGATGATCTTGGTCGCAAACGCAAGCGTGAAGCAGGAGATTTCATGCTTAGGCTCGAACCGACCCCTGACCTTCTTGCCCAGTGTGCCCACGATGCCCGAACGAATCAATTGCTCATCGGATTCGCCCTTGAGCCCAAAGACGGACTGATCGCTTCGACCAAGGAGAAGCTTCGCCGAAAAAATATTGATTTGATCGTCGCCAATGCACTCGAAACGATGGACTCTGACTCGATCGAGGCAACACTTCTGAGCAACCCCGATCGCGGGGTCCCAGACCAGCAATCAACCCCAGGCCTGCTTTCCAAAGCTGCGTTCGCGCAATGGCTTATCGCACAAATCACCCCGCTGACACACCAACGCATGGGCACCCCGACAGGAACAACGACCAATGGCAGATAATCGACCAAACCAAGGCGGCGGATATGGGGACGGACAGGGTGGTGACTATGGCGGCGTCGGACGACGCAGCGGGTCACCCGACGGAAGACCCGGCGACGGGTTCGGCGGAGGACAAGGTGGTAGACGACTTGGGGGCAGGCCTGGAGGAATATCCAGGGGACAAGGTGGATTCGGCGGACGCCAAGGGAACGGCGGCGGATTCGATGGGCATCGACCCGACGGACGGGGAGGATATGGCGGCAATCGGCGCAACAACCGAGACCAAGCACGCGAAGAACGAGCGCGCCACCCCAAGCCTGATATCATCGAAAAAGATAACTTTGTGCTTTTGGTCAACAAACCCGCGGGCATCCCCACGCGCAAAGGCAGATCGCCCACGCTGGTCGATATGGTCGATGAACTCTCAGGCGCTCGCAAACGCCTGATGCGTGTGGCCCACGAACTCGATGCCCAGGCATCGGGGATTGTACTCTTCGTGGCGATGCGCGATACCGAAGATTCGCCCCGGACGCAGACCCATCCCGAAACAAGTTACCTCGCGCTGGTCGAAGGCGTGTTCTCCGAAGAAACAAGCCGAGTCGGTGAGACCGTCACTGGAGCAGTGGCGCACTCTTCGGGACTCGGCGCGACACCGAGCACACATATTCGTGTTATCGAAGCGGGCAATGGGCTGAGCCTCTTGCGCGTACGAGCAAGACCTGATCTACCCGAACAGATCCGTGAGCACTTGGCCAAAATCGGACACCCGGTCGTCGGCGATCATAAGCACGGCGCGACCCGCGATGATCTCCATCGGCTCGGGCTCCACGCCAACGGATTGCGCATCACCCATCCCGAAGAAGACAAGACCATGCGGTACAAGTGTCCGGCGCCCGCATCGTTCTGGCTGGCGATGGGAGTCACGCCTCCACCTGATGCGGCGATCAATGCAGCGGAAGAGTCGGCTCCATCGATGGTCAAAAAGGGGTGGGATCATGTTGCCGGATGGTATGACCAGCTCATCTCCCAGCGCGGATCAGACCATCACCAGCAGATCATCTTGCCCGGAGTCATGCACCTGCTCAATCTTCAGCCCGGCGAGCGGGTGCTCGATGTCGCCTGTGGACAGGGTGTGATGAGCGAATACATCGCCCGCCATGCCGATGTTGCCCAAGTCGTGGGGACGGACATTTCCGATGCCCTGATCGAAGCTGCCAATTCCCGGGCAACTGATCGCACTTCATACAAAGTCTGGGACGCGTGCAAACTCTCCGAACTTGATCTTGAACCGGTCGATGCGGCGACCTGCATTATGGCGATGATGAATATCGAAGAGCTCGATGCGATATTCAAAGGCGTATACGATCGACTCAAACCAGGTGGGCGATTCGTATGCGTGATTTCACACCCATCATTCCGCATTGCCCAAGGGAGTGCCTGGGGATGGACGATGGATCAGCGTACCGGTCAGCAGGTTCAGTTCCGCCGAATCGACCAATATCTTTCTGAACAATCCACCACGATTGTGATGAACCCAGGCGAAGTGTCCAAAGGTAAGCCTGCCATCACCACCATCACCCACCATCGCCCGATCAGTCGCTACATCAGCGCCTGCGTCCAGAGCGGACTGGTGGTTGATGCGATCGAAGAGTGGGCAAGCCAGCGTATAAGTGAACCTGGCCCGCGTGCAGCAGCCGAAAACCACGCCCGGCGTGAGATTCCGTTGTTCATGGCCATCCGTTGCCAAAAACCAAATTGCTGATTCATCTGCTGATTTATTCGTGCAAGCTGCGCATGTAGGCCACGACATTCCGAAGATCTTCATCGGTAAGTGTTGGGTCGCCTCCGTAGGGGGGCATCGGTGCTTTGCCTGCGCTCATTGGATCGTCGATCGCCCGTCCAACTTTGATGAACTCGACGAGTTCTTCATCGGTTGCGTTGGCAATGAACTCGCTCACGACCCAGTTTTTGCCGAGATTTTCAACCCCAACCCCACCTTCGCCATGACATGCGATGCAGGTTTTGTTGTAGATTACCTTGCCTTTGGCTCGGGCAAATGTGTTGGCATCGACTGCGGGTGTTGCAGCGGTTTCGGATGATTCTGATCCCCCGCCACACCCTGAAAGCATGGTGAGCGTGACGACGAGTACGATGGCAGTAGCTGTGCGTTTCATGTTTTCTCCTGGCAGACTATGTCCTGCAATGCAGTATATGTCTGTCATTCTGGATGGATAAAGCAAGAATAAAAAACTCTGCATTCCAAATGATTGCCATCGGGAAAGTGAATCCTATACTGTGTTCTGAGCCAGCGCTTTGGGATCATTAGCGGTTCTGAGCAGCGATTTGGCAACTGCGGGTGTAGCTCAATGGTAGAGCGTCAGCCTTCCAAGCTGAATGTTGACGGTTCGAGTCCGTTCACCCGCTTTGATGACCGCCGTTGACCAGAGTGGTCAGCGGCGGCTATTTCTTGACGGGGGCGTCAGTTACGCGATCACTCGCAAAGAGTCGGACCGACTGCTGATAATCGTCAAATTGCCAAGAGTTGACTACGAATGACCCAAATGGACGCTCGTTTGTGCAAGCGCTTGTGCAAGGTGTGGTGCAAGGTGTTCCAGCCGACACGGTATCATCATCACGATGATCGTCAAAGAGAAAACATCACGCCCCGGTCGAAACAGGATGGAGCAAGCTGGCGACGCTGCCGAGAAGCAGATGGCGTTCTACCTGTGTCGGTGCTACGCAGACGACCCTGATGTCCGCGTATTCAATGATCTCCGCGTAAAGCGTCAGGGCGAGGTCGCCCAGATCGACCATCTCGTCCTCCACAAGCACGGGATAATCATCATCGAGTCCAAGAGCGTCACCGGCGAGGTACATATCAACCCGCAGCTCGAGTTTGTGCGTGTGTTCGGACGCAAGCGGACGGGGATGCCATCGCCAATCCAGGAGGCAGGCCGCCAGGGTGCATTGCTTCGCCAGTTGCTTGTCGATCACAAGGAAGAACTTCGCCGAAAGAAACTCCTCGGGCTCGTCCAAGGCGGTTTCCAGCATTGCCCGATCCAGGTCCTCGTCGCCATCTCCGACCAAGGGATCATCAAACGGCCAAAGAAGACCATTCCAGAACTCCACAAAGCCGATCAAATCGAGGACCAGATTGAAACGATCATCGATCGACACCAACGCGCCGGGAAGTTGACGACTCCCGACGATGGCAACTGGGGCACCTACGCCTTTCATCCCGAAGAGTTCTCACGCATCACCGAGTTCCTGATCACCCAACATACTGAACCTGTAACCACTTCGTTGCTGAAGACGAAGTCAGTCGTCAACTCCGATCCCCAAGCTTCAGCAGCCCCCACCTCCTTGCCGATATACCTCTGCACACACTGCCATTCAACGAACCTCGAGGTACACTTCGTGTCGATTGTACTACTTCAAGTGCCTCGATTGCGACGGCAACACGGCGATTAAAAACACATGTCTCAGTTGCGGCGGGACTACCAAGACGAAGAAACAAGGCCCAGATTTCACCGCGGTGTGCATGTCATGTAGCCAAGAGGATCTGTTCTTCCGTAGCCAGGTCAATACCAGTGGGTGAGTGTGCTCATTGAAAAGCACCCCACTCTTTCTCAATCGCCGGTGTCTAGAAAAAAACCTATCCCTGATTTCTTCCACTCTCCGCAAATGTCTCGCCGCTTGGCTGGAGGCTCGGCAGCGCCTCCAACGCCCCGGCGACATCCAACAGCTTCGGATCGGTGTAGACATTGGCGGTCAAGCTCGGGTCGCTGTGGCGCATGGCGGCCTGCGCTGTCCGGAGCGGGACGCCCGCAGCACACAGGTGAGTCCCAAAGGTGTGGCGTAGGGCGTGGATATCGAGCGTTCGGCCACGGTCGTCGGTCTTGATAATGACCTCTTTGCCATCGCGTTGTTCAACCCGTGCGATCCCGGCGAAGATCAGGTCGCGGTCGAAGATACGGATCAGGCCGTCGGGGACATTGAGCAGTTTGGTCTCAGGCGGAAGGCGTGATGGGATCGGATCGCCTCGGCGTTGTGCGGTGTCTTGGAGGACAGCGAGTTGTTCGTCGAGCCATTCCTTGAGTTCGCTTGACCTGCCCCCATATTCTGTACCACTCCCTATGTTAGGGCAGTGGCGTTCCTTTGTCCCATCAGAGGGCTGCGGAGCGTAGCGGAGCAGGCCTCTGATGGATGAATGACGACTCGGGTGATTCGG
>JALSHH010000040.1 GCA_026982335.1 Phycisphaerales bacterium
CGAATCACCCGAGTCGTCATTCATCCATCAGAGGCCTGCTCCGCTACGCTCCGCAGCCCTCTGATGGGACAAAGGAACGCCACTGCCCTAACATAGGGAGTGGTACAGAATATGGGGGCAGGTCAGGCCTATGAGCAGATTGAGAACGGAGTGCACTATTCGGAGACACGCTACTACGCATCAGTCCCAGTTGTGGTGGGATGGCATACAGGTTTGTATGCAGCGGAGAAGGAAGATATTGAGTTTACCATAGTTTCGCTCGAAGCGCGAAATCCAGACAATGCGCCGGTCCCTGGGGGGTTTCGGGATGAGATGATTCGCGATTTGACGGACCAATACAACTCATCCGGGGAGACAACACTGGGTCGGATTAATAAGGAGACAAATACGATTCATTTTATGCGGGCAATTACGCTTGATGAATCATGCATGGTTTGTCACGGCGACCCTGCGATCTATGACGAGCGAGATGCTGATGGAAACTTCGATGGTAAGGATGCACTCGGATTTCGGTATGAGAATTGGCCAGTTGGATATATGCACGGTGCGTATGAAGTACAGATGCCCTTGGATATTGTGGATGGGCAGGTTGCTGGCTTTTTCAAGAAGGGAATGGTTTTTACGATTCCTTTGGTGATCGTTGCGGGTGGAGGGCTTGTTCTTCTCTTACATCGCATGCTCACGGCGCCACTCAACGGTTTGATTGAACGGCTTCGGGACATTGCCGAGGGGAATGGTGACTTGACTATGCGTGTTGATGAAAGCCGAAGCGATGAGATTGGTGATTTGGGAAGGATGTTTAATCGATTTGTGAATCGTATTCATGACTTGATTGTCTCGTTTTCTGGTGCTTCACAAGAGGTTGCGAGTGCATCGATCGAGATAGCCGCCAGTGCCGAAGAAATGTCCAGTGGCATGCGTGAGCAGAACGAGATGATTACTCAAGTTGCTGCTGCTGTTGAGCAGATGTCGGCGAGTGTTGTTGGGGTGGCGGGCAACAGTGCTGCTGCGGCCGAGAGTGCTGCCGATTCTGGGCGAGTGGCGACGGAGGGTGGAGCGGTTGTCTCGGAGACGATCGATGGGATGGAGATGATTTCCAGAGCGGTGAACTCGACTTCTGAAAGTGTGACGCAGCTTGGTAAGCGTGGGGACCAGATTGGTGAGATTATTGAGGTGATTAATGACATCGCCGACCAGACGAATCTGTTGGCGCTCAACGCGGCAATTGAGGCTGCCCGGGCAGGCGAGCATGGTCGTGGGTTTGCGGTTGTGGCAGACGAAGTGCGAAAACTCGCCGAGCGCACGACACAAGCAACGGAGGAGGTTTCTGAATCAATCCGACTGATCCAATCAGAAACCGAAAAAGCGGTAATTCAGATGAGTGAAGGGACCCAGCAGGTCAAATACGGTGTTGAAAAGGCGACCTCGGCGGGGCATAGTCTTGAGCAAATTGTTTCGGGAGCAGAGGATGTCCGCGTGATGATTGAGTCGATTGCAGCAACGGCCGATGAGCAGGCATCGGTTGCCGATGAGATCAGTAAAAGTATTCAGCAGGTGAGTTCTGTATCTCATCAGGTTGCTCAAGGGACGGCACAATCAGCGGAGGCCGGGGAACAGCTCTCGATGAAGGCCGAGCAGCTTATGGGACTGGTCAAGAAGTTTAAGATCAAGGTAACTGACCGTCGTCAAAGGGATGTTGGGGCACCTGATGGGATGGCAGATAGGCGATCGAAACTGCGATCATAGGTGCGCATTTGGGATGCCCAATGGTGCAGAAACCGGCCAGGTGGGTTGTCTGGTCGGTTTTTTGTGTCATTACCCGTGTGTCATTACCGGCAAATGGCTCGGTGGGGTAAGGGCGAGCGTGTGAATAAGTATCGGACATCGATAACGGTTTTGTCGGCGTGATTTGAATATATCCCCGCGCTTTGCTCGCTTGACAGGGTGGTGATTTGGAAAGTATCAGTGGACAGGTACGAGTTTTACTCGAGAGGATTTCAAACGATGCAACTTCAGGCAACTCATCAACTGACTGGGCTTCTCGGAGCCGTTCTACTTTCCGCAGGTCTTGGAGCCTCGTTTGCCCAGGCCGACCAATCAACCAAATCAGTGGGTTCGACTACGCCTGTTGAAGGTGTTGAAGAGCATGCAGGAGAGCAAGGGAGCGACAGGGTCAAGTTGTCGCCGGAGAAGATGCTGGAAGAAGAGGAGATGGTTGAAGTACGAATCAGTCTGCCTGATGGACGGACGATCGTTCGCCTTGAACCTGTGGGAAAAACCTCGGCGAAACGGACACGGTCGATTGGGTTACGGGTATCGAAGACTTTGCCGGATGGTTCCCGTGTGAGTTATGGTACCAGTGGTGTGACTGGAGGGGGAGGAGCGTCATTTGTGGCGCGATCAGGTGGCGGAGGAAGTCAGGCATCGTCTGGTGGGGGTGGTGGAGGCTCGAGTTTTTCTGCTGGGGGCGCGTTATCGAGTCCGGGCGGTGGAGGGGCAGCGAGGGGGGCTTCGCAGGCATATGCCGGGTTGGGCGGTTTGGATGGGGCAGACAATGCCGAATCTTCATCATCGTCGGGGCGTGCAGTCCATACGATTGGTGATCCGATCTACAACGATGATGGGGCAGTTGGTGGGCAACGCGTTGAATTCCATGGGGCAGGAATGGGGGCAGCGGTGATCGGGAATACGGTGTATTTCATTGGTGCCGAAGTTGTGCAGGCCGATCAGCCATTCGAAATTATTGATGGGACACGGATTGGTTCGGATTCGGTGATGCAGATTGAGCGGAATCAATCCAGCGGGGGGGATTTGATGAGCTCGTGGAATACTGCGGGGAGCCCAATCAAGATCGATTTTGCGTCGGGTACGGTGGTTGATCTTGTGATGCTTTCGCTACCGGCCGACGCCAACAACCCGGTTCGGGAACAGCGTACTTGGCGGGTTCGGATTCGGTGAGTTCTGAAATTTACTTTGCCATCCTCTGGGTTGATGGGGGCGGATTTGGCTTGTCTTATCGTGAGCAATGAAATTTTGATCGTAGGCAATCGGCTTCGTCCAGTTTTCTGGGCGTTTTTTAATCTGATGGAAGAGGGATGAGATCAAAAAAGATGTGAATTATGGGGTGTTGTGTCGATCCAACGGATTCTTGTGGTCGTAGGATCGGGTGCGTTGCGACCTGCGCGGCGTGTGGGGGTGTTTTGTGGGGATATTTTATTTCCTAAATGGAAATAGGGGTCTCAGTTTCGGAGCGCATTCTCTGCGCGTCTCTTGTTTGATTTGATCCCTAGACTGTTCGGGAAGAGTTCCAAAGAGGCGGTGTCGATTGGCCGATAGATGAGTGAGAGTACACCCCTGAGGGTGGGTGCGCGGTCTTGGTTCCATTGTGATGGTTCAGTTGATCGAGTTGTGCATTTTTGAGGACCAATATCCAGACCATCATGTCCACGATAGAATCTCAAACCAGATCATCTGCGATTATCAAGTCGATCCGATCGATGATTGTGCTCTATGGGGCTGTCCGTTCGGGTTCATTGGCGCGAGGTGTTGAGCGGAATCTGCTTGATTTGCCTCTGGTTTCGGGGACGATCGCAGCCCATCATTTGGCCAACGCCAATGCCTGTGCTCGTCGGTTCGGTTTGGATGACTTTGAGATGCGGATATTGCTTGATACGGAGAGCGTTCCTCCGAAGGCGAATCCAGAGGCTGAAGATGTTCGTTATGTCATCGAGCAGGATGCTTCCCCGATCCGTGGTGTGGCAGGCGTATTGTCTGATGCGACCAAGGAGATGGGGGACGATGATTACATCATTGTGACATCGGGGGCTCAGGTTTATCTTGAGTCATTAAGTGATCTGGTGCATGCGATGGCAAAGAAGGAGGCGGATGTTGCGTTGGTATCCTCGAGTGACGGGGCTCCGGTTGGGGTCTGGCTCATTCGGTGTGGGGTGCTTAAATCGGTCAAATCGATTGGGTATGTTGATCTCAAAGAGCAGGCGCTCGATGCGTGGAAGTTTGATCATAAGGTCTGTGTTGTCGAGCGATCGCGCGCGTATGTTCTTTCAATTCGATCGCGGATGGAGTACATCAATGCGATTCGTGCAGAAACCCTCGGGTTTGGTTCTGGCTCAACGATTGATGAGGATCCCTATCGGGAGGATTGGGAGAGTGCTTTTTCGATTATTGAACCAGGTGCCAAAGTTGGCGAAGGCGTCATTTTGCATGATTCAGTTGTTTTGGAGGGGGCAACGATCGGCAAGGGGGCGGTGATCGTTCGCTCAGTGATTTCTTCACGAGGTGTTGTTGCTCCTGGGGCAAGGGTTATTGATCAGGTTCTTACCGGGGTAGCCAAGAAGGTGCGGGGATGATGCGTGTAGGTTCACTGAGATATGGGTGGGGTATTGGGCATGTGATGATGATCGCAGTGCTTGTTGCTGCTGCGGTTTTTGCAACTTTTACGCAATGGAAAGACATCACACTCATTGCAATGAAGGATGAAGAATCGAGTCATATCTTCCTTGTTATTCCTATTGCTATTTGGCTGGTCTGGATCCGGCGTATTCGGTTTCGTCGGTGTCCACCTCGATCGAGTTGGGTTGGTGTGGTACTTATTTTAGCCGGTTATCTACTTGCGAGTGTGAGTTTTAGCGAGTCTGTTCAGTTCGAGGCAGGTCTTCATGGCGGGGCGGTTTTGATGCTCGTTGGGGCGATTACGACGGTGGTCGGGGTCCAAGTGATGGCTAATTTTGCCCCGGCAGTGCTGATTTTGGGTTTGCTTGTGCCGATTCCGGGCATGATTCGCCTTGCGATTGCAGGGCCTTTGCAAAACGCAACCGCACGGGTCACCACGACTTTGCTCGAGACGATGGGATTTTATGTTGAACGATCTGGGAATTTGGTGAATATCAATGACATGCCCATTGCGGTGGCCGAGGCATGCAATGGAATGCGGATGGTCTTTGCGCTGGTACTTGTTTCATACGCGTTTGCATTCACTGTTCCTTTGCGAAACTCTGTTCGATTGATGATCTTGTTGTTGAGTCCGGTTGCTGCGATTATCTGTAATGTGATTCGATTAGCTCCGACGGTGCTTCTTTATGGGTATGCCCCGCCGGAATATGCAGATAATTTCCATGACATTTCGGGATGGTTGATGCTTCCGGTTGCTTTTTTGATGCTCGTGGGTGTTACACGGGTGTTGCGATGGGCATTGGTTCCCACATACCGCTTTACTCTTGCGACGCAATCTTCATAAGGGTGGTTTGATTTGCTTGCCCGACTTGCCATTCCGTTTGCGTTGATCACCATGGTCGTGATTGGTGTTTTGCGTGTTGATCCGGGCAATAAGGTGGAGGTTGATGCGTATCACGAGCGTGTGGCTCAGGTAATCAACGAGATGCCAGTGGATTTTAATGGTTGGGTTGGCCAGCAGGTTCCACTTCCACAGTCGGCAATTAAGTTGCTTGACCCCAACGCGCTTGTGGCTCGGCAGTATTTTAATGCAGAGAAGAATCTGACAGCGACACTATTGATCGTTCAATGTCGTGATACGCGTGATATGGCGGGTCACTATCCGCCTCAGTGTTATCCTGCGAGCGGATGGATGGAGTTTGAAGAAAACTTGGCACAGATGTATTCGTTGGAAGATTACACTCTTCGTAAGTATAGATACCATCGGATTACGGGGCAGATGGAGCGAGATATTACAGTGTATAGTCTTTTTGCTCTTCCAACTGGCGAGCTCACCACCTCGATGCGTGATGTGCGCCGTTTGGGAGCAAATTATGATTATCGTAAATACGGTGCTGCCCAGCTTCAGGTTGTAATCGGTGGGGATGTGGACCCCACAGACCATGACTGGATTCTCAACGAAATGATTCAGATTGCTCGTCCATCGATTGAAATGGTTTTAGATGCTCACCCTGATCGGGTGCACAGTGAGGAAGGTGCACCATGAGTGCAAATCAAATAGACTGGGATGCAGGGCAAGAGCAAGGGCACATGAATCCGCTTGTGATGGTTCACCGTTTGTTGCGTGGGAAATATATTTGGGTATGTCCGCTTGCAATCATATTTGGTTTGCTGGGAGGTGTGCTTGGGTACATGTCGCAGGAACCTCAATATAACAGCGCTGGGCAGATTCGTATTCAGCCTTCGTTGCCCAAGGTGCTTTTTACAACCGAGCAAAGCACTGCGACGCAAATGTTTTCGAGCTTTGTCAACACGCAGGCCGAGTTGATTAAAAATCCTGAGGTAATTCAGCGGGCGCTCGAGAGCGATGAGTGGAAAGCGGTGAGTCACTTTTCGGATATTAAATCGGTGTACGATGTTCGGAAGGCTCTCAAGGTAAAAACAAATCGAGCAGCCCAGCAGATTATTACAGTTTCTTTCAATGACGAACATCCTTTAGTTTCATCAACTCTTGTTGGAGCGGTGATGGATTCGTACATTATGCAGTTTAAGAATGAGGGGAGTATTGATATCCCTGAGATTCGGAAAATGCTTGAGAATCGCGAGGCCAATTTAATTGCTGATCGCGATAATTTTGATGCCCAAATATTGGCCATCGCTGGGCGATATCGTACGGAGAATCTCGAGCCTTTGGTACTCAATGCGCTCAATACCATTCATCAACTCGAAGCCCAGCGAGAGGTGCTCATTGACCAGAAGTCACGGTACGAACAGAGGATGAAGATTGACGATGATAATTCTGAACCGTTGACTCCGGAGCAGGCTGCCGAAGATGATCCAATGATCGCCGGGTATCTTGCACGGAAGATGGAGCTTGAAGAGGCCAAAGACGAGATGATGGTTGCTGAAGGACTTCGTGAGGGGCATCGCGATGTTCAAAGGCTCACTTCAATGATCGCGAATAATCAACAGCGAATTGACGCAAGACTCAAAGAGCTTCAATCAGGGGAAGAGTCGCTTATTTTGGTTGATGATGACGGAAACCCACTTCCATCCATTGAAATCATCAACAGCAAAATTGCGAAATTGGATGCAATGCTTGAAAGTGCCAAGAACAAATCAAAGAAACTTTTTGAAGATAGTGTTGATTTACGCGATTACCGTGCCAAGCGTGCGGACAAGCAGGCATCGATTGCTCAGGTGACCCAGCGATTAGATCAGATTGACACTGAATCAAAGGTGAAAGATGCTGAGCAGATTACAGGCAAGATCAGTATTGTTGGGCGTCCAATTACACCGTTGGAACCGACTTCTGATCCGCGGATAAAGATGGCGGGTGTGGGGTTTATTGGGGCAGGTTCGCTACCGGTACTGGTGGTGCTTGCATTGGCGTATTTCGGTCACCGCATTGAATATTCAGACGATGATGTTCTTTCCGGGGCAAGCAATGGCATCATCGGGATGTTACCCGATTTGGGAGATTCACTGGCGGATAAGGAGCTTGCCGATGCGTCGGCTTTTGCGGTTCATCAGATTCGGTCACAGCTTCAGATCAAGAACCATCTTGGGGAGTCGCGGGTTTATGGGGTGACGAGTCCGGCGCCTCAAGATGGCAAGACGAGCATGATTATTGCGATCGGACTGTCATTTGCCGAGAGTGGGGATCGAACTTTGCTCTTGGATCTTGATTTCATCGGCCGTGGTTTGAGCGTGCACTTTGGGTATCCCAATGCACCGAGCTTGGCCGAATCGCTTGAGTCGCGGGATACAATTGATTCGCTGATTCATGAGACGGAGTTTGATGGTCTTTATGTTCTTCCTGCAGGGTTTGGAGATGACGAGCGTGTGAGTCGGCTTTCGCCACGGTCGGTTGATGCGCTTATTTCACACTTACGCACGAAATTCGACACGATTTTGATTGACAGTGGACCCATCCTTGCAAGTGTAGAAGCATCATTCGTGGCACCTCAAACGGACGGAATGATCTTGGTTGTTGGTCGTGGGCAATACAAGCCACTCGTCAAGAAGACGATTGATTATGTTCACGCACTTGAGGGTAACATCGTCGCTACTGTTTTTAATCGGGCATTAGCTCAAGATTTGCGTCAGTCATCCAATAGCATGTCTGTGCATTTTTCGAGACAGATTTCGCGTCAGCAAGAAGCAGTTGATGGGCGCCCTAGTATGCGTATTGGGCCTGTTGCGGGTGCGTTATTTCGCGCAAAGGATACGCCGACCAATGTACCTGTGAGTAAGGGTGCAGAGTCATGATTGCTCAGCAGCTTGATGATTCGGTGCACACGCTTTGGGGTTTGACTCCGGTGCAGCTTCATGCTCGGTTTTGGAAATCTCGTGGGATTCAGGTCGTGCCCAACGGCTCGCCTGGAATCGAGATTGACAAAGGGGCCGAGCTCTACCTTTTGGTGAGCCGATCGCAGCTTGTGGTGATGCCTTTGACCAAACTTCTCGAGATCATGTGCTGGCTCAATCCGGATTTGCTGATGATTCGGCTCGCTGAACGGGCGGATCGAGACTATCGGGAAATTGTTGATGCGCGTCCTGATGGCCATTTTTTACGGTTTCGGCGGGTGTATGAAGCGAGGAAAAGCCAGCGACAATCTCGTGTCGGATTAACCTCAAATCCAGATTTGGCGCTCGATTGGGCATCGATGGAAGATGCGGATATGCCATGGAGGAAGCTGCGAGACATTGTTCCGCCAGACCTTTGCGCCGGGGTACGATCCCAAGGGCATGTGTATAACCAAGAATCGGATATCGAATGTGCCCGATTTGTTCAGGATCTCGCTGGGCAGTGGAAGCATCCGCTTTCGACCATTTCGCGTGTAGAGCGCATTGGCAAGGAGAGTTGGGAGGATATTGATGCGAACCCGACCAATCCTGAGGCACTCACCGGACCGATTTGGATCGGGGCTGGGCGTTCGATTCCTGAGGGAAAATCTGGCGTTGGGCCCGCGGTGCTCTGGGATGATCCGGCAGTGCGTCCGGTTCCCGATGAGGTCGAGTGGAAAGATATCGAGGCAGTCCAGGTTCGTCCAGAACGGCGGATTGATGAAGCGGCGACCTATACTTCGAGTGCGTTCAAACGCGTGTTTGATATCGTGTTTGCAGTCTTGGCGTTGATGCTGACGCTTCCTTTGTATCCGTTTATTATTCTTGCGATCTGGATCGAGGATCGGTCGCCGATCTTCTTTGCCCATACGCGTGAATCGAACCATGGGCGGGAGTTCGGATGCCTTAAGTTTCGGACAATGTATCGCAATGCTGAGGAGATGAAGGCGGAGTTGGCATCTCAGAACAAGGCAGATGGGCCTCAGTTTTTTATGGAGAAGGATCCACGGATCACGAAGGTTGGCAGCGTGCTGCGCAAGCTCCAACTCGACGAGTTGCCTCAGTTTTTCAATGTGCTCATGGGACACATGTCGGTCGTTGGTCCGCGTCCAAGTCCGTTTTCTGAGAATCAACTTTGTCCCGGTTGGCGTGAAGCCAGGCTTAGTGTTCGTCCGGGGGTGACGGGGCTATGGCAGGT
This sequence comes from Phycisphaerales bacterium, assembly GCA_026982335.1. GTDB lineage: Bacteria > Planctomycetota > Phycisphaerae > Phycisphaerales > UBA1924 > UBA1924. Next base: position 9,458 of record JALSHH010000040.1, read on the forward strand.
TCGGCGAACACGATCAGATGGCGCAGATTTTCAAGAGTGGATACGGTACGATATTGAGTATGTGGAGCGAGCAACCTTCATGCTCGATCTTTATATTATCTGGAAAACAATTGCAATGGTCTTCTCTGCGCTCGCTCGCAGGTGATTCAGAAAGGTTTACATGGCGCTCAAACCAAGAACATTCCGGCGGGTTGTTCTCATCGGTTCACTTGTGAGTATCATGGTGACGCTTGCATTTGGATACTTTGTGGTTCGGCCTTGGCAAAAACATCGCACGGTTGATTCGATGCTTGCCGAGGGGATGGCTGCTGCCCAAGAGGGCGATCATGTGAACGCGACGGTTCTCATAGGGAGGTATTTGAACCGAACGGATGATCCAGACCCGGAAGTACTTCTTACTTTTTCTCGGTCAAGAGTGAAGTACCAGTCGAGTGACTTTGGGCATATTCGGGTGGCGATTCAGACTTATCGTTCGTATTTGGCTTTGGTTCCCGACGATGTGAAAGTCGCCAAAGAGCTTCTTCCTTTGTTCAATTTGGCAGGGATGCATCTTGACGCCAGGGAGCTTGCGCAGACATTGCGGACGGAGCATCACGATACTTCTCTTGAAGTAATCCGTGAAGAAATTGATGCCCGCGCAGAACTCGACGAGGATGACCCACTTATCGAGCAACTCTTGGTGATGAGCGTCGAGCATCCCGATGCGAGGTTTCGTGACTTGTTTCGTTATTTGGGTTGGCTTGCTCATGCTGATCGGCGTGATGAAGCAAAGAGTTTTATCAACGCAAGGCTTGCGTCGGATCCGAACAATGTTGATACCAGACTCGCAGCCCTTTGGGGGCAAATTACCGGAGGAGATGAACTCAGTATTGAACTTATCGATACCTATGTTCAAGAACTCTGCACATTGCTCGGGCTTGATTCACAAACAAAACAGTGGAGTGCTGAGCCAACATTTTTGACCACTGAGATGACGATATTTGTTGACAAGCTATTCAACGGATTTCGCAGGCCAGACCTTTCGTTGGCAGTCCGGCTTGCCTCGGCGAAGGTTATAGGCGATACCGATAGCATGATGTGGGCAGCACGCAGACTTTACTGGGCAGGTGACCTTGAGATGCTTGCCCAGCTCACAACTCAAAATGCATCGGATGAACCTGTTCCTGATGTGCTGGGATATCAGATTCTTGCCCTCCGACAGAGTGGCGACGAGGAGTCGGAATCGAGTTTACGCTCCGAGCTCGATACGATTGAGCTTGATTTCCGGGCCAAAGCATGGAGTCACCTCTTTGAGGGATTGGATTTGCTTGAGGAGGATGAAACCGTCCTTGCTCGGGCCAAGGTGAAGAAGGCGCTGGCACTATATCCCGTTGAGCCTACTTTCTACCTCGTCTCGGGGGATGTATTTGCGCGTCATGGGAGACTTGCTCAGGCGCATGAGCAATGGGTACAGGCGCAGGAAATTGTCTCGGAACTCGTTGGGAGGATTGGGTGGCTGGACCCATCGATTAGGATGATCAATGCCTATGCCAAGGCAGGGCGCCTGTCCGAGGTACTCGATGAAGTGAACCGACTCGTTGAAATTGCGCCTGAGAACCCGGTTTCCACGATGATCTGGTTGCGTTCATATGCGTCGCTTGCAAGAAATAACGAGCTTGATCGCTCGGCAACCCAGAGTATCCTGCTTCGTTTTGAAGAAGTTCGATCGGCGCTGTCCGCAGAGCAGCAGGCGGTGATTTCGCCTCAGATTGCGACACTCTATGCGTCAATTGGTCAAGACGACGATGCCCGGGCGGTGCTTACCAGCGCGCTCTCGTCTTCGCCTGACGAGCAAGTGTTGCTTGACCTTCTCGAGGTGGACCAGCGTTATCGACTTGGAGTTGCCCAATCGGTGGACATCAACACCGACGCGTTGGTGCTTTCTTCGCCTGATCGTGCGCTAAGGCATGCGCTCAATATTTTTGCAAAAACCCAGGAAATTGAAGCTGGGCTTGCAATTGTCGAAGAAGGTGCGCAGTTGGCGGACGAGGAGAAGTCGTATGTATGGGCATTGGCGCGTGCCCGGTATCTTGATGCGGTTGAAACTTCCGAGACGGAGGAGCCTCGGGCACCACAAGCGTGGTTGGATTTGCGTAGAGCGTATCCTGATGGCATTGATTTGTTGTATCAAATTGTCGAGTCGAATGCAATTGGAAGAAATTTGGAACTTGTCAATGAGCTTATCAATGAGATTGTTGACAAGACATCGACAAGTGGTCAGACGCTTCCGTCGCGTTTGCGTCTTGCCCGGGCTTGGGCGATTATGAGCACGGGGGGCCAAGGGCACCCTCCGGTGAAATCAATGCGAGATCAGGCGATCGAGATTGTTCGATCGGTCGTGGCCAGCGAGCCTGAGAATATCAAAGCGCGCAATATGCTTGGACGCTTACTGGCGATGAAACCGTCGCCAACTTTGAGTAATCCTGAGGATCTCTTTGAGCCTGACATCAAGGGGGCAGTTGAGCAGTATGTGACGATTTCACGCCAGCTCAAGGGGCGGGTTGCCCAGCAGTATTTGCTTGAAGCAATTGATTTGAGCTTTGAATACGATGATGAGGACGAGGCAAGACAGTACCTGATCGAGTTTGATTCAAGATTTCCGAATGATTTTGATGCGCTTCCTCATGTGGCGCGTCGTTTTGAGAATATCAATGAACTTGATTATGCTGCTGAAATTTATAGCCGAATCTATCAGCATTCGGACTCAGTCAGGGAGAAGGTTGATGCGGGGCTTTCATTGATTAATGTTTATAGTGCACAAAATGAGCGCAGGCTTGTTTTGGCGTTGTTGAAGGATCTTCGAGATGAGCCCAAGATGGATGCGGATCAGCTTCTTGATTTGGCATCGCTGCACGCCCGGAATGGATACAGACCCGAAGGGGATCTACTTGCCCAGAGTGGTGAGCGCTATGGGCTCGACTCGATTGAAGCAAAAATGGTCTATGCCAAGTACGTCGGGGCGTTTATTTCAGGGGAGGCATTTGAAACAGCACTCAAAGAGGCGATTGCGTTTGATCCGACCAACGAGGAGGCGTGGACGCTGCTCATCCAGCGCCTTGTCCGTGCACAACGGTTTGATGAAGCCCAAGAGGCAGTTGGTTTGGCTCTTGCTCAGTTGCCTGAGAGTAAGGGGCTGCGTGCGTTGTCTGTGTTGGCCCAAGGGGAGCTTGAGTCTGCTTCAGTGTTGTTTGAGACCGGTGCCATCGAACCCAACGACTTTGTTCGCGAGGCGGTTGATCGAGTTGATGCGTACATGGCTGGGAAGGGGAATGCGACGGCCGACGAGCAGATTTCCATGCTGATTTCAATGCTCGATCGGTTCCCTGATTTTCCACCAGTCCAACGGTTTGCGCTGAGTGAACTCGACAATACCGGGCTCAATCCTGTCTTGGTCGCAGAGTATGCTGATCGAGCTGCTCGGAAGATGCCTGGCGATTCGTTGATTATGGGGATCGCGGGCCATGCGTATCTAAGAGCTTCGAAACCGAATGATGCGTTGCGCATCGCTCGGCTTTGGCGTGCCAATGTGTCTGGGTCGCCTCTGGAGCCTGATTTGATTACTGCGCAAGCGATGATTCGTCTCAAAAATTATGAGGAGGCAGCGAGTACGATCAGGCCTTATGTGCTCGGGGCGATCGAGAAGCCAAATAAGGAGTTGAATGCATCGATTCTCCATGTCTATTCGCATGCTCAGCTTATGCAAGGCGAAGACCCACAGGTCACTGCCGATCGACTTGCACCATTGCTCGAAGGAAAGAATCCTTTGGCAAAGCGGGTTTGGTTGAATCTTGCGATGGGGTCAGTGCCTACGCATGAGGAGGCTGCCCGTTGGATCGAACGCTTAACTTCGTATGCAACGCCCGAGGACATACCGGCCATTGCCAATGCTTGGCTGGGGATCATTGAGCGTTTTGATGATCCGCTTGCTGAGTATGCACAGGTGGCGATTGAGTTATTCGAACCAATTGTGGACTCTGAGCCTGAGAACCCGTTGTATATGGGGACCCTCGGACGTTTGTACTTTGAACTTTCGCAGATGACTGAGGATCAAACCCAGGAACAGGATTTACTCAAAAAGGCAGCGGGAATAATGGAGCGGGCGGATCAGGTTGAGCCTGCGAATCCTGCGTTCCTTGCTCAGTCTGCGATGTTTGAGATGCTCGCGAATGATCTCCCGGCTGCCGAATCCAAGTATCGTGAACTTCTTGTTCGGGATCTGCCCCCCGGTCGTTTTCTTGGCACGGTTCTCAATAATCTCGCGATGCTTATCGAGCGCCAGACGAAAGATACTCAGAAGCTCGAGGAGGCGTTTGAACTGAGCGTGCGAGCGACTGGTATGTTTGAGGATCCCGCATTCTGGGGGACTCGAGGGTGGGTTGCGTTGGCATTGGACCGATTAGATGAGGCAGAATCATCATTTCGTCAGGCAGTGGGCCAGGACGGCGATAGACTCGAGGGCTGGGCCGGGCTTGCCATTGTTCACTACCAGCTTGGTTCGTCACGAGCCGATGATGCGGCGGATTCGTTCGGGCGGGTCGTAGAGCTCATGAATGCAGCGTCAACTCCAATTGATGATGACCTGATCGATCGGCTCAAAAATCAAGGCGATGAGCAGTGGACTTCTGTTTTGGTCCCATAATGAGACCATAATGTGGGATGGTATATTTGTGAGAGAGGTTATATTGCCAGCCTTCACCGTTAGTGGAAGGGGCGTGCGTGTGTAAGGCCAGGATCACGGTTGGTGGTATGGCATAGGGCGTAGACAGACAATGGCCAAAATGGGCTGTTTTCGATGAGGTGACGGGGGCAGAGACTCCGAATCATGGTCAAAACGGATGAGATATGCATCCAATAACCATAGATCTGAAGCAGGTTTTGAACCAAAATACGGTAACGGGGTGAAAAATACAAGATTTTTCTTTCTCTTGGGGTTTTATCCTGTGGTGGGTAAAAAAGCTGTGCTATAGTACGGGCGTTGTCGTGCGTTGTAGAGGGCGTGGCGACTTGGCGACTTGTTGGGGCTGGTCGCTGCCGGTTTATGCAGCAGAACGGTTTTGGAAATAGAATTTGGAAAAGAAAATCCATTTCACAGAGTGAGCGCTTTTGTTTCGGTAAAGCGACAGTATCAAAAAGGATTGAGGGAAGTAAAAATGAAGAAGTGTACAGTAGTTGTTGCAGCGGTTGTTGCTGCATCGTCCGGGTTGGCTTTTGCGCAGTTTGATGCGTACTACGATGGAAGCCAGAGCCGACTCGTTGGTGGGGCATTTGATGTCACTTGGGCTTCTGCGGGCACCTATGATGGTGTGGCGCATTCAACAGGTGATCTGATCGGTACCTATGGTGCTGGGAGTCTTGCATACACCTATGATGGCCCCGGTGATCGCGGTGCTGGACAGTATGCTGATGGTTCTTTCAACGGGTTCTGTATTGAGCTCCAAAGCATTGCTGGTGGAACACGCACCTACGATGTGATCGAAATCGCGGATGCTCCAAATCCTGCGCCAGGTCTTGGTGGCGATGGATACGACATTCTTGATCAGATTGAAGTCAAAGCCGTTGTTGCTGCAGCGATTGATTTGGGATGGATCAACAACGATCTTTCTGCATCTGGTGCCGTGTCCAACGGTCAGCTTGCTGCGATTCAGGGGATGATCTGGACAATGGTCTTTGATGATGCTGTGGTTACGGCAAACTATGGGTTCGTTGCCGGATACATGCAGGATATTCAAGACCGAATTGACTTCATGGAGCTCAATGGCATGGGTCAGAATGTCGCAGGTCTTCGTGTGATGGCCAATGCTGATTCTCAAGACCAGCTCTATGTTGTGCCACTTCCACCAGCTGCATTCGCAGGTCTTTTGACACTCGGCGGGCTTGGTGGTTTCTCACGGCTTCGTCGCCGATAAGAAGCTCGACTGTTTGTAAGCGACCGTTTTAAACTTTTACGGGAGAGGTAGTGCCTCTTCCGTTTTTCTTGCGCACCACATGAAGACCGATGTGCGAGCGGCAGTAGAGCAGGCTTATTTATGCTGACTCAGAAGTCTCGTGTTTGTTGGGTAGAGATCGCATCGAGTACCTGGTGAAGGTGCAAAGTCCAAGATCCGAGCGACCCCAGCAGATTGGTGGAATCGACAATGTCGAGTGTTGAGTAGCTCGGACGGGGTGCGGGGCGGGGGTAGGTGTCTGAGTTGCATGGGAGGATTTTGCATTCGAGGTCGGCGTACTTGACGATTGCGCGGGCAAAATCGAACCAGGTGCATTCGTCATTGTCGGTGAGGTGCCAGAGGCCTTGGGCGCCGTTGAGATAGAGGGCCAATGAAGACTGGGCAAGGTGCTGGGCACTTGTTGGTCGCCCACGCTGATCGTTGACGACGCGGAGCTCGGTGCGAGATTGGGCAAGATTTCTGATGGTGCGCACAAAGTTTGATCCCCACGGGGCGTATACCCAGCTTGTGCGGATGAGGATATGTGAAGCATCTGATTGTGCGAGGAGTGATTCGCCGAGGGCTTTGGATCGCCCATAGGCGTTGATTGGGTTAATTGGCGCGTCAACGGGGTAGGGTGTGTTGGCATCACCTGAGAACACATAGTCGGTGGAATAGGTGATCAGGGTCGCGCCATGCTGGTCGCACTGCTGGGCGATTTCTGCAACGGCGTGGGCGTTGGCCCGTGTTGCGTTTTTTTCGTCGGATTCGGCACCGTCGACATCTGTCCACGCAGCAGCGTTGACCACGAGGTCGTATTGAGCATCGAGACAGTGTTCGATGGATTGCGGATTCATCAGATCAAACTTGGGGCGAGCGATGCCGCAGCATTCGATTTGAAGTGTGTTGAGGTGCTCTATCCATGATCTTCCGACCATGCCAGTGGAGCCGAGCACAAGCACACGCTTTGGTGGTGGGCGCAATTCAGAAATGGATTGGGTTGCTCGAGCCATTATTTGTGTTCAACTTCCCATGGAAACCCCGGGAAGGCGTCTGGTGAGACGCGTTCTTCGTCGGGTGCTTGGGGGTTGTAGTGATGGGTGACATAGTAGAGCAGTCCGGCTTGGGTTGGGCCAACGGTGGCAGCTCCATGCCAGAGCGGTGGAGGGATGACCACGGTTCCGGGTCGTTTTTCACCAATGACGATCGACCATGCTTGGTTCGTCTCTTGATCGTAGATTCCAACCTTGAGATGCCCGATGAGCCCCATCCAAAAATCAGTCTGAAGTTGGTGGCGATGCCAGGCTTTGATGACGCCGGGGTATTGCACAGAGAAGTTGACTTGTCCTTGCGGGCCCATCACGCCTTGAAGCTGATTCATCAGCGACCATCCTCGGTCGTCGGTGTAATGCGAAGTCGGCACGAACACGGGTACATTTTGGGCCTTGGCGACCTCATGGGCTTCTTCCAATGGGATGTTTAGGTATTGGGGTTGATGTATATTCATGCGGTGTACCTTGTTGTTTAGATTGGGTGTGCTGATTCTATGGGCGGGAAGGCGGTGATGGGGGCATCGCAACTTGGGATTGCCTTTGATGGATCCGTATGGTGTGTTGCCATTGTTTGGCCTGAATTGCGACGGATGCGATCACGCCAATCCCAATGATATGCAGAGGGGTATAAAATGCGTTGAGCATCATGTCAATCGAGAAAATACATATTCCGAGCATGATTCCAACGGCTGGTGCCCAAAGTGCAGAGGTGATCGCGCGTCCTTTGATTCTATAGATCATGAGCAAGCTTGGAAGTGCGGACATGGCGAGGAATGAGATGAGACCCACAAAGCCGTAGACCCCGAAAATGATGGTGGTCAGGCCATCAACGGCTCTGGCACTTCCGTCTTCTGCATCAACGGGTCGGTTTCGGCCATACCCACCCCAACCAAAGATTGGTTTTTTTAGTGCGTGCTGGGAGAAGCTGACTTCTTGAGCGACCCGGGCCTGAAGCGATCTTGCTCGATCTGGGTCATATGATTCGATGGCTTCAAAGATGAGGTCTGGGGACCAGACATTTGAGATCCGGACGCCGAGGTAGATCGATGGTGCAAGTATCAAGGCAACCAGTGCAATACGGAGTCCAGTTGTGCGGACAAAAATTCCTGTTGCGGTGGTACCTGCGAGGAGGATGATGGCGCCTAAAGATCGAGAGAGGATGTTGGTGACCAGTATAATTGCAGTGAAGAAAGAAATTGGCAGGTTGAAAATTTTAATTTGTTTGGATGCCGTGATCCAAAGCCACATTGCGACGGCTCCTGATGTGGCAAACCAGAGTCCAACTTCGAGCCCGTGTCTCATGAAGAGCATCGGTCGATAGCCACCCAAGCGTGCGGTCATGTGAAATGGGGATGCCCGATATCCGTAGATTTGATTATTGAGCTGTGGGCTCATTCGTGATTCCCACAGGGCCATGGGCACCGCGAATAAACCAGCGAAAACGAACCAAATTGCGACAGCTTTAACATCGTTGGGATTTCGGATATAGACTCGGCCAAGGAGATACGGGACACCAAAGAGGAAGGTATTGGCATAAGTTCCCGATATTCCATCGTAAACCCCGAGCCCATTGGTGATCGAGGTAGGGAGTGGGGCAAGGATGTAGATGAGGATTGGAAGGTCAATGAGCTTTGGTCTGAACTTCATCAACCCGGCGGAGTTTGAAATCAGCAGGCCCAAGAGGAGAGCGTAGGCAACAGAATATTCCTTCGTGAACATTGGAAGTCCGGGGAGATTGATCCCGCGCACTGGTGGGAGGAAGAGCCAGCCGACGACAATGGTTGCCATGACGCCTTTGACGCCCCGGAAGATGATCATAATCAGCGGGCCAAAGAGCAAGAAAAGAAACAGCACCGCGAGAACAAATTGATTACCTTGCATGGGGAATGTCCAGGTGCCGGGGGCATGGGGTCAGAGGGTGAATCGCTGGCGCTTGGGTGGGCGAAAAGTTCTTGCGTGCTCGATGGTTGGGTGCGTGATCGTGTGCCATATGCGGCGTTCCTCGTGATCTTGGAGGTATATCGGCGATATGAAACAAGGTCTTGCAAGAATCGTATAGGATTTGAGCGTCGCAAGAGGGGTTCAGGTCAGGTATCTTTGGTTTGATCGTCCAAAGGCACATCGAAACATGCGTACCGATCATGAAGAAGGTGGGAATGGACGATATACTGCTGGATTCTGGCAAGAAATTGGCGAATCTCTATGAGAAAGACCTGGGCGGATCGTAGGGGCTGGTAGACATACCGAAATCACTCGCAAATGAAGAAAATCAACCAGGAACATCGGCGATGAAAGAGGGAGCAAAGAACTCGATTCAGCAGATGCGCCAACTTGCGATCATTGTGCTCAACTACAAGACCCCCGGGTTTGTGGTCGATTGTCTGCACTCGCTCAATGGGCAGATTGATCCTCAAACACAGGAGGTCATCGTTGTGGACAATTGTTCGGGTGATGACTCGGTTATTGAGATCGAAAAAGCGATCGAATCCGCCGGGTGGGGGAGCTGGGCACGGGTGGTACGCTCGCCGGTCAATGGCGGGTTTGCAGCGGGGAACAATGTCGGGATCAAGGCATCCAATGCCAAGGTGTGCCTGTTGCTCAACTCTGATACAATTGTGCGCGATGGTGCGATTGAAACTTTGATGCGGACACTTGATGAGCATCCCGAGATCGGGATGATTGGGCCTCAGCTTGAATGGCCAGATGGGACGCATCAGATATCAACATTTCGATACGGTACGCCGATCACGGAGATGATCTATGCCTCTCGTTTGGGGATCATCGAACGAGTATTTCCTAAGCATGTTGTTGCCCGTGAACTCCATGCGTTTACCATCGGGATTGATTGGATCAGCTTCGCATGCGTTGCGATCCGGCGGGAGGTTTTTGAAGCAGTTGGGCTGCTTGATGAAGGTTATTTTATGTACTTTGAGGATGTGGCACTGTGCCGAAGGGCGACCAAGGCGGGGTTTGTGATTGGGTATCAGCCCGATGCCCGTGTCGTGCATTTGCGGGGTGGATCGTCACCGGTCAAGGAACAAACCCGTCAGCGCAAACGCCGACCGGCGTATTACTACGCAGCCCGTTCGCACTACCTTCGCAGCTTCTATGGGGTGTTGGGGCACATCCTTGCGAATTTGCTCTGGATGACCGGGTGGACGATTGGGGCATTGCGAGGACGGACTGGGGCGGTTGCCCATGAGTATATTGATATCTGGACATCACCAAAGCACAGGGTGCCGATCGGGAACAGCTTGGGTGGAGGGGATGATGGATAAGCGCCAGCACTCAACACTCGAAGTTCGGCCGGACTTCATAATTATTGGTGCGATGAAGTGTGCCACGAGCACGATTCATGATCAGCTTTCGCACCAGCTTGGAGTTTCGATGTCCGAGCCCAAGGAGCCCAACTTTTTTTCGGATGATGCGCACTGGCGGATGGGGATTTCGTGGTACGAATCGCTCTTTGCGTCGATGCCCAGCGCCGATCTCAAGGGCGAATCCTCGACACACTACACCAAGTTGCCGACTTATCCTTTGTGCGCCAAGCGGGTGCACGATTGGGTACCCGATGCGAAGTTGATCTATGTGATGCGTGACCCGATTGATCGGATTGTGTCGCAGTATATCCATGAATGGTCGGTGCATGTGATTGAGGCGGATTGCAGCATTGATCGGGCGATTCGTGAGTATCCGATGCTGGTGGAGTATTCAAGGTATGCGATGCAGATCGAGCCATACATTGAGTTGTTTGGATTTGATGCGATTTTGCCGGTATTCTTTGAACGGGTGATGTGTGATCCTCAAGCGGAACTCGAGCGAATTGCTCGGCATATCGGGTATGCCAGCAAGGTTCGATGGCATGATGACGAGGCAAAGAATGTGTCGTCGCAGCGTCAACGCCGAAGCCCGGCGCTCAATGCGGTGCTCGATGTTCGGTTGATTCAGATGGCCAGGAGGACACTGATCCCCGAGTCGATTCGGAGTAAAATTCGATCCCGATGGTCGATGAATGAACGGCCCAAGCTTTCCGATGATTCGCTTGCGTATTTGTACGAACAACTCGACCCTGATCTTGCTCTTCTTGGAAAGCATCTGGGGATGGATCTGAGTTGCCAGAAATTTAAGAAGCAGGTGGTTGTTGGTGATGCACCCGAATGGTTGAAGGTGGGGGTGAATCATGGGTGAGCACAATGACCTGCGGACGGCTGTCGGTGTTGTGGCGATTGGTCGAAACGAGGGAGATCGGCTCAGGCGATGCTTGCACTCGGCCAAGGCGCAGACCGACCAGGTGGTGTATGTCGATTCGGGATCGACCGATGATTCGGTGGCGTTTGCCGAATCAATTGGAGTCGAGGTGGTGAATCTTGACACCTCCATCCCGTTCACGGCGGCGCGTGCGCGCAACGAGGGAATCGCACGGTTAATCGAGCGTTGGACGACGATCGAATATGTCCATGTGCTCGATGGGGATTGCGAGTTTCAGGATGGCTGGATTCAGATTGCCTATGACTTTATGCGGGCGAACGAAGATGCAGCAGTGGTCTGTGGACGAAGACGCGAACGCAATCCCGGAGCATCACGATATAATCTGATGTGTGATCTCGAATGGGATACCCCGATCGGGCAGGCCAGATCTTGTGGCGGTGATGCGCTGTTCTTGCTCAAAGCATTCAATGAAGTTGGTGGGTACAACCCGTCGGTAATCGCGGGCGAAGAACCTGAATTGTGTGTGAGGATTCGGGGCAAGGGGTACACGGTGCATCGGTTGGATCATGAGATGACGCTGCACGATGCGTCGATGACCCGGTTCTCGCAGTATTGGCAGCGAGCCAAACGGGCTGGTCATGCGTATGCACAGGGTGCCGATATGCACGGTAAGCCTCCAGAGCGGCATTGTGTCAGGCAAACTCGCTCGGCGATTGTTTGGGGTTTGATTTTGCCGATTCTGGCGATCGGACTATCATGGTGGACCTCTGGATTGTCGATTGCGGTATATCTTTTGATGATGTGCGCACAAATCTGGCGGATTCGAACTGGGCAGATTAAGATCGGACGCTCGAAGCAACACGCGACCTTGTTGGCGATTTTTATTATGCTCGCCAAGTATGCCCAGGCAAGCGGAGTGTTGCTCTACTGGTATCGCAAGGTGACGGGGAAGCAGGCGACGCTGATTGAATACAAAGGCGCTGCTGATACCCAAGATGGAGGGGGCAATGGGTAACGAAGTAATTTTGTATATGTCAGGGACTGTGCCAGTTCGTTCGGAGACCTTTGTGTATCGTGAGATTTTCGCACTTCGCACACTGGGTCTTGATGTTCAGACGGCGTCGGTTCATCGGCCGGTGCGCGGGCTTGATGATGGTCGGCTCGAAGAGATGGCAGAATCGACGGTAGAGATTTATTCGTCGGGGGCAGGTCTGATTGTGCGTGATATGCTCGCTGAGTTCTTGACCCACCCGTTTCGAACCGTCGGAACAATTTTCCGGTGTGCACTCGATGCCTTTTTTTCGACAGATGTTATAATGTCGCGCCGGCTGAAGGTACTTTGGCAGGGGATTGCAGGAATCGCCTTGGCACACAGGATTCGCAAGAAACGGATCACGCATATTCATGCCCACATGGCCCATGTTCCGACCACGATTGCAATGTATGCTGCGAGACAACTTGGGATATCGTTTAGTTTTACGGGCCATGCCAATGATATTTTTCCCAATCGCACGCTGCTCAAAGAGAAGCTCGAGCGGGCGAGTTATGCCAACTGTATCAGTTATTGGCATCGAGATTTTTTTCGATCAATTGTGCCCAGATCCGACACGGAATATCCGATCGTGCGTTGTGGCGTAGACACCAGTAAATACGAAGCAATACCCGCACCGTCGGGCGAGAGGCTCGAAGTGCTCAGCGTTGGCCGACTTGTTGAGAAAAAGGGGTTTGATGTGCTCATCAGGGCAGCAGGGGAGATTGCCCAAAAGGGTGGGGCGGCGGTGCGAGTGACGATTGCTGGTGGCGGTCCCGAAGAGAAAAAGCTCAAAGAATTGATTGCTGAGTTGCCTCCGAGTGCTGAGGTGGTCATGCTTGGCGAGACGGATAACGATCAGGTGATGGATTTGATGAGTCGGGCCGATGTTTTTGCGCTTCCGTGCCGGGTTGCGAGTTCAGGAGATCGAGATGGTATTCCGGTGGTGTTAATGGAGGCCATGGCTCGCGGACGATGTGTGATTGCGGGTGATCTTGAAACGATTCGTGAATTGATCGAGGATGGGATATCAGGGATCATGATTCCGCCTGGGGATCAAGAAGCATTGGAGAAGGTGTTGATCGAGTTGGCGAATAATCGGGCACGGATCGATGAATTAGGATTGGCTGCGAGGAAGCGGATCGAAGACGAGTTTGATCTGAAGCTCAACGCTGAACGGATCAAGGAAACTTTGGAAACAAGAGGGTTGATATGAGTGAATCCCGCCGACGGTACCTGCTGATCACACCATGTCGAAATGAGGAAGATTATCTCCAGATTACGATCGATTCAATCGGTGCGCAGACGGTTCTGCCCGCGTGTTGGGTAATCGTCGATGACGGTTCGACTGATCGCACGCCTGAAATCCTCAAAGCGGCCTGCGAAGAGTATCCGTTTATCAAAGTGGTCAAACGAGCTGATCGTGGGGAGCGAGCGGTCGGGCCTGGTGTGATTCAGGCGTTTTATGCGGGATACGAATCGGTCGATGTTTCACAGTTTGTTTATATTTGTAAAATGGATGCAGATTTGAAGTTGCCTCCAAGGTACTTTGAGCGTTTGATGGAGGAAATGGAAAAAGACAAGCGGCTAGGCGGAGTGTCGGGCAAGATGTTTTTGCGAGATGACACCGGTGTTTTACATCACGAACGTAGAGGTGATGACCATGCGGCCGGTCCAACCAAGTTTTACCGACGGTCATGTTTCGAAGAAATTGGAGGATTTGTCCGTATGGTTGGGTGGGACGGTATTGATGGGCACATGTGTCGTCTCAAAGGGTGGGTGGCTCGTTCAATAATGGATGATGAACTCAAAGTTGAACACCTTCGACAAATGGGATCAAGTGACAAGGGTGTTTTGTCTGGGCGTGTGAGAGGTGGACAGGGTAAGTGGCGGTTGGGTTCATCGCCTTGGTACTTGCTGGCAACGGCGGTCTATCGTGCGTTTGATAAACCATACATCATTGGTGCGTGTGCGATGGTCTATGGATACTTTTACGCGATGTTTGCCGGGATAGAACGGTATAATGACCCTGTGTATCTCAAGCATCTTCGTAGGTATGAATGGGCCGTGCTCATTAAAGGGAAAAACATAGCAACGAGTGCGTGTCATGATCGGATTCGTGCAAGCGATCAACATGGGGAGGCCGTGTGAGCGTTGACAGATCAAGTCGTTCGAAAAAAATCCTCGCAGTCGCATCTGGTGGCGGGCACTGGGTTCAGCTTCGCCGCTTAGCACCTGCGTTTGATGGATGCGATGTGACTTATGTGACGGTAGAGCGTAGCTATCGGGATCAGGTTGGCAATGCAAAGTTTCGAGTTGTACTCGATGCGACTCGTTGGAACAAGTTTAAATTATTGCTCATGCTATTCCAAATTGCATGGATTATGATTTGGGTTCGCCCAGATGTTGTGGTCTCGACTGGGGCAGCTTCAGGATTCTTTGCATTGCGGTTAGGCAAGTTGCTTGGCGCACGAACAATCTGGATTGATTCGATTGCTAATATTGAAGAAATGTCTATGTCTGGTCAAAAGATCGGTCCGCATGCTGGGCTTTGGTTGACGCAATGGCCCCATCTCGCCAAAGTGGGTGGTCCAGAGTACAAGGGGGCGGTACTGTGATCTTCGTGACGGTGGGACATCAGATGCCATTCGACCGGATGGTGCGGGCGGTGGATCAGTGGGCAGCTGCTCATAATCGCGACGATGTTTTTGCGCAGATCGGCGCAGCGAAATATGTGCCCAAGCGTATTCAATGGTCAGCAACGATTGATCCTAGTGAGTTTTCTCAACGGATTGCTGATGCCGATGTCGTTGTGGCCCATGCCGGGATGGGTACGATTCTGACTGCATTTGAACTCGGTACACCAATTCTAGTCATGCCTCGGCGGGCGGCACTTCATGAAACTCGCAATGATCATCAGGTGGCGACAGCTCAGCGGTTTTTTGAAATGGGGCGACTCGCAGTGGCAATGGATGAACACGAGTTGCCTGAAATGCTCGATCATGTGTCGAATCTAACGGCTGGGGGAGTAATTTCCTCCAGTGCATCGCCCGAACTCATTCAAGCACTGGTGTCGTATATCCATCAGACCGATCAATAGAGGCGATACCAAGCCTACATGCTGTATGCTGAGTAGGATATCGGACACAGACGAACATCACCCATTGGAACAGGCAATGACACATACTATGACTGACCACGCTCAAGAGCTCAAGAACAAAATTCAATCAAAGACCGCAATTGTAGGAATCGTTGGGCTTGGCTATGTTGGGCTTCCGCTTGCGGATGCGCTTCATATTGGTGGGCTTGAGGTGCTCGGGTTTGATGTTGACCCATCAAAGATCGAGCACCTTGCCAAAGGAGAAAATTACCTCAAGCATCTGGGCGCGGAGATGACCGGGCGACTGAGCAAATCCGATCGGTTTGAAGCCACCACCGACTTCGATCGGCTCGATGAACCCGATGTGATTCTGGTCTGTGTGCCGACACCTGTCGGGACGCATCTTGAACCGGATTTGAGTTATGTAATCCAGACCGCGCAGGCGATCGGGGCCAAGCTTCGCCCGGGGCAATTGGTGGTGCTTGAATCAACGACCTATCCAGGAACAACTACAGGTGACTTCGTGCCCGCGATGCTCAAAGCAGCCAGCGAACATAATCGTGGTTCATTTACGGTTGGTGAGGATGTCTTCGTTGCCTTCTCGCCCGAGCGCGAAGATCCAGGACGGAAATCACACACAACCACAACCATCCCCAAACTCGTCGGTGGCGTTGATCCGGTTTCGACTGAACTTGCTTGCGCTGCGTATGCACACGGTGTCACCGAAGTCGTGCCGGTGTCGTCGGCAGAGGTTGCCGAGGCTGCCAAAATTGTCGAAAATGTCTTCCGTGCGGTTAACATTGCACTCGTCAATGAACTCAAGACCGTATTTGATGCGATGGACATTGATGTCTGGGAAGTGATCCAGGCAGCTTCGACTAAACCATTCGGATTTATGCCGTTCTATCCTGGTCCTGGGCTTGGCGGACACTGCATCCCGATCGACCCATTCTACCTGACATGGAAAGCACGCGAGCATGGGTGCGTGACGCGGTTTATTGAACTCGCTGGCGAGATTAACCGCGGGATGCCTGAGTATGTGATCGAGAAGACAGCTGAGGCGCTCAACGACGATTGTAAATCGGTCAAAGGCTCAAAGGTGCTTGTGGTTGGATTGGCGTATAAACCTAATATTGATGACACCCGCGAGACACCAGCAGCGGAGATTATCGAACTGCTTGCCCATCGCGGAGCAGTTGTGAGCTATCACGATCCACATGTTGACAAATTCCCCAACATGCGGAACTATTCATTCGATATGCACTCCGTTGAGCTTGATCCCAAAACACTCCAAGCAGCAGATTGCGTGATGATTGTGACGGATCATCAGGTGATCGACTGGCACATGATTGGCCAACACGCCAAGCTCATCATCGACACACGCAACGCGATGAATGGCATAACCCCAGTGAAGGCTCGGATTGTCAAGGCGTGAGTGCTCTGGTTTTCAAGGGATAAGATACCATCGGATTTCCGTCGCTAGGGGCATGGAGCCGAGGAGTATCAAGTGAATCAGCCTATCGACCTACGATCCGATACTGTTACCAAGCCAACCGATGCCATGCGCCAAGCGATGGGCCGGGCCGATGTCGGTGACGATGTGATGCGCACCGACCCAACGGTGATTGCGCTCGAAAAGCGGGTTGCCGAATTGTTTGCAAAGGAGGCGGCAATTTTTGTGCCTTCGGGGACGATGGCGAATTTGTTGGCGATTCTGGCGCAGACCACACCGGGCGATGAAATTCTGATGCATCATGAGGGGCATATTTATTATTACGAAGCTGGCGGGTATGCGTCGGTGGCCGGATGCAGCGTCAAGTTTGTCGATGATTCCGATGCGCCCAAGCGGGGGATCATGTCGGCCGATGCGCTTCGATCGGCCATCCGCTCAGCGGATATCCATTTCCCGACCCCCAAGCTCCTCACCATTGAAAACACCCACAACCGTGGCGGCGGGGTCGTTTGGCCGATGGAGACGCTTGAAGAAACATGTCGATTGGCCAAAGCATCCGGGCTGCGCGTTCATACCGATGGGGCCCGGATATGGAACGCTGCTTGCGCATTGGATGTTGAGCTTTCCACACTCGCCGCCGACACCGATACCATCTCCGCGTGCTTGAGTAAAGGACTCGGTTGCCCGGTTGGGTCGATGCTCATCGGCGATCAAGAGACGATCGAATGTGCCCGCCATAAACGAAAAATGCTCGGCGGAGGGATGCGTCAGGCCGGTATCTTGGCAGCTGCGGGTTTGCACGCCCTCGAGTATCACTTCGATCGGCTCGCTGACGATCATGCCCGGGCCAAAACGCTCGCCAACGATCTCGCGGCATGTTCAATTTTTGACTTTGATCCAGCCGATGTCGAGACGAATCTGGTCTATGCCAAGCTTGCCGATCATGCAATCGACGCTGGAGGTGATGCCTTTGCCTGGGAACGCACACTCGAATCTGCCGGCGTGCTCTGTTATGCCGAGAGCCCAACGACCCTCCGATTTGTTACCCACCTTGATCTCGACGACGGGGCCATTCAAGATGCAGCCAGGCGGATTCGCTCGTGTGCGGTTTGAGCACTGTTTATTGTATTGTTCTCAACCTGCAGTTTCGAGCAGTGCGCCAATCCCTTTGAGCAATGCCCCATGCCAATGGCATATGCGTGTGTCCTTCCAATACAACGATTGCGTTTGAATATTTCGTTGTGCTAAGGGGTGAGCGAGGTGGATATTTTGGTATGCGCCAGCCATTTTTGATTTTGAAAGGTGATCTATGCGTGGAAATGGCCTTTTTATGCAAGGCCGATTGTGAATCAGGTCGGTGTGGATGTTTTTGAGGCAAAGGTTCGATGGTATGATCAGGTCGGTGAGCCGGACAGGCTTGGCCTGGTCGCAGAGTGCAGCCGAAAGGTCTATGCAATGCACAGGTCGTTTTTCATGTGGCAGATGCTATTTTGTCATACTTTTCTTTGTCAGCGGAAATCGAGTTGGACGGTCTGCATGTGCTTGCGGGATTGGATAAGGTGTATTTATTATGGCGATGCCGGAGCGAAAAAATGATGAACCAGAATCAATCAGCGCGATCCGTGCGCCCGAGCGATCTCGGGATAACCCGCTGACTCGATCCCTCGCCGGGATACTCGGGATGGGGGTCTTGGTGGTGATGTTGATCGTGTGTCTGGGGTCGTTGCCTTGGACGCTTGGGTCGGCGATGGACTCAACTGGGCAAGCGATCGGGGTGCCCAGATACGATGCAGGATCGCCCAAATCGGGTCGGTTGCCCCCGAGCTGGTGGGTGTATGACGAGCAGGATATTGAACGATCGATCCGGGCGATTGATCCTGATGTTCTTGAGCGGATTGCCAAGGAGAATGGTGTTGAGGTGGAGGAGTTGCTCGATGCCTGCGATGGGGCAATGCTCGAGCTGGTTGAGCCGCACTGGCCTAGATACTGGTTTGGATCGGATATGCTCGGGCGTTCGCTTGGGGTTCGACTACTTGCTGGAGGGGGGATATCGCTGACGATCGGGATCGCTGCAGCGTTGATCAGCGTGAGCATCGGGACGCTCTACGGCGCGATCGCTGCGTATATGGGTGGCAAGATCGATGCGGTAATGATGCGTGCGGTGGATGTGTTGTATGGGTTACCTTATATTTTGCTGGTGGTGCTCTTGGCGGTGGCAAGTGATGCGATGGTCGATGAGTGGGTGACGCATAACAAGGCCAAGGCGAAATGGATGCAGCAACGGGTGGTTGAGATGCAGTCGCAAGATACTGGGGAGGCAATCTCCAGAGCCGATGCTCGTGTGATTTTGGGGGAAGATCAAAGGCTGTATAACGAGTTGATGGCCCAGGCGGTACAAAAATATCCCCGACGGGAGCTTTCCGCGGGGGCGCGGACAATGCTCGATGTGCTGACGCTTTTGGTGGCGATTGGTGGGGTGAGTTGGCTGACGATGGCGCGGGTGATCCGTGGTCAGGTGTTGAGTTTGAAGAATCAGCAGTTTGTCGAGGCAGCGCGGGCGATTGGGAGTTCGTCGACGAGGATATTTGTTCGGCATTTGCTTCCCAACCTGGTAGGGGCGATCGTGGTGTATGCGACCTTGGCGGTACCTCAGGCGATTTTGCAGGAAAGTTTCTTGAGTTTTTTGGGAATTGGGGTCAAACCGCCGTTGCCGAGCTGGGGGAATCTTGCTGCCGAGGGTCTTGGGGAGTTGAATACCTATAGGAGCCATTGGTGGCTGTTGTTTTTTCCGTGCTTGCTCTTGGGGGTGACGCTCTTGGCGATGAACTTTGTTGGAGAAGGTCTGCGAGAAGCGTTCGATCCCAAGCGACAACGCGGATGAAGGATGATATTGTATAGCCCCCGTATGAGTGGGGAACGATGGGTGAGTTGCTCGTCGAATCAGATGGATGGATGCCAGATAGAGGCAGGTGCAAATGCAGAACAAGTTTGGTCTCAAAGATTTCGTACTCATGGTGCTCGTGGTGTTGGTGGGTGTGTTTACACTCCTCAATATCAAAGAGGGGGATCGGCGATGGGAAAAGACGCAAGAACTGCTCAACAAGGTTGGAACAGTTGAACAGCAGGTCGCCAAGCTTGATCGCAATTTTAAAGAAAACCAAGCGGTGACACAAGATGTGCTCACGAAGATCGACGATGTTGGGGCACAGCTTTCGAATCTTGAAAGCATGCTTGCCAGTGGCGAGTTGCGCATTGATCCTTCTGCTCGTCCAAGTATTCAAGGTAGCGCAGATACAAGGAGTCGCTCATCAGAGAGTTGGGCGCGTCCGGGTGGGGTTCCAATCCAATGGCAACCCAGGATTGATTTTGCTTCTGCACCCTACGGCATGGAGGGGTACCGGATTGGTGGTGAGTTTACGGAAGTATTTGGAGCCCAGTTGAGTAAACTTACACCGGTTCTGGCGGAGGATACCTATGCACGGAGGATCAATGATCAGATTTGTGAATCGCTCGGCGATCTTGACCCGGTAACACTCAAGATGAGAGGTTTACTTGCTGAGGCATGGCAGTATGATCCTGAAGGATACTGGTTGCGTGTCAAGATTCGGGACAATGTGAATTTTTCAGATGGTGTCGAAGTGACAGCTGAAGATGTTCGGTGGACTTTTCATGACTACATCAACAACCCAGAGCTTGAAACCGAAGCCCTTCGTTCAATTTTGACTTCAATTGAAAAGGTTGAGGTGATCTCGGAGAAGGTTGTCGAGTTTACTTTTAATCAGCCCGATGCGTATAACCTGCAAGCCGCGTTGGGGATCTATATTCTTCCAAAGCATTTTTATATTCAACTGACCCCAAGCCAGATCAATCAAAGCACCGCTTTGTCGATGGGGTCAGGCCCATTCAAGCTCAGCAACCTCGATGTAGATAATCAGTGGGCGCCGGGAAAAGATGTTATTCTCGTACGCAACGAGCAGTATTGGGGGCCCAAGCCTGCGCTTGATACGATGCGCTTCAAGGTGATTATTGAGGATATTGCGCGATTGACGGAGTTTCGCAACTCGAATGTAAGCATGATTGGGCCGAGTTCTCCTCAGTTCTCAAAGGTTTCGCGTGAGGAAGGGTGGGAGGATTTTGCCTATTCACTCAACTGGGCGAATATGCGATCAGGGTACGGATTTATTGGGTGGCAGTGTGGGCCTCGCAATGGCAAACTGACACCATTTCATGACAAGCGTGTTCGTCAGGCGATGACTTTGATTATCGATCGCCAGCTGATTATCGACGATATTTTCAATGGCATTGGTAGTGTTGCGGTTGGTCCTAACAACCCGCCTTCGCCCGCTGCAAATCCAGACATCGAACCTTGGCCTTATGATCTCGAGCGTGCCAAAGCGTTGCTCGCCGAGGCCGGTTGGGTAGATACGGACAACGATGGCATCTTGGAAAATGAACGAGGGGATGAGTTTACTTTCGAGTTCACTCGCGTGGCGGGTTCACAAACAACCGAGCGTATCCAGAAGTATCTTGTTGATCAGTGTGCAGCGGTCGGAATCCGGTGTGAGCCTCGGATTGTTGATTGGTCACTGTATGATCAGATTTTGAAGAACCGTGATTTTGATGCGATCATGATGGGGTGGGCGGCTTCGTCTCCTGAATCCGATCCCAAACAGATTTGGCATACGGATTCAATTCAAAACCAGGGACACAACTTCATTCAATGGGATGCCGGGCAGGATCAGTATATTGACAAGATCAAGCTGACACTTGATTTTGATGAGCGTATGAAAGTGTTTCATCAGTTTCATTCGTTGATTCATGAAGAGCAGCCTTACACCTTTTTACGGGTTGGCCCTTGGCTTCGATTTATCAATAAAGATTTCAAGAATGTGCATACTTATCCCAAGGGGCTAGAGCAGCGAGAGTACTACTACGCGCCATAAGCCGATTTGATACGCACAAGGAGTGCTTGGACCCATGGGTGTTTATATTCTTAGACGATTATTGTTGATGATTCCGACATTGCTCGGGATTACTTTCTTGGTGTTTATGCTTATTGCCCTGAGTCCTGGTGGAATTGGTGCAGCGATGTCGGCCGGTGATGGGCAGATGGAAGAGACAAGTCGAGCGATCAAAGAAGCATACCTGGAAGATCGGTACGGACTTGATGCGTCGGCTCCGGTTCAGTATGTCCGTTGGCTTGGTCGCATTTCGCCGATCAAGTTTGGGCAGCGTGATCAGGTTGATCCAACGGGCGAGTTTATTCAGCTCCCTAAGCCAGTGAAGGTTCCGCCGTTATGGCATTGGTATGTCGACGAGCTTCCTGTTGCGCAAATTCCCGAGCCATATCAGTGGAGTGAGGATGATACACCTGAGAGCAAGTCCAAGGCGTATCGCCGACAGGCAAACCTTTATTCTAAGGCTCGTTCAAGACTTATCAGCGGGCGGGCGCTTCTCGATACGGAACTGGGCAAGGCAATTGATGATCTTGGGATCAAAAAGGCTCGGGACAAAAAAGGGAAGATCAAGCACGAGATGCTCGATTTGGTACGCGATCAGATCGAAGCAACGGAATATATTGACGAAATCAATCGGCTTGGCCATGATCTCATCGGATATTATCAGGATGCGCTCAATGAGCGCGAGAAACTCATGGCAGTATTCAATGCCAAGCCCTATCCTGAAGCTGGGTTTGGAATTTTTCCTGGAATCAGCATCTCTAAGCCTGACATGGGAAAGTCGTTTTCGAAGTCTCGCCCAGTGATGGAGCTAATTTCTGAAGCGATTCCGGTAACCATCCTGCTGAATCTGATTGCCATTCCGATTATCTACTTCATTGCAATCCCCTCGGGGATGCTTGCGGCTGTTCGGGCAGGAGGTGTCTTTGATCGGATCACGGGTTCATTATACATCGCGCTGTGGTCGTTCCCGATTCCCCTTGCTGGGGTGTTGATGATTGGATATATGGCAAACAATGACTACCTGCTGGGTGTGTTTCCTGCCAGTGGGTTACATTCTTCAGCGTCTGATGAGTTTACTTATCTGCCTTCAACTGTTGATGGGGTTTGGCAGCGAGGATATCTTCTCGATACACTTTGGCATGTGGTGTTGCCTGTGACTTGTCTTGTTTACGGCGGATTTGCAGTGCTCTCCAAGCAAACCCGGGCGGCAATGCTTGACAATTTCAACATGGATTATGTCCGTACTGCCAAAGCGAAAGGGGTGGCATATAAGGATATTGTGTTCAAGCATGTGTTCCGCAATAGCTTGTTGCCTCTGATTACGATGTTTGTTTCGATCTTCCCGGCGATGCTTGCCGGGTCGGTTGTGATTGAGAAAATCTTTACAATCCCGGGAATGGGGAATCTTGTGATCGAATCGATCAATCTCAAGGATCGTGAGTTGTTGTTGGCCAATACCATGATGATCGCGGCGGTCAATCTGCTGGCGTTGCTGCTGGCTGATATTCTGTATTCTCTTGCTGATCCGAGGATTTCGTACAAATGAGTAGCACAACGAAACAACCCGAATCAGTCACCGGTGTTCAGCTTGCCCAAGGGATTGGACATCAGCCCGCCAAAGGATTCTGGGCCGACGCATTTAGCCAAGTGATCCGAAGGCCTGCTGCAGTGCTCGGGCTGGTCTGGATTGCAATCGTTGCATTCTTTGCTATCTTTTCGCCTGTCGTTGCCTCGGGGCATCCAATTTTGATGTGGACGCTGAATGAAGACGGGTCGCGTGGATCAATGACTTCGCCAATGCTTCGTATGCTGACTCTTGCCGATGTGGTACTGATTGTCTGGGGGCTTTGGGCGCCGATTTTGATTTTGCTTCCGATGAAGAAACTCAATTTGGGTGAGAAACTTCGGCTCATTGCGGCCAGTGGAATTCAGCTTGCAATTGGAGTCGTGTTGGTGAGTTCTTTGTCGAGTATTTTTGGTGCTCGTGATGCATCGGATTGGATGCGGAATTGGGAACAATGGGCTGGGTTCCGATGGGTTGCTTCAGCATTCATTGCCTTGCTTGCCTCGGTGCCGTTTGTTCTGATTTCCGTCGGTATCTACAAGAGTACAAGGCGGGTTCAATATGTGGGGGCAATTGTCATTGTCATGACGATATTGGGAGGATGGAAGTGGTCTCCAAATGCGAGCAACTTCTTTTACCGTGCAGACCAGTCGGCGAGAAAGGTTGAAGCAGCGTATACCATCGTGCCTTTTTCACCAAATCAATCCGAAACGGCGATGTACAACCGGGCTCCAATGTCTACCCCTTTGGACTCGATGTGGGACAAGCTGGCCGACAAGGAGCGGATTAATGCCGGATTGCGGGCGACTTTGAACGACGATCAGCTTGCAGAATTTTTGATCACCGAGCAAACATTTCGTGATCTGAGAAGGGGTATGCACTCGATTGATGACTTGCTTTCCTACCCCATTGCCGAGGTGGTCCAAGAGCTAGAAGATCGGTGGAAGAATGGCGAGATCGAATCGCTCTTTGATTTGAAAAATGCGATTCTCAGTAAACCAGGTCCAGTTCATATTTTAGGGACAGACACGCTTGGGCAGGATGTACTTTCGCAGATGCTTCACGCGTGTCGATTATCCATTTCGATTGGGTTTGTTTCAACGGGTATTGCGGTGGTCATTGGTGTAACGATTGGTGCGTTGATGGGATATTTTGGTGGGTGGGTCGACATGATTCTCTACCGCATTGTTGAAATTTTTATGGCCATTCCAGTACTGTTTCTGTTGATCGTTGCCGCGAGTGTTTTGCCTCGGAATATTTACTTCATGATGGCAATTATTGGATGTTTCACTTGGACTGGGGCTGCACGCTTTGTGCGAGCAGAGTTTATGAAACTTCGTGAAACGGATTATGTACAGGCAGCCAAAGCAGTCGGGTTGCCCCTGTGGTCGATCCTTTTCAAGCACATGTTGCCCAACGGCGTGACGCCGGTGCTTGTGGATTCGTCGTTTGCTATTGCAGCAGCAATTTTGATCGAGGCGATTCTTTCTTATCTCGGGCTTGGCCCATCAGGGCAGGCGAGTTGGGGTAATTTGCTTTCAAATGCATCAGGAGAGACATCGAACTTTCTCTGGTGGCTTGCAATTTTTCCGGGAGCAGCAATTTTCCTGACCACCATGGCATACAACCTGATCGGCGAGGCGCTCCGTGATGCGATCGATCCAAAACTCAAGAAAGCACGCGTTTGAGTTTTGGTTCACAGTTTTTGGGCGTGAGGAGTAAATATGACTGAATCTACGATCGAACAAGGACAATCTTTGACGAAACCTGTGGTCGCAGAGCAGCCGATCATGCAGGTTAACAATCTTGCTGTATCATTTGATAACGGTTCAGGGCCACGCATCCAAGCAGTCGATGGTGTGCGCATGACCGTGTACCCCCGCCAGACACTTGCGGTTGTTGGTGAGTCAGGATGTGGCAAGTCTGTAACCGCAATGAGTTCGATGCAACTTGTTCCTCGACCGCCAGGCCGATTCGATCGTGGTGAAATTCGGTACTGTATGGAAAACGGAAAAATTGTCAACCTCATCGAGCTTGGTGAATCGGAAATGCGACAAATCCGAGGTAATGAAATTGCAATGATCTTCCAAGAGCCCATGACTTCGCTCAATCCGGTTTACACCGTTGGTGATCAGATCATCGAAGCAATCACACTTCATCAGGATGTGACAGCCAAAGAGGCCATGCAGATTGCTGTTCAAGCAATGAGTGATGTTGGAATTCCGGATCCTCAAGGACGCATCAAGGCCTACCCGCACCAGTTCTCAGGGGGGATGCGCCAGCGTGTGATGATTGCTATGGCTTTGGCTTGTCAGCCACGGCTTTTGTTGGCGGACGAGCCAACGACCGCCCTTGATGTGACGATCCAGGCGCAGATTCTCGAGCTGCTCAAAGATCTCAAATCAACCCGCGATATGGCGGTGATGCTTATTACTCACGATCTTGGCGTGGTGGCCGAGAATGCAGACATCGTGTGTGTGATGTATGCCGGGCGTGTGGTGGAGTTTGCCAATGTGTATGATCTTTATGCTCATCCGATGCACCCCTATACACGCGGGCTTCTCGCGAGCATCCCAACGGTGCACACCAAGCTCGATCGGTTGACGACAATCACCGAGATTATTGACAATCCTGAAGAGTTCAAGAGGCTTCCAGAAGCCGATCAGGGGGTCACTCCATGGTGGCCTTGGCATGATGCACCAGTAGATTTGTGCAAACGCGACGAGCCTGCGGGGGATTATGTGCTCCGCAAAGTTGCCAAGGATCACTGGGTCGGTGTCTGGCGGACACAGGCGGTCAAGGACGATGAATCGTCACCACCGGAGTTGGCTTTCCGCATCGCCGATCAAGAGTCTCACTGAATCTGACTCGGCCCGTGAAATGTGAGGGTGCCATGCGTGTGCTGATCCTAGTCGATGCCCGGTTCGCGCTTCACGAGCGTGCACTCGTCGAGCGGGTTCTTGTTGGGCTGGCCGACGAGGGAACCATTGCACAGGTTGTGTTGCCTAAGGATCGGAGGCTCGAAGAAAAGGGATTCGACCTGCTCTGCGAGCCTATCTGGTATGCCGACCGAGGACTGGCGTTGACTCGTCATATTCGCGCAAGCCAAGTTGCCCGCCAGGTGACCAAAGACAGCGATTTGCCCGTAGGGGAAATTGACATCGTGCATGTCTTTGGGGGATCAGCGTGGTCGATGGGACGAGAGCTCGCAAGGGTGCTTGATGCGGGTATGGTCTTTGAGCTCTGGCGGGCGGGATTGATTGATTCGGCCAAATCGCTTCACCTTGATGCATCAGATCGTGCGCTGTTTCTTATCCCAGAGCGTCCATTCGAAACTGGACTTTCTAGGGCAGGGCTTGGCCAACGAGTTCATCTGGCACAATGGGGAGCACAGGTGCCTGCCGAGTCAGCGAGCATATTTCGCCCTGACAAAAATAGCTCGATTGTGTTGATGAGTTCAGGGCGTCAGAAGGAGCAGTGTGTCGTGGCTTTCGAGGGCATCGCCGACGCGATCGAATCACACCCACAGGTCATGGTCTTTGCCAATCTCGAAGTGGTTCAACGGGCAGATCTGTGGGAGCGTGTGCAGAACCGAAAGCTCGAAGACCGGTTCACAATCATTGATCGCAGCGAAGATCGGCGGGATTTGCTGCTGCGTTGTGATATGATGATTTATCCCGATACACTCCATGAAGAGCGGACGCTGCTGCTTGATGCCATGGGTATTGGGATGGCGATCATCGCGGGCAACGACGAGTGCATCACACCGATCCAGGAATCGTCGGGGATTTCGATTGTGGATCGCCCGTCGCGGAGTTCGTGGGCCTCCAAGATTGCCCAAGCTCTAGGCGACACGCAGGCAACACGCCAAGCAGGGCTTGCATCACGGGAATATGTCACCAAACACCGTCGGGTGGGGATGTATATCACTTCGATCCTCGATGCCTATCGTGCGCTGGTTGGCGAAGATGAGCCAGTAGACGAACCATAGGTCCGAGAGTATCGCCTCGGGCGCCCCGACATCATGCAGCGCAGCATCCAATCCGCATAATCGGAGCGATTGAGAGGTTCAAGTGGTCATCAAACTGGTGTATCAGCGGTTTTCGTGCACACTTGAATCATGCAAGGCTGTGATGCCGGGCAGACGCGCCATGGGACTCATCCCCATCGGCCAAACAACAACCAAAGAATGGAGAACCGATATGATGCTTACCACAGTAATCGGTGCAATGACACTCGCGGCGTTGGGACCAAACCATGCGAATAACTTCTATGTCAGTGATCGAATCACCACCCCTGAGATTGTCGAGATCCGGGCAGGCATGATCAACACCAATGCGGTCGATCGCAGGCAGATTCGTTTCTCGAATCAAACCCGAGGATCAGTTGTTGCTGTCTCCAACCCTGATGGATCAATCGAGTGGGACAATGCAATCTCCGATCGCGAAAAGCTCGGCGGACAAGATGCCCCGGCATTGATCTATATCCAGATGTTCGATGGGATCTTTGCTATTGATCCATTCGTGCCAGTCCCCGTGGCCAACGACTCTACAGGAAGTATGCTCTTCCGAGGTACCACACTTGAAACCAATCGGGCACAGTACGGGCGACAGGAAATCGACCGCACAAGAGAACTCATGAGCAAGCTCGAACAAGCACGGATCAACTGGTTGCGCGACAACGGGTTCTATGGCGTCCGCGTCTATACCAATGAACGGGCAGAAGCACAATCCGATGAGCAGGCCAAAGCAGGCGGGCACCCAAAGCCCTCAGCCGTCTTCGAGCGCCCAGCCGATGTCCCGCGGATCAAATCCCGCGAGCAGGTCCAGGAGGAGCGTAAGATGCCAAGCGTCGTCGCGATGCTCACAGACGACGATCCAATTCGCATCTCCCTGCCTCACAATGTGGCTGCTGATATCGTTGCCCGTGTCGAAAAAATGAACAAGGCGCAAGAGGAATCTGCCGAGGTGGCACTCGATCAGTAAGTCACAGGGCTGCACCAGGTGACCAATGGATACTTTGGTCGTATCGTGTAGATGTGGCCGGACGACTCCCATTCAATCCTGATCGGATGAAATCCAAACAAACTGGTGAGAGAGCCGGCGCTGGGGACAATTTGTCCCCTGTGTCGGTTTTGGGACAGGGCAAAGCCCTCACCGTCTCTCAACTGGCGATCAAGATCGACCACGCGATCAAAGTCGGACTCGCCGACCGTTTTGAGGTCCTCGGTGAGATCAGCTCGATCTCACATCGCACGCACTATTATTTCTCGCTCAAGGATGACAAAGCGGTTATCAGTGCGGTGCTCTTCGCCTCTTCGGCCCGGCGGATGTCTTACGCCCCCAAACACGGCGACGCCGTCGTCGCCAAAGGACGCATCGAGTATTATGCCCCATCAGGACGCATCAGCCTGATTGTCACCTCAATGACCCCGGTTGGCGCTGGCGATCTCGAAGCCCAGTATAAAAAACGCTGCGATGAACTCCGCAAACGCGGATGGTTCGATCCATCGACCAAACAAACCCTGCCAACCTTCCCTCGCCGGATTGCGGTGGTGACAAGCAAGGGTGGAGCAGCGGTGGCCGATGTGATCGACACGATGGGCAAACGATGTCCGAGTATTGAACTGATGATTGTTGATGTCCGTGTTCAGGGTGAGTCGGCCAAGGGGCAGATCGCCAACGCGATTGTCAAGCTCAACATCCATGCCCATCGGCGGGACATCGACGCAATCCTTCTCACTCGAGGCGGCGGGTCGCTCGAAGATCTGTGGGCGTTCAATGAGATGGAAGTGGCGCAGGCGATCCATGATTCGGCGTTGCCCATTGTCGCAGCGATCGGACATGAAACGGATACGACCATTGCCGAACTCGTCGCGGATGAACGCTGCGCGACCCCGACGCAAGCGGTGATACGATTGGCGCCCGATCGTCAGGCCTTGCATGAGCAGCTCAGTTCGCTGCGCAGCCGACTCGACCGAACAGTGCAATCTGAGTTGCGCTACGAAAAGCAAAGGCTCGACGCCATCACTTCCTCACGCTCGATGTCCGATCCGCGCCAGGTCATCACCATCCACCGCGATCGACTCGATGCGTTCACTGATCGGCTCACGAGCGCGACTACTTCGGTGGTTGCTTCGAACCGATCAAAGCTTGATCGCATCGCCCTTCGACTCGCCCGCCATCAACCCACAGCTGTCCACGCCCGGCGAGAAGAACGCCTCGTCCAACTCGACGATCGGCTCGGACGCGTCATGAAGCGAATGATTGCGGCCAAAGGCGACGAGCTCGATGCCTTGGCCCGCGAACTCCACGCCATCGGGCCCGCTCAGGTTTTGGCCCGTGGGTTCACTATGACCATGGCTTCGGATGGGTCATTGGTGCGCTCTGCAAGCGACGCTTTGCCTGGGCAGATGATCACCACCACCTTCGCCGACGGCAAGGTGCGATCGAGTGTCGAAAGCGGGCAGGGCCAACCCGACCCTCGACTCAAGAACACTTCGATGCCCAAACGAAAAACAAAATTCCGTTCCAAGCCAAACCCCGATCAACAAGAACTTTTCTAACAACGGGCGTATCCTCTATCGTGACCGAGAAAACATCCAAGTCGAATAAAACCGATCGCGAACCTCGATACGAAGAGTTGATCGATCAGCTCGAGACTATCGTCGATCGTATCGAATCCGGCGAGATCGGGCTCGAAGAGTCAATTAAAGGCTACGAAGAGGGCATCAAGCTCATCAAACAAGCCCGGACGATTCTCGACCGGGCCCAGCAGCGGATCATCGAGCTCAATGCCGATGAACTTGATGGCTCAAAGGAGTAGCCTTCGGTGACCGGGGTCACCGAGCGGGCACCATGTTCGGGATCTGAGTTGGATGTTGAGATGATTTCCAGTGAAATCCCCCGATTGGCCGATGAATAAACGATGCCCCAATGGTTGACCTATAGCTTGCCCAACATCACGATTCTGCTCTTTGTGACGGCTGTCGGTGCGTGCATCGGATCGCTGACCAATGTGCTCGTCTACCGCATCCCCTTGGGGCTTGATGTTGTGACGCCGACCTCTCGATGCCCAAAATGCAACGAGAAACTGACCTGGCGTGAGAATATTCCGATTTTCGGATGGATCCTTTTGCGAGGAAAATGCCGATTCTGTAAAGCCAAGATATCAGCAGAATATCCGATTGTCGAAACTTTCGTCGCCTTGCTTTTCGGAGCCATCTATGCCCTGTGGTACATCGTGCCCGATGATGCGATTTTGGGGCTCGGACGGATTGCGCCCGAATGGGCAACCAACGGCCCGGCATTGACTTGGCCTGCGATGGTGGTGCTTCTGGTGCTCGTTGGGAGCATGGTTTCCATGACGATTATTGATGCCCGGACTTCGACAATCCCACTGGTGCTGACTTGGGTGCCAGCATTGGTGGCACTGATTTTTCATACCGGGCACGCGATCTGGTTTCAGACCAAGTTTGGCGCCCCCGAGATGATGCCTAGTGGGCTCGGCGGGCTCTGGAGGGTTGAAAATCTTCGCCAAAAGTGGATCACCGCGCCTGGTGAGGTCTGGACAATCGCCACCGGTGGGCTCAACGGGTGGCGATTCATCGGGATCGGGCTCGGCGGATGTCTCGGGCTGATTCTGTCAAACCTGATGCTCAAGTTCGGCTGGCTGACCCGGAGCTTCGATGATTTTGAGCAGTGGTATCAAGACCATCACCAATCGAAAACGGAAGAAAAGGCGGGGACGGAAGCATCTGCTGAAACAGATTCGGCCGAAATCAAACCAGAAGACCGAGAAATGGAGTCTGAATTCATCGAGGATTGGCTGATGTATCCCCACGCCCGGCGGGAAATGGTCCGCGAGTTGGCGTTTTTATGCTTCCCTGTGCTTCTCGGGCTCGGAGGCGGATGGTTGATGGTGCAGCTTTTCGGACAATGGACCACCGACCTCGATTCTGGGCTTGCGATTGCGCCCGCCGACGCTCCATTATGGCTCGTTGTGCTCGGAGGGGTGTTGATGGGGTATCTGATCGCAGGCGGTGTTGTCTGGGCGGTGCGGATTGGCGGGACGCTGGCGTTTGGGAAAGAAGCCATGGGGCTCGGTGATGTGCACATGATGGCGGCGGTGGGGGCGTGTCTGGGATGGGTTGATCCGACGATTGCATTTTTTCTTGCAGCCTTTGTCGGGGTGGCGTATGCGATTGTGGCACAGATATTTAGTGGCAAGCTCAGCAGGGCGATGCCCTACGGACCGTTTCTGGCGGTGGCGACCATGTTGGTGATTTTAGGCAAGCCGATTGTTGAACTTGGATTGGGATGGATCTTCAAGCTCGACGGCCCATTGAACCTGCCTTAGTGTGCAATGGATGTGGATGTTTGATTCTCTTGGGTGCATGCCCACGCCGGTGGTGGAACCGGATAGACTGTAGATGGACGACTCTAACTTTGAACCGGGAGGTGCATGGATGAATACGCCGAAACTATTTTTGATCGTATTGGGAGCCCTGAGCATGATCGTGCTGAGCGGGTGTAAGACAATTTCTCAGCGTGATTATGACGCGGCGATTGATGAGAACACCCAGCTCCGCGAACGCATTGCGGGATTACAGGAGAATATCCGCCAGGCCAATGAGGGCAATAGTGCATTTCAACAGCAAAACGCTGAATTGCGGGCGGAGAATCAGAGGCTTGCAGCGCAGCTGAGTGATGCACTGGCTCGGCCAACAACTGGGTTTGAGGGAATCAATGGCGTGGATGTGGGGACCAGATCAGGTGGGGCAATTGTTGTTGGGGTTGCGGGCGATGTGCTCTTCAACTCGGGATCCGACGAACTTCGTAAAGATGCCAAAGCGACACTCGATCAGGTTGCACGGGTGATCAAATCCACCTATGCGAGCAATGAAGTCCGTGTTGAGGGATACACCGATTCGGACAAGCTTGTCAAGACCAAGAAAAAGTGGGGGACCAATGAGAACTTGAGCGCGGCCAGGGCCTTGGCGGTTGAGCGATATCTTGTGGGTAAGGGGATCGACAATGATCAGATTTATTCCGCAGCCTTCGGTCCATCCAATCCCAAA
This sequence comes from Phycisphaerales bacterium, assembly GCA_026982335.1. Lineage (GTDB taxonomy): Bacteria > Planctomycetota > Phycisphaerae > Phycisphaerales > UBA1924 > UBA1924. The sequence goes on from JALSHH010000040.1 coordinate 41,869, forward strand.
GGGACCAAAAAGGAGTCTCGACGGGTTGAGATTGTGATCTTGGGTAGATAATGGCTGGATAACACGATTGGGGACGGATTGACAGAGAATCATTGAGAGATTTGTCGGTCCTTGGGCCTGTTGTGTTTGCATTTTCAAGCCGGGTGGATACAATCTGCCCGCTTTCGGGCTATTGGCGCAGTTGGCTAGCGCACCAGTATGACACACTGGGGGTCACAGGTTCGAGCCCTGTATAGCCCATTTGGGAAAATACGGCCTCGCTTGACGCGGGGCCGATATTTTTCGGACAGTCTGCCGATTTCGGGGCAATCCTGGTGACGCGGACGACATTGAATCTACGCCACCTTAGCTCAGTTGATAGAGCAGCTGATTTGTAATCTGCAGGTCCTCGGTTTGAGTCCGAGAGGTGGCTTTGGGGCAGTTTTCAGGCTGTCAAGTGTTGGCCGGGCGTGTATCCAAGTGGCCAAAGGACGGGGATTGTAAATCCTCTCGCATTCGCGTTCGGTGGTTCGAATCCACCCGCGCCCATTTGATGAACAGGCTCAGTGTTTTTACACTGGGCCTGTTCTTTGTTAGTGTTTTGTCTGCGGGTGAAATGCCTTTTTGTGTACGCGGAGAAGGTCCAAATAGGGATCGCAGTGAGAAGCTCCCCAAGATAGGTTGATTGGGCGGACGAATTGACCGATGTCGGCAGGTAAATGGCAATTGCCATCGGGAACCCTGCTTATGACCACAGTCAAGACTCAAAGTCGATTCGGTATCCAAAGGTTCTTTGTGCGCGGCGAGTCACTTGTCGCAACCACAGGTATGGCGTTTATCGCCATTTTGGCCTTTGCGGTTGGTGGGGTTGTTTGGGTTTCTGCGCGGACAATTGATGAGTCGGTTCTGATGCAGAACGAAGAGCGTATTCGAGAAACGAGCGCCCTGATCGCTTCGCAATCTGAGCTTTGTCTGAGTGATGGGGATCTCTCAGGATTGCGTCGGTTGATGCTTGATGCGGTGGCATCGGGGATGGTTGAGGAATGTGAAGTGAGCATTTCGAATCTCGGCGTGATTGCCTCTTCGAACGCTTCGAGGACGCTCATTGCCGAGCTGCCTCAGACATGGGATGCGTCATCTGAAGTATCAGGGAATATCATCCATAATGCAAAGACTCGCCGTTCGGTGATTCATGAGCCTTTGGTTGTCGATGGGCGAACAGGGGTCGTGCTCAGCCTGGTAATGAATCAGTCTGCGCAGGTTGTCGGGTCAGATTCGATCCGGGCATCATCGGTCGGGATTATGAGTGTCGGGTTGATCCTGATGCTTTGGGTTTATCGACGATTTCGGAATCGGCTTGGCGCTTTGGCGGGTATTGGCGATGCGCTTGCTGCTGCAGCCCAAGGTGAACGACGAATGGCGTGTCTGGTTGTTGGAGAGAACCTTGGTCCAGAAGCGGCAATCTGGAATACGCTTCTGGCTGAGCGTGAAGCCTTCGAGCAGGCTTCGGTGACGCATGAAATCATCGAGGCATCAATCGGAGGGGGGACTGAATCCACCGGACTACCCGCGGCATGCAATACCTTGATCCAAGGTGTGGTGCTCGTGGATTCTGATCTGAGTGTGGCCTATGCCAATGGTGCTGCTTGTGTGTTTCTGCGTGTTTCTCGCGAGGAGATGACCAATTCGACACTCGACGGTATTCCTGGTTCAGAGCCAATTATCGAAGCAACATTAACGGTACTCTCGAATCATGGTCCTACCCGGGAAGTGATCGAATTGGGCAATGTTGAAGAGATTAAGTCGCAAGGTGCGATTTTGCGTGTTGTGGTGACGCGTGTCGAGGAAGAAGACATGCCTCGAGCGATGATTTTCATCGAGGATGTGACCCAGCAACGCCTCGCGGACCAGTCTCAGGATGCATTCATTGCTCAGGCGATCCATGAACTCCGTACGCCTTTGACGACGATTCGTTTGTACGCGGAAGAAGCGGTTGAAGCGGGGAGTGACGATGAGCAGATTCGTGACAAAGCGCTCAATGTGATCAACACCGAGACGCGCCGGCTTGAGCGGATCGTTGGGGACATGCTTTGTGTGGCCGAGATTGAAGCAGGTTCGCTTTCGATCCGAACGGAGATGATGCGGACAGAAAAACTCTTCGCAGAGCTTGAGGAAGATTATGCGATGCAGGCCAAGGACAAATCGATCGAGCTGGTTTTCGATATGCCTCCCAAGTTTCCCTCGATCCAAGCCGATCGGGATCGTTTGGGTCAGGCGTTGCATAATTTGATCGGTAATGCGATCAAATATACCCCTGCGGGGGGGCGTGTGGAGGTGAAGGTTCATTTTGCCGAGAATGATGCCATGACGGTTTGGGTGATTGATTCCGGGATCGGCATCGATGAGTCCCAGCAAGAGCGGATTTTTGAGCGTTTTTGCCGGGCAGATGATCGGCGGATTGCACAGGTGACAGGATCAGGGCTTGGTCTTGCACTTGCTCGTCAGATTGCCCGACTTCATGGGGGAGATGTCACAGTTGAGTCAGCAATTGATCAAGGGAGTACCTTTACCCTAACAATTCCTGGTGCACAGGAGATGGCGAAAGCCGCATAGCAAAAGGAGCGTTGTGGGTATGCGCATCGAAACGAATCGACATGGCGCGGTGACGGTGATCAAGCCTAGTGGCCCTGTGATTACACAGGAGGATGCGACACAGCTTCGTACTGAATCGTTCGATGTGCTTGGTAATACGCTCGGTCGATTCATTCTTGATGCCACGGAGATGACCTTTGTTGATTCAAATGGTCTTGAGGCGCTTGTTGAGATCACTGATGAACTTGGCGCATCTGGTCAATCGCTTAAGCTTTGCGGGATCAGCGATACGCTTCGTGAGATTTTGGTGATTACTGAGTTGACTTCGAAGTTTCAGCAGTTTGAGGATGTGCAGACTGCGGTTAGGAGTTTCTTATGACTTCGCCGCAAGATCATAATTCGCATCAGGGTATGCGCAGGGCTCAGCGCCCGCGGCTCGTCGGCGAGGTATTGATCACCGATGGGCACATCACCGAGGATCAGCTCTCCAAAGCGCTTGTGGACCAGAAAACCGCAGGGCGGATGCTTGGCGAGTTGCTCGTCGATCAAGGAATGATCTCGGGGGGGACGCTTGTTCAGTCTTTGGCCAAGTGCTTGGGGGTGCGCGGGGTGCAGCTTCGGCACGGTTTGATGGACCCGAGCCTGCTGAATCTTATTGGTGCCGAAGAGGCCGAGAGACTCAAGGCGATTCCGTTGTTCCGGGTGCACGATACACTCACTGTTGCGATGTGCGAGCCTCAGAGTCTGCCGACGATTGATCGGCTGAGCGAACTTACCGGTCTTGAGATTCGCCCGGTGCTGGCGCTTCAAGATAACATTCTTGAGTTTGTCCATAAATACGCCGATGGCGATGTGGATGTTGATGCGTTTTTAACGAGTTTGGCCGAGTCAGATGTCGAAGTCGTCGAGCGTGAGCAGGTCGATGAGGGGCCGACGACTGATCTTGATCATATGGTCGAGGGCTCGCCGATCGTGAATCTTGTGAATGTTGCTTTGCTCACGGCAGTGAAGGACAAGGCATCGGATATTCATATCGAACCCAACAAAAATGGTACTCGGGTTCGATATCGGATTGACGGGTCATTGCGTGATCTGATGAACCCGCCGCCGGGGATGCACGCAGCGATTGTGTCGCGTATGAAGATCATTGGGAAGATGGACATTGCCGAGAAGCGTCTTCCTCAGGAGGGGCGCGTGCGGATCGTGGCTGAGGGGCGAGAGATCGACTTGCGTGTGTCGAGTATTCCGACACTTCTGGGTGAGAAACTTGTGATCAGAATCCTTGATAAGCAGAACTTGCATGTACGCATGGAAGACCTTGGATTCCGCCCCGAAGCGCTCGAAGGGTTCCAGAGAACACTCAAACTCTCGCATGGGATGGTGCTCGTCACAGGGCCCACGGGTTCGGGCAAGACCACGACGCTTTATTCGGCGCTTGATCTACTTCGTAGCCCCGAGCTCAATATTGTGACGGTCGAAGATCCTGTCGAGTATCAGCTTGATCTGATCAATCAGATTCAGGTACACGAAGCGATCGGACTCGACTTTGCTCGAACACTGCGGTCGATTTTACGGCAGGACCCTGATGTGATTATGATCGGGGAGATTCGTGACCAAGAAACAGCAGGCGTTGCGGTGCAGGCAGCGTTGACTGGGCATGGTGTGCTCGCGACGCTGCATACCAATGATGCGCCAGGTGCGATCGCAAGGCTTGTTGATATGGGAATCGAGCCTTATCTGTTAAGTTCGGCAATCAACGGCGTGGTTGCCCAGCGACTCGCCAGAACGATTTGTTCGTCATGTACGATGAAATACTATCCGTCCGAGATGGTCCTTCAAGATGCCATGATTCCCGAAATGGCCGGTCGTGCTTTTCGTAAAGGTGCTGGCTGTGCAAGTTGCCATGACTCAGGTTTTCAAGGACGAATGGGGATTTATGAGTTCATGGAGGTGACGCCGGAGCTTCGTCGATTGATTTATCGCAACGCTCCGACCCATACGCTGCGTGGACTTTTGCACAGTCAAGGACAACTTTCATTGCGGGAAGAAGGGGTTCGGTTGGCGATTGATCAGCACACGAGTCTTGAAGAAGTCATTCGTGTCACGCAGGTCGATGACAATGAGGGACCGGGTGATGAACGAAGCGGAAATGTGGAGGTGGCTGCATGAATCTAAGCTACATTGCCTATGACAAATCTGGTTCATTTCGTGATGGTGTGATTGAGGCTTCTAGTAAAGAAGAAGCGACCGAAATGCTACGCAAGCAGGGGTTGTTTGTTTCCTCGATCGACTCAGTGGGCAGCAAGGGTGGAAAGAAATCATCAGTGCGGCAAAGCCGAAAGAAAAAGATACCTCCGAAAATTATTGCCGGATTTGCCCGAGAGCTTGCAGTATTGGTTTCAACTGGTACACCTTTGATTGATGCGATGTCATCAATCGAAAGGCAGACAACCAACGAGAATTGGGCACAGATACTTGGTCGTGTGCGTTCTCGGCTTGAAGAGGGAGATTCACTTTCGGTTGCCCTCGCTGGGGATCGTCAGGCATTCGACGCGGTATTCCGCTCACTTGTTGCAGCAGGGGAGTCCTCCGGGCACCTTGATGCAATGTTGATGCGTGTGGCGGTGCTTACGCGTAAGCAAGCCCAGATTCGATCCAATGTGCTCGGTGCGCTGATGTATCCGATTTTGCTGATAGGTCTTGGTGTATTTGTGGTTGGATTACTCATTGGTGTGGTGTTGCCAAGATTTTCGGGGATGTTTGAAACGCTTGATACGGGGTTACCGATGTCAACTGCGGTACTGATGGAAATCTCGGAGTTTGTCCGGTCGTATTGGTGGGGGGTGATCCCGGCGTTTCTTCTACTGATTTTCATGATGATATGGTGGATCAAAGGAGACTCTGGCCAGCGGGTAATCGGCAATGTCGCGCTTCGGACTCCTCAGCTTGGTGATATCCTCCGATCGTTTATGACTGCACGGATTACTCGCTTGATGGGTGTTTTGCTCGAATCGCGTGTGCCGATGCTTGATGCAATTGATCTTACACGCGAATCGCTTGGTCATGAGCGCTATCGGGATCTGATGACCCAGGCCGAGGAGGCAGTCACTCGTGGGGAGCCGATCAGTACTACTTTGGGGTCTGGTGGCTTGATGGTTCCCTCGGCGTGTGAAGCAATCCGCAATGGTGAAGAGTCCGGCCGATTGGCCGAGGTCATGATGCACATTTCAGATTATCTTGATGAGGACAACGAGACCATTATCAAGTCGCTTTCATCACTTATTGAGCCTGTGATTATGATTGTGCTTGGTATACTGGTTGGTTTTGTTGCGATCAGTATGTTCTTGCCGTTGTTTGATCTGACCGCAACTGCAGGAGTCAGCTGATGCTTGATATGATTTGTACACGACCGAAGCTTTCTGCAATCGGACTTAATATCGACGCCCATGAATTTCGTGCGGTTCAGTTGATGGAGACATCCAAAGGAATTCACACGGTAGCATGGGCAATTTTTCCTCGACGCGATGAGAATATGGATCATGCGAAGCGTGCAGTTTTACCTGCCCCTGATGAACTTCGATGGGCAGCTGATATTTTGAGTCGCAGAGGGTTCGTGGGAAATACTGTGTCGATTGCGCCCTCAACATGGGAGTGTAGTTCGCACATAATCGAGTTACCTCCGGTTGAGAGCGGTGCACCAGTTGACCAACTGGCCCAAATGGAGGTTGCTCGTGCGAAAAAGTGTGGGCCAGAGGACTTTGAAATTGGATATTGGACATTACCAGCCAAGGGGCGCATACAAGAGACACTCGCGGTGGCGTGCCCACGGTCGGTGATCAACGATACGATCGAGCGCTTTGAATCGGCGGGGCTTATTCCTGTGGGGATTGACTTGCTCGAGCTGGCAATCAGCCGGGCAGGTCAAGATGGAGCGACGGAGAACGAGATCAACGCTTCGCTTCATATTGGCTGGAGAAGTTCGCTGGCGGTACTGTCGCTTGGGAAGACGGTGATTTATATTCGCCGCATTGAGAATGGTGCAAGCAGTGTTTGGGACTTGGCGACCAGTCGATATGGTCTTTCATCCAAGGGCGCCGACGCCATTATGGATGATCAGATGCGCACTGATGGAGCAAGGGGATATGCAAAAATTAAGCGGGCAACTTGGTCAGCATTGGCTTCTGAGCTTGCCAATGAGCTGGATGTTACTATTGCGTATGTCGCCCACTCGTTTCGCACCGCACCATTGGGGAAAATTTTTCTTTCTGGGTACGGATCTGTGAATCCGGTAATTGATGAACATCTCGATAAGGTGCTTGGTATTCCGATTGAATGTGCTGCTCCTTCTGCGCTCATCAAGGGGATCGGGTCAGGTCAGGGAGTCTGGTCGCTTGCATGTCGATTGTCTACTGCCTATGGGCTTGCTGTGAGGTTTGATCGATGAAAACAAATTCACATTCAATGGTCAATCTGATTCCTCGAGCGCACCTTGAGCAGCGATTGCGTTCGCGATGGATGTCATGGTGGGGTGTGGCGATCGCATTGACTGCGATTGTGATTGGTATTCCTGGGATGTACATTGGAGGGGCTGCGGCACTAACGGAATCGGGGATGTCCGAGCAAATTGAGAAGGCAAACATGGAATATGCCCGGCACCAGCAAGCGATTCCGGTTTTGCAGGAGCAGCTTCGATTGCTTGCTGCCGAACAAGAGGTATTTGAGCTTGTGGAAAGTCGGATTGAATGGCGTAGAGTCTTTGCGGTGCTGATCCAGAGAGCTCAAAGTGATATTCGATTTCGTAGAATCAATGCATCGGGAGGTGGAATCGAGGGAGATCTGCCAATTCAGATCTACATTGAAGGATTGGCGCCCACACAGACCATTGCCCGGGCGTATGTCGTTGGGCTCGAGGAGTCCAATATCTTTGATGCTGTTGAGTTGCTCGAGACAACACGCGAGCAGATTAATGAGATTGAGTTGATTCGGTTTCAAGTAGAGATTACGGTTTTGGGTGGCATGACGGGGATGGAGGGAGAAGATAATGCCGGTTAATGGGATTTTTAACAAGCATCTGCTCAAAATTCATATTGCTGGTGGGTTGATCTGCTTGATCATTGCGGGATCGTCAATTTACTTTGCAGGGAATTCGATTGCCAAAAGGCGAGGGGTTTTTTTAAGTGCTCATCATGAGTTAGCCAATGTTAAATTACAACTCAATGAATCGATCAAGCAACGAACTTCGCTGGCAAGGCAAGTGCGGGTGCTCGAGCAGGTGTCGGCAACCCAACTTGAGCTTGTACCGGTTCGGCAGCTTAATGCTCGTACTGTGGAGATTGTGAGTTTGGCCGAATCGCTTCACATTCGTGTTGATTCGTTGCAACCCGATGATCGCATTCTGGACAAGCGGGTTCCGGTTCAACCTTTTTGGTTCAAGGGGTCATGTAATGCGGATGATATCTTTACCTTTCTCGGACTTATGAGTGACCAAATGCCGGATATCCACATCCATTCGATCGATATCCTAAGCACCTCAGTGGATTCGTCTGCGGTCCAAGTTGAGATGCAGATGTATTGGTTTGTTGATCCTGCCGATGCAGAATCATAAATTTTTACAAAATCATTGGCAATCCTCTGGAGGGTATTGGTCACTTGACTCCATGGGACTCACAACAGAACGCAAGATATTTCTTGGATTGGCATGTGTGGCTGGTTTGGCACTGGTGATTGATCAAGGGGTTTGGGGACCCAAGCAGGCTTCATCAGAGAGCGTGCTTGAGGGTTCTGGGCCATCTTCTTCACCATCCACGGGTGAATCTGTGGCTGTTTCCTCACCTCATAAACCCACAAGCAAGTCGGCGGCAATGATACTGATCGACCGGATCGAATCACTTGGTGAATCGAAGCGGATTGAGTCGTTGGGATCATCATTCTCATTGACCAGGTTTGTTGAACCTTCGCCTGGGCTGCCGATAACTGATGGTGCCAGCGTGATGGATGCGGATGAAGATGGGCTGGAGAGTTTTCCACTACTTACACCTCCGGTGACCGATTTGCCAATCCTCTCGTCGGTGATGCCCACTCAAGCAGGCGGGGGGGGGGCAGTCCTTGATGGGAAGTTGCTTCGGGTCGGACAAGTTGATCCAAATGGATACCGTCTGGTGCTTGTTCATGCCCGGGCGGTACTTGTCGAGCGTGGTGGTGTGCAATACGCAATCGAAATTCCGTTGAATTCTGGACAGGAATGAGTTTATCGATTATGGCGTTTGATGAATGAGAAATATGCTGGGTTGTGAGTATTCATCTTGAACCACGAGCAAAACATACCCGATCAAAATGGGGTGGACTCAATGGAGCAGTCTGTATTAGAAGGAGAATTAACATGTTTGTACCCCAAGGTATCGCTCATCCTGCTCGTAATCGGAGAGCTTTTAGTCTCATTGAACTTGTCATTGTCGTCGTCATCATTGGGATTATCGGGGCAATTGCGATTCCGCGTATGAGTCGGGGTGCGGCAGGGGCTGCGGATTCAAGTTTGGTTGCCGATCTTGCGGTGATGCGAAGCGCAATAGATCTCTACAAAGCAGAGCACGGCGGAACGCTTCCCTCGTTCTCCACATTCGAAGCGCAGTTGACTACTTATACAAATGATGCAGGAGCTACCAACGCATCGAAGACCCCAGAATACTACCTTGGAACCTATTTGCGCGAGATTCCAAGCCTCAAGGTTGGCTCGAATAAAGGGAAGAATGGGATCGTGGCTACCCAAGGTGGTACGGCTGCAGGATGGGTCTACGATGAAACCACTGGTGCGATTAGTGCCAATCTTCCGGACACCGAACTCGATGTACGAGGTGTTCAGTACAACTCATACTAAATCGGGCCCTCTGATTGGATTGTCCACATTCGCCCCGGTCTGTACAAGCAGATCGGGGCGTTCACGATTCAGGAGCATCAAGATGGGTACCAAGGGTTCGACACATACGCGTGGGTTTTCGTTGATTGAACTGGTTTTGGTGGTCACAATTATTGGGGTCATTGTCGCGATTGCCTTACCTAAGTTTGCCCATGCAGACTCAGGACGAAGACTCATGGCAGCAAAGAGTACACTGCTCTCCGATATCGAGGTGATCACACTCCGGGCTCGAGCGAGTTCAAAGATGCATGTGATTAAATTTTATCCTCAGGAGAGCAAATACATTGTTGTGGAGGGAACGGTGATTAATCGTGATTCCGTGATTCTGTGCAGAGACTTTGGGGATGATCCCTACACACTGAGGATATCACGGACAACGCTCGGATCCGACCAAGCAGCAGTCTTTTCTGTGTATGGAGATATCAGCCCAGGGTTTGTGGTTGGACTCGAAGACGAAGAAGTAGAAATCACCGTTTCTATCGATGGTATTGCAGATTTGGGGGTCGTGATTACGGATGAAATTACCATCAATGAAGTGAATAATCTTGGTGCGGGGAATGGTTTGTAGGGATGGTTAGCACTTCTGGAATGGCATATACACGCGGCGGATTCACACTTGTCGAAGTGGTGACGAGTCTTTCGATTATGTCTGTTTTGCTGTTGGGTCTCAGCGGAGCAGTCATGATTGGTTCTTATGCAATTCCCAGCGTGATGGATACTGGTCAGATGGATCAGAGAGCTATTGATTCGATCAATCAAATCCGAAGTGAGCTTCGTGAAGCTATTACAATTACCCATCGGACTGGCGCAGGCGGAGCCAAGCTTGAGATACAGATCAATGATACAGGTGTTTTGGGAACGCCTGGAATGATCACATATCGATATATATTGTCGTCTGGCATACTCACTCGCAAGGTTGATGTGCAGGATGCAGAAACAATTGTGTCAGGTCTTGATGATTTTTTTGTTGAGCTGACTGAGGATGGAGGCAATGCAAGTGTTGTGTATCTGAGGATGACCGTTGACGGGACAATTCAGACGACTTATGAGATGCACGCTCTTTTGCCATATCGGCCGGAGACACTTTGATGCATACACGATTGATCCATCATCGCGGATTATCGATGGCCGAGACGGTGCTTTCTACGCTACTCATCGGGTTTATTCTGATTGCGACGCTTCAGATTGTTGGGCCAATGACGCGATCTACATCGGTACACGCTGACAGGCTTGTTGCAGCGAATTTGGCGATTGAACTTACTGAGGAAATTGCGACCAAGCAGTGGACCTCACCGGTGCTCAATGATCCCAACTCTATCGGCCCAGAGATGGGCGATACCCGGATCACATATGATGACATCGATGATTTTGCTGCATGGTCTGCATCACCGCCGATGCTTTCGACGGGAACATATAACACATCACTGACGGGGTGGACGCGACGGGTGAGCGTTGACCATGTACTGATGAGTGATGCTTCGACGGTTTCGGGAACTTATACCGGACTCAAGCGGGTTACGGTCGTTGTTCTTAAAGATGATGTCGAACTTGCCCGTGTTGAATCATTGCATTCGGACAGTGCAGATGCACTTGGGTTTGTTGTACCATGAGGAGGAGGCTGTGGTCATCGATGGGAACTCATTTCAGCGCGGCTCAATTTATCTGATTACTCTGATCACTGTAACTTCCATTGTTTCCATGGTGCTCATTGGAGTATCACTTCGGTCTGCAGGAAATGCGAAGTCAGCAATGATCGAGGAGATGGCTCGAGGAAGCAATGGCGTACTTGATGCTTCCGAATATGCACTTGAAGTGATCAAGTCCGATCCTCTTTGGAAACTTACAGCACAATCCGGAAAAGTATTTGAGGAAATGTCTGTTGGCGACCAAGTGTATTGGGGGAAGGTTGTTGATGAGCACACCGGAGCAAAGCCTACCTACGATACCTCGACTTACCAAGTGACGGTGACATCCGAGCGAAACGCAGTCAAGTCGTCTGCATCTATCGAGCTCTTTGCAACTGAGATGGATTATGTGAACTACCTGATGTTGTTCGGGGCGGTTCACTATTGGGCGCTGGATGAAACTTCCAATCCAACCCAAGCCCTTGACCAGATCGGATCATATCACGGCAACTACCTGTATCCAGAGGTTGCTGGAGCCGGATACAACGACGAGGCCGGACTGGTTCCTATATTTGATGATGACAGCGACCATGTGGTCGTACCTTGGGGGCCAAGTTTCAACATTGAGAATGGAACCATCGCGATGTGGGTCAATTTTACAGGATCGAAATGGTCCAATTACAGTTTTCTTGGAATGGACTATCGGTTTGGTGGTGTGCCTGCGATTAATATGGCCATCTGGGGGTATGGAGTCAATATTTATCTCAATGATAGTGGAGAGTACAGACCCTACTCTGCATTGTCCACGCCTATCGACACCATTACTCCAAATACATGGCATCACATTGCGATTTCATGGGGCAATATGGGACTCTTCATCTATGTTGATGGGGTGGAGATGGCGAGCAACTCCTCAAATACCGATGAGTTGAAAACGGCTCAGGCCGGAGAAGGAGGCGAACAGCCGTTGCACATTGGTGGTGGATATAACATGGCTTGGATCGGTACACCCGAGAATGGCTTTGAAGGATCCGTTTCTCATCTCGCGATTTTTAATGAGCAACTCAATGCCGTCAATGTTGCCGATCTCGCATCCGTCAAGCCGGACAAACTCATCTTCAGCATTGTTGAGGATTCGTGGGCTCGGGTATTCGAGTAAGGAGATCAGGCCGCGCGTTGGATGGGTGATTGGGCTTTATGTTTGGCAACCATCGTGTCATAAATCGTGAAATCCAGTGACAAGAATGGCTCGACGAGATCAGGGTCGAACTGTGTTCCGGCGCATTTTCTAAATTCAGAAAGCACCTTTTCGCGTGGCATCCCCGTACGATAGGCGCGGTTTGAGCTCATGGCATCAAAGGTGTCTGCCAATGCCATGATGCGGGCCATGTGCGGGATATCTTCACCAGCGAGATTGTTGGGATATCCCTTGCCGTCCCACCGTTCGTGATGATGGAGCACCCCCGGAAGGATGTCGCAGAACTGAGGGATGTCTTTCATGATCTCATATCCGATTTGCGGATGGGTTTTGATGATCTCGAATTCTTTATCCGTTAATCGACTTGGTTTGCAAAGTACCGATTCAGGAACTCCGATCTTGCCCACATCATGGACGAGTCCTGAGATGCGGATTCGCTCGACCTGTTCTTCCGTGTACCCCACCTTGAGGGCAAGCAGTGCCGAGAGCATCGCCACGCGCTCAGAGTGACCCTGGGTATATTGGTCCTTGGCATCGATCGCGGCTGAGAGGGCGTGGATTGTCCCGATGAAGGTCAGGTGTTGACGGTGATAGAGCTCGGCATTTTCCATGCACGCGCCAAGCATCCCCGAGATTGATTCCATGAGCTTGGTCTCATGGCTCGATACCTGCGGATCGTCGCCATTCTTTCCCCCGGCGATGAGCATTCCGAGCAGCTCGCCATTGCGATCGATCGGATGCACCAGAATCTGAGGCTCAAGGTCGGGCATCGACGGATCAACAGGATAAATCTTGGTGGTGTCGGCCATGCCCAAGGGCTCGGTTGTTCGGATACTTTCGAGTACCAAACTGATTTGCTCGTCGTCAATGCGCGTCTGTCCAGCTTGGCGAATCTCCGTTCCGATGACCTCGAAGATCGCATGATCCTTGTTGATGACACACGCCACCCAGTTGTAATCGAGCGTGGCAGCGATCTCGGTGATCCCATCGAGAATGATCCCGTTGGGGTCGTTGAGCGAACCCATCGAACGCCCAAGGTCCTGCAAAGTGGTGACGACTTCGTACGAGTCGCCAAGTTGCTCCGAGAAGAGTTCGATGGTTTCGTTGTTCCGTTTGATTGTGCGGAGATCGTCGAGCATCCACGCGATGGTCGAGTGCACTTTTGAAGCATGTTCAGTTGTCAGCGTGGCGCGTTCTTTGAGCAGGTGCTTCAATGCCGAGACCTGAAGTTGGTTCCCTGTACATCCTTCCTCAATATGCCTGCTTTGAAGAATCTCAGCCCCAAAACCGATGGTGACAAAGTACCCTGTTCGACGATCGCGGTGCTCTTCGATAAACGGAAACACCCAGAGCCCAGGGTGAATCTCTTTGGGCTCGAGTGAGTCGTGTGCAGCCCAGATCATTGCGGTCTCAGTCATCAGCATCCGAATCGGGCGTGAGCTCAGCCAGAGCCCGAGCATACTCGGTGCAACGGGGTCGTTGACGGGCATCCCGTTGAGATCAAGACGCCAGCAGGCGAGCCCGAGCTCAAGACACCGTTCGAACAGTCCAAGGGGGATCGGATCGTGTCGTTTGGGGGCTCTCTTGATATTCATGCACATTGCCTCTGGGATTCGTCTTCGTCAGCAAGGAGTTCGTCGATATGCCCAAGCAGGTCTTTGGCGCTAAAAGGTTTCGAGAGCAGTTTGCGGATCGAAGACAATTTCTCGATCTCACCTTCGATTGTATAGCCGCGGGCGGTGAGCAGGATGACCGGGATGCCGGCGCACTCGGCGGTTGTCGCGAGTTGTTGGGCGAGTTCAATCCCCGAAAGGTAGGGCATCTGGAGATCGGTGACGATGATGTTTGGTTTGTGCTCGATTGCGGCCTTGAGCGCCATCTCCCCATCTTCAACCACGATGACTTCCATCCCTGCCCGTTTGAGCTTGTGGGCGATGATGTGTGTGATATGAGGCTCATCGTCGGCGAGCAGGATCAATGGCTGAGAGGGTTGAGGCATGAGGGGACTCCGGCGGAAACGGGGCAGCAAAGGCGGTTTTCTCCGAATTCGGTATCGGAAAAAGTGCGTTCAATCTTGCTCAAATCATTCCGAACCTGATTATTTTCATCGGGGGATTCTGTCTCTCCATATCAAACGAGGATATCGGACTTGTGAGCGGGGCCTTGAATAAAGCCGGTAGATTCCGGAGGCGTTGGGTCGAGCGAAACACGCCCGGTCGTGATAGAGTGCAGGTATGAGTTCAGACACCATCGAATCCGTACAAGCCGACATTGATCCCGACCAAAAGCCGACCGAAAGTGCCGGCTCTTCCAGCGATCAATCGAGCGATCAATCCAACGAGCAACCCAATGCGCCGGTGAACATCGAGCCGGTGGATATCCGACTGTTCTTACCTGAGATCGAGGCGATGCTGGTGAGTTCCGATCGCCCCCTCAAGCCCGCAGCGATTGTTGACGCGGTGACGATCCACCTCAATCAGACCATCTCCGCCAAGGTGATTCAGGAGGCAATCGCCCTGCTCAATGCGCAGTACGACGAGCACCGTCGGGCGTTTCGGATCGAAGAAATCTCAGGAGGATATCGGCTGATGACTCGCCCAGAGCACGCGCCAATCGTGGCAGCGATGCACCGATCGCGCGCGACGACTCGGCTTTCCAAACCCGCGCTTGAAACCCTCTCGATCATTGCTTACCGCCAGCCAATTACCCGCGCCGAGCTCGAATCCATCCGAGGGGTTGCCTGCGGCGAGGTCGTGCGCACACTCATGGATCGCCGATTGGTCAAAATCACAGGCCGAGCAGAAGAACTCGGACGCCCCATGCTTTATGGTACCACCCGCCAGTTTCTCGATACATTCGGGCTTGCATCGATCAAAGATCTTCCAAAACCAGAAGAACTTGCCGATCAGATGGAACAAGCACACTAATTGAATCGCATGATACAGTATCTATCCGATAGAAGCTGTAGGCGAAGGACATCAACAATCAACAATGGAGGTCGATGTGAACACAACGCACGGACAGCGTCGCAATTGCACAAATCAAACCCCATCCATCGGCACCAGCGCCCCGCTCTTGGCAATGGTGCTCGTTGCGCTTCTTGCCATTCCCATGATTGGCATGGTCGGGTGCGCTTCATCGGCCAAGAGCGTCATCAAAGGACGCGTCATCGCCGGGCCTGTCGGGCAATCGGTCAGGGCTGCTGCGGGCGATGAGCGGTTTGATGAGCCTGGAGTCCCCGATGCCAAGATCACCATCCTTCGCAAATCTGGAAGCAGCAAATCGCGCGGGCGAGGTGTGTATACTCGCGCTACCTCCGACGCGTTTGGCAACTTCGAGCTTGTCTTTGCCAACGGACAATACCCACGCGATGCTGTCCAAGTGCGCGTCGAGGGTGAAGGGATTTACACATCACGATCACAAACATTCCTCCCCGACGATGGCGAAGAAATGCTCTGCGTTGTGATTACCCGGCCGGGATATGCCATTCCCGACCCGCCTGAGGACAAGAAGAAACAATCAAAGAAGAAGTAGCCCAAAGAACCAGCTCGAAATACCCAATGAGGATGCCGAGTGGGCCAAAGTGAGCTAAGTTGTTGTTGAGGGCTGTTGTTGAGGATTCGATGAGCGCACTGGCACATCAACATGCCCGAGGGGATCACCAAGGAGACCCGCCTTTGACCGACCCAGCGACTGATTTGGCTCTTGGGCTGATGACTGACGCCGGACTCGATCATTCGGGGGGGGCATTGTCCAGACCGATCCGGCGCAAGTCGAAGATTACCTTTGGCGGGCTGATCTACATCACCGTGACCATTTTCCTCGCGATTGGCGCGGTCAACTCTCAGAACAACCTCCTCTTCTGGCTCTTCGGCGTCTCGATCGCCACGCTGATCGTTTCTGGGCTCTTCTCAGGCAGTGCCCTGATGCAGGTTCGGCTTGAAGCTCAGGCGATCCCTGATGCACCCGCAGGCGAACGGGTTCGGGTGCATTATCTGGTAAGCAATCACTCCAAGTTTTTCCCGCTCTTCGCGGGGTTGATTGCCGAGCTGCCGGGCAAGGAGCATCCCGACACCCGGTTTGAGCCCGCAGCAATCCTGCACCTTGGTCCCAAAGGGCAAATCAAACTGGCAGGCTCGTTCGTGCCTCAATCTCGTGGACGCTACAGCCTTGGACAAATCCGGCTTTCGACGCGTTTTCCCTTTGGGTTGCTTCAGAAATCGTTGGTCTTTCAATGCCATCGCTCGGCGTTGGTTTTGCCCTACCAGCTCGAGATTAAACCCGAGCTCGTCCGCATCGTCCAAGGACACGGCGAGGAGGTTCGCAGACATACCATTTCAAGCGGGTCGAGCACCGAATATTGGGGACTTCGTGAATATTCGCCGGGTGATCCCAAGCGGTCGATCGCTTGGAAACAGAGTGTACGCCACGGCAAATTGGTGGTGATCGAGCACGCGGTGTCGATCTCGACCAAGCTTTGGGTTTGGATCGCTGCCGAGTGTTTTGAATCATGCGATGATGATCCGTCAGCTGCCGAGCGGGCGATTGCGCTGGGGGCTTCATTGGTGACCCAAGCATCGAGGCGGGGGATTCCTGTTGGGCTTTGGGTACCATCGCGTGGAATCCGAATGTCGCCGAGTATTGGCAAAGCGGGGATGATGCGGAGTTTGCGTGCGCTGGGCGCATTGGACATTTCGCTTGAGGGTCAGCGAGAATCGCCGCTTGGGGCTTCGAGCACGGACGATGTGATCGTGCTCAAACCCGGGCAATCCTTGTCGTCGACTTCTGGTGGTGTCCGGGTGCTCGATATTAATGACCCATCGGGTTGGCTGATTGATCCATCAACCATCCCCCCCGCACTGGATTCGCTGGTGCTGGACGCATCTCAGGTGGTGGAACGATGAAGCGCAACGGTGCCCAATCCGCAGTCCAATCGTTCTCTCGGGCGATGCTTCAAGCAGCGATCGGGTCGGTGCTGGTATTTAGCATTGCCGACCAGAACCCGATGTATTTTCTCGTTGCCACACTGGGCATCGGGGTTGCTTGGGTGTTTTCGGTTGGACCCAAGCGGCCGGCACCCCGGATGATGATTAACTCGATCCTGCTTTTGGTGATTGTCATCGCGGGCATCGAGATGCTCCGGATCGGCGTGGGGGTCAGCGCATTTACGATCTTTGTTACGCTTTTGATGATCGTCAAAATGCTCGATCTGCGGACTCCCAGAGACGATGGGCAGATCATCGTGCTCTGTGTGGCGATTACGATCGCTGCAGTGCTCACAAGCAATTCACTGATGACCGGGATTTTCATGCTTGTCGCCGTCGCATTGATTTTGCGTGTGGTGGTGCTCTATCAGATCCACACGGTGCTTGTGCAAGCATCGGCATTTACACAGGTTGTCACCAAGAAGGCACGCGTCGATATCCGCTCGATGCTCCTTGCAACCGGGTTCCTCTGCGCCATCATTGGGTCGGGAATTTTTGTGGTGCTTCCAAGAAATATCGGAACGCAGACATTCGGACAGTGGGGCGATGGCGAATCCGTCAGCGGATTTTCGGATACGGTCGAACTCGGACGCCCGGGGTTCATCTCCCAATCATCGACCCCGGTGCTCGACCTGACCATGACCAACCGTGATGGGTTCAATATTGGTGGTGAAGATACACGCCCGATTTATCTACGCGGGGCGGTGCTGAGCGAGTACGACTCCGGACGGTGGAACCGCAGCCCGACGATGCGCAACCCGCTCACAATTCGTACAAAATTGATCCCGCCCAATATTTCACTTCGACCACGAGGGTGGGTCGATACCACCGAGTGGGACCAGCAGTTCACGATTTCAATCCGCTCATCAAGCAACGGTCCGTCTTACCTCTTCGCGCCATGGAAAACCGTTGAGTTCAGGGTGCTCGATGAACCCATGCGCATCGGGTTTGACTTTGAACGCGGGATTTTTCTCAAAGACGGGATCGGAGGTAAACTCGATTACGCGGTGCGCTCAATCAATACCGAATTTGATACGATTGATTTCAAAGCTTTCGATCGTCGTTCACCAATTACACCAACGACGATCGAGCCCGAGATCGCCCAACTTGCCCGGGACATCCTGATCGAGGCCCAGATCGAGCCAGACGACTCTTTGCGACCGATGAGTGATGACCGGATTGCATTGAGTGTCCTTGAGCGATATTTGCGGTCACAATATACCTATACCCTCGATGCCCAGCCTGTTCCGCCGAGTGAGGATGCGACTAAGTGGTTCCTCTTCGAGCGCCGCGCCGGGCATTGCGAGTATTATGCGTCAGCTCTGGCACTCATGTCACGATCCATCGGGGTGCCGGCTCGAGTGCTCACTGGATACATCGTCTCGGACTACAACGCCATGACCGGGCAGTATGTCGTTCGTGAGAGCAATGCCCACGCATGGATCGAAGCAGAAATCGCTCCGGGGTATTGGAGGATCTTTGACGGCACGCCGCCGGCGGTCTTCCACTCAATCCATGAATTTGATCCGAGCATTTGGCGGTCTGTGATCAAGGCATACGAGTCGATTGAACTGCTCTGGGTGCGGTCGGTTGTCGGATACGATTCGGCCGTTCGCCGGAATATTATGGGCTTGCAGGCGACGGACTTTAGACTTTCGGGGCTGAATGAATCATTTCTTAATCGACTCGCTGCCGGGGGCGATCGGCTTGTTTTTCGTGGGTTGATCGTCGCCGGGATTGTCTTTTCAATTTCGATGCTCATCGGGATCATGCTCTTGAAATACAAGCAGATCATCGTGGGGATACTCGAAGAGATTGGGTTCTGGGCGCTTCGGATCCGAGGTCGATTGGGCACATCCCAAGTCGAAGCGATTGATCCGAGATTTGCCCGACTTGAAATATTGATTACTCGGAATCTTGCTCGACTTGGTATTCCCAAACCGAGCTCGGTGCCGCTCAAATCGCATATCCACGCGCATCTCTTCGCCGATGAGTCCGCACGCGATGCTGTCCTTGACCAAACCCGCGAGGCGCTGGTCAAAGCTTCGCAGGTGATCTATCACTACCGGTTCTCGTGTGATCCTGGGGAAATTGATGCCCGTCAGCTCACCAAGCTCGAATCCCAGCTCCGAAAGTCCGAGAAGCTCGTCGTTCAGAGCTCTTGATCCACATCTGCGAAGTGGGCATTCGTTCATCCTTAAGACGCTCTTGTTTCGACCCGAAGAGAGTGGAGTATTCGTACGCCCCCCTTTGAAAGGACGGATTGTGCCTGCAAACCGATCGAGAACAGACCGTTGGCGCCAGAGTCTTCAGAAAATCTACGAACGAGGCGGAGGTCTTGAGTTTGCGATTGATCGGCATGAAGATCAGGGTAAAGTCAAAGACCTCGTTTGGCGCGTTCGCGTGCTGGATCTCTCCGAGACCGAGATTGTGATCGAGCAGCCCGGCGCGATGGGGCAGTCGTTCAAAATCAACGAAGGTGTGGAGCTCGTCGGGGTCATGGCGGTGGGGCAGAACAAGTGGATGTTCAATACCAGGGTGCTGGGGACGACGCTCAATCAGACGCGATCGGGAACTTTCCCTGCGCTGCGTGTTGCGATGCCTGAAAAAGTCGTGCGGTGTATGCGTCGTCATGCCGACCGAACTTCGATTGCCCACATCAATCTTCCCAATGTCGAGTGTTGGAAGCTGCTCGATCCGATGAGCGCGGTGCCTATCGAAGTCGCCAACCGGATTCATATCGAAGAGCTCATCGCCAAGGGGCAGACCGCCGAGTCAAGTGATGATCAGATGGCATTGCCTTCGGTTGGGCCCAAGTTTGAAGCCAGCCTGGCCAATCTCGGTGGTGGAGGTGTCGGACTCGTTGTCCCACGCGAATCACGGGCAGGGATTGATTCGGGCAAAGTCTTCTGGCTTCGGCTCGATCTTCGCCCTGCGATTCCGGCACCCATCGTGCTGACCGCCAAGCTCGTCCACTCGCACATTGATTCATCCCAGAACACCTATGCGGGAATGGCCTTTGACTTTGGGGTCAACAATCAGCACAAGGATTTTGTGATTAAGCAGATTGCCCGATACATAAATTCTGTGCAGGAGTTCAAGAAGGCAGCATGACCAAAGCATATTGATATTGCTTGGAGGGAGCAAAGACGCCTTGGTTTTCACCGAGGCGTTCTCTTTTTTGTCTACAGTGCCAAGTATGCAGTGTCAAGAAGGTCTTGGGTTATCTGGCTATCTTGTTTTGCCTGAGGAATACATGACCGGGTTCTCGACGACCATCACGGTGGCGTCACCGTCTTCGGTGTTGAGTCGAATTTCGTTGGTACCATCGTTCCAGATACCGGTCCAGTGTCCCTTGGCGGGCATGGAGTGGTTCACGATCCCATATCGTGAATTGAACGATGTTTTTCCGCGTGGTGCGATGAGTTCGATCGTTCCTGCCGATTCTGGACCGGTGACGAGGGTGACATGCCCGTTGTTGGTGGTCGCGTGGATGGTTTCGAGTTGGGAGAGGTCGGTGCGGATTTCGATGTGTCCACCCTTGCGGATGTTGGTTCCCGATTCGACATTGATGACCCCGGTGACTCCGACGATGACAACTTTGCCCCCTGCGTTGCGGATTTCGATTCCATCGCATTGTGGGATATAGACGGTGAGGTCGACTGGCGGTCGGTATCCTTCGACGGTGAGATCAGTGGGGGAGATGGTCAGGGTGCTGAGTTCGCCGGTGTTGGTGTGGACGGCGGTGAAATATTCGCCTGTGGGATCAAAGTCGAGTCCCATCCGGGCTGCCCGCCAGCGGAGTTGACGCTCTTTGTGGACTCGAAAGTAGATATGAGCTTCTTCGTGTGCGGGTTTGGCATAGACCTTGACCTTGCCGTTGGGATTGTCAATGACAATGGCATTGAGCCGGCCGACGGTGATGGGGTCACCAACGATCGGGACTTGGTGGGCGAGTTCATTGGCAGCCATACGGGCCCGAAGGCCGCCCATGCGGGTGCACCCGGTCAAAATGATTGATCCGAGGAGCATGAGCACGATCAGTGGAATCAGGGTCTTGGGGGTACGCATGGTTGGGCATTCCTCGAAGTATTTGATGATCTGGCTTGTGGTCTGTGAGTTTGATCGTGTGGATCACTGAGATCATATGGCATGTTCAATGCCAGGTTGGGTTCTCTTTTGCCTCAAATCATACGATTTGAGTGCCTGTGGGTTCTCCTATCGTCGCAAAGAGATGCTAAGATAGATTTTTGTCGTCAGATCGGGGGGCCGATCTGATGGAAACATACGCTTTTCCACCCATCTTCCCGAAACGCGAGCGTTCGAAAAGAGGGTGTCTATCGGGTTTATCGGTTCAGAAGCAGCTTTATTTGCACACTCGTTGTTCAACTTTTGATTCATCTGCTGCCTGGATTTGTGGAGAACCTTGGTTCTTTCATTGGATCGTGCATCTTCTGCGCACCCGAACGACATGCTGCCCGAACTCCGATTTGCGATCAGATGGGTTTAGAAATGGGTCATCCTGCCAACCCAAGCACGGTTTGATCCTTTGGAGGATCCATTTGTGGATACTCGCATTGTTGCTCAAGTGCTTGACTCTGCACAACTTGCGTCGGCCATGCTTGCTCAGGGAGGCAGCGGGGAGAACCCGCTGATGCTTTTGATTGTCGGCCTTATCGCCATTGGCATCGGGCTTGGGCTCGGAGTGGCGCTTGCCGGGGTGCTTGGGGGGAAGAAGATCGAACGCCTGCGCACCGAGGCGGAGCTGCTCTCTACTCGTGCCCAAGACGATGCTGCGACTGCTGCGGAGAAAATCCTGCTTGATGCCGAGCGCCAAGCCCTCGATCGCAAAGAGGCGGTGGACAAGGAACTCGAAGCTGCCCGCTCCGAGCAGCGCGAGGTTGATCGCCGATTGGCCAAGCGAGAGGATAATCTGGATCGCAAAGAAGAAATCATCGCCAGGAAGGAGCAATCGCTCAGTGATCGGGCTGCAAGACTCGATGCCCGCAAAGAAAAACTCCGCGATCGGGAGGACGAAATAGACCAGCTCGTTGAAAAGCAACGGCGAGAGCTTGAACGCATTGCTCAGATTGACCGTGCCCAGGCCAAGGAACTGCTCCTCGAGCGCGTCGCAGAGCAAGCCCGGGTGGAGATGGGCAAGGTGACACGCAAAATTGTCGAAGATGCGGAGGACGAAGCCAAGGATCAAGCCAAGGAAATCCTCATCAATGCAATCCAGCGCTACGCCAATGAGCACTCGTCCGAATCCACCGTCCGCACCGTTGCGATTCCATCTGACGATATGAAGGGGCGGATCATCGGGCGCGAAGGACGCAATATCCGGGCGATCGAGAAGGCGACGGGGGCCGATGTGATTGTTGACGACACCCCAGGGGTGATCGTCGTCTCATGCTTCGACAAAGTTCGCCAGACAATCGCTGTCCGAGCACTCGAAACCCTCGTCAACGACGGACGAATGCACCCGACGCGGATCGAAGAGGTGGTCGAGAAGGTCAAATCCGAAGTTCAAGAGAAGATCGTCAAAGCGGGCAAAGATGCAGTTGTTGAGCTCGGGCTCAAAGGGATTCACCCCAAAATCATCGAAGCGATGGGGCGATTGACCTATCGCACCAGCTATGGGCAAAATGTGCTCAATCACTCGATCGAGGTGGCATATCTCTCGCAGATCATCGCCGACCAGCTCGGGCTCGATGGCAAGCTTGCCCGCCGATGCGGGTTCCTCCACGATATTGGCAAGGCGATGGATCATGAAATGGAAGGCGGGCATCCCAAGATCGGAATGGACTTTGCAAGGCAGTATGGCGAGAAGAACGAAGCCGTGCTCAATGCGATCGGTGCCCACCATGCCGACATGCCTGCGACGACTTGGTATACCCCGATCATCATGGCTGCCGATGCGGTCAGCGCTGCTCGTCCGGGTGCTCGGCGAGAGTCGATGGAACGCTACATCCAACGACTCAACGATCTTCAGGACATCGCCCTCTCGCAGCCCGGAGTGACGGAGGCCTATGCGGTGCAGGCGGGGCGTGAAGTACGGGTGATGATTAACGCCGATCGTGTGACGGACGACGAAGCCTTTTTGATTGCCCATGAGATTGCCAAAAAAGTCTCCAACGAAATGACTTTTCCGGGGGAAATCAAGGTGACGGTGCTGCGTGAGACCCGGGCGATTGAATTTGCCCGGTGAGTTTAGCGGTGGTGATGATGGGGTTTTTATGCGTTGGCGATGAGTTTCTTACCGTTGCAGCATGGACAGGGGATCGGGTGTCCGGTCGATGGTTGGAGGGCTGCGACGCCGTTGAGTCCTAGCGTGCGAACGGCGACGGTCTGCTGGCATGGGACGAACCCTTTGCCCGTGCAGTAGGGGCATTGCTTGAGTTCCATATGGCTGGTGAGTTGGAGTGTTGAGATGGTTGTTTGTGTGTCGCCCATTGGAAGTCTCCTGACTATTCGTCTCTTGATACGCTTATCGGCTTGATGGTTCGCGGAGATCAATGAAAAAGAGGGCATCGGATGCAAGTAGGGCGGGGCGGTGAGGGGGGATCTGAGGTTCTGTCATACCACCTGGGCGATACCACCATGAGAAAAGGGGTCGGGTGAGAGAAGTGTGCATAGGATGCTCTCTATGAGTGACGCGTATCGTGTGCAACTCGAGAGTTTTGAAGGGCCTATGGATTTGCTGTTGTACCTCATCCGTAAGCATGAGGTGGATTTGCACGATATCCCTTTGTCGCTGATCGCGGATCAATATATCGGGTTCCTCGATGATGTGGATCGGATTGATATCGATCTTGCCGGCGAGTTTCTGGTGATGGCGACGACGCTGATGGAGCTCAAATCTCGGATGCTCGCTGCCCAAGCCGTTGCGAAGGATGCTGGTGATGTTGTTGATGAGGATACACCCGTCGAATCTGGAGCCGATCCTCGTATGGAGTTGGTGCGTCAGTTGCTCGACTATAAAAAATATCGAGACGCCGCCGACGCCCTCGACGAACGGCGAAAGACTTGGGCGCAACGCTATCCTGTCAAAGCTGCCCCGATCGACGATGATTCAGTACGCCAAGCGATGGACGAGATGGGCGAGCTTGAACTCGAAGATTTGGATTTGTCTGATCTTGTTGAAGCCTTCCGCCAGATCGTGGCGAGTGTGGATTTCAATCGCATCGGCGAACACGAGGTGATGACCGACGAGACGCCTCTGGAGGTGCATGTTGAACACATCATCGAGCATCTGCAAGCGAAGATTAAATCGGGTGGGCAAGGATCGTCGTCGTTGCGTTCGATGCTGACGGGTAAGACCCGGGCGGAGATGGTCGGGATGTTCCTGGCGATTCTTGTTTTGGTGCGCGATCAACGGGTGAGGGTTTCGATGAGCGATGCCGGTGAGGCGGAGATGGAACTTCGGAGTGAAGTCGAGGAACCGGCGGAGATTGTGGTGGTCGATGAGTTCGATGGATGACTTTTACACGCGGATTCCGATGAAACCCTCCCACGAAACCCTAGGCAATGATCAATTTAATCCCGTGACAAACCCTGTAAACCGATCCATTCCTTCGTTGATCTGCTCGTCGGAGCAGGTGAAGGAAATACGGAGGTGGTTGCCTGACAGCCCGCCAAAGTCGTCGCCGGGGACGAAGGCGATGTTGGCTTCGTCGAGCATCGCCTGCGAGAGGGTTGGGGCATCGGTGATTTTGGTGCCTCCCTTGCTCGTCTTGCCGAAGAGGGCCGAGACATCGGGGAAGACATAGAAGGCCCCGGTGGGGGGTGGGCAGGTGACGCCTTCAATCTTGCTCAATCGTCCCATGATGAGCCTGGCCCTGTTTGCAAACGCTTGCCTCATTGTCTCGACGCTCTGGGCGACCTCTGGGTTCGTCAACGCCTCGCGGATGGCGGCGTAGTTGAAACTGGTGATATTGGTCGTCATCTGTCCTTGGAGCGTGCCCATCGACTTGATGAATTTTTTGCCGAACTCGCCGGGCATGGCGACATATCCGATTCGCCAACCGGTCATGGCGTAGGCCTTGGACATGCCGTTGAGTGTGATGACCCGATCGGCAATCTCAGGGATTGATCCGATCGAGAAGTGGGTATGCTCGCCATAGACAATCTTCTCGTAGATTTCATCGGTCAGTACCACCAGATTGGGTGCGATGTCGATTGCTTCATGGATGACCTTGGCCAGATCGCGCAGGTCCGATTCGGAATACATGGTGCCGCAGGGGTTAGAAGGGGAGTTCAAGATCAACACTCGTGACCTGGGCGTGATGGCATCGGCGAGTTGCTTGGGGGTGATGCGAAAGTCAGTCTCAGGCCCGGCGTTGATTTCTTTGACGACCCCGCCGCTGAGCTCGCAGATCGGACGATACGACACCCACGCAGGCGTAGGCAGGATCATCTCCCACGGATCTTCCATAGGCTGGGGGAAATCGAACAAGCACTGCATGGCGCCATAGAGCACATGCTTCCCTCCGGCACCGATGGCGATGTGCTCGCCGGTGAGCCCGGCGATGCTGTTTTCGGTGACGAGTTTGTGGGCGATGCATTCGCGGGTCGTCATGTCACCGAGTGTTGGCATATATTTGGTTTGCCCATCGAGCATCGCCTTGATGGCAGCCTTTTTGATGGGTTCGGGCGTATCAAAGTCTGGCTCGCCTGCTGCAAACCCAAGCACATCGACTCCCGATGCCTTGAGGGCCTTGGCTCGGTTATTGAGTGCCACAGTGATCGAAGGCTTGAGGTTCAAAACACGATTTGAGAGTTCAGGAGAAAGCGTGGGCATGGTCATACACAGACTTTAGCACAACGAGTGTCAATCCCCCAGCAGGATTCAAGCCGAATCTTTTGGGATCGGGATTGAGGTTGAGGTTGGGGTTGGAGGGCAGGTCAATTGTTCCCCTTTTTCCCTCCAAGCCATGCAATTGGTCAGTCAAGGAATACGGCACTTTTTTTGGATGCATCTTAATTCCGGATATGGATTTCATGAACCCGGGATAGATGTGGCGAGATTATGTCCATTATTGTTGCTGAACCAGGCAAAAAAGAGCTTTGGAATCGGATGGGCAGCTCGATATCGAGGCTACTATATGTACCAGTATTGGTCTCGTTGCGTGATCGGTGATCCGTGAGCAGACCGTGAGCAGACTTGGTTGGCGACACAGGTAGTGGAGTGTTTCTGCTACAGTGTACGCGACGGAAGGAGAATGACCATGCCATTACCAACATCTGAGAAAGCGAAGATTATCAAGGACTTTGCGCGTACCGAAGGGGACTCAGGTTCGCCTGAAGTTCAGATCGCATTGCTGACTGCTCGTATCAAGCAGGTGGCAACGCACCTCAAAGAGAACAAGCAGGATATGCATAATCGTCGAGGGCTGGTGATGATGGTCTCCAAGCGAAACCGACTTCTTCGCTATCTTGCTCGCAAAGATCGTAATGCATATCTTGAGACAATCAAGCGTCTTGGGCTGCGTAAGTAAACGGAAGAAGATTACCCCGCAGTTCTGAAAGGCTCTGCGGGGTTTTGGTATCAAAATCAGTTAGAGGTTGTACGAAGAGAAAGCACCATCGACCCGGAGATCGACCGTCGGTCGTGAGTGAGGATGGCGTCGAATCTGTTGGCGATCCGTGCGAGGGCATCACAGTGGTGCATCGATGGGTCATGCGGGCACCTCACACCCGCTTACAGCATTACCCTGCAGAATTCGTAGGGATGCTTCACATTGGAAGGCAAAGTAGAATATGACAGACTCAAATACACCAATCGTCGTCGAGAAAATGATCGGCGGGCGAATGATGCGCATGGAAACAGGGCAGGTTGCCAAACTTGCTTCGGGGCATGTTTTTGTGTCCCATGGTGACACCACCGTTGCAGCATCACTTGTTCGTGCAGCACCACGCCCGGGGCTTGATTTCTTCCCCATGCAGGTTGACTATCGTGAAAAACTCTCAGCGGGCGGCAAGTTCCCAGGTGGGTTTCGCAAACGGGAAGGTGCACCGAGCGAGAAAGAAATCCTCACGATGCGGATGATCGATCGTCCAATTCGCCCACTTTTCCCAGAAGGTTTCATCGAAGAAATCCAGATGCAATGTTGGGTCATGTCGCATGATGGTGAGAATGATGCCGATGTTATTGCAGGTACTGCAGCCGCCACCGTCCTCTCAATTTCTGATGCGCCATTTGAAGGTCCGTTGGCCACTGTTCGCGTTGCACGCATTTTCACCGATGATGGTGTCGTTCACATGATCAACCCAACCAATGCACAGCTCGAATATTCTGATATGGACATGGTCCTTTCAGGACACCGCGATGGTATCAACATGATCGAAGTTGGAGCGGCGGAAGTTCCTGATGATGAAATTCTTGAAGCGATCGAGTTTGGAATCAAGGAAGGAATCAATCCGATCCTCGATCTTATCGACGAACTTGTCGCCAAAGTTGGCAAAGAAAAACGCCTAGGCGATCATATGAATCTTATTCCCGATGATGTCATGGACGAAGTGGTCAAGCTCGTTGAAAAGGATCTGACGAAAGCACGCCAAATCAAGTCCAAGAATGAACGGGGTGAGAAAGTTGCGGAAATCAAAACCAAAATGCTCGAAGAGCATTTCCAGATAAATGAATCCGGAACCCCTGGTGAGTATGAAGCATCCAAAAAACGAAAAGCACAGGCCAGCGAGGCATTTCGGAAACTGGAAAAGAAAATTACGCGCAAGCTGATTGTCGAAAAAGGTATGCGGGCTGACGGGCGTGGATTCAAGGAAATTCGTCCACTCTATATGGAGGTGGGTAAATTTGCCAGAACCCATGGCTCAGCACTTTTCCAGCGAGGAGAAACCCAGTCCCTTGTGACGACCACTTTGGGGACAGGGCGCGACGAGCAGGTCGTTGATGGATTGATGCCAGAATATTCCAAGAAGTTTTATCTTCACTATAACTTCCCTCCGTTCTGTGTCGGCGAAGCCGGGCGCATCATGGGGCCAGGCCGGCGTGAAATCGGACACGGGGCATTGGCAGAACGCTCACTTATGGGGGTGCTTCCAAGTGCGGAAGAGTTTCCGTATACCATTCGGCTTGTTTCTGACATTACCGAGTCCAATGGGTCTTCATCAATGGCTTCGGTTTGTGGCGGGTGTTTAGCGCTTATGGATGCGGGTGTTCCTATTACCAATACTTGTGCGGGCATTTCCATCGGACGCTTTACCGATGATAACGATGAAAATGAGGTTTTTGTTACCGATATCATCGGTGAAGAAGATTTCTTTGGTGATATGGACTTCAAAGTCTCAGGTACCCGCGATGGAATTACCGGTATCCAGTTGGATCTCAAAGCCCGTGGGCTTGTTCTTTCACAGGTTAAAGAAATTTTTGAGCAAGCCAATGCCGGGCGCATCGAACTTATCGAACAGATGGAAGAAGTCATTCCTGCACCACGCGAACAGACCTCCAAGTATGCTCCGATGATGATTCAGCTTAATATCGAAATTGAGAAAATCGGCAAGCTCATTGGACCCGGGGGGAAAACCATTCGTGCTTTACAGGACAAATACAATGTCAATGTCGATGTTGAAGATGATGGTACCGTGATGGTTTCCTCGACGAACCGGGAAAATGTTGAAAATGCTGAGGCCGAAATTGCCGCTTTGTGTGAAGATGTTCGAGCGGGAACCATCTATGAAGGCAAGGTCGTTTCTGTGAAGGACTTTGGTGCTTTTATTGAAATCGCGCCCGGAACCGATGGTATGTGCCATATCTCTGAGCTTGCTGATGGATTTGTGGATAATGTCCACGATGTTGTTTCATTGGGTGATGTGGTTAAGGTTAAG
This sequence comes from Phycisphaerales bacterium, assembly GCA_026982335.1. Lineage (GTDB taxonomy): Bacteria > Planctomycetota > Phycisphaerae > Phycisphaerales > UBA1924 > UBA1924. The sequence continues at coordinate 71,005 of JALSHH010000040.1, forward strand.
GTGATGCTTGTTGATGACCAGGGACGGATTAAGCTCTCCATTAAGCGTGCTGATCCAAATTTTGAGGAAAAGAAGCGGGGCGAAGGCGATCCGGAAAATCGGGGTGGCGATGAAGGTGGTCATAACAAGCCTCGTCGGCGTCGTGGTGGAAAATCCCGGCGCAATGAGGAAAAAGCCTCAGCGAAGTGATTTTGCCCAATCTGGGGGCAAAATCGTTCATTTCTGAATAAAAAACGGCCCAATGGGACGGAAGTTCCCCTTGGGCCGTTTGACGCGCAGATATATTTTGGTATGCTGAGCATACGACACGCCGAGTTCTCGTGGGCGGTCGGGGCAGTTTCTTTTGTGAGGGTTGCCCATAGTTCAGAACCACCAGCCATCCAGGGGACTCAATGGATGAATCGGTTGGGCTCAGCGCATGATGGGGTATTGTGCGTTTGGCGGGTATGCGACACAGGTTGCGTGCTTCCTGCAAGGGCATCGTTGCTGGGATGTTTTGTGGAAAGGGCCAGGTTCGCCTGGGAGTATGGCATGACGGACGATTTTAAACAGGGTGCAGATCAGAGTACAACTCGTTTGTGTGAAGTTCGGGGAACGGTGAAGTGGTTTGATCCACGCAAGGGGTTTGGGTTTATCATCGGCCCTGATGAACAAGATATTTTTGTGCATTTTACAGTCATCGAGGGTGATGGGTTTCGGGTGCTCAAAGATGGGGTGACGGTGTGTTATGATGCCGAGGAAAACGACAAGGGATGGCGGGCGACCAAAGTTCACGCAGCCATTGAAGAAGAATCCGAGGATGAGACACCCGAAGTAGTGGTGCCCCGGAGAACTTATTCTCGTACGCCCAGACGATGAGCCACCCTCGTGGAGGGTTGCAAAGGGTATGGAGGAAGTGTCGACCAATGCATATGCTTGGTTTTGGTTTGGTTCGGCCGATATCATTGTCCCTGTTGAGTTGGTCCAACGGATATTCCCATTGCCGGGTGGGGCTTTCGAGGATGATCAGCGATTGCTGTGTCGATGCCGGGGAATACATCATGGGTCTACTTTGCGGAGAGTTTTGTGGGAATGATCTGGGTGGGGATAGGGCTCGTTGCGGGATTGGTCATCGGAAGCAGTGCTGCCTATTTGCTTGCAGCGCATCGTGTGCGCCGTTCAATTGTTCGCGTGCATAATGCTCGCAAACGAGCTCAGGCAGCTGAGCATCTTGCCGAAATCGGGTCGATGACTGGAGGGCTCGCCCACGAGATCAAAAACCCCCTTTCAACCATTGGACTCAATGCACAACTCCTCTCTGAAGCCATTGCAGATCTCCCAATCGAAGAACAAGATCGATCTCGGCTTGTGCGTCGGATTGATGCCCTCGGGCGTGAGACTGAGCGATTGCGTGGGATTCTTGAGGATTTTCTTGAATATGCCGGTGAACTTCGACTGAGCATTGCCGATCATTCGATTAATGAGATTGTTGAGGAGCTGGCAGACTTTTTTTCCCCGATGGCCGATGGTGCGGGGGTGCGTTTTCGTATTGAGCCTGACCCGAAGGCTCCTGTTGCGCCGGTTGACGCTGATCATCTCAAGCAGGCAATGTTGAATCTCATGCTCAATGCCTTACACGCGATGGAGCAGACCGATGGGGCGATTTGCGAGCTCATTCTGCGCGTAGAATCGGGTGAAGACGAGCATGGCGAGCAGGTTGTGCGTATCCATGTGATTGATACGGGACCGGGGATCGATGAGCAGGACCGTGCTCGGATATTTCATCCATATTTCACCACCAAATCTGGAGGGACTGGACTTGGACTTCCCACCGCTTGGCGGATCATTCAGGCCCATCATGGGAGGCTCGAAGTGCATACCGAGCCGGGCAAGGGGACTGATTTTGTGCTCACTCTGCCGATACAAGCTCAGGCCCATTGAGCTCGAGGGACATATACTTACTTGGATGACCGATTTTTGAACTAGCCTAAAAACAGGATGCCGAGCATGAACCCACCAATGAGAATTGCATACTCCACCATTGCCTGTCCGTTGTGGACACTTGAGCAGGTTGCCTCCAAGGCAGCTGAGTTTGGGTATCTGGGGGTTGAGCTTCGGAGTTTCGATGATCTGAGTGTTAAAATTTCCAGCGAACCGTTCAGATTCGAACCGGCCATAATCGAATCCGTTTTTGATGATGCAGGTGTGAATGCAGTATCGTTGGCGACGAGTATTCGGTATGATCGTGTGATCGACCCCCCGGTGGTGGGACGGATGTGCCAAGATGAAGAAGAAGGTGTCCGGGATACCAAAGTTTATGTCGATTTTGCGGATCGCGCCGGGATCGAGTTTGTACGGGTCTTTGGCAATCACCTGCCCGCAGCCGAGCCCAAGACTTGGTCGATGCGCCGGGTGAGCGATCGCCTTAAACTCGCTGCTCAGACCGCCCGCAATACCAAGGTTCGCTTGTTGATTGAGAACGCCGGGTCGTTTGCCATCGCCGAGTCTCTACTTGAACTGATCAACATTGTCGATTCACCTTGGCTCGAGGTGTCGTTCAATGCCTTGGCCTCGCACCAAGCAGGGCAGTGTCCAATCGAGGCGATGCGGATTTTGGCGGATCGGCTTGAGGTTGTCAAGGTTTGTGATCTGGATCATGACGGCAACCCCGTGAAGCTCGGCGAGGGCATCATGCCGATCCGTGAGATGATCGAGGCACTTGACACGATGAACTACACAGGGTGGATTGTGTATGAGTATCCCAAGCTCTGGCAGACCAGTGACGACGGGCTCGACTCGGCGGATATGCTCAAGTACGCAGCCGATACACTCTATGGGTGGATGGCCAAATCCACCGCCCGCTGTTGAATCAGTGCCTGCTGTGGGACCCACATCCGCCGAGCAACTCGGAACTGATCTGGTCGAGCGAGTCCAGTCGCTGGGTTTTGCCTGCGCTGGCATTGCCTCCGTCGAGTCCAGCGACTATGCCGAGGGGTTGCATCAATGGTTGGCCGATGGCATGCACGGGGCGATGCTGTGGATGGAAAACAACACCGACAAACGCACCGATCCCGCCAAACTCATCGACCATGCTCGATCCATTCTGGTGGTGGGGGATGTCTACGCATCGCGATCGAACAACCAGGACCCACCGATCCAACCCGGGCAAGGCAAAATCGCCCGATATGCCCGAGGAAAGGATTACCACAAGCAGATGAAGAAGCGCCTGATGAGGCTCGCGGACGAGTTGCGCAGGGCGCATCCCGAGGCGGCCTTCAAGGTCTTTGTTGATACCGCCCCGGTGCCCGAGCGAGAGTTGGCCCAACGGGCCGGGATCGGATGGGTCGGCAAGCACACGCTCGTTATTCATCCCAAACTTGGCAGTTACCTTTTCCTCGGTGGGATCATCATGACTCTTGAGGTATCGGCTCCGAGCGATCAATCCGCCATCACCGACCACTGCGGCTCATGCACCGCCTGCATCGCTGCCTGCCCAACCGATGCCATCACCGACCATCAAATCGACGCCCGAAAATGCATCAGTTACCTGACCATCGAGCACCGCGATCCGATCGAGCCCGAACTGGCAGCAAAGATGGGCGATTGGATCTATGGCTGCGATATTTGCCAAGAGGTCTGCCCGCACAACTCACCCAAACCCGATGCCGGATCGGCTAACGATGTCTACGAGTCTGATCGGTGGTGCTTTGATCTTCTGGAAGTGATTAGGTGGGATGAAGATGACCGTCGAGAAGCCTTCATCGGCTCAGCGATGAAACGCGCCAAACTCGATATGATGCACCGCAACGCGAAGATCGTCGCGAAGAATCAGGGGATTGCATTCGATGAATAGTGGATACTCTTTCTTTCCCCCGGAAGCCTGGTGGGAGGAGAGTGGGTTTGGTTTTATTTCGTTTTCTGCTTGGCCAGGAGCACCATCGCCCCCAGCGCCACCACACCAATGCCGGGTACGAGCCAGATGTTCTCGCGTTCCATAAACCCGATCCAAAACATCGGCAGCGCCAATGCAATCGCAATCCACGCAGCAATCGGGCTGATCCGATCGTCAGCCTGACGGGCCTGGATGAATCGATAGGTGAGGAAGGTCGGGAAGACGAGGCCATAGAACCCCATGAATGAGCGGTAGACGATTTCGCCACCGGTGAGCGAGGCGTAGTTGGGGAGGTTCATCACCCCAAGCCCGAGCAAGCCTGCGATCAGGACGACGATGAAGAGGATTGGTTGCCTTGATTCTGTGCTGGGGATGGTGCGGATGCCGTGGAGATGGACGCGGACGGTGAAGATCCATTGGCACAGGATATGAGCGAAGAGTGCAGCACTGAGCCAAGACGGGAGGAGCATGGTCTCTGGGCATGATTCGCCGTTGAGTGCCCAGACCATCACCCCAGCGTAGCGGGTGGTCAGGATGATCATCAGGGCGAAGAAGAGCACGAATCCGATGGTGAATCCGAGTCGGCCGTTTTTCTGGGTATCGAGTTCCTGGCGGGCGTGATGGAAGGTGATGTCGAGGTAGGGGGCGAATGCAAAGCCAAAGAGCATCACCGGGAGCATCCACAGCGGGGCGATTGATTTGGGAGCCGCCCTGACCATCTCATCGGTCGCGTGAGCAATGTCGTGGAAGAGAAAGGTTGCAATGAGGGTGGAGATGCTGAAGGTCAAGAGCACAATCGCTACTTGCGGGGCGCGTCCAAACCGGACCGCTCGGCCCGTGACAAACAAAAACGCGATCGCGGCACTCGCAGCACCATAGAGGTATGGCTCAGGCATCGGGAAGGCCAGGCGGATGAAGTTCGATATCCACAGAATCCAGAATACATGGAATGCGAGGATAATCGCTGAGAACCACCAGATGATCCCCGAGTGCTTCTCGACAAAACGTTCAGAATCAAGACGCGATTTGAGCATCCACCCCATCGCGGCTGCTCCGATGACATTGGGAATGGCGAAGATGATGAATCCCATCCATCCCATATCCCGCATCAGGATTGTGGGCAGAAACATCCCGATGCACCAAGTCCACGAGCATGCGAGGTACGCGCCCCAGAGGATCGGGGATCGGGTGCCCGGATTCGCAGGGAGTGCAGCGTCGTTCATTTGGAATCAGACCCGCGTTGTTTTTTGGCTTTGTGGTGGGCTTTGGGCGTCACATGGAAGGTTGCGGTGCATCGCCCGACGCGCTTGGGTTTGGCGGGCTTGTCACCAACGAGTTCGGCTTCTTCTTTGAGCTTTTTCTCGCTCATCGGGACGAGTACCTGCACGATGTCCATGCGGATTGCGATATTGAACTCACCCCCCTTGGCGACGAGCGCTTCGATATCATCGAGCGGTGTCATGCGATACTCCGCCGGTCCATGGCATGGGCGGAGGAACTTATATTCGAGGTGTTTGCAGACCACAGTGTAATCCCCGCCGCAGACGGCGAAGACATAGTTGCCACCCGCGATTTCCGAGTTGCCCAGCAGTGCCGCACCAGCCATCGCGTTGTACCAGTTCTTGTTGAACCGTCGGAACGGGAGCGTCGCGCGGTAGGTGCTTGCGTCGGACTGCATGGTGATCCCAGATCGAAAGGCGTAGGGGAGCCAGATCATCGAGCAGACCCGGTTCCAGAAGTTGTTGCGGGTCGAGAGATTCGAGATAAACGCCTCGGCCCGCTCGAAGAAGGTGCGCTTGGGCTTTTTGATCTTCTCAGGTTTTTTATGAGTGGGTGCGTTCGCATCGTACGATACTTCAACGCCTGCTGCTCTGGATTCGGGAGCAGATTCAGGTGTTGGATTGCTTGATTCCGGGATGGGGGTGGTGGTTTTGGCTGACATTGTTGCTGGGATGATTATAGTGTGATCATGGGGGAAACAAGCGTCTTATTGGACATCTTCAACAAGCGTGTACCACCCCGAATCGTCGCTCTTGACCCGGTAGCACGGATTGCCCGGGTCATGGTCGAGCACCAGCATCCAATCTCGCTCGGCTGCCTCTTTGAGGAACCACCCCTTGGTAATCATCGAGGTATAGGGCTCGACATCGTACGAGAGTGAATAGGCCTCGCCGATGTGGTGGTGCGTGGGCATGACATCGGGGGTGAAGACGATCGTCCGCTCTTGGTCATCGGTGAACATGATCGCTTGCTGTCCCCATGTGTGTCCCGGGACGAGGAAGACGAAGATGCCGGGGAGAACTTCGCTGAGCCGATCTTCGAGCGGGTTTTGGGGGAGATCGCCTTTGGAAGGCTTGCGATTGAGTGGGAAGGGGCGTTTGGAGTCGATCAGGCGCAGGCGGGCTTTTCCATCGGGCAATGGGAGTTTGTCATCCTCGAAGGGCAGAATGTGATCGCGGTAGTAGGTTTTGGTCATTACTGAATCGTTATTGCGCGCATCGACCCATTCTCGGCGTTGGACAATCAACTCGGCATTGGGAAAGGTGAACTTGATCGAGGTGCACTCGCCCGATGCTGCTCCGGGTTTGGTCGCTTCCCAGTCCGCTTCTTCGCCTTGGCGTGCTTTGCGGGTCAAGCCGCCAGCGTGGTCGAAATGCAGGTGGGTAACGATGGTTGCTTGGATGTCGTTGATATCGACCCCGGCTTCGATGACCTGGGATTCAACGGTTCGCCCATCGAGCCCAAAGATGGTGGACATTTTCTCGGAGAGTTTGTCACCCGTGCCTGTTTCGATGAGGTATCGGCGGGGCTTGCCGGTGCTTGGGTCTGGCTCGACCGATGTGAGCAAAATGCAGTTATGCATGAGTTTGATGCGGTTTTTTTCGTCACATTCGATGGATCGTGACCAGATGATTTTGGGAATGACGCCGAACATTCCCCCTCCATCGAGGAGGAACTGGCCAGCGCGTAAAAGTGTCCATGTGTATTGCATGGGGTAGGGTAGGTCTGGTGGGCTCAAGATTCTGTTCGACTATTGTCTAGGGTCGGGGTGTGATGGCTGCCAGCAATCGCAGATTGTCAAGACGGTGCTCGACGGGGCGGATGATCATTGGGAGCATGCGGAGTCGGATTCGAGGTCGGGGTGGGCGGCATATGCATGCAGGAGCTCGAATCCGCCGCGGTCGGTGATGTCTAAGATAAGGAAGGATGAATGGAGAAACCGATGCGTCAATTGATTCCGTGTGTGTGGGTTCTGATCTTGGGGCTTGGGCTTGGTGGATGCGATGCCAAGAAGCAGGATCAGGCGGTGGTCGATCAGGTGGCCAGTGATGCCAAAGCCATTCAGGACGAGTTTGATGCGCAGATAAAAGAACAGCTCGAATCTGGGGAAGGGATCGCTCCGGATGTGGGTCATATTGATAATATGGCGAGCATCATCGAAGAGGCTGCTGAGCAATCATCATCGGTCCAGGCCCAGGTGTTGCGTGAGCAGGCCGAATCGCTCCGGAAAGTGCAGGCATTGATTCTGCCCTATCAAGACGCCCTCGCCGAGTTCACCGAGCTCGGCGGGCTCGATGCTTCGACGATCTATGAGCTCGAAGGATTCGACCGCCGACTCGAACTCGTTGATCTGCTCGATACCTTGAACAACAAGATGGACAATGAACTTCCGGCCTTGATTCGCAAGATTGACGAACACTCGGGGAGTGCCGAGCTCGATATGAAGATCGGCCTGATCGAGCAGATCCGCAAGGCGGATCGTGAGATGTATGCGAGCATGAAGGGGTATTTGACGATTCTTCAGCAGACATGGGATCAGTACGGCGTCGATGATGCTGGGTCGATCATGTTCAGCCCCGAGGTGCCCGAGGAGATCGTCGCTGAGTTCAATGCCCATGCCGATGTGATCAAAAGAATAACTGCCGAGCAGGCGAGGCTTCAAAGAGCGCTCATCGAGCTCGACAGTCCTTGAGTATGAACCGGTTTGTTCGTCGGATAGGAAGCTGAGAGCCTGTCCCTTCAAGACGGTTTTTTTAGAGCCCGTCTTTTTCGCCCATCATCTGGAGCATGTCGATGCACCGATGGGCGTATCCGGCTTCGTTGTCATACCACGAAACAATTTTGAAGAAGTTGGCGTTGAGTTCAATGCCCGCACCGGCGTCGTAAATCGAAGAGTGCGGATCACCGATGAAGTCGGACGAGACGACATCCTCTTCGGTATAGCCCAGCACACCTTTCATTGGACCATCGGCTGCAGCCTTCATGGCGGCGTTGATCTCGGCGAGGGTGGTCGCCTTTTCGGTTCGGAAGGTGAGATCGACACATGAGACATCGGCGGTAGGTACACGGAAGGCCATCCCGGTGAGCTTTCCGACGGTTGCAGGAAGGCAAAGCCCGACGGCTTTGGCTGCGCCGGTTGATGAGGGGATGATGTTCATGTACGCATTGCGTCCGCCTCGCCAGTCTTTCTTCGATGGCCCGTCTTGTGTGGGTTGGGTGGCAGTGGCGGCGTGGATTGTGGTCATCAGTCCCTCGACCATGCCGAAGTTGTCGAGGATCACCTTGGTGATCGGTGCGAGGCAGTTGGTCGTGCACGAGGCGTTGGAGATGATCGTATCGCTGGCCGGATCATATTGAGCACAGTTGACCTTATGGACGAGGGTTTTGATTGCATCGGGAGTCTTGGTTGGGGCCGAGAGCAGGACGCGCTTGCACCCGTTGTTGTCGATGTGCTTCTGGGCATCATCGACCGCGGTGAAGAATCCGGTGGATTCGAGGACATAATCGACGCCCATATCGCCCCAGGGGAGCTTGGCGGGATCGCGCTCGGCAAGGGTTTTGGTGGTGCAGCCATTGACGGTGAAGGAATCGTTGCCAGCGGTGATGTTGGCGGGTTTGCCGTCGATGAAGAATCGTCCGTGCATGGTGTCGTATTTGAGGAGGTAGGCGAGGTTGTCAGCGGGTACAAGATCATTGATGGCAACGACTTCGATGCCCGGCGTGTTGGCGGCAATGCGGTAAACGAGTCGTCCGATGCGTCCGAAGCCGTTGATTCCGATTTTGATGGTCATGTTGTGGATTCCGTTCTGCTTGTAAACTGGGCCTGCGATTCTACTCGCAGGCTGTGAATGTTCCTAGGCGCACTATAGGTCGTTTCGATTGTGAGTTCTCATCGTTATTCGTCGATATCCGAGAGGACCTTGGGCGGGAAGGCGGCCCGGAGTGCATTGCCGACGGCGAAGACATCAATAACCTCTTGCGAGACCGCGCCCCAGACGGGCGAAAGGATGCCCATTGCTGCGAGGATCATCCCGATGATGCTCAATGCCATGCCTCCGACCGCGGACTGGAGCGCGATGCGGCGCATGTGGCGGGCGATGTGGAAGAACTCATCGACGCGTTCGAGCGAGGAATCCATGATGACCACGCCGGCGGCTTCGGTGGTGATGTCCGATGCTTGGCCGAAGGCGATGCCGACGGTGGCCAAGGTCAGGGCGGGGGCGTCGTTGATGCCGTCGCCGACGAAACAGGTCTTCGCCGATTCGGATTCCTTGTGGACAATCTCGACTTTTTGTTCGGGGGTTTGCTCGGCGTGGATTTCGGTGATGCCGACCTGCTTGGCGAGGTATTCGACTTCGGATCGCCGATCGCCTGAGACGAGCATGATTTTTTCGTAGTGGTGTTTGGATTGGAGGTGGCGAATGAAGAGTTCACCCTCTTTGCGCGGTTCATCGCGAAACTGAACCGTTCCGGCGTACTTGCCATCGACAACGACAACACACTCAAGTCCAGCGGTCTGTTTGGGGAGTTGCTTGGCGCCCTCGGGGTCAATCTTGGGCAGGGCGTTGCGCGAAGTGATGAGAACAGTGTGTTCGTCAATGATGCCAGTGAGCCCTTCGCCGGGTTTTTCGGAGACTTGCGATGGTTCGGAAATTGACGCGCCAGTTCGTTCGCCTTCGTTGACAATCGCATCGGCGAGGGGGTGCTTGGAATAGCGTTCGAGTGAGACGATCTGCGAGAGCAGTGTGCATTTGTCAATGCCCGGCGCGGTGATGATCTCGGTGACCACCGGCGTGCCGTAGGTCAGGGTTCCGGTTTTGTCGAAGATGATGGTCTTGCAGGTGTCGATGGTTTCGAGGGCGCCGGGATCTTTGATGACGATGCCTCGTTTGGCACACGAAGAGATCGACCCGATGATGGCGACGGGGATGCCGATCAGGAGTGGGCAAGGTGTCGCGACGACCAATACGGCGAGGAATCGGGTGGGATCGCCTGAGATCAACCAAGCGAAGAGCGCCAGTGTGACCGCCAAGGGGGTGTAGTAGGCGCCGAGTTGATCGCCGAGCCGGCGCATCTGAGGCTTGCGCTGTTCGGTTTCGATCATTACCTGCATGATTTTGGCATAGCGAGAATCGTGTGCCGGTTTGGTGGCACGGATGGTGATGGCGGATTCGCCGTTGATCGCACCGGAGAACACGGATGACCCGGGTGCCTTGGACATCATGTAGGGTTCGCCGGTGAGATAGGATTCGTCCATGACACCGTGCCCGTCGATGACGATGCCGTCGACGGGTGATGTTTCGTGTGGGAAGATGGTGACGAGATCGCCGACCTTGACTTCATCGAGCGGAACATCGGTGAGTGTACCATCGACTTTGATATGGGCGACCGAAGGCATACGCTTGGCGAGGGCTTTGAGCACGCTCGACGCATTGGCGACTGCATATTCTTCGAGTGCCTCGCCTCCTGAGAGCATGAGCACGACGATCGATCCAGCGAGGTATTCGTCGAGGAGGATGGCGGTGACGATCGAGATGCCTGCGAGGAGGTCTGAGCCGAACTCTTTGCGGAAGGCTTTGGCACCGAGCTCGAAGACCAGAGGCGTGCCCCCGACGAACAGGCAGATCAACAGCGGGAGGGTGTAGGCAAACTCGGAGGCATCGGTGCCAAAGCGGAGGATGAGATGGAGCGCGATGGTGATGAGCGCGAGGGCTGCGATGCTGATTTCGCGTGTGTTCCAGATGGCTTTGAGGAGATTCATGGTGTTCCACTCTCTTCAACGAGCCGCGACCGTGAGGGAGCGGTCTTGCTTGATTCCGAGTCGTCCTAAGGCCGCTCCCTTACGGTCGCGGCTCGTTAGTCCTTTGATTCGTACTCGATGATGCCCTTCACAATGGTCATCATCGGCCGAATGGTCATGCTCCATCCGAGGAATGGTGTATTGACCGATTTTCCAGCCAGATTATCGAGGCTCAGGGTCCAGTTGTTGGCGGGGTCGATGAGGGTGATGTCCGCCGGGCCTCCGATCTTGAGCATTCCGAGCCCGGATTGATCGAGGTTGCAGAGTTTGGCGGGGTTGATGGTCATGAGTTCGATGAGTTTGGGCAGGTCGATGTGCCCGGTTTCGACGAGGGCTTTGTGATAGAGCCCGAGTGCGGATTCGAGCCCGATGATGCCGAAGGGTGCATCGGGCATGGGGTTGGCTTTTTCGTCGCTGTGGTGGGGGGCGTGATCGGTGGCAAGGATGGTGATGATTCCGTTGGCGACGCCTTGGCGCAGGGCGAGCATGTCCGACTCTTCACGCAACGGGGGGTTCATCTTGGCAGCGGCGCCCAAAGTTTCGATGGCTTGATCGGTGAGGAGCAGATGATGAGGCGAGGCTTCAGCGGTGACGGGTTGACCAGCTTTTTGCGCACGATCGACGAGTTGCACCGAGTTGCCTGAGGACATGTGTTGGATGTGGTATCGGCAGTTGATCCCGGCGTTGAGCATGATGTCGCGTTCGATGATGAGTTCTTCGGCGACCCTAGGCCAACCGACCAATCCGAGCTTGGCCGAGATTTCACCCTCGTGCATGACGGCGTTCTTGGTGAGGGTGAGTTCTTGGCAATGTTGCATGAAGCACTTGCCGGTGGGGGCGATGGTTTGGAAGATCGAGCACATCATGGCAGCGGATTCGACCACATCGCCGTCGTCGGAGAACCCGACCGCGCCAGCTTGATCGCATTGGGTGATCGGGGCGAGTTGCTGACCTTTTCGTCCGACTGTGGCCGCAGCGACACTGAACACCCGACAATGTCCAACTGCGTCGGCTTTGGCAGCAATGGATTCGACAATTTCAGGCGTGTCGAGGCACGGGGCAGTATTGGGCATACAGCACACGGTGGTGAATCCACCGGCGACTGCCGCCTTGGTTCCCGATTCAATGTCCTCTTTGTGGGGCTGCCCGGGATCGCGGAGGTGGACATGGGGGTCGATGAGCCCCGGAGCGAGGATCATGCCGGATGCGTCGATGACACGACCTGCTCCCGATTCGCTGATTCCCGATTGGATGGCTTTGATAATGCCCTGTTCGATGAGGAGGTCGCTGGTCTGGTCGAGTCCCGATGCGGGGTCGATGATGCGGGCATTCCGGATGAGGATCGAGGCGGTGTTGTCGGTGGGCATATCAAGAGGATATGCGTGGCCTGCCGGGTTGGCATTGCGGAAGTTGTGCGCTATGCTTGCTGTCGGCCCAATAGGCCGAATCCGGGGTGTAGCGCAGCTTGGTTAGCGCGTCTGACTGGGGGTCAGAAGGTCGGAGGTTCAAATCCTCTCACCCCGACTTTTCTTCAAAATCGGCCCTTCGGCAAGAATGTCGAAGGGCTTTCTCTTTGTCAGGGCGAGACTTACGGGGCTCAGGATACGGTTCGAACTTACGCAGTCGAGAATCTCGCGCCGAACGGCAAAGTTCGAACCGCGCCAGATATCGACCAAGTTCTGGCTGAAATCGAAGACGGCCAACGCGGCTTGGGCTTGGGCGGGGTCGAAGTTGTCGGCCTCGTCGAGCGAGCGTTCGACCTCCTCGGCCTGGCGCTTCAGGTCGGCGGACTTGGCGTTGTAGATGGCCTCGTCGATCGTGCCCGCCAGACATCCGTTCAGGAGGCGGTCCTGCATGTTGGCCAACTCCGATCGCCGCTTGGCCAGTGACTTCCTCTGGCGTGCCTGGGCGACGGTGACATCGTTGAACGAGGCCGAGAGTGCGTCGCGGAACCACGCGGCGATCCGTGGTGTCGACATACGGAACGATTCGAACTCGCGGATGATGGCGGCTTCGACATCCGATTCCTTCCACCGGACCTTGGGGTGGTCCTCGGGCTGGTTGTTGTTGCCGCACTTGTAGTAGATGTGGGTGTTGTGGCCGCCGCTCTTGAGCTTGCGGCGGATGCATTCGCCGGTGATCGCGTGCCCGCAGCACCCACAGCGGAGCACGCAGCTCGAGAGCATGATGTCCGGGTTGCCTGTGCGGCGGTTCTTGCCGTGGAGAATCTCCTGGCAAGCCTCGAATGTCCGGCGGTCGATGAGCAACCGGTACTTGCCCTCGAACACTTGGCCGTTGCGGTGGAGCTCGCCGATGTAGAACCGGTTGTTGAGGATGTAGGACATGGCGGTCCGGTTGAACCGTGGCTGACTCGGGCGGAAGATGTGCCCTTCCCGCAGCAGCTTGTCGGCCAGCGACTTGAAGGTGAAGGTGCCGCTCGAGTACAGCTCGAAGATGCGGACGACGGTCTTCGACTTGACCGGGTCCGGGATCACGGGTTCGGTTCGATCGTCCACATTGAGGTAGCCATACGGAGCCAGTCCGGTGGGCCAGCCCTGCTTGACCTTCTCGTCCATGCCTTTGAGCACTTCGGTACGGAGGTTGTCGCTGTAGTACTGGGCGACGGCCGCCATCATGTTGAAGGACAAGACCCCGGCAGCGCCGGGTCCGAACTGGTTCTCGACGAAGACCAGTTTGACGCCCCGCTTGTCCTCGAGCGATTGCATGCGAACGGCATCACGCATGTTCCGGCAGACCCGATCGAGCTTGTGGCTGAGGATCGCGTCGATCCGTTCTCGCTTGGCGTTGGCCTTGACCCAGCGGATCATCTCGTTGAAGGCGATGCGCTCGGCACCGCGTTTGGCCGATTCGGCGACGACGAACTCTCGGATGATGGTCCACCCGGATTTGGCTGCTCGATCCCGCATCGCGCGGAGTTGGGCATCGATCGAGTAGCCCTCGCGTTGTTCTCTGGACGACACGCGCGCCCATGCGACGACATTCATGTGTGGCCGATCTCCTTTCGTGCCCTCATGAGTACTTCGCCGAGTCGTTTCACATTCATCAGAATCTCCATCGCTTCTGCGTCATCGATCTCGTACCCGTAGGCCTCGGACCAGACATCGCGTGTTTCCGCGAGGAGTTCGTCCGAGACCCACGCCGTCGAGAGGGCACGCTCCGGCGACGCTTTACGGGCGCACTGAGCTTGCCGATCAGGTGCGGGAAGTCCAGTCGGATCGGCAGAGATTCTGCCGTTCTTCGTACCTGCAGCAGATGATTGCGGGTCTGTTTTCACTGCCCAAGCCACCCGTCGAGTTCAAGTTTCTGAAACCGCGCGCGGAGGCGGCGTACTGCCCGGTCGATGGTGTGCCAGCCGCAGCCCACCTGCTTGCGGATGCCCTCAATGGAGTCTCCGTTGGCCAGGTGGTTGCAGATGATGCGATCGCTCGGCTTGAGGGCATCCATCGCCTCTTGAACATCGAGTTCGCACTGTGCCTTTGAAAAGCACGCATCTGTGGTTCGGGGCATCAGCTGCTTGTAGCGTTCGATCTTTGTGTGCTCTCTCGCGCAGCCACGCTGCTTGTTTCGGAGCTGATTCATGATCAGCGCCTGGACAGCGGTGCTTTTTTTCGCTCCGTTCGATTTCACATCGTCGAACTTGAAGGCGATCAGTTCGGGCACGATGTCTTGCTTGAGATCGTCGATCTCGTGAGCCGGGAATCCCATGCGGCGTGCGCATCCTTCGATGAGTTCGATTTTCCATTGTTCGATGAGTCCGTCGTATCTTGGTCCGTCCATAGTGCGTTCAACCTTTCGTCCGTGAGGAGTTGGTCGAGGCGAGACTTTCTCGACCTCATGAACGCAGTGAAGAACATGCATTGGGGTCATTGCTATAGGCGTTGATATGTGTGCGCAAGGTCATATGCATGCGCAGATGTGCTCTGCATGTGACATACATGTGAACCCGAATCACACATATGTGTTTGCGGGTTCACGCGGCGAGAATGGGCGGCGAGCGGCAAATAAACAAGTGGACGGGCACGACGCATCGAGCGTGAAAACAGCGTGCCTTCGTTCATGGAGTTTGAAATGCCGACCGACGAAACGAACCAACCACAGATCGACCTTGCATGCCTGAGAGCCGAGCCCGAGCAGGTGTACCACGCACGCCGGGGCGAGTATCTATCAAGCCACCTTCTTGCCGACTTTCGCAAGTCGCCGCTGCTCTACCGCAAGCGTGTTGATGGCCTGATCGAGGACAAGGACTCGAGTGCGTACCTCCTGGGGCGCGCGGCTCATGTCCGTATTCTCGAGGGGAACGAGAAATATGAGAGCGCCTTTGCGTTTGGCGGCCCGGTGAATCCGAGAACGGGCAGGCCGTTCGGCTCGAACACCAAGGCTTTCTCGGAGTGGGCGGCTGATCAGGGCAAGCCTGTGCTTACCGATGCCCAGTCTGATCTCGTCGAGCGTCTTGCCGAAGGCGTCGCCATGAATCCATCGGCGACCGAGTTGCTGCTCGATGGTCGGGCGGAGGGAGTGGTTCGATCGGAGTACTGCGGTCAGCAGTGCCAGATCAGGATCGACTGGCTGAATCGGTACCACGGCATCGTGGACCTCAAGACCTGCGACGACCTGACATGGTTCGAGGCCGACGCCCGTCGCTACGGGTATGTCCACCAGATGGCCTTTTACCAGTCGGTGCTCTCGACCGTGCTCAACGGCACGATGGTTCCGGTTCACATCATCGCCATCGAGAAGAAGGAGCCGTACCGCTGCGGCGTGTGGCGAGTCTCGGAAGCATCGCTCAAGCAAGCCCAAGTTGAGAACGCAGCGGCGATCTGCCGCCTGCACAACTGTCGTCGTCAGGGAGCGTGGCCAACTGGATACGAGGGGGTGCGTGTTCTCGAAGCAATCTAAGACCCTCTCCTGATTGCCGGGTGCGGCGGAGATGGGATGGCGTACCGCGTAGGCACGGAAGCCTTCTCAATGAGAGCGGTGGGACTCCCTGCGCCCACTCCGCGCACCGGCGATTGGTCAACACACACCAATGAGCCCCATGTGAAAAGGAAAACCAATGACCGGATTGATGCAGCAGATTCAAAGAGGAACCCGTCACACGCCGCCCCGGCTGTTGATCTACGGCACGGAAGGGATCGGCAAGTCCACCATCGCTTCGCAGGCACCCAAGCCCATTTTCATCCAGACGGAAGACGGCCTGGATCAGATCGACTGCGCGTCGTTCCCGATGGCGACGAAGTTCAGCGAGGTGGTCGGTGCGTTGTCGGCGCTCTATTCCGAAGAGCACGACTACGAGACGGTGGTCATCGATTCGGTTGACTGGCTCGAACGGCTCGTTTGGGATGAGGTCTGCCGCGAGTACGGGGTCAAGTCCATCGAGAAGGCTGACGGCGGATATGCAAAGGGATACGCGCACGCACTGACCCAATGGCGTGAAGTCCTCAACGGCCTCGATGCGCTGCGGAAGGATCGCGGCATGGCCGTGGTGCTGCTGGCGCATGCCAAGGTCGAGAAGTTCGATGACCCGGAATCGGTCGCTTACGACCGGTATTCACCCCGCCTGCACAAGCACGCCTCGGCGTTGATCACCGAGTGGTGCGACGCGGTGCTCTTCGCCACGCGGAAGTTCCGCACCGAGAGCGAGGACGCGGGTTTCAACCGCACGCGATCGATCGCGGTCGCTCTGGGCAAAGACGGCGGCGAGCGCGTCCTGCGCTGCGTTGGCTGCCCGTCATGCACGGCCAAGAACCGATACGGGCTCCCCGCCGAGTTGCCGCTGACATGGGCCTCGCTCATGGCGGCCATGACCGACACATCCACACAAACCAGTTCCACCAACGAAGGAGAACACACCAATGGCTGACCTGCATGGATTTGACGCACGCAATGTTGACCCCGCGACGACCTTCGAGGCGATCCCCGCGGGCAAGTACATCGCCGCGATCACCGATTCGGAAACCAAGCCGACCAAGAGCGGCAACGGCAGTTACTTGCAGCTGGCTTTCACGATCCTCGAGGGCGAGTACAAGAACCGCATCCTCTGGGCTCGGCTCAACCTTGACAACCCGAACCAGACGGCGGTGAACATCGCCCGCTCGGAACTCTCTGCGATCTGCCGGGCGGTGGGTGTGATGGCCCCCAATGACAGCGTCGAGCTGCACAACCTGCCGTTGCAGATCACGGTGAAGGTGAAGAAGCGCGAGGACACGGGCGATCTCGTCAACGAGATCAAGGGCTACGCCAAGAAGGAAGCCGCTCAGGGACAACCGCAGCAGAATCGGAGCAGCACACCGCCATGGAAACGATAATCGATCTCGACCTGCCATATCCGACCTGTGCGGATCAGTACCTTGATCCGCATACCTTGAATCGTGCACCCCTGATCCAGGCTTACTACAAGCAGGCAGAAGCGGATTGCTTCATTCCCAAGGAGAAGAGGTACCCCGAAGCGTTGCGACGCATCACCGCCACGATTCATCCGCCATCCGATCATCCATCATGTGATGACAGCGCCGTGCAATTCATGATCGGCGAAGTGCTGGATCATCTCGGGTTGCTTCCCCACTGGATGATGGGTGTGGACACCCTGCGCATCTATCACGGTGCGCCGAAGAAGGGAGGGCTTCTTGCCGTAGAGATCAGGGATGGGGGGCGAAGATGATTGTTCTTGAGCTTCCCTACCCACCGTCGGTCAATCACCACTGGCGGCGGGTCGGACATCGCACGCTGATCAGCAAAGAGGGTCGGTTGTTCCGCAAGCGTGTGCTGACGATGCTCTCGGTTCATCACAGAGAGCCGTTGGCAGGTCGGCTGCATGTACGGGTGCTCGTCTATCCGCCGGACCGGCGACGACGCGATCTCGACAACATCATCAAGGCGCTGTTCGATGCGCTTGAGCACGGCGGTGTGTACGAGAACGACAGTCAGATCGACCGGTTGACGATCGAGCGGGGCGAAGTCTTCAAAGGCGGCAAGGCGGTCGTTGAGATCACGGAGGTGCATTCATCATGACAATGCAACTCCGTCCCTATCAACGCGCGGCGATCGACGCGGTCTATCAGCATCTCCGCGAGCACGACGACAACCCGTGCGTGGTCATCCCGACCGGTGGCGGCAAGACCCCGCTGATGGCAACGATCTGCCGCGACGCGGTGGGCCAATGGAGCGGGCGTGTGCTCATCTTGGCCCATGTCAAGGAACTGCTTGAGCAGGCCGTCGAGAAGCTTCAGATAATCGCCCCCGATCTTGATGTCGGCGTCTATTCGGCAGGGCTCAAACGACGGGACTGCAATCGCCCGGTGACTGTCGCGGGCATCCAGTCTGTGTATCGGCGTGCCTGCGAGTTCGATCCGTTCGATCTGATCATCGTGGACGAAGCCCATCTCATCCCGCCAGAGGGCGACGGGATGTACCGGAGGTTCCTGGCCGAGGCGAGGGTGGTCAATCCGCATGTCCGTGTCATCGGGCTGACGGCCACGCCGTTCCGGATGACCACGGGCATGATCTGCGGCCCGGGCAACATCCTCAACGCGGTCTGCTACGAAGTCGGCGTCAAGGAACTCATCGTACAGGGGTACCTCTCGCCGCTGCGCACCAAGGCCGGGCAGAGCCGGGCGGACACTTCGGGGCTGCATGTTCGTGGCGGAGAGTTCGTCGCGGGCGAGGTCGAGGAGTTGATGGATGATGACGGGCTCGTTGAATCGGCGTGCGCCGAGATCGTCGAGCAAACCCGCGATCGACGCGCGGTGCTGATCTTCGCTTCCGGTGTCAATCACGGCCGGCACATTGTTCGAGTGCTCAAGGAGCAGCACGGGTGCGCGTGCGGGTTTGTCTGCGGGCAGACGCCTGCCAAGGAACGCGACGAACTGTTGGCCCGGTTCAAGCAAGGGGGTCTGAAGTACCTCTGCAACATCAATGTGCTGACGACGGGGTTCGATGCGCCCAATGTCGATTGTGTGGCGTTGCTACGCCCGACGCTTTCGCCCGGTTTGTACTACCAGATGGTCGGAAGAGGATTCCGGCTTCATCCGAATAAGACGGATTGCCTCGTGCTCGATTTCGGCGGTAATGTGCTCCGGCATGGCCCCGTCGATGATCTTCAGATCAAAGAACCCGGCGAAGGGGACGGCGATGCGCCCGCCAAGGAATGCCCCGAGTGCCACGCGGTCGTCCACGCGGCCTACGCCAGGTGCCCCGAGTGCGGCTATGAGTTCCCGCCGCCGCAGCGAGAGCAGCACGAGACCAGCGCCAGCACGGCTGGCGTGCTCTCGGGGCAGGTCGAGGACACCGAGTACCGCGTCAGCGATGTCTATTTCAGCGTCCACACCAAACGCGGGGCTGAACCGGGACATCCGCGTTCGATGCGCGTCGAGTACCGCACCGGGCTGAGCAGCTACACCTCCGAGTGGGTCTGCTTCGAGCACACCGGCTACGCCCGTGCCAAAGCCGAGCAATGGTGGCGCAAGCGGAGCAACGAGCCGGTGCCGAGTAACACCGACGAGGCTGTGGATGTGTGTGAACGCGGCGGCATCTGCGAGACGCATGCGATCACGGTCCGCCGCGTCGCCGGTGAGCAGTACGACCGCATCATCGACCACGAACTTGGTTCAGTCCCCCCTCGCCTCGACGGAAGCGATGAACGGGACGACGGCAACCTGCCTGAGTATGTCTACGCCGATGACGACATCCCGTTCTAAGGAGGGGTACGGATTGAACGATCAATGCGAACAACAAATCGGCACGCTGGATCGGATCACCGACCTGCTCGAAGCGGTGCTCTCGATCGATCTGGCTGATCTTGAACGGATCGTTCAGGAGGCGCACGAATGCGCGCCCAGCCAGATGGAGGAGCCGGAGGAACGCTTCGGCGTGTCCCGTCAGGCGTTGCGGATGTTCTGGCTCTTCAGAAAGCACCTAGAGGCGGTGGACGAACCGATCCGCACCGGGGAGAGGGGGCGGCATGGCTGAAGAGGTCAACCCGCTGCTCTCGGCCTCGCTGGCGTATGCATCGATGGGGATGCCGGTGTTCCCCTGCGCGCCGGGGCGGAAGACACTGCGCTTAAACCCATATCCTGATCCATGCATAGTGTGAGACTTTGTGCGACAATCTGGTCTTTGTTTGGGGGATCAGTTCATGAAGAAGTCAAGATTTACAGAGCAGCAGATCGCGTTCGCGTTGAGGCAAGCCGAGGGCGGTGCGTCAGTTCGTGAGGTTTGCAGGAAAATGGGAATCAGCGAGCAGACTTTCTACCGATGGAAGAAAAAGTTTGCCGGGATGGGTGTCGCCGAGGTTCGGCGGCTCAAACAGCTTGAAGATGAAAATCGCAGACTCAAGCAGCTCGTCGCTGACCTGAGTCTCGACCGACAGATTCTTCAGGATGCACTCAAGGGAAAACTCTAAGGCCTGATCGTCGTCGGAAGATGGTCCGCAATACACAATCAGCATACGGCGTGAGCGAGCGTCGTGCATGCCGAGTGATTGCTGCACCACGAGCAACGCATCGTTACCAAAGCGTTGCAGACGATCAGGCCCCACTTCGAAATCGGATGAAGGAGATTGCGAGTGTGCATGTCACCTGGGGATATCAGCGGATCTGGATCAAGCTCAGGCGGGAGGGTTGGCTGGTGAATCGCAAGCGTGTGTATCGGCTTTACAAAGAAGAAGGACTCTGTGTGGGCAGACACAAGCCGCGTCGGCACAAGAGCTCTGTGACGCGTCCTGAGCAGATCAAGGCGGCTCACGCCAACGAAAGCTGGTCGATGGATTTCATGGCCGATCAGCTCTTCGATGGTCGTCGATTCCGGCTCTTGACGATAGTCGATGACTTTACACGCGAGAGTCTTGCAATCGAAGTCGGGCAACGGCTCAACGGAGATGATGTGGCTCGTGTTTTAGACCGGATCAAAGGCACTCGTGGTGTGTTGCCAAGGAAGATCCGTGTCGACAACGGCACAGAGTTTACAAGCAAGCGATTAGATCAATGGGCGTATCTCAACGGCGTGCGGTTGGCCTTTAGCCGACCCGGAAAGCCTACGGATAACGGACTTATCGAAGCATTCAATGGACGATGCCGAGCGGAGTGCTTGAATGAAAACTGGTTCCTGAGCTTGGCTGATGCCAAGGAGAAAGTCCGAGCATGGCGAATGCACTACAATACTGACCGACCCCACAGCGCCTTGGGCAATCTGGCCCCCGAGGAGTTCGTTGCTTTATCTGGCCAGGCTAGCCTGGCCAGATAAAGCATGAAGCATCACCTTCAAGCTGGTACAGAAACGGGTACAAGCGCAAACGCCACTGCCCTAACATAGGGAGTGGTACAGAATATGGGGGCAGGTCACTTGCGGCTACCCGAGTTTGGGCCGACACAGGTCGCGGTGATTGTAGGTCTTGTTGGTGTATATCTGGGTTTCAGTACACTGAGCATCCAGCTTCATGCCGGTAGAGCTGAGAATGAAGCGGCAGTTGCAGTTCCATCTATTGTGCGTACGCATTGGCTGTATTTCAATTGGGGTATTGGGCTCGGAGTTATCGTAGCAAACTTTGCCGCTCTTGTACTCCTCGATGTTGGTGTTCCAACCACACTGCACGGTATATCGGCTGCGAACTATCTGAGTGTGATCTTGCTCACATGTCTGATTGCTCGATTCCTATACATGACGGCGAACGATGCGACTCTCGACATGGCGGGATTCGTGATGCGCATTGCCCCAGGAGCGCTAGCAGATCGCGTTGAACTTGCCCGCCGATCCGTTGGGGTTCGTAACGCATTTGAGGCAACGCATGCTTTACCTTTCCGAACCTCAAATCGTTCAGACGATATCGAAATAGTGGTTTCCATTAATCCTGGGAGATGGTTCGTTGGGATAGATGAGTCAGGTGTCAGGGATATCATCAGTTGGTTGGATTTTTTTAAATATGACTTTTCTTCAAAAAATGCCTCGCATGGGCATACTCATGTAGCACGGGCAGATCTCGCCACAAATGTCGATATCGGACGCGTATTCAAAGATGTCACGATACCACTGATCATCAACTTGATGAACTTCAAGGTGATCAAGTTGGGAGAGGACCATTCGGGTGTACTCGTTTTGGTTGGCCTTTGCTCGATGGAAGTTTCGGATACGCTGGATCTAGCTGGCTCGATGTTTGAGTCCAAAGCGTTTGGCATCGGGGGTATGGAGCTCGGAAAAGTAATGGAGCTCTTTGATTGCGGGCAGAAAAAACCCAAGAGCCCAACGCAGAGCATTGTAAAGCCAAGTCGTCGCGGTCTTCTGCACATCAACACAGATAAAATCAGGGTAACTTGCTATGGGCTCTCCATCTGCTTCGGAACTTAAACTTGGAGATTGTATCACCGAACTCAGGGAAATTCGTTTGTTTCGTACGAAACAGAGATTGGTAACGAGCAGGCAGTAGTCGAATGAATGTATAGGCGGTACCCAATATCAATTGCCCTACGGGCTTGGAATGGTGTCCATTGATTGGAGATAAATCTGGATCCAAGGCTCTTGAATCACCCGGTCAAATTCCTTAAGCGTGTCTTCGATCCGTTTGATGAGTGCAGCGTAGTAGAGCTCAGTATGGAAGAAATATTTTGCCACTTCTGCGTCAATCACCGAGACCCGGTCTTCGCCCATGGTTGGGGTGTGGATGATTTTACCAATCATAAAATTGTCCAAAGTTAATGCTTCGGCCCCGCCATTAAGGAGGACGATCATTTTGAGCATCAGTGCCCGTTGAAGCCGAATAATATCCTTGGGTTCATGGATTAAAATTGTATACCGGTCAATTCCGTCAGCGCTGGGTTGATTCATGTCCCAGAGCAGTTGCTGCCAGACATCACGATTGGGGCAGTCTACAAGTGAAATCTCAGGGATCGGTTCGCTACCCAAGCTCTGCTTGTCCATTGATTCACGAGAATAGGTGAAAGTGATTGCGACAGCTTTACCCGTGTTACGCTCAAAGAAACTCTCCGCAGTCAAGCCATCCCCAAGCTGAGACAAGGCATAGTTGAGGAATCGGACATTGTACCCTTCATATTCCTTGGCTTCGAAGTAGATAATTCGTTTAGGGTTGATTCGCTGGTCTACTTCAGTACGCTTGATTAGTTCGTAGATCATCCGTTGGATGAGAATTTCTTCGCCGGGAATCATGGTTTCCACAAACTCATCAAATGGGGGCTGGAGCGCAAATTCAAAATTTTGCTTGATTAACTCCCTAGCAAGCCCACGGTAGAGGGCAAGTCGCTTATTCTGTGCAAGGAACCGAAGATCGAAGACATCTTCGCCACGGATTCGAAAGGCATCGCGGAAAAGTTCGTTGCCGGTGCTGTCAAAGAGGTCATCATCCTTCGGCAACGCTCGGGTGATCACTTGATCCTCAGGGAGTACATAGGGGGTCAGAACAATGATAACCTCGCGTTTCTGCGTCATGGTTCGCTCAGAACGAAAGGCAGATCCGATCAATGGGAGGTCGCCGAGAAGGGGAATTTTGTCCTTGCTGACCGAACGATCTCGGCTGACCAATCCACCAATAATGAACGGGGTAGTGTTGTCGATCCGGGCGTAAGTCTGCACACGCCTTGTTGAAATTGTCGGGGCCGATGCCAGCAGGTCGCCATCAATCGAACGAATCTCCAGGTCTCTCCCGGGAACTTGTGCGGAAACGACAGTGTCGATGAGCATTGAAACCTCATCGCCGCCTTCAGATATCCGCGGCCTGATATTGAGCAGGATACCCGTAGGGATATATTTGAAGTTAAATGCAACTTTATTCGAGTTATTGAGAACCCCCTCTTGGCTTGTTGCGATAGGAATATCCTCACCGACGCGGATCGTTGCTTGGCGATTGTTCATGGTCAGGATGCTGGGCCGAGAGAGAATTTCTGCTTTGCCATCACGGATCAGAGCGCGAATGGTGGTACCCCAGTCGCGAGCAACATCCCTTGAATCTAAATTCGTAAAAGTGATCGTATCAGTGATTCCCGTTGGGTCTAATGATCCGAGCAAGAAGTCGATGGATCCTTCCTTGAATGACCATTCGACGCCAAGTTCATCAAGTCCGCCTTCGCTGATTTCCAGAACCATCCCTTCGATAAAGACCTGCCGAGCGGGACGATCAATGTAGTCGTCGAGTAATGAGCGGACAAGGCTGAACTGCTCAGGATGTGCAGAGTGATAGATCACAATAAGTTGGGAAGTTACCCCGGCATGTACCTCGGCATTGAGTGCCCCGGCCTTTGTCGGAGTGGTTGTTTGCCCAAACGAGCCAGCAGAGCCTGTTTCCGTACTGACGAGCCCGATCTGTGCATCTGCTGGCGAGGGCATCTTGGTTACGATTGGAAGCTGGTTGAACTCAATTGTTGCAGGCAACCCTTCGATCGAGGGGATGGTATGGATCCCCATTCCTTTGAGCGCATTGAGTGCTCCTGAAGTATCAACATAACTCAGTTGGATCAGTTGTCGATCGACATCGGTTTGTGACAACCCGGATCGCATTTCAACCACTTGCGCGAGCGAGGCGTCAACGAGACCATGAATGTCATCGAGCTGTGGATTGACCGATGTTGAACCGTCAACTCCAACCACCACGCCCTGTGCCCAAAGCTGAGGAAGCTGTGAAAGATAGTTCGCAAACCCAAATTGCAAGAATATTGTTTCGCCTTGCTCGTTGGTTTGTACCAGGGTCGTTCCTGCCGAAACCCCATGGGGCGGTGGCCCGAGCATGGCAATCTGAGAAGCGCTTGCTTGACGGTATCCGTACTCGGTTTGAAAACGCAGGCGTAACGAGGTAATGAGGTCGGATATTTCAGAAAGACTTATTCGGTTCAGCGAAATCAACTTTCCAGCATTGGGGGGAAAGGTAATGGTACCTTTTGGTGTTTCGTCAAGAAGCCCCTTGGATTGTTCAGCCATCGGTGCAACAGAGGATGACTCAAAAGAAACGAGTTGAGATACCTTAATTTGATCCTGAATCGATGCAAGCACGCTCGGGGCAACCATCGGTGCATCAAGATTATCCAATGCCAAGGCGATGCGTTCGATCCCCCCCTTTTCGGAGTCGGCAATTACTGTTCCCCCGGAGAACTTGGGCGAGTCGATTAAGATTGTTTGAGTTTGCTCCTTCGTATGCGTGCACCCAAGAATCCAGAGTGTGTTCAGAAGCAGCAAGGATCCCAAACCTACCAAGAACAAACGCGCCAATCGGCCATAACCCAATCTTGGCGTCCAATAGTGAAGGGGCGGCTGGGCAGGGGGGGGGCGAAATTATGCCAAGTCGGCTTGGTGTTGTGCATCAATCATCTTCCTTCGTCCAGATTATATGCGGATCACTGCCCGATTGATAATCTTGCGATCGATGATCCTTAGAGGCCTGGTGTTTGGCGTGACCCATAGGTGTATGAAGGTGTGGATCACAAGCATGAGTCTTGTCGGATATATCGTCTGTCAAGGGGGTTTGGCATGATTCGTCATCACCACCTGATGTTGGCCTGCTGGGGTTACCACTGGAGGTGACCGGGGACTCAAAAATAGCGGAAGACACTTTGGGGCGAGGTGCTTTTTCATGTACCTGTAACTTATATTGATCAGGAGGGCCATCAAAGCTCACCTGGCCATTGCGAATACAAATTACCCGGTCCACTATCGCAAGCAGATCTGGCTCATGCGTTACCATAATGATTGTTTGATTGGGCATACTTGCGGAGATGGCTTCCATGATTTTGCATGAGGAGACGCGGTCGATCGAGGCGGTTGCTTCATCAAAGATCAGGATGGGCGCATTTTTGAGTAGCGCCCGGGCAAGGGTGATCCGTTGCTTTTCTCCTCGAGAAAGCTCGATGCCAAAATCTGAGAGGCGAGTTTCGAATCCTTTCGGAAGCCGTGCAACGACCTCATTGGCCCCGGTCAGCTCACAGACTCGCTCAACATCCTCATGTTTGGCATCAGGGCGAGCATACCGCAGGTTCTCGTAGATCGTGGCGTTGAACAGAAACACCTCTTGAAAAGCGATACCAATTCCTGCGCGGATCGTGCTGAGTGGGAGGGTTGAGGTATTGATCCCGTTGATATTCACTGTTCCCGAGGTTGGCAGAATGAATCGAGGAAGTAAGTTGATCGTGGTACTCTTGCCCGAGCCGCTAGGGCCGGTGATCGCAACACGCTCCCCAGATTTGATGACAAAGCTGATGTTGTGAAGCACTTCGGTTGCATCGTCATACGCAAAACATACATGATCGAATGCGATATCACCAGTAAGAATCTTGGTAGAAGCAGCTTGTGGGGGAGGCGCCAAGACGCCTTCGTCATGAATCGGTTCGTCGAGCATATCGAATACTCGGCTGACACTCCCGGTTGCCTTGGAGAGGTGGCCGACACCGCTGATAATTTCAAGAACGGACGGGTAAAGCATCATGACATACCCGAAGAACATCATAAACTCTCCGCCTTTCATCTTTCCGTTGACGACTTCCATCGCGCCGTAGGCAAGAAGCAGAATTGTTCCGAGTCCAACAAGCAGGTCGGCAGCTACTTTCTGCGCAAAGTGAAACCGCTGTGATTTGATCTGGCTTTTTCGACTTTCGTCGATTGCTTGGCGAAAAGTCTGACTCTCCCTGGCCTCAGCAGAGAAACCCTTGACCACCTCGATCCCGAGGAATTTTTCAACCACACTCCCATAAGCCAGCGAGAGGTTTTCTTGCGCTTCGGTATGACTCGTCCTGATCGGAGAGCGAAATATTCGATAGGTTATGAACTGCAGAGGTAAAATAATGATTGACGCCAGCGCGAGACGAATATTCATCAAGGAGATTACTACAATTAGAATTTGAAACTTTAGCAGATTCATCATTGTGAGCGGAAATTTGTCCTGAATGAAAGCTTGAATCTTGTAAGTGTCATCCATGACCCTTGCAACCACTCGTCCGGGCTGGTTCGAGCGATAGAAACGCAAACTCAGTTGCTGAAGATGGTCAAAGAGACGCTTGCGGAGTGCGAAACAGACATCCTCACTCATGCGCAGCGAAAGCATCCGACTTGAATAAAACAAAACATTACGGACAATATAGCTTAGAAAAAGCCCGAGCAAAATAATGACCAGCAACCTGCGCTGTCCGCCCCAATTTTCAGAAAGACCGGAGGGCAAAAATACATCGTCAATCAAAAGCTTGATCGCAAATGGGGGGGCGAGGTCGATCAGTGCAAGCAGCATCAGCAAACTGACAACGAGAGCCAATCGACCAGCATGTGGGCGCAACAACCCAAACACCGAGCCATTGACGGGCGACTCATCGAACTGTGACTCCTCGTTTGTACTCATTCGATTCTCTATGCCAGCCTATACCACCACCTGTTTCATCAGTTCCTATCGGTCGGATACCAAAGGGAACTTTCCAATGTCATGGAATATGGGAAGATGCAAATAAAGTTGCACACAGATCAAAGACGAAAAAACACCCCTGTGCTTACAGGGGTGTTGATCGCCCAAAGCGATGGAAGTTTGGGTTTAAATCGGGCGGACCACGCCTCCATTACCACCACCGATTCCCGATCCTCCCGGATTTGGCCGCCCGTTTGAGAAGGGGGTATCCAAACGATCACAGAACCCTGGTGTCCACATCGTTCGGTAGATGCCGATGTCATCAAAATCGATATCACCATCACCGTCAAGATCCGCAAGAGGATTGCTCTCGAGGAACCAGTTGATATAAATTTGGAGGTCAACGATGTCAATAAAACCATTGCCATCAAGATCGCCTGGACACGATGTGGATTGTGGGGGACACCCTTCGAAGGCGGGAACACCATCGTCGGTACTGAAAATCTGGAGCCGATAGCTCAGCAGCGTTTTCTCAGTGTGGTCCGGGTTGCCGGGAAGTCCGAAGGCGCCCAAATAAGTCACTTGCTCAAGGCCAAAATCACTTGGAGCAGGATTTGGTGGCATGGGGTCGGTCGGAAGACTGCCTTCAGGACTCTCTTCATCAGGACGGAAATCTTGGATAATCAGAGTCCACTGTCCGCCGGAGAGCTCTCCCCAGTACTTATATGTCGAGAAGGTGAAGTTGGTATATGCACCCCCATTGAGTCCATTTGAGTCGCCCCGAGGTAGTGCTAAAGGCGAAATAGTTCCACGAGGGCTCATTAACGCAATAAGCAAGTCGCCCGCACCATCTCCTTGGATATTGAGTGTGATTTCGACACCCTCGATGGTGAAATTCTGGCGAACACAGTTGAGGGGAATGAAGTGACGCGCTCCCGGGAGGAGTATATTGGTTTCAAGGTTCTCCGAAATTATAGCAGCTTGCGTGAAGGTGGCGTCCGTGATGTCGCCATCATCAAAAGCACCGTCGTCTCCTTCCTCAACAAGTCCAGAGTCCAGAATGAACAATTGCCCAGACCCGCCATAAGTGGCAGCTGCAGCAACCGCGGCCTCAGCATCAATGACACCAAAACCATATTCATCACTGTGTCGCACACCGCCGGCGTTGGTGCTCCAGAAAGTTGGCGTCGGTGGAGTACCGTCGTCGGGATCAGTGGCTCCAAGCCCCAAGATCACAGAAGGCCAATAACTATTGGTTGGATCATAATTGACGACCGTAGAGGTTTGTTGGATGATGTGTTGGATGTCACGAATTGTAAGGTTTGGATTCGCTTCAAGCATCAATGCAATGATTCCAGAAGCAATCGGAGCCGCAGCACTGGTTCCGTTGAAGAAACAAGTCGATTCGTCACCAATGAATGCTGAGGTGCCAAATATGGCATCACAGACCAAAGCAACAGGAAGACTCGTGCCTTGTGTGATCGTGACTACCCCAACCCCAGCGTCACTGGCTATAGGGGCAGAGCTCCACGAATTGTCTTGGGGCACAAACTCATTGCCCAGTGGAGCGTCTTGGACATAAGCTCCGGCAAAGACCGACGAACCAGTGTTCGAATATCCCGACAAGTTGTTATTCCCGGCGACAGATGCAATAGCAAAGGTGCGGGTCATAGATGCCGCCTGGCGATAATCCACACGGTTTCCCAAGTGACCACTCCATCGCCACTGGAGAGCTGCAGGGTCGCCAGATGGAGGAAGTCCTGCTGTTCGTCCATCGAGCAAGAAGACATCAGGCACTCCATCACCGTTGCCATCGGTTGGGTCAAGCCCGGTGATATCCAGATACCCGAATTCAGGCACAATTGGGTCAATTCCCACCCCGGGAAGACTGATTGCGTTTCCAAGCGCAAGACGGGGGAATCCCTGGAAATGGTTCCCGTTTCCTGCCGAAAAGACGAAGATCCGCCCCTTGCGGTCGCGACCGAGTCTAATTCCTTGATCAAGTCCGATCGCGTGCATTCGACTAAGCCCGTTGTGGCGGACCTCGGGAATATCGATTTCGAAGTCGTCTGGAAAAGTCGCGAGGTATTTTCCGGTGGGCAATACCGGATTAGGACCCGGGACAGGTCCCCAAGAGTTATTCACGATGTCGATATCGCGAAGTTCATGGGCGAAAGATTCGCCGCCGGCAATGTTGCTGCTGTTATTGAGCGAAGCAAGCTGAGCACCATAGGCAACCCCCGATCCTGAAATCCCATTATTTCCCTCCGCGGCCACAAGCCCGGCCACGCTCACGCCATGCGAGTAACTCACATTGAATGGGGCAGTTGGAATCGATAACTCTTCATTTAATTGGTTGGCAAGATCAGGGTTGATAAACAGTACACCAAACTCGTCTACATGGTAAAAACTGTTGTCAAAGGCCTCAAGGATTCCCACAACCACCCCAGAGCCGGTAATGCCGGTGTCATAGACACGGTCGATTTTATGGTCGTTGTTAAACGGAAGCCCCCCTGGATTCAGTACATGCCATTGGAATGGAGCAAGCGGGTCCGTCGTAATCGATTCGTTCTCTACCTCACCTTTGGAATCAACCTCCGCCCAGAGGACGCCATCAAGTTGGGTTAGTTCATTGGCAAGAGTGATGGCGTCTTCAACAGAGTTGGCTTCGACGACAAACACATCAGGCCGCTCAAGGAACGGACGAAAAGTGTGTGACCCAGGACGATTTGAGCCCAACGCGGAAGTAACAGTAGCAATCGCATCTTTGAGCACTCGCTCATTTTCAACGCCAACCACAAGACGGGCGAAGATCGTGACATTGATGTTGGTGTGCGGCCGGCGGGAATCAACCACACGCACCGCTTTGGATTCCCGCCAGGAGGGATTCTCGACAAGAAACTCCACTGGATGCCCGGTATCAAGCTTGACCATCAGAGGTGTACCTGAAACCGCGTTCTGGCCCGAAGGTCGATTTTCACCAGCACCGGTCGATCCAATGCCCGAAGCATTGACCGCTACAGTCTGGGCCGAGGCCGTTTGTTCACCAATACCGGCAAGTAGGCCGGCAAGCGTAAACAGCGAGAGGGCGCCCACGCGTTGGCAGTTTGATTGGGAACGAAATGGGAAACGAAATCCGAGTCTCATGGGAATCTCCGGTTTAGAAAAATCAGATCGAGCAGGCTTCCAGTATAGAACAGACGATGGTGCGATGCTTAGGGTTTTTCGTGAAACAAGGGGTTATTGACTTCGAGGGGGCCCAGTGGCGTTCATGTCCTCAAAACGAGCCTTGGTCAAGTGTGGCGAAGAGATGCACACGGCACGGTAGAGGATACGCAAACAATGGTTTCTGGTTGCGTCGAACTCACAAGACAAGGGAATGAGGCAATGCAATCCGCGGTAAGTGTTTACTTCATCGGCGAGGTCATCGAGCGAGGATCAAGAAGCGCGTTGAGTTGCTCAGGCCCGACCAATCCCTGTTCCAAAGCCAACTCCCGTACCGTCTTGCCCTGAGCAAAGGCCTGATATGCCAACTTCGCCGAAGCATCGTAACCAATGACCGGGACAAGGCTTGTGCACATCGCCAAGCTTCCTTCGATCAACTCGGTGCACCGCTCACGATCAGGCTCGAGCCCTTGGAGTAGCTTCTCATTGAGCACGGCGCATGATCCGGTTAGGATTTTGGTCGAGTCGAGTACATTCGCCCCCATCATTGGCATCGCAACATTCAAATCCAGAAGAGATCCAACCCCGCCGAGTCCTCCAGCCGTCACCGCTGCATCATTACCGAGCACTTGGCAGGCGCCCATCACCACTGCTTCGCAGATCACCGGGTTCACTTTCCCAGGCATGATGCTCGAACCAGGCTGAACCGCAGGCAACTTCAACTCACCGATCCCGCATCGAGGCCCAGAACCAAGCCAGCGGATGTCGTTGGCAATCTTGGACAAACTCACAGCAATCGTCTTGAGCAATCCCGAGACTTCAACAATCCCATCCTTGGCATGCTGGGCCTCGAAGTGATTGTTCGCCTCGCGGAAGGCAATTCCAGTCGCATCGGTCAGGTAGGCGCAGACAAGCGACGAGAACTTGGGATGCGTGTTGATCCCCGTGCCCACTGCCGTTCCGCCGATTGCCAATTCACCGAGCGTATGAAGCGCACGATGGAGCCGTTCTTCCGCATGGCGCATCTGTGAAGCATACCCGCTGAACTCTTGTCCAAGCCGAATCGGTGTTGCGTCTTGCAGGTGTGTCCGACCGATCTTGACCACTTCATCCCACAATTTGGCTTTGGCATCGAGTTCATCACCCAAGGCGGTGACAGCCGGAAGCAATCGTTCTTTGATCTCTACCGCTGCAGCGATGTGCATTGCGGTGGGGAAGGTATCGTTCGAGGATTGCCCCATATTCACATCATCATTGGGATGAATTGCCCGTTCGCCTTTGAGATATTCAGGGTCTTTGCTCGAACCAACCGCTGCGCCATTGGCCAAGCAGACGAGATTCGAGATCACCTCGTTGGTGTTCATGTTGGTCGAGGTGCCCGATCCGGTTTGGAAGATGTCAATGGGAAAATGTCTTGCAATTCCGCCCCGATCGTACATACCCCCGAGGATGATTTCGCAGGCCTCGATAATCGCATCGGCCTTGGGCTTCGAGAGTTTGCCCAACTCACAATTGGCCCGGGCAGCAGCTGCTTTGAGGGTCGCAAAGGCGAAAACCATGGTTTCAGGTACAGGCACACCCGAGATCGGGAAGTTGAGCACTGCCCGTTGGGTCGAGGCGCCATAAAGCACATCGGCAGGTACCGGCATCTCGCCCATGGAATCCTTCTCGATGCGGGTTTCATTCCGGGCCGATTCGTTCGTCGATTCGCAGGCTGTGGACACTTGATCCTCCTTGCCGGGGTGTTTTGTGATAAGGTGAGCCTCATTATAGAGCAAACAAGACGATTTGGTTGGGCAACCGCGCCGATTTCCAGCCGTACAGTGCTCTGCACACACCCAAGGACCGCACACCCAATGAGTATTCAACCACAATTCAAACAAAGCATCCTGTGGATTCGTATCCTGCGAGTTCTACTGTTCGTTCTTGTGCTGACTCCGGTTGCATCGGCTCAAAATGCGGCCCATCCCGATGCCAAGTCGCCCATGCCCGAGAACCCATACCTCAAACACCAAGACCCCTGGCGGTGGGATATTCGTTCCCAAATTTTTCTGCGGGCAGGCGTGTATTACTACAACGACCGGAACACCGTGCGCGATGTTAACACTGAACGGGTTGAATCGGTCTGGTGGCCCATGAAGGACATCGAGGTGATCTATCCCGTTGTGCGCGAAGGCGGATTCTATTGGTCACCTCAAAAAACCATCACTGCCAGCATCCGCGCAGGTGACTTTGAACGCGAGACAACACAACAACAGATGTTCACCAAAAGCACCAAAGCAGAATACACCCTCTGGCGATCGGATGTCCAAGAGTATGTCCATCAAACCCACATCATCCACAATTCGAAGATCGTCGTTTCAGACACTGTATTTGATCATGTCAAAGCCCGACTTCTGCCTTGGCCCGATGCCGAGGATTGGTCAGATGAAGCCAAGGCCTTCTTGTCCCCGATCGTCGATTCCGTCGGGTATGAAGTCACACCCGGCGCGGACGAAGTCGTCAAAACACTGCTTGATTTCTGGGTCGAAAACAACAACCCCCAATCCATCCCCCAGCTCGATCTCGTCAAATTCCTCACCGGCAAGGTCATCGAGCATGTCCAAGTTCGAAATCCGCCCGCCGAGTTTTCGTCGCGATCGGGGAATCGAATCTTCGGCTCGACCTTTGTCGCCGGGACATCGTGGTCTGGATTCGTGGTACGGTCGGCCGATATCGTCGCGCAAGAAACCGATGGCACAAAGCACGACCTGGCCACCCTCTTGACCTCAATCCTTCGCAGTGCAGGTGTGCCTGCAAGAACAGTCCTGTGTGTCAACATGCTCGAACAGGATGTGCTCGAGCAGATAGTCTCGATGGTTGAGTTTGCGATGTACGATTCCGAGCGGGACTTGACTTTCTGGGTGCCGATTGATGTTGATCGACTTCGACTCAACGGCAAGCGTGCTTCGCAATATCAACAATGGTGGAACTATCTGGGCACCCATGACGAGCTTAACGATTATGTTCCAGTCGCCTATTACTTCCATCCACCCGCAAGCTATGAGGCATTCGATCTGCCCGCGCTCTATGGCATACGCTCATCGAGCCCATTGCCTGAGTATGTCATTCAGTCGCTTATCATCGACCCAATCGTCTCCCCTGCGACTGCACCCAAGCCCAAACCGAACCCCTAAGGGAATGCCTCGTGTTGCAATGGGAGGGATGGTTGCGGGTTATACCTTGGCGGGTCTGGTGTGGCAAGTATCTTGGATCGGAGCAACCACTTTGAGAATATCGCTGAGCACGCCTCCGAGTGTACCAATCGCGTCGATCTCATAGACGATGGATGGGTCGTAGTGGTTGAGCACCGGGCGGGTTTCTCGCTCATAGACTGCGAGTCGATTGCGGATGACATCTTCCTTGGCGTCATCAATACGGTTCTGTTCGAGCGCTCGATTGTGCAGCCGAGCGATCATGTCATCTTGGTTCAAAGCACGAAGATGAATCACGCCGAGCACATCGATGTATTTTCCCATCAGCGTCGTCTGGGCGACCGTCCGTGGAATGCCATCGAGAATCAGCAGGTCAGAGTAGGGCTTATACATCCCAAGGATCGCCAAAGCATGGACATAGGTGTGCCAGAGCTCGAGGGTGACTTCGTCGGGAACGAGTTCGCCTTTGGATGAGTATTCGTAGAAAATTTGCCCGAGCTCGGATTCTTTGTCGAGCGTGCGGAACATGTCGCCGGTGGACATATGAAAATACCCAGGGATATTTCCAAGAAGTGATCCTTGCGTTCCCTTGCCCGCGCCGGGGGCACCAAAGAGTAAAATCGTCTTGAGCCGATCTGGCATCACAGACTCCTGATTGCAAATCAACCCATCGAACCAATCGACCCGGCGCATATCCGCGCGTCCGGTAAGCCGCCCTCATGCGAGGGTCTACATCATAGGTCGGCAATACCAAATGCAAGCTTCACACGACGCACTTTCAACCAAGAAAGAAAAACGGGCGTGACACGCATATCACGCCCGAAAACAACGAAATTGCTTGCCCAATCTGGACGATCGACTCGATCGTCCGATTCGGTTTAGGCACCGGCCTCGATGACCTCTTCTTGGAGATTCCGAGGCATCGCACGATACTCCTTGAACTCCATCGAGTTCGCTGCACGACCTTGTGATAAACCACGCAGGACAGTCGTGTACCCGAACATCTCGCTCAAAGGGACATCGGCGGTGATCTCCTTGACGATTCCCTTGTCCTCGGTATCAAGGATCATTCCACGACGCGACGAGAGGTCCCCCGTGACATTGCCAAGATATTCGGTGGGGGTTGTGATGACCACCTTCATAATTGGCTCAAGCAAGATGCTCCCTGCTTTTGAAACCGCTTCACGCAATGCCAAGCGACCAGCCTGTTCAAATGCAACCTGCGAAGAGTCCACATCATGATATTTACCATCCGTGAGGGTCACTTTGATGTTGATTAACGGAAACGGTGCCGACACGCCACTCTTGGCAGTGTTGCGAATACCAGCTTCGACTGAAGGGATGAACTCCTTGGGAATCGAACCACCAACAATATCGTTGACAAATGCGACATTATCTTCGAAATCCAGCCCATCGGCTTGGGCCTGCTCTGCAGTATATGGTTCGATGTTGATGGTACAGTCGCCGAACTGCCCACGCCCACCAGATTGTTTCTTGAACAGGCCTCGACAACCTTCGGCGTTGCCATTGATTGCCTCGCGGTACGAAACACGGGGGCGACCAACCTCAACACCAATTTTCATATCACGAATCAGTTTATTCTTGATGATCTCAAGATGAAGTTCGCCCATGCCTGCGATGATGGTCTGCCCGGTTTCTTCGTTGTATTCTGAGCGGAACGAAGGGTCTTCGCGACGGATTGTTACCAATGCTTCAGAAAGCTTGCGCTTGTCGTCTGCGGTCTTAGGTTCGATTGACATGGAAATAACAGGATCAGGGAACTCCATGCGCTCAAGGATGATCGGGTCATCAGTTGAGCACAGGGTATCGCCAGTGATTGAATTTTTAATTCCAACCACAGCGACGATATTGCCCGCACCGACTTCATCAAGGGCCAAACGATCCTTGGCGTGCATCTCAAAGATGCGTGAAGCGATCTCACGCTTGTTGTTGGATGGATTAAGGATGCGGGTGCCTTTGACAAGTTTTCCAGAGTAGACGCGGACATAGGTGAGATCGCCATGGGTATCTGAGACGACCTTAAAGACCAATGCAGAGAATGGGGCATTCTCGTCATGCGGGCGAGTGAGTTCGATGGATTTGTCTTTGGGGTCTGTGCCAACCATATCAGGCACTTCTTGCGGGTTTGGAAGATACTCGATCACCGCATCGATCAGTGCTTGGACGCCAATGTTCTTCAAGGCCGAGCCACAGAAGACCGGATTACACTCGAGTGCGATGGTACCTTTTCGGATTGCCTTTTTAATCTGGTCAACCGTGATGCTGTCTTCATCTTCGAGGTATTGTTCCATCAAATCGTCGTCAAGAGCCGAAGCATTCTCGATGAGCTCTGCTCGCCATTTTTCAGCCTTTTCAAGGAGTTCCTCCGGAATGTCCTGCTCAGTGACAATCGCGCCTTGCGATGCTTCATCGAAGTGGTATGCCTTCATCTTGAGCAAGTCGATGATCCCGACGAGTTCGTTACCAGAACCCCAAGGGAGCTGCATTGCAATCGCGTTCGCGCCCAAGCGTTTCTTGATGGTCTCAAAGGAATACTCAAAATCTGCACCAAGTTTGTCCATCTTGTTGATCAGACACATGCGAGGGACTTGGTACCGATCAGCCTGCCGCCAGACTGTTTCAGACTGGGCTTCAACACCCTCCTTGCCATCGAACACAGCAACTGCACCATCGAGTACACGAAGTGAGCGTTCAACTTCAATCGTGAAGTCCACATGCCCTGGAGTGTCAATCAGGTTGATCTTGTATTCCTTGCCTTCATATGTCCACGGACAGGTAGTGGCTGCCGATTGGATGGTGATTCCGCGCTCTTGTTCTTCTTGGAGGAAGTCCATCGTTGCGGTGCCCTCATGGACTTCGCCAAGCTTGTAGTTCTTGCCGGTGTAATACAAGATACGCTCAGTGACGGTGGTTTTGCCCGCGTCGATGTGGGCACAAATTCCGATATTACGGATGTATGAAAGGTCGGTGGCCATCAGCTCATTCCTCTTGCTGGTGTGTGTGTACGAGATGCCGTACGGGATACTTCTGGTTTATTGATTCACTGTGGAGGAACAAGTCCCACGGTGTGAACCAATCATTTTTCTTGAGGTGGTATATTTTTGTCATTCGGCAGAGCTCGCCGAGTGCAACCAAAATGGAAGTGCAATCTTTTAGAGGTGCCCCGCAGGTTCTGGATCAGATGGGTCTTCCATAGCTTGCACTCCTCGCGGCGTTACCGCTTCGTTCGCAGAACAGCACGCTCAATACCTTATCCGCAAAGGACTTGTCAAATTACGATCGCCCGAACCGGAGGGAACAGGCAATTGGGTGTGATCTCCACGAATCCTAGCCTGGCAATGACTCGAATCAAGCCCAATCGCCTATCCAGGCGTATTCTCGGACGTTGAAATCGACAATCAAAGATGAAAATCAAAATCAAGGCGAACGGTGCACCCAATTTTGAGCACGCGTCAGATCCTCTTGGCCTACTCCTCGCAATGGATCGAGCCGATTTTGCTCATGAAGTTGAATCACCCGCTTGGCCATGTCGCCCGCAGCCTTGTGGGCGCCCTGCGCGATCGCCAAATCCATCAGTTTCAACGCCAGATGCGGATTGCGAGGCGAACGAACAAATGCTTGGGACCAAGCAATCTGGGCATGTTCGAGCCAATCCATCTTCGCCGGGTCATCGGGGAATTGCATTGCCCGTTCAAACCACACGCTCCCAAGCCATTGGTATCCACTTGCCCCTGTTGATTGGGCAACACCCGCTTCGAGCAAATTGAGCGCACGATCCCATTCCTTCACCGATTCTTCATGCTTTCCGATCGATGCAAACACCGACGCCTGCCAGAGCATTTGCTGCGAGGCCGCGATCCGCGTTGCCATATGTGTCGGACGGATTTGAATCGCCCGAATCAGGTGCTCGATCGCGATGAATCGCCCATCAAATTCAAGTCGATTGAGCTCAGGAGATGGCAGTCCGCCGAGTGCGTCTCGCTGAATTGATACCTCGATTGCAGGGGCAGCAGCCAGACTGAGCTCCTTCTCCCACGCCATGATCGGTGGTAAACGCAGGGCAAAAAACGCTGATGAGCCAATCAACCCCAAAATCACGACGAAGAGGACAGGCCTGGCTTTGGCATCACCGACTTTGCCCGAGGTCGAACACGCTCCGCCAACCATCAATGCCCAGAGCATCCCCGAAACGAACCAAGTCGCACTGACTTCAATCATCGCGTGGATCGCTAAGACCGAAGCCCCTGCAAACATCGCCCACCGGACCGATGCGTCAAGATTACCCCGCCGAACGATCACCAATGCCACCCCCCCCCAGAGCATGCTGCCCAAAGCCTGCACAATCAAGAGGTTGATGTCCATCGCGGGCGAACCAAACCGGATCGAGATCACCGATGCAATGGCGATGATGAGCATTGCAATCCGGATCAGTTGCCGGCGATCCAAAGGCGACACTGCGGGCTTCGATTGGGCATCGGGGCGAATCCGGGCGATGATCGAAACCAAGGCCCCGATCAGCGCGATGCCTCCGATTCCCAACAGGGCCAAGAGATCAAAGGGCAAACTATGGGCGCTGGCGACATCCTCAGGGCTGAGCACAGGTTTGACCGAGGCATAATGGTCTTGAAATGCTCCCGGCCCGACGCCGAAGAGTGGATGGCCAAAGAACATCCGCATAGCTCCGACCATATATTGTGAGCGGAAGAACAGGCTCAGTTCCCCGATCCGTTCGCCGATGAATCCGCGGGCGATGACGCTGAGGATAACCATTCCGCACAGCGCCACAATCGCTCGGCCATCGAGTTTGATGCGGGTGATGAACATCGCTGCGATGGTCAATCCGAGCCCGAGTCCAAAGGCCCCGACCCCGCCTTTGGCACCGGTCATCATGAGTCCAACCAAAGCGGTCAGTCCGCCAAGGAGATAGACCACCCAAAGCCGATCAGTCTTGCGCGTATGCCATCCCAGAATCAACAACCCCGCAGCCCCGGCTCCAACAAAGCTCGCAAATACATTGGTCAACCCAAACCACGCGATTGGCTCGGCCTGGTAGAGTCGCCGCTCGTAGCCCAAAGCCTCGAACGATCCCGGCGTCCATCCTCGTGCAGCCAAAAACGATTCGCGGGTGAGTTCGTAGTTGGCGATGGTGTCGGGATGAATCACAAACATCTCATAGCTGCCCATGACAACCAGCAACAACGAAAAGCCCAGCGTGATCGCTGCGATGAGGTGTTGGGCATGACCAAGTTTGTGCGTACAAGACGCGACATACAGCACCGCTACAATCGCGAGAAGATTCGACCCTTCGAGGACGGATTCAAAGGTATGGAACCCGTGGTGGGCGATGATCACCATCCCGATCATCAGTAGGATCGCGCTCGGTGTATCAATGTGCTCTTTGCGGAGCAGCAACCCGGTGAGCATGAGCGAACCACTGAGCACCACCCCCAGATTGAGCAGCAGAGTCTTTGTCGGCGTCAACCCAATCACCGGGGGCGAAAACACAAACGGATCACTGACCCACCACGGAAACGCATCATGCTCGACCATCGCGCGGATTATGACCAGCGTTACCATCGCGATCAATCCGAACCATGCGAGCCCGGTGCCGAGTTTGCTCGGCGATTCATCCATCGGTGTCCTTGCTCGGCGAGCGGTATTCGAATAATGCGATTGCGCTGATCAATGCGGCAACCTGCATCCCAAGTACCATTGCCTGCCAAGGCTCGGCACGGGAGATCAACAAGCCGGATATCCCGGTCGCCAATGTCAGGGCATAAATCACCAGAATCGTCGATCGTGATCCGAGCCCACGATCGCGGATGCGGTGGGAAAAATGCTGGAGATCGCCCACAAACGGGCTTTTGCCCTGTGAGAGCCGAATGAGCGTCACCGACACAAAGTCATAGAGAGGGATCGCCAGAATCACCACGGGCATCAGCACCGCGTACCACCCGCCGGCCCAGGCGGTGTCGCCGATGGGCATATAGGTCGTGCGGACGGTGAGAAAGGCCAAAAGCAACCCGAGGATCAGCGACCCGCCATCACCCATAAAAATCTTGGCAGGCGGGAAGTTGAAAAACAGAAACCCGAGGGCCGATCCAACCAACAATGCCAGAATCGCCCCGACGAACCATTGTCCGTTGAGCAGCGCAGCCACCAGAAGCAATGACCCTGCGATGGTTGCGATGCCAGCGGACAAGCCGTCCATGTTGTCGATGAAGTTCATGGCATTGATGATGACCCCGAACCACAAGATGGTGATGAGGATGCTCAGCCATGGACCCCCGACATGGGCATCAAGGAGCGTCATCAATCGGGTATCGAAGAAGATCGCAAAGATTGCGCCCGGGATGAGCATGACAACCAGTTTCACCCAAGGGCCCATCGGCTTGCGATCGTCGATCAGGCCCAGCAGATGCAATCCTAGAATGCTGGCAATGAGTGTCCAGCCCATCGGCAGTTGCGATCGTAACCCCGGAACATGATTTTTGATCGGCTCGAGCACAGCAGGAAGGGTATCAGGATCGAGCATTGAAAAGAGCCCCATTGCGCCGATCATGGGCATGAGGATGCCCAGGGCGATTCCGATGCCGCCGGTGTTGGGGATGGATCGTGTGTCGGCTTTGATCTGCCCTTCGATTGGTGCACTATCGAGCGCACCGAGCCGGTGGGAGAGCCGAATCATGACCCAAGTCGCGGGGAGCGCGATCAGCAAGGCCAGGGGAATCAGGATGAGAATCAGGCGTTCCACGGTAAGAGTCTAGGTGTGTCTGACGAGCTACGACCGTAATGGAGCGGTCTGGAGGTGGGGAGCAATCGTGTCCAAGACAGGGAAAGACCACTCCCTTACAGTCGCGGCTCGTTGGGGATTGAATGAATCGGAAAATCATCCGCGGTAAACATTCGAGGTGGGGGTTTCTTGAAGAGTTGTGTGCGCACCTTGAGCATCCCGGCCGAGATGAGGTAGACGATGACGCACATGGCGTTGCCGCCGAGGATCATCCATACGGTGCGCAGCGGATACGGGCCGAGCTTGTCGACGAGTGACGGGGCGTTGTGGGTGCCTGCGCCGAGGTAGGTGTAGTTGGTGCCCAATATCGCGTTGAGGATGACGGCGAAGACGCCATAGGCGGTTCCCCAGAACATGCCGAAGTAGAGGGCTTTACGGTTTGGGCGATACCCCAGCACTGCGATGTCATAGACCGCTGCCCCGATGATCTGTGTGTGGTTGATCCAGTAGATCCAGAATGCCCAAGACCCCGCGCCTTCGCGGATCATCGGGGTGAAGTAGGCCTGCGAACTCAGGGCGATGCCCCAGAACAAGAGCAGCGAGCGCATCTTGGGATTGAGGGTAAAGAGTGCCCACGCAGCGATCCAAACCGTCCATCGGCACAGATGCAACGGGAGCGAATCCTGCAAATCCCAGTGCTGAGGGGTCAGTCGGCGGATAAAGAAAAAGGTTTGGGTAACGATGATGATCCAGGCAAGGAGTCGGCGGAAAGTTTGCTCGCGATTGGTGTCATTGGCGAGGTCGGCTTTGAGCAAGGACTTACCGACCATGCACAATCCGGTAAAGAGGACAACGGTCATCGCGAGGATCAGATAATGGAACGAGGTGAAGGACCGGAACTCGGCGATCCAGTCATAATCATTGGGATTGGTCGAGATCGTCGGCTGCATCATGGAACAAGCTCATGGCGGAGTTGACCACAGGCCGCAGCGATATCACGCCCTCGGCTGGCTCGGATATGGCAGTTGATCCCCTGCTCACGCAAGATGCGTTGGAAGTGATGCACATCGTCGCCGGTGGGGCGTTCGTAGGGGAGTCCTTGGACCTCGTTGTATCGGATGAGGTTGACATTGGCACGGAGTTTTTTGACGACAGTTGCCAGTTCGATCGCGTGCTCGGGTAGGTCGTTGATCCCGCCGAGGAGGATGTATTCGAGCGTGATCTCGCGTCCGGTTTTGGTGAACCAGCTCGAGCAGGCCTCGACGAGTT
This sequence comes from Phycisphaerales bacterium, assembly GCA_026982335.1. GTDB lineage: Bacteria > Planctomycetota > Phycisphaerae > Phycisphaerales > UBA1924 > UBA1924. The sequence continues at coordinate 112,672 of JALSHH010000040.1, forward strand.
GGTTGATCGTCGTGAACTGCGCCCAAGGGATGAGTTGCTTGCGGAGTGCATCGTTGGGGGCGTGGATCGAGAGGGCGAGGGTGACGGGCAGGTCAAGCTCATCAGCGAGTTTTTCGATCGCTTTGTGCATGCCGACGGTTGAGATGGTGATCTTGCGGGCGCTGATCCCCATGCCCCACGGGGCGGCGAGTGACCGAACCGCATGAACGACGGCTGCGAGATTGGCCAATGGTTCACCCATCCCCATAAACACCACATTCGAAATGCGCTCGACGCCTTTGAGTTGGTTGAGCCTCCAGACTTGTTCGACGATGCGACCAGCCGAGAGGTTGCCGTCGAGTCCGCCGATGCCTGTGGCGCAGAAGGTGCATCCGACGGGGCATCCGATTTGGGATGAGACGCAGGCGGTGCGCCGATCGGTATCGGTCGCGGGGATCATCACGCACTCGGTCTGGCGGGCGGTGTTGGAATAGGGCATGTCCTGCCCGACAATCGGCAATCGGCTTGAACGATCAACTCCGGATTCGCTTGCATTGACCTTGTTGGTGTCGATATCGTCGGGCCATTCGATCAGGAGTTTCTGGGTGCCGTCGGTGGCCAGTTGGTGTGCGACCGTTGGCCCCGAGAGGAAGGTCATATCTTCGGCGAGAATCTGGCGGTCCAGATTCGAGAGATTGGACATTTGCGAAGGATCGACAATGCCTTTTTCGTAAACCCATTGCATGATCTGCTTGGCACGGAATTTGGGCATCTTGTGTTCAATACACCATGCCTGCAGGGTTGTTGGCGTGAAGGAGAAGAAATGGTTGGTCGGGTGATTCATAGGGATTCAGGTTTTCCTGCAATGGTCAATGGCACCGCGATCGCGCCGTATTCATCAGCGGTGATGGTGGGGGGCTCAACACGGACTCGGCGGTCCTTGTGGTTGATTCCGTGGGCTTCCATGAGTTTTTTGAGAGACAAAGGCAATCCGAATTCGATGGACTCTTCGTACACATCAGCAATGTGCAGCGTCGCGCCGTGGTGATCAACGAAATGTTTGCAGATATCGGCGACCAGGTCTTCCGGAGCGGACGCGCCTGCGGTGAGGAGAATGCGCTCGGTGCCTTTGGGATACCACGATGGATCGAGCCCGGAGACATCATCGAGAAGATACCCGGGGGTGCCGATATTTTTGGAGATTTCGGTGAGCCGGACAGAGTTAGAGGAGTTTTTCGAGCCCACGACGATGACCAGATCGCATTGCTCGGAGATGAGTCGAACCGCGGCTTGACGGTTGGTGGTGGCGTAGCAGATATCCTCGGTGGGAGGGGCTTTGATGGTGGGGAAGGCGGATTTGAGGGCGGTGATGATGGTGTTGGCATCATCGACCGAAAGGGTGGTCTGGGTGAGGTAGACGAGTTTGTCAGGGTCGTTGATGGCCAAGTTGGGGATGTCGGCGGGTGATTCGACGACTTGAGTTTGGTTGGGGGCGTGCCCGAAGGTGCCGACGATTTCTTGATGGTCTTTGTGCCCGATGAGCAGGATTTGGTATCCTTGGTTGGCGTATCGGATGGCACGCGAGTGGACCTTGGTGACCAGTGGGCAGGTGGCATCGATGGCTTGGAGGTTGCGTGCCTTGGCCTGATCGCGGATGGATGGGGAGATGCCATGAGCGGAAAAAACGACGATGGAGCCCTGGGGGACTTCATCAAGGGTATCGACGAAGACCACGCCTTGTTTGACAAAGCGGTCGACGATGTGGCGATTGTGGACAATTTCGTGGTAAACATAGAGTGGCTGATCGGGGAGGGTATTAAGGATTTGATCCACCACATCAATCGCCATGCGCACACCTGCACAGAATCCTCGTGGATTGGCCAAAATGATCTGCATCGAAACTTGCTCTCCATTTTTATTATGTATAGGTGTGGCGAGGTGCGGCGTGCAAAGTGGGTTTGGGTGAATTGTAGACCGTGCAGAGTCAAGATACGCCTTGATGAGTCTTGAGCTTGCCCTACGCCTAAACTCTACACTGGCAAAGTTGAAAACCATCCACGAGGCATTCCCCTTATGAACGCAAGATTGAGCAATCGTTTCATCATGTTGATTGGCGTGCTTGCCCTTTGGGTCGGGGCAGATGTCGGCTCGGTCGTCTATGCGGGCGAGCCTGAGACCGAATCACAATCGCTCCAGACCGCTTCGAGCCCAGATCAATCGCTTCTTGATGCGATTATTCATGCCGAGGAGGTCATGCGGCGTTTTGGGATCGCCGAGGCACCTGTCAAAGCCCAAGGCACCTTTCGGCTCACGACCTACAACATCGAAAACCTTTTCGATGATGTCGATGACCCCACGCTCACGGGCAGAAACGAAGACATCGATGACACCAAGCCCGAGCACCAGATGCTCGCAGTTGCCCGGGCGATCCACAAGCTCGACTCCGATGTCCTCTGTTTGCAGGAGATCGAGTCCTACGATGCGCTGATCTGGTTCCGGGACACATATCTTGCGGATATGGGGTACGACCATGTGGTTTCGCTCGATGCGGGTAATGCGCGTGGAATTGAGAATGCAGTGTTGTCGCGGTTTCCGTTGATGGACCCGGAACTTTGGATCGGGAAAGAGCTCGGCGGGGTTCATCCGGAGAAGTACGGGCGGAATAAGAATTTTTATGCAGGCGAGGCGATCGCGTTTCGACGATCGCCTTTGAAGGTGGATGTGAAAATCCCCAAGATGGGTGATCGGGAAGCCTGGACTTTGACGCTCTTTGTGGTGCATCACAAATCGGGTCGGTTCAGCCAGTATTGGCGAGAAGCCGAGGCACGAATGATTGTGAAGTTGGCCCATGAGGTCGAGGCGGCCCATCCGGGACGGGCGGTGGTGATTCTGGGCGATTTCAATGCCCAGCCGAGCGATGAAAGCGTGAAAATTTATCTGCGGGATGGATTTTACGATATCTTTGCAAAAAGCGATTGGTCTGATTCGGAGCTTGCCACGCATGAGTCAAGCCGACGAATTGACCTGATCCTTGCGAATTCGGCCGCGATCAGGTATCTTGACGAAGAGACTGCCTTCGTGTTGGGCACCGCAGCGAGGCCTGCGGGGGTGGATTGGCGCTCGTTGGATACCTTTGATGGGTATGCAGCGGATCATTATCCGGTGAGCGTGGATGTCACACGGTAAGATCATGCGTGGGTCATTGGGTAGGAATTCGGGATCGGCGGGCGATAGGCCTTTGCAGGAAGCGAAAAAATGGAAAGTATAAAACCTTGGCAAATCGTGCTGATGGTACTTGCGGTGGTTGTGCTGGGCTTTTCCGCTTGGAAATATGGTTTTTCAGGCTCGATCCCAACCACGAGCGGATATATGACTGTGGACATCATGACCGGGCAGCTGTATGATATTCGTAAGGGAAAGGCCAAAGGGGTTCCTTTGCCAGCGAAGCACCCCGATACAGGGAAACGCACTTTGTATCCGGTCAATCAAGTCGAAGGCCTGACTTGGGAGATTCCGGAAGGATATGACAGTTTTTTGACAGAAAATGTTCGGAAGGGATCAAAGCTCAAGCCCGGCTCGCTCAAAATCGAAGTGCTCCCTGAAGATCCGGTTCAGTTTGTACTTCGATAGGATCTTGAGAAGAAACACTGAGAAGAAACCACATTATTGAGTATAATTGTGGACTTGAATTGGTTGTGCAGGCGTTGGAAAGAAGTGGATGACACGAGGCAAGGAAAACATCAAATGAAAACAAACAAAGCATTTACGCTCATCGAACTCCTTGTTGTCATAGCGATCATTGCGTTGCTCATTGGCATTCTTCTCCCGGCTTTGGGATCGGCCCGTGCGACTGCTCAGCGGTTGTCGTGTTCGGCCACGCTCAGAAGTATCGGCACTGCCAATGCGATTTATGTCGGGGACTATCGGGGGCATTACTCGAGCCCGGTCAATGTGGGCGCGAAGTACCTCGGACGGGTCGTTGTGCCAGGGGAGGGCATCGTGACTGGTGCTGAGTCACTTGCAGGAACAACTGATCAACTCAAACCAACGCAGACTCAGGATTGGATTACGCCCATGCTTGGTGATTCATTGGGACTTTCCGATCGACGGGCGAAGAAGATGACGCAGTTGAGCAATGATTTCGCATGTGCTTCTGCTCGAGCCTTTGTTGATGCACCATACCAAGATGGTGGTGGGAGTGGAATTCCAAGTGATTTCGATGAGTTTGCTGATGAAGTAATTATCGGCGTGAAACAGGGGAGCTATCTGATGCCCTCTGGGTTTGCTCATTACAGTGCCGATGCGGGAGATGCTGTGACACGCCTCGTTCAACGGGTTTCTGCCGACGGTGGGATCGCCATTTCGCCTGATGTGGGTTCAATGATTTCAAATCCTGGTGCACCCCGGCAACCCAAGGGGTTCCGCCACAAAATAGCGCAAGTCGGAACCGTTGCTTCTGACAAAATCATGGCGGCCGACGGGACTCGGTTTTGGACAGATCCGGGTGAGGGTGAGGTTGATGGGTTGACTTATAACCCTACACTCGCTCCGCGCTGGTATGGAAACTTTACTGAGCCCACGCCAACTTATAGAGGGTCGCGGGCGTGGGGACGAGAATCAGCAAGCTCATCGTCACAAACCAATGTTGATCTTTCAATGCGCCACGGCAATAGAGAAGTCAATGCACTCTACTTCGATGGCGCGGTCCGGTCGCTCACATCCATGGAGATGTGGACTGATCCAAATCCTTGGCATCCAACAGGCACAATCTGGACCAATGGGCAAAATACAGAGGAGTCCATTCGGTTCATGGAAGCCCAACGCGGGAATAGGCCTGTGGCCAAAATCTATTGAGCCTCGGTTGGCCGATCTCGGTTTATTTGTCCTCACTCTGAAGTGAATGAATCGACGCCCTTTACCAGCTGGTGAGGGATGTTTTTTGTGGGGAAGTCTGCTGTCTATTACTTCTGCTTGGAGCACATAAGGCTTCATTCTTTGCCGTCTGCCAGACAGTTTGCCCAGTTTAACAGGCATGCGGTAAATCGTGAGAAAATTTGCAAAACTGGAAGGAAATGCTTCGGAAATGGGCTGGGATCGGATACACTTGGTTCAGCACGGTGCTCGGAGAGATTTCGTCCGATGGGTATCGCGGCGTTGAGGGGTAGAGGGGTAAGTGAGAGGTAAGAGAGAGAACCAAGGATTTACTGGAGAGGCAATCCAATGAAAAATACGCGAAAAAGTGCACTTATGGGGGTGACCGTTGCAAGCTTCGCAGCTGGCGCGGTGGCCGGGGGAGATGTTATTGCATACACGAGTTTTGAGAACGCCTTTGTTGGCGATCAGTATGTTGATACTGGTGATGCAAGCGTCGATCATGATTTGGTCAACAATGCAGGTCAGTCTGTTGTCGATTTCACGGCCGATGGGGTGGAAATCGGCTTCGACTCACAATATTTCAACACACGCAACGGCGTCGGTTTGACCGATGGTGATTGGGTCGGCGCAACCGACTTTACGGGTACCGTTGGCTCCTTTACTGATGGGGTGCAGGGCTTCCAGCTGCAAGATGCTGATGGCATGATGCGCACCACCTTTGATACCATCACTGTTCCTGGTGATCGGACGCTCTTTGAGTGGAACCTGATGATGGATTTCTATGTCCAGGAAACTGGGTGGGAATCTGATGACTACATGCGCATCTGGCTTGTCGTCGATGATGGTGTTGAGATTGATATTCTCAATACGGCTGGTATGGATGTCGACGATATGGGCATCGAAGGTGAATGGCATATGGTTACGGTGGATTTGACTGGGTATGTCTCAGCAACGCTCCATGTCGAGCTTGACTCGAACTCAGGCTCAGAATCGCTTTACCTCGACAACATCGTCTTCAAGACGGGTATTCCAACTCCGGGCACACTTGCTCTTCTCGGGTTTGGTGGATTGGCTGCAACTCGTCGTCGTCGATAACGAATCCTTTGATTGGGTTGTGTAGCTTTAGGTGTACTGCCCTGACAGGATGATCCCGTAAACTCCTCTATTGACCCGCTCCCTATCAAGGGCAGCGGGTTTTTTCGGCGCTATCCTCACCTCATAACCTTACAGGGAGAATCATATGAGTACCCAAGACGCATTGAGTTGGCTTGAGACACACGAATCAGATTCGATCGCCCGGTTGATCCAATGGCTTGCGATTCCATCGGTCGGGACTGATCCGGCGCATGATGAAGATACCGCACGGGCGGGGCAATGGGCTGCGGATCATCTCAAAGTTTCGGGATTTGAAGTAGAGTTGTGCCCGACAGGGACAGCAGATTCGCCCGGACATCCGATTGTAATGGCAAGCTCGGCGGGCAGTGATGACTACACCGGCCCGCATGTGTTGTTCTATGGGCATTACGATGTTCAACCTGCCGACCCGATCGAGTTGTGGGAGTCTGATCCATTTACGCCAATCATCAAACCCGCCCAAGGTGAGGTGGGTGAGCGGATCGTTGCCCGGGGGGCGTGCGATGACAAGGGGCAGGTGATGATGTTCCTCGAAGCGATGCGGGCGTGGTATGAGACCACGGGCCAGCCAGGCGGGGGCGTGAAGTTCACGGTCATGCTCGAAGGGGAAGAGGAATCGGGGTCGGTAAATCTCGAACGGTTTATACGAGAGCATGCCGAGCGACTTGGCAAGACGGATGTATGCTTGATTTCCGATACCGGAATGCTCGGGCGGGGTAAGCCTGCGATTACCTATGGCGTACGCGGCTTGGCCTACACCGAGATTACGCTCATCGGTCCAGACCAAGACCTGCACTCAGGGCTTTGGGGCGGGCGGGTGCCGAATCCAATCAATGAACTCGTCAAGGTCTTATCGCAGCTTTGGGATGAGGATCGGCGGGTGACGATTCCGGGATTTTACGAAGGGGTTCGCCTATTGACTGATGAAGAGCGCAAAACATGGAAGCAACTCGGGGTTGATCCGGTGGCGGCTCTGCGGGGGATTGGACTTGGAGCCGACGGCGATGTAGGCGAGAAAGGATTTACCGCAATCGAGCGGGAATGGGCGCGTCCAACTGCGGACATCAACGGGATCATCGGCGGGTATACCGGGCCAGGTGCGAAGACCGTCATTCCTTCGCAAGCGAGCGCGAAGGTATCATTCCGGTTGGTCGATGACCAGGACTCGGCCAAGATTACCCAAGCCTTCTTTGAATGGCTCGAAGAACGGACACCGGCCGGTTGTCGATGGGTGTTCGAGGATCATGGAGGTGGGGCACCGGCGACTTGCGCGACCGAGTCTGAGCCTTTGCGTGCTGCAGCGAGGGCGATTGAACAGGCGTGCCATCAGCCGACCGCAATGATTAAGTCCGGTGGGTCGATCCCGGTGGCGGGTCTGCTCAAGGAAACGCTCGGGTTGGAGACGATCTTTATGGGATTCGGGCTTGAAGATGACCGGGTACATTCACCCAACGAGAAGTTCGAGCTCGATTGCTATCGGATGGGAGCTCGATCGCATGTCGTGTTGGTTGAGCAACTCAAGCGGATCGGTTAGTCGACGGGTGTAGGTGGATGATCTGATCATGCTGCGACGAGATTGGGTGTTTCTGGAGGCTCGGGTAAAGATTGCGCTTTGGGGGGATTGGATTCTGATTCAGATTCAGATTCTGAAACAATCTCGCCGACCTCGATGGCCTCGACGACTTCGTCGTCGTCATTGAGGATTTCGATTTCACCTTCTTCTGAGATTTGGCCTGAGATTTTGGCAAGGTACATCGCGTGTTGATAATGCAGTTCTTTGACACGGTTGCGTAGATCATGGAGCTGGGTTTCATGGCGGATGGCATTGGCGAAGACGCTGAGCATGGCCAAGGTGGTGATGCCTCCGGCCAAGAGGAAAACAATCAACATGCTGGTGGTTACGGTGCCCATGGGGATATTGATCGGCTACTCCTCCAAGAATCTTTGGGTAGATGCACCAGAACCGGGTATTGGCAGTAGAATAGGGGCAGATTCTGCCCGCGCTCTTGGGATGAGCGGGGCATCTGATCATGGGAGGCGTGGAGCATCGTGCCAAATCAGTATCGATCTGTTTTTATGCCCATTTTATGGATTTTCTTGCTTGCCTTGGGGATGCTGGTTTCGCAGGGCTTTGCGCAGGGGGATACCGGGGCGCCCGGGGAGGTCCAGCTGACGGTTGTCAGCTTTGGGGTCGGTGGGCTTGCCCGCGAGGGGGAGTGGGCTGGGATTCAGGTGCAAATGCTCGACATGGGATCGAGCGGGCGCGATATTGTCCTTCGGCTGACCATTCGTGACGAGGATGGAGATGACACGCAGTACGATCGGGTCGTGACCGCCAACCCGGGGACGCTTCAGAGTTTTTGGCTCTATTGCTGGATTCCGTATCGGGGGGCGAATCTTGAGTACGAACTTAAGGCATACGAAGCGATTGATACCGGTAATGCTGATGTAGGAGAATTCGGGTTTCGGGTCGGTCGATTGGTGGGGCGATTGCCGATTTACAACCCGCAGATTCAGGCATCGACGGTGGCGCTCGCTGGGATCATCGGGTCGCATCAGTTGAGCATTGACCAGTATGGGTACACGATGGGCGGCCGACTTGCGATGCTCTTTGGGCATGAGCTTTTGCGGACATCACCTGGGCTTGGGGTTGAGAATCTGCCCGATCGTTGGCAGGGGCTTGTGGGGATGGACACACTGGTGTGGGCGGGCGCAGGGACAGCGGGGACTTCGCCTGGGCGGTTGTCACCTGAGAAAGCCCGTGCGATTCGGACTTGGGTCGAGCGGGGCGGGCATCTGGTGATTGTGTTGCCTAGCGCGGGTGATCCTTGGTATATGGGATCGCATCCTTTGCAAACGATTTTGCCTGTGATCTCGCCTCCCAATCGCAAGGGTGGGGTTGATCTCAATGACTACCGTGCGTTGTTAACCGAATCGGACAAGGCGGTGCTTCCTGAGAATACGGTGGTGTATACCTTTGATCCGATTCCGGATCAGCCCAGTTCTTTAGCGATTCCAGTGCTCAATAATCGTGATGGTGCGTGTGTGGTGATTCGTCGGCTGGTGGGCTCGGGGATGGTGACGGTGATCGGGTTGCCTTTGAACCATGGCCAGCTTCGGCGGGTTGGATTGCCTGATCCGGAATCGTTTTGGCATCGGGTGCTGGGGATGCGGGGCGATGTGCTTCGTCCAGATCAGATGACCGATCAACAGAAGACGGATGTGGGGAATCGGATCGGACTGATCTTTGACGAGGGGATTTCTGGAGAGATCGCCAAGACCGGGCGTGCGGTGCAGGGGGTGCTTTTCGGGATCGTGGTCTTTGTGTTGTATTGGCTTGTTGCCGGGCCGGGCGGATTTGCGATCCTCAAAGTACGCAACATGAAGCAGCATGCCTGGATGGCATTCGTGGTGACGACGGTGGCATTCACTGCGTTGGCATGGATTGGGGCGACCTCCATGCGCCCCAAATTGGCAAATATTTCGCACCTAAGTTTGCTTGAGCAGGTGCATGGGCAGGAGACGGCACGAGTGCGGAGCTGGATGAGCGTGATGCTTCCGAGTTATGGCAGCGCGGTGGTGTCGCTGAGGGACCCGGATCAGGAGCGCGGGTTGAGCGTGTTTGAATCGACCAATTTGCTTGCACCGTGGACATCGCCAGACTCATTGGGGATCTTTGTCAAGGGGTTTCCAGATAACTCAGGATACCGTGTGGAGTCGAAGAATCCCAGCGCGATCCGTGTGCCGACGCGTGCAACGGTGAAATCGTTCTATTCAGAATGGGCCGGGGTTGCTCGTTGGGCGATGCCGATGCCTGTCGGTGAGTTGGGGTTACTTGAAGAGGCAAAGCTGACACTCGACGGGACGATTGTGCGTGGAAAGCTCGTGCATGATTTACCCGGAGTTTTGACGGATGTACAGGTGTTTGTGATTGGGGGGCAGATTCCGATTCTGCGTCCAGGGCAGGCGCTTGGGCGCCGTTCCATCGCACGCTCGGCGGTGTTTGCGCCAGACTTTGGATCCCTGGGATGGGGCGCAGGGCAGGTGATTGATCTTGAGGAGATCACACAGATCGCGGTGCGCAATAACAACTACTTCGAGAAGGTGGTCAGGTATGGTATCGAGCAATCCGGGCTTCCAGGGAGCCGAAAGAAGCTGGTCGATCGGTTGATTGCGGGTCGGTTTATTTCTCAGCTTGCGCCGCCCAACTATGACGGGGCAGACAATGATCCGGTAGGATCGCGTTTGGCGCTTCGGCGGGCATTGCACGGGTGGGATCTTGGACGCTGGTTCACCGAGCCGACGCTGATCGTCATCGGTGTGCTCGAAGTACATTCCGAGGATGCCAATGTGGATGGGATGCCTACGCCGGTGTGGATTGATGGACGCAAGGTGCCCGCATCGGGCAAGACGCTGGTGACTTGGATTTATCCGTTTGAATCCAACCCACCTTCGTTCTTAGGCGTATCCAATAGAGAACGCCGTGATGATACTCAAACGGTAGACGATGATGATTGATATGGAACTGGTATGGAAGTGGGTTATTGATGCCAATGATTGAAACGATTAATCTGACCAAACGCTATGGCGACCTGGTCGCGCTCAATGCGCTCAACCTCAAGATCAACGAGGGCGATTGCTTCGGGTTTATTGGGCCAAATGGTGCGGGCAAGACGACCACGATCAAGGTGTTGGCGACGCTGCTCAAGCCTTCGTCTGGGCAGGCGCAGGTTGCAGGGATGACAATCGGGTATCAGAATCGGCAGATTCGCCCGCTGATTGGATATGTGCCTGACTTTATGGGTGCGTATCAGGACATGGTGGTGCATGAGTATCTTGAGTTTTTTGCTGCGGCGTACAACATCAACGGACAACAGCGCAAGAAGGTGGTCAACGATGTGCTCGAGCTGACCGATTTGACCTATAAGCAGACAGCCGAGGTGAATTCGCTCTCGCGCGGGATGCAGCAACGGCTGAGCATCGCGCGGGTTTTGTTGCATGATCCCAGGGTGCTGTTGATGGACGAGCCGGCGTCGGGCTTAGACCCACGCGCGAGGATCGAGATTCGGGAGCTGCTCAAAGAACTCAAGAAGATGGGCAAGACGATCCTGATTTCGAGCCATATCTTGCATGAACTGGCCGAGTTGTGTAATACGGTGGGGATCATCGAGAAGGGTGAGTTGCTCTTTAGTGGGTCGGTCGATGAGATTCTCAAACGCGCCAAGGTTGGGCATGTTGTGCATATCGGGGTGGCCGAGCGGATCGAGGCAGCGACGAAGGTGCTCGGGACCATGCCGGGCGTTGAGAAGGTCAGTATCGTCCAAGGCGACGGCACCGCGATCGGTGGTGGTTCAGGACAGATCATCCACGCCCACTACGACGATCGCAACGGCGGTAACTTCACCGACATCCCCAATGTGCTCATCAACAACGGCTTCCGCGTGACACATTTCCAAGAGGAGCCGGTGAACCTAGAGACGGCGTTTATGCGGCTGACGAAGGGGTTGGTGCAGTAGATGGATTGGGGTAGGCCAATCCAATACACCATTGGTACAATGACCCATGAAATACCCGAAAATACGCGAAGAAAACACATGAATTCACGAGAACAAAGCCCAAAATGCTGGTTTATGCACAAATTTGCCCTACCCTTCCTTTCCCCGGAACGATATAGAAAAAAGTGCCAAGGAACGACACGCCGGGAAATGGAGATTAAAAGCATTTATGGCTAAGCAAGACGATAAGTTTACGATGGAAGCGATTGTGGTCGAAGCACTCCCCAACGCGATGTTCAAAGTCCGCCTGCCGAACGAGCAGCAATCCGAGATCCTCGGGTATGTCTCAGGCAAGATGCGCAAGCACTATATCCGCATCCTCCCAGGCGACACCGTCACCGTCGAAATCTCCCCCTACGACCTCACCCGCGCACGCATCACCTACCGCCGATGAGTTGAATCAATTACGATCAAAAACACGATCAAAAACAAAGCCATTCTCACGGATGGCTTTTGGTCTATGCAAACTGCTTCGCTTGATAGACTCAATCATCCAAGAACGATACCACCCCAGTGCCGATGTCATAGACCGCACCGACGATCAGCATCCCGTCATCCTTGCATAGATCAATAAGCACCTGTGATTGTTCTCGAAGCGACTTGACTGAGTTGCGAACATTGGCCTCGATGGTTTGATCGACAATGTGGGCCGCATCTGCTTTGAGATTAACCGACATTCCAATATGCTCAACGATCGTTTTCATCCCCGTTGACAGATCCGCCGTCTCTGCGGTCAATCCAGATTTCAGCGTCTTGACCGTTGCCTGCACCGCACCACAACAGGTATGCCCCATTACCACAACCAATCTGGGCCCAAACTGCACCGCAGCGAACTCGGTGCTTCCAAGTTCCAAAGGCGTCACAATATTGCCCGCGATCCGAATCACGAACATATCACCCACGCCTCGGTCAAACACAATCTCAGGAGGGACTCGTGAATCCGAACACCCAAGCACCACCGCGAATGGTTCTTGGTTGTCAACCATCTTGTGTGTCCGATGAATCTCCGCAGATTTCCCCGCAGCGAATCGTTGATTACCTTCTTTGAGCAGCTCAAGCGCTTGTATTGCTGGGACCATGTACTTTCCTCTGTTGTGTGTGATCGGATAAACGAAAAACGATTTATTTAACTGAATTTAGATATCTTCCGGATGGTTTTGAAAAGACTAAATCGGAGTTTTTGCCACAGGGTGTAGTTGTCGGGGAATTGCTGGAGTGATTCGGGAATCTGTTCCATCATTTTGGCGTTGAGCATCGGTGGTTTGATATCAATTCCATGCCAAGGCATTCGCTTTGAACCTTCGAGAAATATTCGCCCATCATACCCGCAAAAGAGATGTGTCACAAAGTCTTCATTTGGGCGAAGTGTTGCCAGCGAGTTGTCACTGATTTCAAAGAGCTCAAAATACTCATCTTTTACAAAGATCAAATTGAGATCAGTAACACAGACCAGCGAATACCCCTTCTCTCTACCGAGCTCAAGAATTGCGCTCGGACTAGCTCCGTGCATAATCGTAGGGCCAGGCTTTTGCACAAAATGCACACCGGTTGCTATCGTTGGGTTGTATTCGATGCACACGACCTTAGGCTGATATTTCTCCATTGCCTTCCAAATGTGGTAGTCGTTGCCGTCAACATCTATTGAGAGAAAATCAAAGTTGAGCGGGATATCAGTTTTCTCAAGGAGAGTATCGAGGTTGTCGTCTTTGGTGTATCCAACGAATGCGTTCATTGGAATCACGCCTGCGTAGTCTTTATAGGTATTGGCAAGTTCTTTGACTTTGGCTGCCGAGCCTTCAATCATGACTGCGTTGTAGTTCTCATTGAGAATAAGATTACGCGAGTTACACAAGTGAACCCCATCCCAAGCGCCAAATTCGACACACCACCGATCGGTATCGGGGAGTATTTCAAGTATCTTGGCAAGAATCCCGTCTTCGCCAGTCTGGGTATAAATATTTTTGGCATGATCCAAAAGCCAAGCAGGCTTGCGGGCAGTGCCCGGACCGAGTATCTGATCCATCTTTGTAAATCCCTATTGTGAGCGTACCCGCAAAATAAATTGGGGTGACTGTCCGAGTCTCGAACCATCGCACGGGATTGTAGAACCGTTCTTGGCTACTTTTCCTCTGCCTCATCAGAAGCCCGTGGAGTAGGTATCTGATGGGATAAGCGCAGCTTGGGGCTTGCTCACATAGGGAGTGGGAGAGAATATGGGGGCAGGTCAGCTGCACGGCAGGCATGTTCTGTTCCATCGAATGGCGACGGCGAGGTCGTTGACATTGGTGCCGGTTTCCCCCGTGCGGATGGTGCTTCCGAGCAGATCGCACATGGGCAGGGTGTTGTGCTCGTCGAGTGCGTTCTGGATGCTTGGGATATGCTCGGGCTTGAGCATATCGTTGGTGATGATGGCGCCTGCCGCGTCGGTTGGGCCGTCGATGCCGTCGGTTGCGAAGGTGATGATGGTCCACGGGAAACCAGTTTGGGTGAGTTCGAGTGCGCCTGCCAGCGCGAGCTCGAGCATCGGGCCGCCTGTGCCTGTGCTCGATTGGGTATTGACGGTCGGTTCACCCCCGAGGCAGGCAGCAAAGGGTGGATGGGAGTCTGAGTTGATGAGCTTGCCGACGAGTGCCTTGCCTTGCTCGGCAGCATGCTCGGTCACTTGGCGTTGGATACTGACGAGGTTGATTTGTTCGCTGGCGATCCAAGCGATGAGGGTGTCGAGGGCATGCTGGTTATTGGCGATGATGGTGTGAGGGATCGATGGGACGGCAACCGGACCTGAGGCGATGGTGGCAATGTCGTCACCGATGACATCGGAGAGGACCAAGGCGTCGATCCGGACAACATGATCGAGAATGCGTGCGAGCCCGCCTGATTTGAGAGTTTCGAGTTGAGCACGAGTTTGGTTGATTTTTTGGATCGGTGCGCCGGATTTGAGCAGGGTGTTGGTGGTTTGGGTGAGGTGTTCAAGGGTGACATCTTCTTTGGGTGAGCAGAGGAGTGCGGACCCGCCGCCCGAGATGAGGATGAGGGCTTGGTGGTTGCGTGGGATAGATTGGGCGTGCTCGATGAGCCGGTTGGTTGCGTTGATGTTGCGTTTGGTTGGGAGTGGATGGTCGGCAGCAAGTAATTCGATGCGGTTGTGCTTGAACTGGGCTTGGGCGCACAATTGTGGCGTGGAGATCACGGTGGCGCGGGCGAAGCGATCGCCCAGGCACTCGATGGCCGCGTTAGTCATCGGGATCGAAGCCTTTCCAAAGGCAAGGATGTGGGTGAGGCGGGTGAAGAGGGTTGAGTCGAAGTGTTTGACGAGGACCGCTTGTGGGTTGGTCGATGTCAGGATGGTCTTGAGGAGTCCCCAAGCAAGGTTCTTCGATGTCGGATCAAGATTGGGCTGGAAATGGGGTAGCATTTTAAGAGGATAGCGTATAAGTGCGCAGCATGGAAGGGCAGAATCTGTGGGCACAGATTGTATCGATGGTGAATAGGCATGCTTTGGAGCAAAGCATGTACTTCTTCTTCTTCTTCTTCTTCTTCTTCGTCGTCGTCGTCGTCGTCATTTCCTCATGAGGTCCTCTTCTGTTACTAGGAATACCTTCCAAATACGGCTACCATCTGCTCACCTGACAAGAGGATTTTATGAAGAACATTTCGGTCCAGATTGCCCAAATGCATCAGCCGCGAAGTGCCAAGCGAAATATTCGTGCATTGGTTCGTTTGTTCCTCGTACTGGGAACATTGGTCGGTATCTATAGCGTCCTGTTTCATCTCATCATGTTGCGAGAAGGGCAAGAGCACAGTTGGCTCACGGGTTTCTATTGGACGCTTACGGTCATGTCCACGCTTGGGTTTGGGGATATCACTTTTCATAGTGATCTTGGGCGTGTATTTTCCATTATTGTTTTGCTCACGGGTGTTGTTTTTTTGTTGATTTTGCTTCCGTTTACTGTGATTCAGTTTTTTTATGTGCCTTGGGTTGAGGCCCAAGCAGCAGCCCGTACCCCGCGCGAACTTCCTCCTGATACCAAAGGGCACATTATCCTGACGCATGACGACCCGGTCTCGTCATCATTCATCCGCAAACTTGAGCAGTTCAACTACGAGTATGTCCTGCTTGTTCCCGAAATTGACCAGGCGATGAGGCTTCATGACCAAGGGGTTTGTGTTGTCCTTGGACATCTTGACGATCCGGAAACCTACCGTCTTGCTCGGGTCGATCAGGCGGCATTGGTTGTTTCGACACAGGACGATATCGTTAACGCCAACATCACCTTCACGGTCCGTCAGGTTGCTCCCGATGTGCCTCTGGCCGCGACGGCAGATAAGGAAACCTCACTCGAAGTGCTCGAGCAGGCCGGTGCGACGAGTGTGCTTAATCTCGCCGACATGATGGGTAAATCGCTCGCCCGGTGCATGGTCGGAGGCGATGCGCTGACGCATGTCGTCGGCTCGGTGGATGGACTTCTTATTGCCGAGGCCAACGCCAGTCGGACCCCTCTCGTGGGTAAGACGCTTCGTGAGAATCGTCTGAGCGATCTTGGTGTTAGTGTGATTGGTATCTGGGATCGCGGTGATTTTCAGAACGCGACTCCGGACACACTTGTTGGGGAGAACACGATCATGCTTTTGGCCGGATCGACGGAACAATTTGCCCAGTATGATGAGCACTTTGCGATTTACAACATTTCGGTCAAGCCTGTGGTTATTCTCGGTGGTGGTCGAGTCGGTCGAGCTGCTGCTCGGGCCTTGGCGGCGCGCGGAGTGGACTACCGAATCATCGAGCGCAATCCTAGAAAAGTTCATGACACCAGGCACACAATCGTCGGGGATGCAACGGATCCTCAGGTACTCAGAGAGGCCGGGCTCGATGATGCTCCTGCGGTACTTATCACCACGCATGATGACAACCTTAACACTTACGCTGCAATTTATTGCCGATCGGTGCGTTCTGATGTGCTGATTATCTGCCGTTCAACGCTCGAGCGTAACACAGAAACATTGCACCGGGCAGGTGCTGACTTTGTGTTCAGCTATGCGTCAATGGGGGCTACGAGCCTGTTCAACCTCATCAAAGGTCGGCGTATTGTCACGATTGCCGAAGGGCTCGATGTGTTTCGTTTAGGTGTTCCCCGGTCGCTTGCAGGGAAGACAATTGTCGAATCGGGTGTTCGAGAGAAAACCGGGTGTACGATTTTGGCAATCCGCAAAAGTAACACAGAGTTGGTCATTAACCCACCAGCACACATGGTGCTCGAGGCAAATCATGAGATGGTGCTGGTGGGCAGTATGGAATCGGAGGGAAGTTTCCTCAAGTTGTATGCAGAGGGATAGTGCTTTGCGCTTTCGATGGCCGAAATCTCTGAACAATCGCGCAACCGGACGCCATTTTTTCTCGTATCGTTTTCATATCCAAGTTCTTTGTCTTTGAGCAGGAGATGAAACAAGAGATTTGACGAATGTCGATTCGGAAGAATGCACCGATGCTGTCTTGAAGACATCAGCTCTTGGCGTGCCTCCAAAATCCTACCGAGGTCAATGATCTGGCCCCTTGGAACAAACTACTCATTCCATCATGCAATCCTCTCTGGCGTCTAAAAAGATCGTCGATTACCTTCATTTTGCCATTCACGATGAGCTGCCTCTTTGGTAAATGGATCCTATCGCAATCACAGGAACCGTCTTGTAAGGTTGGTCGGCTGTATGAGCCATCCCATCTATCGCGTAGTGGGCACGACTTCTGAAGGAAGCCTTGGACGGCGCCTGGCTTTTTCAGATTAAAGGTACCGAGCTGCTGATGCGTTGGCCACTTGTTGTTTCGATCTCGATCCACAATGCGGTGTCATCATTGATCACCGCTGGCATTTCTGCATGCGCGTGGTAGTTTCCACCACTGTGATCAGTCTTCGACTTCATTGCCCCATCACCGGCTTTGTTGCCGATCCAGAGTCGAATTTCTGCTGGGACTGGCCCGTCGATGTGCTTGATATTCACATTCAATTCGGCGCCTGGGTTGAGTTCGCCTCCGGCTGATACTTCGAGGGTGGTTCCGGCGATAACAATGGACCCAAGAGGTCGTGTGGGAGCGTGACCATCATCGTCTTTGTACGCGTCAGTATGGTCGTGATCGTGATCATCATCTCCGCCAGCATGGTCGTGGTCAGCGTGGGTCGATGGATTTTTCGGTGCGGAGTCTTTGTTACATCCAGTGATTGACAATACCCCGGCGAGGCTTGATACGATGAGTAGTTTGGTAAGTTCCTTCATGGTGAATTCTCCTTTTTTCTTTGCCGAGCAAAAGGCCCCGGCGGTACAAGTGCATATGGCCGACATTATGCGCGGCGCGGTTCGAGTTTCTGTCCGAATACCAGCGAATAGCCAGCAGGGACGACAATGAGGTTCAAAAAAGTGGAGGTCAGCAGACCACCGAGTGTGACAATTGCAAGCGGAGCAAGTAACTCGCTTCCCGGTCGGCCTGCAGCAAGGGCGAGGGGCAGAAGACCAAGAGCCGCAGAAATCGCGGTCATCAGGATCGGGACAAGTCGCTCCATCGAACCCTGCACAATCGCTTCACCGAGCGGGACATCCTCATGTTCCATCAAATGGTTGTAATGGTTGATAAGCAGGATGCCGTTGCGCACAGCAATCCCGAACAGCGTAATGAAGCCAACAAGACTCGCGATCGAAATCACTGGCGGAATATACGCCCCACCGATGCCGATGAGTGCGAGGGTGTTTGAGATCGGCCCGCCACCTTCAGTCAGGTAAATGGCGGCAATTCCGCCAATCAGGGCGAGCGGCATATTGAGCATGACAAGCACCGCCGCCCGCATGGAGCCAGTTGATATCTGGAGCAACATGAGCATCACCAGAGCCACCGCAACACCGGCGACCAGAATGGTGCGTGACGCAGACTGTTGGGCCTCGAACTGACCGCCATACGAAACGGTCATTCCCGCTTCTTGCACGATCGGGTCGACTCGCGCTTGAACTTGGGCAACAAGATCACCAAGGTTCGAGCCCTCGGCGACATTGAGCGAAACCACGGCCTTGCGCTGAGCATTTTCGCGAGAAATCAAATTGCTCGATCGCTCTGGTCCGATGTCGGCAACATCACTGAGTCGGACGGTCGCGCCGCCACGCCCACGAAGGAGGAGATCACGCACCTGTTGCACCGATTCCCGTTCGCTTGCGGTGAGGCGCACGACGATGTCGTACTGACGGACGCCCTGATTCACTTTATCGACCACTTCGCCATAAAGGGCTTCGCGGACTTGTTCTGCAGCATCAGCCGGACTGAGACCGACCGCGGCAAGCTCGGCGTGACGATAACGAATCGAGAGCGAGGTGATCATCACTTCGCGGTTGGCGTTTACATCGCGAGCACCGGGGAGCGATTGCAATTCGTCTTCGATTGCTTTGGCGACTCGACGAAGTTCGGATAAACTCTCTCCGTAAATGTTGATCGCGATCGCTGCCGGTGTTCCAGAGAGAACATGGCTCAAGCGATGTTCGATTGGTTGACCGACCATGGTCGTGATGCCAGGAACCGAAGCAAGTACGCGGTCGATTTCATCGCGCACTTCAATGCGTGATCGGTTGGCATCAACCGTCACCTCGATCTCCGAGTTGCTGACGGGCTCGGCATGCTCGTCGCGTTCGGCCCGTCCCGTTCGGCGTGAAACAGACCGTACGCCTTCGATCGCGACGAGTTGTTTTTCGATCTCGGTCGCGAGACGATCGCTCTCGACGAGCGAGGTTCCAGGAGGTGCAAGGAGAAATACTGTGAATGTCCCCTCATTGAATGAAGGTAGGAAGGATGTACCGAAGGTGCTTGCAAGGAGCAATGATGTGGCAGTAACAAGACCTGCGGCAGTCAATACCCACGCTCGGAACCGAATTGCAGCACGAAGCAGAGGTTCATACCGCCGTTTGAGATGGCGAACAAGGAATCCGTCTTGATTTCCGTGTGCTTTGCCGATTTTCCCTTTGAGCAAGAACCAACACATCGCCGGCACAACCGTCAGGGCAACCGCGAGCGATGCTGTGATGGAGATCATGTAAGTCAAAGCGAGCGGCTGGAAGAATCGCCCTTCGAGGCCTTGCAAAAAGAGCAACGGCACAAACACCATCACAATAATAACTGTTGCGAAAACCATCGCAGGTCGAATTTCGTTGCTCGCGTCGAAAATAACTTCTGTATATGGGCGTCTCTTGTCTTCCGTCAGGGCATTGTTTTGTTTAAGTCGCCGGAAGACATTCTCGACATCAATGATAGCATCATCGACGAGTACCCCGATCGCAACCGTGAGGCCGCCGAGGGTCATCACATTGAGCCCGAGGTTCGTCGCATCCATCATTAAAAGCCCGACGGCCAGTGAGATCGGAATCGCAGTGAGTGTGATGAGTGTGCTTCGCAAGTTCATGAGAAACAGCACCAGCACGACGAGCACGATTAGGATGGCTTCTCCAAGAACTGTGGTCACATTGTGAACTGCCCGATCAATAAAGTGCGATTGGCGAACTACATCTCGGTTGAGCTCGACGCCAGCAGGCAGTGTCGGTTCGATCTGATCAAACAGCGCGTCGAGGTCATCTGTGAGTGCAAGGGTGTTTGTGCCTGGTGATTTTTGGATCGATAGAATCACCGCAGGATTTCCGCCTTCAGAAGCCGTCCCTCGCTTGAGAGCCGGGCCCAAGCGTACATCGGCAACTTGACCAATCGTGACCGGGGCGCCCTCGTAATATTTAATAATCGTGTTGGCGATATCCTCAGGCCTAGTCACGCGACTCTGCTGACGGATCGGTATCTCAAAGTTATCAACATTGACAAGATATCCACCACTTGCGGTGCTGTGAGCACCGCCGGAAGCTTCTACGACATCAGAGATCGTCAGGTCGTAGAGACGCAGCCGTTCCTGATCGACATTGATTTGATATTCGGGCAACTCGCCGCCGATTGCAACGGCTTGTGCAACACCGGGCACCGAAAGGATCTTGTTTCGGAGATCAAACTCTGCATAGGAACGCAATTCCATCGGGTCGACCAAACCATCGGGTGACGACAACGAAACAAGCATAATCTCGCCTGCGATCGAAGTGATCGGGGTGATAAAAGGTGATACATCATCAGGCAGGTTTTCCCTGGCGGTTACGAGCCGCTCGGCCACGAGTTGGCGAGCATCGTAGAGATCCGTGCCCCAATCCAAATCCACCCAGACGATGCCGAGCCCAATGGCGCTGGCGCTGCGAACGCGGCGAACACCAGTCATGCCATTGACGGCCGACTCGATAGGGAATGTCACATACTGCTCGACTTCATCGGCAGCAAGCCCACCCGACTCCGCCATAATGGTGACGGTTGGCGCATTGAGTTCCGGGAATACATCCACACTCATTTTGGGAAGCTGGTAGGCAGCATACCCAACCACCATAAATGCAGCGATCAAAACGAGTGATGGGTACTTGAGAGAAAACCGGATGACTGCTTTTAACATGGTTTAATCCTCCCCTTCATGGAAGGTGCCATCAGAGTGAAAGTGTCCACCCTTCTGCATGGAACCACTCATCGCCAGCATAAGTTGGAATGCGCCATCGAGAACAACTTCGTCACCATCACGAACACCACTGAGCAGTGCGACCCATCGGCCATCATCTTGCCCAAGGTCCGCTTCCATACGAATCGCCTCGTTGGGATTATCCGAATCCCGGATGAAAATTACTGGGGTAAGGCCATCGCGCTGAACCGCGGCGAGAGGAATCGACAATTCAGGAGACACTGTCGCATCCGTCACAATTTCGAGCTGAGCCGAAACACCCGGACGAGCCCAAGCACGAAGTTCATCAGGAACAACAAAGAGTTCAAGCGTTCGATCGTTTGGGTCACCAGCAAGACCCAGCATCAGCGAGCCTTCCATTGTGTCCTGCAAAGGTATCGCGCGACCGACAGTTGTCGGAATTGGGGGGACGATTCGAGCAAGCAAACCTTCTTTCAATACGCCAAGATCACTCTGAAGTCCCAAGGCTCGGAATCGGAGCCGCTCGGGTTGCACAACGGTCATGACCGGGGTTTTTTCATCCGCCCAAGAGCCATTCGTTAAACCAAATCCTTCAACAACACCTGCTTCAGTCGCACGGACTTCGATGGCATTGATCACCGCCCACTTAGGCTCAGGGCCATGCTCGGTTTCGACCAGTGTGGTAAGTCGTTCGCGATCGAGTGATACGATGGATGAAGCGGAATCGAGCAAAAAATTTACTCGGGTTTTAGCAGCTTGAAGATCTGCTTTCGTTTGGTTGCGATTTGCGTGGAGTTCGGCCTTCTTCTCTTGCACGCTTGCGATCTCGGCTTGATCACTTGCAAGTGCTGCCTTGGCCTGAGTGAGTTCGTCGATGCGGCCACCGCCGGCTTGACGCACGATCCTGAGCTGCTCGACGCGATCATTCCATACAGAAGCACTTTTTCGTAAACTTTCCTCATGCTGTTCATGAGCCTTCAGCAGCGGCCCCAAGGCCTCTAGGCGAGTGACAAGCCGCTGAATTTGTGAATCCGCATCGACAAGTTGCTGTTGCATCTGACGCCATGCCGGCGAGTCGATTCGATAGAGGATATCACCGACATCGACTTGATCGAACTGCTCGACAAGTAACTCGACACGGCCCGGAACAGCCGTTCGGTATTCACGCCGAGCGGTTGGAAGATATTCGAATCGACCCGGAACACGAAGCGTTTGCTCGATTCGTCGGCGTTCTACAGTGATGAAACTAATACCAAGATTTGAGCGAACCGATGAGGGAATCGATACGCGGTTGGTTGTCTCTGAGGTACCTTCTTCTTCGTGACTATGACCATCACCTTCGTTGTGAGCTGCATGCTTAATTGATCCTGAGTCATCACCGTTGCATGCGACAAGGAAAACGAGGGCCAATGCTGTTACGGTAATCGCTGCAGATTTGTAAATGGCGTTCATCGGGAACCTTCCTTTGGGAGAGATGGGATTGTCTCTGCCCTATGTGATGTTTGATTTGGAATATTGTCAACAGGTGCCGGTGCTCTTGGCTTGTCTGGTCCAAGCAGCCTTGCCCGTTCGATCATGGCATTCAGTAAAGCCAAACGCAAATTGAGTAGTTGGTTCTTCGCATCGAATCGGCGAGATACTGTTTCTAGCAGTGTCAATATGTCAATTTCACCAAGATCAATGAGTTGCTCCATATCTTGGAATTGCCTATCGAGCATTGGAACCAACTCTGTTTCAAAGGTCAGAAGCTGGCTTTCAAAGGCCAAGATTGCGGTGTTTGTCATCGCAATTTCGCGGGCAAGTTGTTCGAAGGTCATTTCCGCCATGGTGCGTGCAATATCGCGTTTTACCTTTGCTTGAGCGATACCAGATCGATTCGCATTGAAAATCGGAATTGGAATCGATAATCCAAGGAGTAAGCGATCATCCTTGTCCTCGCTGCCGTATCCGCCGCCAATCGTGATGTCTGGGTATTGCTTGCGAATTTCAAGCCGAAGCGTTTCTTCCGCGATTTGATATTCTGCCCGGCGCACGGCCAACAGTGTATTGGATTCGATCAATCGCCCTAACTCGTCTTCACTCGAGGTCATTTCGTTGATCTCAAGTGATGCAATAAGATCAATATCACTTGTCGGTGATAGACCGAGCAATCCGAGCAGATTTACTCGAGCCTGGGTCGCAGTGAACTCGGCTTGAGCTTGGCGCACATGAGCCTGAAGAAGTTCTGCACGAAGGAGCCGAGCCTCAACATGCGCAAGTTCACCAGCTTCTTCAAGCCGATCGGTGATCAAACCAATCTGTTCGATTTGCTCGATCATTTCACTCAATAGGTGAACTCGTGTTTCAGCAACCGCCCATGTTGCCCATGCCGATTTGACACGCGATCGAGTTGTCCACTCTGCATCAACAATTCGTTTAAGTTCTGCCGCATACGCTGCTCCCGCCCGGTCTTTTGCAACACCTAGCCGTCCAGATATCGGTATTGTGAGACCCAAAGTCAATCCATACTCAAACGGGCTCGCGGACGAAAGGACCTCCGCACCATCGAAACCAAACACTGGATCTTCCCAGAGGCCCGCCGTTTCATAGTTTGCAAGAGGAACATTGGCTGTAAGCCTCGCCAAACGAAGATCAGCGTTATAAAACAATGCCAAGACTTCACCCTCTGCGACCGACAGCCCGTCATTTGGGTCAAAGTGTTCGGGTGTCCGATTCCCAGATTCAGTAAGCCGATCGAGAAATGCGTCGATGGGCTCGGTCGTTTTGATCCGATTCTCGACTGTTGATCGATGGGAAATAATATCAAGTGGAGCCCGCTCATAGCTTTGGCAGCCACCGAGCACACTGCCGATTCCCACCACAACGAGCCCGGACAATGCCCTTGGCCGTAAATACGAAATTAATAAGATACCCATGTGATAAAATCCCTATTCTGCGAGAATAACTCATCGCCAAGACAGCCAGCGCTGCTTAGGCCAACGATTCGACTCAGAATAGGATTTAGAGAAGTAGTCGTGTGGACGAAATGATCATGAGCCGTTGTGTACCACCAAGCCCAAACCATAACAGTGGCAAAGCTGGAGGCCCAGTCCAAGACAATCCATGACCCAACTCGGTGACAACCCAAGCTGGTGCTGACTGAACAGAGAGCAGCAAGGGTGATCCAGATTGAGACCTCGGTAAATCTAGAGTCTCAATCAAACCAAGTTTGATATCAATACAACCACAATCTGGCTGATGGTCCTCAGTAGATGCCAGCCAAGGTGAGCCATCGGCATGTTCACATGCCTCGGCGGCCTCGGTCGGCTTATCAACCAACTCATGTTGACGCCCTCCACCAAGGCATATGGCTATCGCACTACTCATCCCCCCAAAGAGGGCTTGGTAGGAAATCAACGCGGCCAGCAAAATGATGGATAAGCGACGGAGCACAACAGAGTATATCCCAGGGAATTGCCTTGTTTCTCAGACTTCATCCATTTTTTATGTGCGTATTCTCGAGTCTGATTACATTCGGCCGTTGGCCTGTCATGCCCCCGCGTGCCAGCTGTCCAGCGACCTGTTCCCTCAAAAATTCCGTCCGTTATTATTATGCGCGTATCCTCGTTGATTCTCATTTTCCTGCAAACCTCACGAACTGACGCACTGCCTTGGGCTTGCCTCAACGCGAACGCGATCTGCTGCTCTGTAAATCTTGATTTCTTCATGAATTGGCCCTCCAAACAAAGATCAGATTGTCTCATAAAGCCTCACACTGTGTATGGATCAAGATATGGGTTTAAGCGCAAAGTGATTTTGCCATTTGTATTTGCAGTTTAGTTTGAAGAAGAAACAGTTGTATCGCAGCAGCCCCCGTGACCTGCCCCCCAAATCCTAGTCCATTCTTTATGCGAGTATCCTCGTAGAATGGGCGTATTTGGAAGGCAGGAAGACATGGCCAGAAAACGGCATTCAGCAGAACAGATCATCAACAAACTGAGA
>JALSHH010000041.1 GCA_026982335.1 Phycisphaerales bacterium
GGACACCGCCAGATTGTGGGCTGCGTTTTTCGTCGTTGATGTCGTTTAGCCATCCTGGCACCTCCTTCTGGTCATCCATGACCAGAGCGTTTATCGGCTATCGGGTGGGTTTTGAGATAGTTTCTTAACCCAAAAGGTGTAAATTGCGATTCTGCAACAAACCCTGACGACCCAAGCACGCCCTCCGCATCAATATACAACAATGGCACAACTAATGCGTTATAAAAATCAGAACCAGACACTGATTCGGAAAAATATCCATATTCTACAACCAGATAGTCCTTATTGATATGCATATACAACGCCACAGCCACATTTTCACCATCAACAACCTCCTGAGCGGTCACCAAAAAGTCCGGGCGACTTATTCCGTCAGAAAACGCAAGCAACTCAATCTTTGCACCGAGAGAAGTAATGTTGTCAGGAGCGCGAATCACTTCAATCGCTGAATCCGGATGTGGCAAATACCCCGACTGAGAGATACAGGACCAGCAAAGACATAGATTGCACCTTCAGCATTATAACTCGCCGGATACCCAACCAACAAATCTTCTATACCATCACCGGTAATGTCAGGGATTGCAACTACATTTGGCATATTTGGCGGCTTATAAACCGAACCGCCGGGGCCGGAAGACAATTGGCCAGCTGCTGTAGCTGCAAACAATCCTGCTGCAATAAAACTTACAGTAATTTTCACCAACTTCTCCTTATTGTCATTTAATTCTCTTATGCCACGAAATTACGGCACGCAATACTATAGCCATATCAATAATCAAAGTCTTCACCCGAGTGGCCGGCGCCTACGGGTTTGTCTTTGATTTCTACGATGGCTGCTTCGGTGGTGAGGAGGAGGCCTGCGACGCTGGCGGCGTTTTGGAGGGCTACGCGTTCGACCTTGGTGGGGACGATGACACCCATTTTTACGAGGTCGCCGTATTCGTGGGTGAGGGCGTTGTAGCCGAAGGTGTTGTCTTCGGATTCTTCGACCTTGCTTGCGATGACGGAGCCGTCGAGGCCGCAGTTTTTGGCGATTTGTTTGACGGGTGCGGTGACTGCTCTTGAGACGATGTCGATACCGATTCGTTCGTCGCCGGTGGCTTTTTTGCGGAGGTTGACGAGTGCTCGGCGGGCTCGGAGGACGGCGGTGCCGCCGCCGGGGAGGATGCCTTCTTCGACTGCTGCGCGGCAGGCGTGGAGCGCATCTTCGACTCTTGCTTTCTTTTCGGTCATTTCGACTTCGGTTGCTGCGCCGACATTGACTTGTGCGACGCCTCCGGCGAGTTTGGCGAGGCGTTCTTCGAGTTTCTCACGGTCGTAGTCGCTCGTTGATGCTTCGATCTGGTGGCGGATCATGTCGATTCGCCCTTTGATGTCGTTGGATGAGCCTGCGCCTTCGACGATGATTGTTGCGTCTTTGGAGACCGTGATTTTTTTAGCTCGTCCGAGGCCGGAGAGTTCGAGTTTTTCGACATCGATTCCGAGTTCGTCCATGATGGCGGTGCCGCCGGTGAGGATGGCGATGTCTTCGAGGAGTTCTTTGCGGCGATCGCCGAAGCCTGGTGCTTTGACGGCGGTGATTTTGAGTGTGCCTCGGAGTTTGTTGATGACGAGTGTTGCGAGTGCTTCGGAATCGATGTCCTCGGCGATGATAAGGAGTTGGCTACCCGACTCGGCGACTTTTCCGAGGATTGGGAGGATGTCCTTGGCGTTTGAGATTTTCTTCTCGTGGATGAGGATGTATGGTTTTTCGAGTACGGCTTCCATCGCGGCGGGGTCGGTGACGAAGTGTGGGGAGAGGTATCCCTTATCGAACTGCATGCCTTCGACGAGTTCGACATGTGTTTCGAGTGATTGACCTTCTTCGACGGTGATGACGCCGTCTTTGCCGACCTTGTCCATCGCGGTGGCGATGATTTTGCCGATTTCTTCGTCTTGGTTTGCAGAGCATGTGCCGACCTGTGCGATTTCTTTGGAGTTGACGATCGGCTTGGACATGGTGTGGAGTTCTTCGATCAGGGCTGTGATTGCCTTGTCGATTCCTCGTTTGATTTGGTTTGGGTTTGCGCCCGAGGTGATGTTTTTGAGGCCTTCGGTGAAGATTGATTCGGCGTAGATGGTTGCGGTGGTTGTGCCGTCGCCTGCTTCGCGGGAAGCTTTGGAGGCGACTTCTTTGACCATTTGTGCGCCCATGTTTTCGTATGGGTCATCGAGTGCGATTTCTTTGGCAACGGTGACGCCGTCTTTGGTGACGGTTGGTGAGCCGAAGGATTTTTCGAGGATGACGACTCTGCCTGATGGGCCGAGTGTGACTTTGACGGCATTGGCGAGTTTTTGCACGCCTTTAAGGATTCGTTCTCTTGCGTCGGTATTGAATGCAATTTGTTTTGCGGTCATTCTTTAGCTCCTAAGGGATTCGGGACTAGCCATTTGCCACTAGGGGTCTGGTAGCCGTGGTTTCTGATTGATGATGACACTTGCGGATGCGAATGTCATTGGTTGTTTATCCGCTCCCTTCCGGTCGCGGCTCGTTGGAAACTAGAGGCCGATGCGGATGTATGCGATTCGCTCAGCCTCGATGATGAACACACTCTTACCGTCGGTGACCTTGACGAGTTTGTCGGTCTCTTCTGGTATGAGCATGGCGGATGCGATGGTAAGGATTGAAGCGGACTCGTGCATGCCGGTGAGGGCGAAGTGGGCGTTTCGTTCGCCGTTGAGTTCGGTGAGGGCTTGTCGGAGTTGGGATTGGTTCATCGCATGCCCCTTGCTCACAGGACCGGTTTCTTACGGCCGTGACTTGTTCAGCGTTCGTCGATGATGGCCAGTACATCGCTTGCGTTGATGATGAGGTATTCTTGGCCTTCGAGTTTGATGTCGGTGCCGCCCCACTTGCTCAGGATGATGCGATCACCTGGGTTGACATCGAGGGGGATGCGTGTGCCATCGTCATTGAGTGTTCCGTCGCCTACGGCGATGACGGTGGCAAACTGTGGTTTCTCCGTGTTTGCCGATTCTGGAATATAGATACCTGCGCTGGTCACGGTTTCAACTTCATCGCGCTCGACGAGGACTTTGTCGTGGAGAGGACGGATTGCGACTCTTGATTTTGTTTTGGTTGGCATGGTTTTTTCTCCAATGATTAGGGACTCGCCGCTCACCACTCGGGTGGAGGCGTTGGATTTATGCGAAACGATTATGGGTTGCTCAGCGATTTGGAAGAGGGGCCCTCCTCCGTCTCGCTTCGCTCGACACCCCCCTCGGAAGTCCGGGGGAGGCGATGGGAAATGGGATTGGTGGATGGCATGGAGTTCATGGTGATGAGGCTCCTGGCCAACGGTTTTGATAGTAACGATTCATGCATCGGCGGAGGACTTCGAGCAATGACTCGATCTCGGGCTGAGCATGGGGACGATCGACGACGGCGAAGGCGCCGCTTCGAAGGGCGGCGTTCATTTCGCGGGTGTCATCTCTGGCGGTTTTTTTGCGTTTGATGACGATGGTTGGTGGGGGTGAAGCGAGACGGGCGAGGAGATTGAGGATTCTTGTGCCGGCTTCTTCGATCTGGGCTGGCGAGTCGTCGAGGGGCAAAGCCAGATCGACGACGGCAATATGGATGGGGTTGGTTTCGATGACCCGCTGGGCGGCGTCGGCTGAAGAGGCGATGTGGGATTGGATGCCCATTGGGTAAAGGATCATGGGAAGGCGGTCGACCCATGGAGTGTCCTGCCAACCTGCATAGGAGAGCAGGAGGTTGAGACGACCGGCCCGGGTTGAGCCTTGATCGTTGTCAAAATGGGTCGGTTGAAGCACCATAGTGTGCTCCATGTGTGGCAAAGGGCGTGCCGGTTTGGAGGAGGTTTCTGGAGCGGAATTGGAGGAATTGAGGCGGAGGATGGTGTCAGGAAGGGATATTGAGGGGAGATGGGTGCCGATTTGGCAGGCAGCAGGATCAATCTGTATGCAGATGGCGGGTGATCCTTGAGATTTGGGTTTGAGCAAAGCAGACAAGCGTGCGGGTGATAATATGGCGTTTCGGGTGATACTCAATGGGATTGAGGAGTCTCATTGTCCTAGGCAGCTGCAGGCTTGTGTTTTGCCTCGGATTTGGAGGAGGAGTCGATATGAAGTCAGGAGAAACAAGGACATGATGGTGAATGCTGACCATTGCTTGACTTTATGATGCGAGAATAGTCCGATTCCGACCATCATTTTGATGCCGAGGACTGCGATTGCTACGAGAAGAGCAGATTGAGACGGCACCACTCCGCCTCGCTCGATCGCCGAGACGACTGCGGCGACGAGGAAGAACACGCCCACAAACATACGCATCAGGGTTTCGAAGCGTGCGATCAATCGAAGAACGGGGCCATCATGCTGATGTTTTCTTTGCTTTGATTCGCCATGCTGAGCCGAGTGTGAGGAGGGCGACAGAGATGAGAAGTATGTGTCGGATCTGTGATGGGCCGTGATACTGAGTAGGCGTATTTATGGACATGCGGAGAATGGCTTGCTTGCGAGCAGTCGGCGTGGGAATTGCTGAGTTGTGCCGAAATCTAATCTATGAATCTGTTCCTGATTTTTGCCCGAGGCAATGCCGGATTTGGATGATTGTTGTAGTGAAGGGAAACCCCTGATATACTCCTGACATGGAAGTTGCTATTGCAGTATTGGGGCTATTGACGCTGGGGTTTGGGGCGTGGGTGTTTGTGCTGATTCGTGTGCAGGGGGCAGTGCGCGAGGCGTTGCGTGAGGCGACGAGTGCGCGCAATGTGCTGGCAGCAGAAAATGATCGGCTTATACAAGAGACACAGCGGGTTCAGGGGGAACTTGAAGAGGCATTGAGCAAGGCGGAGGAATCGGGCAACCGGGTGAGCGAGCTTTCGGTGACGATTGCGCAGATCAACGAGCGGCTGAGCGGGGCAGAGAAGCGGTATCAGGATTTGGTTAATGATGAGAAGCGGCTGGTGGAATCGTTTGAGACGATCGGGGGCGAGTCGCTTCGCAAGAACCAAGAGGCGTTATCGAAGTTTTTGACGGATCGGTTGAAAGATGCGGATAAGTTGTCACAGGCGGAACTCGACGAGCGGAAGGTGGCGATTGAAGAACTCGTCAAGCCGATCCGGGAAACATTGAGCAAGACGCATGAGCAGATTGTGCAGCTTGATGAGCGGGTGAAGGCATCGAGTGTTTCAAATGAATCACTGAAAGAGGAGACGGCGCGGCTGACCAAGGCGTTGTCACGGCCTGAGATTCGCGGACAGTATGGAGAGATTCAGTTGCGAAGGGTGGCTGAGTTGGCGGGGATGACGGGGTATTGTGATTTTACCGAGCAAGTATCGGTGCGTGATGAGGATGGGCAGTTGCAGAGGCCGGACATGATTGTGAGGCTGCCCAATGAGCGGATTATTGTTGTTGACGCGAAGGCGAATATCAATGCGTACATCGAGGCGGTGAATACAACCACTGATGAGGAACGCGAGCGGCAGATGGATCGATTCGCTCGGCACATGACCGAGCAGGTGAAGAAGCTGGCGGATAAGAAGTATTGGTCGTTGTTTGATGGGAACTCTGCGGAGTTTGTGGTGATGTTTGTGCCTGGGGATCATTTTATTGATGCGGCGTTGGCGCGGAATCCGGATTTGTTGGACATCGCGGCACAGCGGGGTGTGATTCTGGCTTCGCCGAGCACACTCATTGGGTTGTTGCGGGCGGTGCATGTTGGTTGGCGTGAGCATTCATTGACGGAGCAAGCCCAAGAGTTGTTCCAGTTAGGCAAAGAATTGCACAATCGGGCAGCGACGGTATTCGAGCACGCAGGGAAACTCGGCGATTCGATTCGGCAGAGTGTCGAGCGGTATAACGGGTTGGCGGGTTCGATTGGTGCTCGGATGATGCCGACGCTGAAGAAGTTTGAGGATGCGGGGGCCAAGAGTGGGAAGGCGTTGGTTGAACCTCGGCGGATTGAGGGAGAGGTGAGGTTGTTGGCGGGGCGTGAAAAAGAGGAATACGAAAAGCGAAAGTAAGCGGCGTGCAAACGGTGAAAAATACACATAGAAAAATGCGCGAAGGTTCAGGGAGCCGAAGCGCAAGACTGCCTGATTTGATCAGATCGATAGGGCGACTCAATGTCATGATGACATTTCGTTTATGCGGGGTCGGGGAGGGTTTCGCCGGGGAGGTCGGGCTCGGCGTCGGGGGTTGGGGTGGACTCGGGCTTGGACTCGGGGGTTGGGGTTGAGGGGCCTGAACCAAGGAGATCGGCGACGGTGGAGCGTTGGAGGGATTCGCCTCGCATGAGTTTGTGGACCTCGTCGGCGGTGAGGTTTTCATATTTGAGCAGGGCTTGGGCGACGGCTTCGACTTTTTCCCAGTTTTCGAAGAGCATTTTTTCGGCATCGGCGTAGGCCTCGTCGACGATTCGGCGGGTTTCTTCGTCGATGACGCGGGCGGTGTCGTCGGAGTAGTCTTTTTCTGGGATGAATGTTTCGCGGGTGTCTTCTCCGGCGTAGTTGATGAAGCCGAGCTTGGGGCTCATGCCCCATTCGAGGATCATCGCTCTGGCAAGGCTTGTTGCTTGACGAATATCACTTGATGCGCCTGATGAAATATCATTCATTGCCTTTGCTTCGGCAATGCGTCCGCCACAGACAACGCGGAGGGTGGCATGGATCCATTTGAGAGAATAGCCCATACGGTCTTTTTCGGGAAGTGAGAAGGTTGCGCCACCAGAATTTCCTCTTGGGATGATGGTGACTTTGTGCAATGGGTCGGCATCTTTGAGCAAGGCCTGCAAGACGGCATGACCGGCTTCGTGATAGGCGACAAGTTTATTTTCTTCTTTTTCGCGGACACGGGATTTGTTGGCTCGGCCAAATTTGACTTTGTCGCGGGCTTCTTCGAGATCTTCGTGTTCGATGAATTCTTTCTCAAGCATGGTTGCCGCGATGGCGGCTTCATTGATGATCGCAGCAAGATCCGCGCCTGAAAACATGGGTGTTCCTCGAGCGATTTTCTCCATGTCAACATTGGGGCCGAGTTTGACTTTTTTGGCGTGGACTTTGAGAATTTCGAGTCGTCCTGCGACATCGGGCAGGGGAACTTGGATTTGGCGGTCAAATCGACCCGGGCGGATGAGGGCGGGGTCGAGGACATCGGGACGATTGGTGGCAGCGATGACGATGACGCCGTCGCCTGAACTGAATCCGTCCATTTCGACGAGGATGGCGTTGAGTGTTTGTTCTCTTTCGTCGTTTCCTCCGCCTGAGAACCCGCCCCCGCGACGACGGCCGATGGCGTCGATTTCATCGAGGAAGATGATACAGGGCGAGGCGTCCTTGGCTTGTTTGAAGAGATCGCGGACGCGTGAGGCGCCTACGCCGACGAACATTTCGACGAAGTCCGAACCTGAGATACTAAAGAAGGGGACATCGGCTTCGCCTGCGATGGCTTTGGCGAGGAGTGTCTTGCCGCAGCCTGGTTGTCCTGAGAGGAGAACGCCGCGTGGGATTCTGCCGCCGAGTCGTGTGAACTTCTTTGGGTTTTTGAGGAACTCGATGATTTCGGTGACCTCTGTTTTGGCTTCTTCGATCCCGGCGACATCTTTGAAGGTGATGCCGGTCATTTCTTTGGTCATTGTTTTGTGACGGGATTTTCCGAAGGATCCGATCATGCCCCCGCCGCCGGCGGCTTTCATGCCTCTGGCAAGGAAAAACCAGATGATCGCGATGATGAGGATCAGTGGACCAAAGGCGAAGAGGAAGTTGACCCATCCCGATGGTGGCGGCGATTTGAAGTTGCCTCCGGTCAGTTCATCAAGTTTTTTGGCATAGAGCTCTTTGGTCCCTGAGTTGATGGGGACGACGAGTTTTGTGGGTTTGTCGCCGGAGATGTCAGTTTGGATTTCGATGGCGGTGATGCCATTTTCTCGGAGGATGATGGAGTCTTCTTTGATGTTGCCATCAACATATGAGCTGGCGAGTTGGGCGAAGGTAATTTCTTGGCCTTTATCTGAGCTTGAGAGAAACATGACGAGCATGAGCACGAGGAGCATGATGGCGAAGAACCCGAACATGCCTCTGCCTTGCTGTTTGACTGGGGCCCCCCCCGGCCTGCTGTTTTTCGGGTCGCCGGGCAATTTGGGCTCGTCGTTTTTTTTCTTTGGTTTCTCTTTGTTTTCAGGCATGTGGGATGACTTCGCGGCTTGGTGTTTGGGTATTGATTGGAGGACGAGGTTTGGAGGCAGTCTTGCTCTGTGGTGTCTATCGGCCCGGTTGAGGCCGATGTTTCCTCCCAGTGCGACGAATCGCACCAAGAGGCCAATGATAGCGCCGCCGAGATCAATACGCCGGGATGAATGCTCTGGATCGGCTACCAGCCTGATCGCATCTCAGAAATGAGATCGTGGGCGAGTTCTTCGATGACGGTACGCTGCCCGAGTTCGAGTCGATCGGCGACATTCCGGCTTGGCGCGAAGACGGCGGAGGCGGAATAGTGATCGCGGGCGACGATGATTTCGCCCGAGCGGTTGTCTCGCCACTCGAAGCGGATGGTGATACGGGTGGCCTGTTCTTGGACGAGCCCTGTTTGGGGGTCATCGGAAAGGACGGCGAGGGAAGTGTCGGTGATGACGCCGACGAGTGTGGTATCGGCGCGGTCAGTGGGTGCGATATGCCATGGGGTTTTTTTTTGGATTTCTTTGATGAGTGATTCGGTGAGTTGGACTTCGAGTCCTCGAGAGGTGGTTTCGTTTTTGAAGATGGGGATGGCGACGGATTGGATGGAGTTGTCGAAGGTGGAGGAAAAGGAGTAGCCTTGGGATGGGTCTGCGGCGCACCCGGTGAGTATGGTGCCGACAATTGGCATCATCGTCATTGAAGCGATGAGTAGTGCGATGCGAAACACACGAAAGTTCACGGCGTGGATTCCTCTGAAGTCGATTCTTCTGATGTGCTCTGGGAGTGGGCAGTTTCTTCGAGTATGAGCCATCCTTGGTCGATCATGATGTCGATGGCTTCGTCGGCGGCGTCGGTGGCGGGGTGTCGGCGAATCAGGCGGGCGAGGACGAATCGTGCGGAGGTTCCGTCGTTGACTTTGAGGTACCATTGAGCGGTGTCGAGGACTTGTTGTGCTGCGGATTCGTCAATCCATGCGTTGAGGCCGTCGGTGACGCCTGATCGGATGGATTCGCCTGGATATTGAAGTTGGTATTGTTCGATGAGGAGTTTGGCATCAACGAGCCCGGACCCGTCGTAGCGTGGTCCTTTGAATCGGGCAATGTTGGCTTCGATTTCTCGGAGCATCGCTTGGCGGACGCGATCGGAGTTGGGGTAGTTTTCACGGAAGATGGAGTACATCTCAGCGGCGAGTTTGAGTTCGCGGATGCGGTAGTAGTGGTCTGCCAGTGCCATGGCGGCTTGTTCGGCGAGTTGTGACCCTGGGACGCGTTCTTGGGTGCGGATGAGGAGTTCTTCGCCTGTGGGGCGGGCGTTTTCGAAGCGCATGCCGAGGAATCGGCGTTTGAGCCCGTTGATGTAGTCGATGCCGATGTTGTATTCGTGTTCGACGGCTTTGAGGAAGTAGGGTGAGGAGGGGTAGTCTCTGATAACGGCTTCAAAGTCGAAGAGGGCTTTGTATTCGCGTCCTTGATCGAGACGGGCGACACCTCTGAGGTAGTAGGCTTGGGCGATGAAGTCGTTGCGGGTTCGTTTGTGCTCATCGATCCATTTGGAGAGTATTTTTTGGGCTTTTTCGGGGTTGCCTTGGGCGATGTATCGGGCAGCATCGGCCATGACGGCGGCATCGGAACCGGGCTCGGGGGCGTGGGTCTGGGTCCATTGCCCGGACTCTTCGAGCTCGAATTCTGAAGTTTGGGCCAAGGTTTGGTAGGACAGTCCCATCGCAAGGATGATGGCAGCCAGGCGGGAGATGGAAGCGGATTTGGTCATGTTGTTCATTCCCGGGAAGGTTTTCAATAGGATATCGTATGCAGGCTGACGATGGGTGGGGTCGGACGACTAAACTCTTCTCTATGGGCAGCAAAGGTTTGAATATGGGGCCGGGCAAGAGCTCAGGCGTGGCGGGCAAGGGCACCAAAGTGGGCGATGAGCAGCTTTTACGGCAAGCGTTGGCGCTCGAACAGGCGGGGAGACTCGAGGAAGGATTAGCGATCGCACGGGATTTGGCCAGGCGGCGTCCGGAGTGGTCGCATGGGCATTATGCTGTTGGATCGATTCTGTGTGCGCTGGGACTGCTCGACGAGGCGGATACCGCGCTGAAAAAGGCGATTACGCGGAATCCGAATCTGGCGGGAGTCTACACCCGGCACAGCGAAGTACTCAATCGGCTCGGATATACGGAGCTGGCGATCGAGGCGGTGGACAAGGCTTTGTCGCTGCGCCCTGATGATCCCAAGATCCTGGTGGTCAAGGCGATGGTGCTCTGGCTTGGGGGTAATGCGCAGGGAGCATATGACTTCCTCGATGGACGACTCGCATCGGGGGTCAATGATCCCAATCCGCGGGGCGTCCATGCGTCGATCGCAGGGCAGATCGGCAAACTCGACGAGGGGATCGCCAATCTTGAGACGCTCGTCGAAGAAGCGGACACCAAGGTCTGGGCGGATCGGTTTATGCACTCGTCGATCCTGATGAATCTGAGCAAGCTCTATGACAAGGCAGGGCGATACGAAGAGGCGTTCAAGACGGCCAAGCGGGCTGGTGAGATGCGCCGGACAGGGTATGATCCGCAGCGGGTCGAGGCGATCTGTGATGAGCGGATTGGGGTGTGGTCGAAGGAAGTGATTGATACGCTGCCCCGATCGCGAGTGGATTCGCACAAGCCTGTGTTTATTCTTGGGATGCCTCGATCGGGAACGAGTTTGGTCGAGCAGATCATCGCATCGCATCCGTTGGCCTATGGCGCAGGTGAGCTCTTGGAGACTTATCGCGCCAGCAAGGCCTTGGGCGATCCCAACGATCTTGTGCCCGATCGGATGGATGTGGTGGAGCAGCTCAAACGGGCAACGCTTGATCGGGTTGCTCGCAAGATTCTCAAAGCGATGGAGAAGCCTGCAGGCAAGGGAATCGAGCGGATCACGGATAAGCTGCCCAATAACTATGAGCATATCGGGATGATTGGATTGCTGTTTCCCAATGCGAAGATCATTCATTGCAAACGCAATCCGCTCGATACTTGCGTGAGTTGTTTTTTGCTTGATTTTGTGGGCGATACGAATCATGGGTACTCGTATGACCTGACGCACATGGCCCGGCAGTATCGGATTTATGAGCGGTACATGGCGCACTGGAAAGCGGTGTCGCCGATCGAGATGCTCGAGGTGAGCTACGAAGAGCTCGTCGCCAATCCGGTCGATGGGGCGAAACGGATTGTTGAGTATGTGGGGCTTGAGTGGGATGAGCAGTGCGCCAAATCGCATGAAACCAAGCGGGCGGTGAGTACGCTGAGTAGTGATCAGGTGAGGAAGCCGATGTATACGAGCTCGGTTGGGCGGTGGAAGAACTATGAGTCTTGGATTGGTGAGTTGGTTGAAGGGTTAGGGACTGGCCACTAGGGACTCGGGATTGGGGAAGAGGGGGGAAACAAGAGGTGCGCGGAGGGGGCGGAGATTTCGCAGAGGCGCAGAGGGGGGGGAGGGGGAAAGAGTTTTGAACTCGAAGGTCGCGAAGAGCTCGAAGGGGGAGGGAAGGCGAGGGAAGGCGAGGGAAGATTAGTTGGCGTTGTGGCCGTGGGGTTTGGTGAGAAGGAGGTCTTTCCAGTGGGTTTCTCGGGTGATGATATCGTGTTCTGATGCTCTGGAGTCGGCTGTTTCGAGGATGCCGTACTGAAAATTGGATGCGTAGTCGCTCCCTTGCTCTTTGAGAATGGCGCGGAGTTCTTTGTTGTTGCCGTGCCCTGTTTTTGCATACTGGCACCATCGGCCCCAGATGCCGTGCTCGCCGGTGGCGCTGCCGATATAGAGTTTTCCCATTCGTCGATCAGCGATGACATATACACCTGAGATACTCGACAAGGCACTCTTCCAAGACGGGACTTGTTGTTTGACAATGATATCGAGTTCTTTTTTGGTGAGTATGGTTTGCGTATAGCCGGGAAACTCGGCGACCTGGAGGGGTTGGGGGCGAATCTCCGAAACATGGAGTTGGTCGATCCAGTTCTTGGCAAGAAGGTAGCTATTCCTGCCGGGGCGTTGGAAGTCGATGATGAGTCGGCCGCAAAGTGAGTTGGTTGTTTCTCTTCTTCTGAGGTTGTACCGAAAACATGTGCTCTTTTCCTTGCGCGGCTTGCATCCAAGGGAATCGTGCACGCCAGCGAAGAGCCAACGGTTTTTTTCTGGCATAGAGATTAGGGAGACAACAAACTTCCGATTGAAATTTTTCTTCGTTTGCCATTCTTGCCAATGGTCGAACTCGCCAGCAAGGTAGACATCGAGCGGGTTTTCTTTTCCATTTGAAACGGCGAGATGGATTTTGCAATCTTCTGGTTTGATTTGACCATCGAGGAGTTCAATGAGTTGGAATAGCAGCATGGAAGAACTCCTCTGGTAAATGGTAGCTGCAAAGACACTACTGCGCCGGAGACGGCGAGTAGTGGCACCGGGCAATGGGGAAGATACGAGAAGACCCCCTCCGCCTCGCTTGGCTCGGCACCTCCCCCGGAAGCCCGGGGGAGGCGTTTAGATACGATCTAGGGGTGTTGGTAGAGGCTGATAGTCGTGGTGGATTCGATGGGTTTGCCGGTGTGGGGATCGTGAGTGACTATTGGGGCAGAGGTGAGGACGGGGACTCGATTTGGCTCGAGGCTCGTTGGTTGAATACTCCAATAGGCATCTTTGTGCTGGATCAGTTGCTCGCTCTGGTGCTTTCCCATGAGCGAGGCGATGGGGAGATCGCCGATCTCAAAGAAATGCACATCGTCATCTCCAACTTGCTGCGCGGCGGCGTTGGCGAAGGCTTTGATGTGGTTGCCGGTGTGGTCGCGGGCGCCGCGGGACATGGTCATTTCGCGAGCGGAGATAAGCGAGGCGAAGATGAGGACGATCGCAGCGATCGAGATGAATGTGGGTTTGATTCGTGTTGCTTTAGATGAAGCAGTGAGACGGTAGAGGGCGTAGATGGCGAGGATGGCAGCTGCGGGATAGGCGGGCATGATGTAGGAACCGGCGTGCATGCCGGTGAGCATGGTGGCAATGAGGACGATCAAGACCCAAAGGACTGCGGGGGCGAGGGGGTGGGATCGGAGTTGTGAGGAAGGTTTGAAGATGATCGCCAAGGCTGCGGGGAGGCACCAGGGGAGGAAGCGGGCGAAGAAATGGGCGGGGACTTTGAGAAGTGATTCAAAGATGGAGGAGAATCCTGCGCCTTGGGCGCGTGCGCCGAGTTCTTCGCCGAGCAGGGCGGTGCGGACATGGTCGGGGTTGATGCGGTAGGCGCTCCAAAGCCAGAGGGCGGGGAGGATGAGCATGATCGGGATGCCCCACTGCCATCGGGTGCGTTTGAAGGCGGCTTTGCGTGATCCTTTGGGGGTGATGATGAGGATGTGGAGGATGAGGTAGAGGGGGATGAAGAGGGCGAATGGGCCTTTGGTCAAGAGGGCGGCAGCGGTCAATGTCCAGATGAGCAAGGCGAATCGGCGGGGATGTTTGGGCTCAGATGTGAGGAGAACAGCCGAGGCGAACCAAGCGCCGGCCAGCAAGGCAGTGAAGAGGATGTCGGGGCGCATGAAGTAGATGTGTTTGATCGCTGATGGCGAGGCGAGCCAGGCCCCGGCAGCAAGCATGGCTAGGGGAGTCGCGTGTGATGCGATGGAGCAATCGGCAAGATCAGCAGGGTCGGTATCGAGTTTTCGGAAGAAGAAACGGGCTGCGAAGAAGATGAGGATGGAGATCGAGATGCCTGAGAGGACGGCGGGAAATTTGAGAGCGAGTTCAGTATGGAATCCCAGCGCGACGATGGGAACGCCGAGCCAGTTGACCATCGGGGGTTTGCGAGTGAGTTCGCCGAGCCCATCGCGGGGAAGGATCCATTGGTGGTTGTTGACCATATCGAGGGTGAAGGCGATGGTTTTGGATTGGTCGAGGTTTTGGCCCAGGTCGGAGGGCCCCAGGATTCGGGCGGCGAGAACGATGGCGAGGGTTGTCAGCCAGATGGCCAAAGCGGGGCGATTAAATCGAGAATCTGGTCGGGGTGGGGAAGATGATGACATGGGTAAGGGTAAGGATATCACCAATGTTCGGGTGGTGCTCTGCAGAGTGATTATGGGTGGCATTACTCATTGCATGGCAGCATAATCGTGCCGAACACTCAAATGCTACCAAGCCCTCACTGCGCCGAAGACGGCGAGTAAGGGCATTCGGAACAGAGGGGCCTGGTATAAATACCATCTGTCCATCTTGTAAATATGATTGATTTGATTCATAGGGTGATGGGGTCGATACTACTTGGTAGATACACAAAGGAGATTCACTATGTCGACCGATCCGTTCAATGCCAAAGCCGTGCTTGATGTCAATG
This sequence comes from Phycisphaerales bacterium, assembly GCA_026982335.1. Taxonomy (GTDB): domain Bacteria; phylum Planctomycetota; class Phycisphaerae; order Phycisphaerales; family UBA1924; genus UBA1924. Next base: position 14,532 of record JALSHH010000041.1, read on the forward strand.
GGCAAGCATATTCGTATGTCCGTCTTGGGGCCTTGGCTGAGGCCGGGTTGGGAGATATTGACAAGATGCCGTATTCGATTCGGGTGTTGCTCGAAGCGATGGTACGGAACCATGACGGGTTCATTGTCACCGAGGATGACATCAAGGGGTTGGCCCGGTACAACGCGGGGGATGTGAAGTCGGTGGAAATGCCGTTCATGCCCGGGCGGGTGGTATTGCAGGACTTTACAGGGGTGCCCTGTGTGGTGGATCTGGCGGCGATGCGTGATGCGATGAAGAATCTTGGGGGGGATCCGACAGCAATCAATCCGGCGGTGGCGTGTGATTTGGTGATCGATCATTCGGTACAGGTGGATGACTTTGCTACTTTTGTCGCGTTGACGATCAATGCGGAGAAGGAGTTCAGTCGAAATGCAGAGCGGTATACATTCTTGAAGTGGGGACAGGAGAGCTTGGATAATTTTCGCGCGGTGCCGCCTGCGACTGGGATTGTGCATCAGGTGAATCTTGAGTATTTGGCTCGGGGGTGTTTGGTAAAAAATCAGGATGGGGTGCAGTGGGTGTATCCGGATTCGTTGGTTGGCACCGATTCGCACACGACGATGATTAATGGGGTTGGTGTGCTTGGCTGGGGTGTTGGTGGGATTGAAGCCGAGGCGGTGATGTGTGGGCAGCCTGTGTACATGCTTACTCCAGAAGTGGTCGGGTTCAAACTCAAGGGCAAGCTACCCGAAGGTGCGACGGCGACGGATCTGGTATTGACCGTAACGGAGATGCTACGGGCCCACGGAGTGGTTGAGAAATTTGTTGAGTTCTTTGGCGAAGGGATGATGGAACTGTCTATTCCTGATCGAGCGACGATTGCGAATATGGCTCCAGAGTATGGGGCGACCTGCGGTTTCTTCCCGATTGATGCCAAGACGATCGAGTTTTTCCGGTTTACGGGTAAGAGTGAAGAGGAGTGTGCGTTGACCGAAGCGTGGGCCAAGGCCAGCGGGTTCTTCTGGACACCTGATGTGCCGGTACCTGCGTTTGGGGCAACTTTGGAGCTCGATTTATCAACGGTCAAGCCTTGTGTTGCCGGGCCGAAGCGGCCTCAGGATCGGATTGATTTGGATTCGTTGCATACGGCGTTTGCTGAGATGTTGGTGCGGCCGATGGGGCCTCAGGGTCTTGGAGTTGATGCAGCGGATGTTGATAAGAGTGTGACGATTACGCATACCGCGGAGTCGCATCCGGCTGAGGTTGGGATGACTTCGCAGCTCAAGCATGGGTCGATTGTGATCGCGGCGATTACTTCCTGTACCAATACTTCGAACCCGGATGTGCTTGTGGCGGCGGGGCTCGTTGCACGCAAGGCGCGGGCGTTGGGGTTGAATCGGAAGCCATGGGTGAAAACTTCGCTTGCGCCGGGGTCGAAGGTGGTGACGGAGTATCTTGATAAGGCGGGGCTGAGCGCGGATCTTGATTCGATCGGGTTCCAGACGGTTGGGTATGGTTGCACGACTTGTATTGGGAACTCTGGGCCTTTGCCTTCTGAGATTGAAGATGGGATTCAGGAGGGGGGGTTGGCCGTGACATCGATTTTGTCGGGGAACCGGAACTTTGAGGGTCGGATTCATCCGGATATTCGCGGGAACTTCTTGGCGTCGCCGCCGTTGGTTGTGGCGTATGCGCTTGCGGGGCGGATTGATGTTGATGTGTATAACGAGGCGTTGTGTCAGACTCCTGATGGGAAGGATGTGTACCTTCGTGACATTTGGCCTACGAATCAAGAGGTTTCTGAGGCGGTGGCCTCATGCGTGACGACTGAGCAGTTTGTCGAGAAGTACAGCGCGGTGTATACGGAGAATGAGCAATGGAATAGTGTGCCGGCCGCCCAGAGTGCTTTGTTTCCTTGGGAGGACAAGAGTACTTATATTCAGAACCCGCCATTCTTTGAGGGGATGACCGAAAATGCGCCAGGGTTTGGCGCGATTACTGATGCCCGGGTGTTGTGTTTGCTTGGGGATTCGGTGACGACGGATCACATTTCGCCTGCGGGTCGGATTGAGCCGGAGACGCCGGCGGGGCGGTATTTGATTGGGCAGGGCGTTGCGGTCAATGAGTTCAACTCGTTTGGGTCGCGACGGGGCAACGATCGTGTGATGACGCGCGGAACCTTTGCCAATGTGCGGGTGAAGAATCGGATCGCAGCGGAGAATGGTAAGCAGCCCGAAGGTGGATGGACGCGGAACTTTACCAAGGGGAATGATCTTGCATCGGCTCCGGTTGAGTACATCTATGACGCAGCGATGGATTACAAGGCGGCGGGGACGACGCTTGTTGTGATTGCGGGTAAGGATTATGGGATGGGATCGTCGCGTGACTGGGCGGCCAAAGGCACATTGCTCCTTGGGGTCAAGGCCGTGATTGCGGAGAGCTTTGAGCGGATTCATCGGTCGAACTTAGTGTTTATGGGGGTGTTGCCTGTGGTGTTTAAGGATGGAGACTCGGCTGAGTCGCTTGGGATTCAGGGTGATGAGGTGTTTGATGTGTTGATGCCTGCGGATTTGTCGCCGAGATGTGATGTGCCGATCAGGGCGACTCGCCCTGATGGGAGCAGCTTCGAGTTCATGACGATGTGCCGGGTGGATACACCTGTGGAGATTGAGTACTTTCGGAATGGCGGGATTTTGCATACGGTGATTCGCAAGAAGTTGAATGAGGCGAAACAGTTGGTGTAATTTCATCTAAATGCTATTTGTACTACAAGCGGTCTTTTGGCCGTTTGTTTTTTGCATTTTTCGAGCACTGTATTCGAACAACTCGTATAAGATGAATCATGCGAGTTCGTTGTACAAAAACTCAGGGCGACGATGGTTGGCTCCCACAGATTACACTGGGTGCTGAGTATGAAGTTCTTAGCATCGAATGTGACAGCTATCGATTAATTGGAGACTGCGGGGAGCCATCACTTTTTGAACCGCAGTTTTTTTCAATCACGGACCCGATGCGGCCTGAAAGCTGGATTCCGCCATTTATTGATGAAGATGAAGAATACTGTGGGCCACCTGAGTTTGAACGATCGGGATATTGGGACGAATTCTACGATGGCAACGAAGACGCAGTAGCACTATTCTGGCGGTACATCAACCGTCATATCAATGTCACCGAACAACGCTATAAGAAATGACCAATGTCTGATTACAACAGTGAAAAGAATCGGTTTGTGTGGGTGGATGATCTTGGGTGGGGATGAAGAGACGGGCTGGAGGCCCATCCCACCAGAAAAAACCGCTTCCTTACGGTCGCGGCTTGTTGAAGATTTGAAATGAAGACTCTGGATATGGGCTACATGTCTTTGGGGATTTCGATGCCGAGTTTGGTGGCGATGCGTTGGCCGTAGTCTGGGTCGGCGCGGAAGAAGTGGCAGAGTTGGAGTTGTTGAATCTCGGGGCGGGCATCACCCAAGGCACCTGCAATACGGGTTGTCAGGCGGTCTTTTTCGGCGTCGTCGAAGAGGCGATACAGGTTGCCGGGTTGTGTGTAGTCGTCGTGGTCGACGGTTGAGTCGTAGCGGTCGACGACGGTTTGGCCTAAGTCCCATGTTGGGTCGTGGAACTGTTCGTCGGGGAGGGCGGCGTCTGGGCGGGTTGAGGGCCAGTAGTTGGTAGATGAGCCGTAGGTTTGGGCGGTGGCGCCTTGGCCGTCGCGCATGGTGTGCATGACGGGGCAGCGCGGGGTGTTGACGGGGATTTGGTGGTGGTTGACGCCGAGGCGGTGGTGGTGGGTGTCGGCGTAGGACATGAGGCGGGCTTGGAGCATTTTGTCTGGGCTTGGACCGATGCCTGGGACGAAGTTGGAGGGTTTGAAGGCGGCTTGCTCGACTTCGGCGTGGTAGTTTTCGGGGTTTTTGTTGAGTTCCATTTGGCCGACTTCGATGAGGGGGAAGTCGGCGTGTGGCCAGACCTTGGTGAGATCGAACGGGTTCCACTTGAACTCATCGGCTTGTTGTTGGGTCATGATTTGGATTTTGAGTGTCCAGCTTGGGAAGTCGCCTTTTTCGATGGCGTTGAAGAGGTCGCGTTGGTGTGATTCGCGGTCTTGGCCGATGACTTTGGCAGATTCGTCGTCCATCCAGTTTTTGATGCCTTGGTTTGTTTTGAAGTGGAACTTGCACCAGACGCGTTGGTTGTCGGCGTTGATGAAAGAATAGGTGTGCGAACCGTAGCCATTGATGTGGCGATAGGAGGCGGGGATGCCTCGGTCAGAGAAGAGGGTGGTAATCTGGTGGAGAGATTCTGGGCATTGGGACCAGAAATCCCATTGCATGTCGTTGTCGCGAAGGTTTGTTTTTGGGTCGCGTTTTTGGGTGTGGATGAAGTTGGCGAACTTGTAAGGGTCGCGGATGAAGAAGACGGGGGTGTTGTTGCCGACGAGGTCCCAGTTGCCTTGTTCGGTGTAGAATTTGATGGCGAAGCCACGGACATCGCGTTCGGCGTCGGCGGCGCCTTTTTCACCTGCGACTGTTGAGAAGCGGAGGAACATATCTGTTTTTTTGCCGATTTTTGAGAAGATGTCGGCTTTGGTGTATTGGGTGATATCGTGGGTGACGGTGAAGGTTCCGTAGGCGCCGGAGCCTTTGGCATGAACAACACGCTCAGGGATGCGTTCGCGGTTGAAGTGTTGCATTTGCTCGAGGAGTGCAACATCTTGCATGAGGACTGGGCCTCGAGGGCCTGCGGTGAGGGCATGCTGGCGTGCGATGGGTGCGCCGTCTGCGGTGGTCATGTAGGGGCATTTTGGTGTGTCGGACATGGTGATCTCCTTGGGTCTATTGAGTTGATTGTGATGTGAGCACAAGACATCAGCCCACCGTTGGTGAAATCTTCGTTTTCAAACTGAGCTTTCCAAACGGGGCCTCTTGGTCAAACCTTGAGAAATGCTTCGCCGGGCGACCAGTTGCATGGTACCAGTTCATTGGATTGGATGGCGTCGATGATGCGGAGGGTTTCGGTGACGGATCGACCTACGGGAAGGGGATTGACGGTGACCCATTGGATGATGCCTTGGGGATCGACGAGGTAGGTTGCTCGGTAACAAACGCCTTCGGTCTCATGAGTGATGCCGAGCTCGTTGGCAAGTTTCTGGGCTGCGAGGAGGGGATAGGGCAAGGTGGAAAGCGTTGGATTTGAGTTGCGCCATGCCAAGTGCGAAAATTCGTTGTCGGTCGAGGCGCCAAAGAGGTCAACCTTGCGGTCTTTGAACTCCTCGATCAGGACACCAAACTCGACAAGCTCGGTGGGGCAGACAAAGGTGAAGTCTTTGGGGTAAAAGATGAAGAGTGACCAGCGGTCTTGGTTGTCAGTTGAGTGGATGGTGGTCAGGTCGGCGGGCTCGTTGCCGACACATGCCTGGCATGTCCAGTTGGGGAATGGTTGTCCTACGCCGCGCATGGTGTGCTCCTTCTTTTTTTAGAATGGTTCTAAATGATTGCCTTGGTGGTACTCTGTTTCAAGCGTGTCACCAAAATAAATTTGATGCATCGCAATATTTCGATGGTCTGCTTTATGGTCTGCTTTTGAGATTTCTCCTTCATGGGAGTTGGAAGATATCTCAGGATCGAACATGACTGGTTCGATGTGAATCTGTATACTCGATCGATGCCGATCGATCTCCAAACATCTCTTGCTGATATTGTACGCCAAGTCTGGGGATATGACACGCTTCGGCCGCTTCAGGAGCGAGCGATTCTTGCCGGGATCGAGGGTGGGGATTGTTTGACGGTGTTGCCCACTGGTGGTGGCAAGAGCCTGTGTTATCATGTGCCTCCTTTGATTACGGGGAAAGCGACGATTGTGGTGTCGCCGCTCATCGCGTTGATGCGTGATCAGGTGCGTGGTCTTGAGTTACTGGGATACAAGGCTGCGGCGATGCATTCGGGGATTGATTTTGAGGAATCGACCGACATCGCCAAGCAGTTGTTGACGGGTGATCTTAATTTGGTGTTTGCTGCACCCGAGCGTGTGGTGACGAGTTCGTTTAAGACGCTCATTGGATTATTGTGCGATCATGATCGGCTCGGGTGCCTCGCGATTGATGAAGCGCACTGCATCAGCCAATGGGGGCATGATTTTCGTCCTGAGTATCGTCGGATTGCTGAGTTGCGAAAGATCGCGCCTCATGTATCGATTCAGGCGTTTACCGCGACAGCGACGCCGAGGGTGCGCGAAGACATTGTGAATCAGCTTGGATTGCGTGATCCTGAGCTCATGGTTGGGGTGTTTGATCGTCCGAATCTGGTATATCGGATTCAGGCGCGAGAGAGGGCGAGCGAGCAGATCGCCTCTGCGGTGGCAAGGCATAGTGCAGCGGGGGAGAGCCACGGGGCGATTGTGTATTGTTTGTCGCGTAAGGATACGGAGAAAATTGCTGAGGAACTGCGGGCATTGGGGCTCGATGCCGATGAGTATCACGCAGGATTGGATGTGTCCAAGCGGCACACCATCGAGCAGGCGTTCAGCAACGAGACACTTGATATTGTGGTCGCGACGGTGGCCTTTGGGATGGGGATCGACCGGAGCAATGTTCGGCTGGTCGTCCATGCGTCGATGCCCAAATCGATCGAAGCCTACCAACAAGAAACCGGGCGGGCAGGGCGCGATGGACTTGAGGCCGAGTGTCTTTTGCTCTACTCACCAAGCGATGGTGGGCGATGGGAACGGCTCATCGAACAGAGCGCGGAACAGAGCGGAAGTGATCCGCAGGCCCAGCTCGAACTCGTACGCGGGATGAGGCGTTTTGTGGCATCGTTTGGATGCCGACACAAACACTTGAGTGAACACTTTGGACAGCAATACACGCCGCCTGCCGGGCGCCAAGATTGCGGGGCCTGTGATGTATGCCTTGGAGAGACCGCTTGCGAAGAAGATGCGCATCGGATTGGGCAGGTGATTCTCTCAGCAGTCGCGCGGACGGGTGAACGGTTTGGAGCAGCATATATCTGTGATATCGTACGGGGGGGAAGTGGGCAGAAGATCAAGAACTACGGTCATGACCGGCTCAAAGTGCATGGGATGCTCGAAAATCGGCGCAAGGCGGAGGTGATGTCGTTTATCGACCAGCTCGTCGCGGCCGACGCTTTGATGCGGGTGGTTGAGGATCGATTCGAGACACTGGCGTTTGGTTCGCGTGGGGTGTCTGTGATGAAGGGGATCGAAACGGTTTCGTTGGCCAAGCCGATCGGGACGGGGTCTGCTAAAAGCGAGCGGAACCGCCGGACGCGGGCGGCACGGGTGATCGAGCGTCGCCCGATGAATGAATCGGAGAAGGAGTTGTTTGAGTCGTTACGTGCGTTGCGAATGTTGATTGCGCAAGCGCGAGGCGTGCCGCCGTATGTGGTGTTCAATGATTCGACGCTTCGGGAGATGGCGCTTGATAAGCCTACGGATCGCCATGCGTTGCTCTCGATTCGCGGCGTGGGGCAGAAAAAACTCGATGACTTCGGAGATGATTTCTTACACGCAATCGAGCATCATTTGATTCAGGAAAGCCCGAGCCATGGCGGGTGAGTCGGGTGAGTCGATTGAGATTCGAGAGATTATCGCCGAGCAGACGCGAGCGATTCGGCAGGTGGTGCTGCGTCCACACCAGGCAGCGGAGGAACTGATCTATCCCGGGGATAATGACGCGGACTCGTTTCATCTGGGCGCGGTGCGAGGCGATGAGGTATTGGCGATTTTGTCGATGTATCATCAGCCCATGCCCGGGGAAACTGAAAATGCTTGGCGGATTCGGGGGATGGCGTCGGTCGCTGAGATTCGAGGGCAGGGATATGGGCGGATGCTTGTCGAGGTTGCACGGGATCGGGCGTGGGCGGTTGAGCGGGCAGTGATCTGGTGCAATGCACGCGAATCTGCGTTTGGATTCTATGAGAAACTCGGGTTTGTGATTGAAGGCGAGTTGTTTGAGATCGAGGGGATCGGGAGCCATGCGGTGATGGTGCTCAACCCAACTCCCTGAGCATTCAGCGTACAGCCGCACGAATGGTACGAATTGCGTGCTTCGGATTCAATACACTCGATGGGGAATGCGTAAAGCCTGCCTTGGCAAAGCAGATCGCCCTTTTGGAATCCGTGTTTGGATCGCCCTTGGCCATTTGTTTGACCGACTTCCATGCGTATCGTGCGAGCACTTGATTCACCTTGCTGCGAATTTTTTTCTGTCTTGCTGCATCAAGCCTGTCGAGTAAATGTATATTTTTTTGATAGATGTATTTGAGTGCATCGTAATGAGTGGTGTACGGCTTGCGATGTACCCCCCGGCAATGGCGTCGGTAGGCATGGGTGGGTTTGGAAACCGCGACACATGTGCACAGCCGAGCAACACGCATCATGGCATCAGTGACCTGATACAAGTTGAGACCCGACTCATAGTGATCCGTCTCAATTAGAATTTTTCTTCGGACGAGTTCACACCGATTTGAGACGCCGCCGGGGAAGTCAAACCCCATGTAGTGATCAAAGATATCCCCGGTTGGGTATTGGCCAGTATCATTCCAAACTTCCCCTTCCCGACCTTGCTCGTCGATAAAATGAAAATTTGAATAGACATACCCAGCGTCAGGGTTCTCGACCAAAGCACTTTCCTCGGCTTCGATTTTTTGCGGATAATACAAATCATCGCCGTCAAGGTATGTGACAAAGTCACCCGTCGAAGCTTCGATGGCGATGCGTCGGACTGAACCAATTCCTTGGCGTGATTCATTGAATACTGTGCTGATGATCTCTGGGTGCTTGCTTTGATACTCTCGAATAAGTTCCTGCGACCCGTCGGTAGATGCGTCATCAACGATGAGGATTTGATCGGGAACCCTTGTCTGGTTCAGCACACTCTCGATTGCACCTTGAAGATATTCAATCTGATTATATGACGGAATATACACCGTGATTGTGAATGGATTGGTTGTCATGCCTTGAGACCCTTGACTTCATAGAGTAGGTCGTGATGACTCAACTGATCTACGAAACGATAGTGCTCATCGAGTGCTTCGGAAATGGCGTCATCATTTCGCGATTCGACACAAATGAAACGGGGGCGATGTTTGGAAAAATCGAGCCCGGAGAGCACTTGAGGCTCGTACCCCTCGACATCAAGTGAGAAAAAATCAATGCTCCCCGATGGACAGTGCTCGTCGATAATCGAACTCAAAGCCCGAACCGAAGCCTCGATAGCCCCCATTGCGATCCCGGGTTGAAGCTGCGAGGCTCGCTCAAGATGATCACGCTGAGAGTTCTCATCGCCAATCGCCCCCTCAATGGTGCTCATCAACCCTGCCCGATGAAGCATCACTGATTCTCCCTGGGCCGATGCCGAGCCGAGCGCACACCGGACAACTGTAGACTCTGGACGAATCAACTCACAATGTGCCGCCAGTTCTGGGATCGGCTCGATGAGTATCCCCCGCCAACCATACTTGCGGGCAAAGTAAAATGTGTTGCTCTGGGTGTATCCATCGTTGGCGCCTGCTTCGATAAAGAAACCAGGCTTCCCATCGAGGTGGGCAACGATGAAGCGTTCAAGTTTACGATCAAGCCCATTGAGTGCCGGCATCGAATACCGATAGTTGCTCAAGAGTTCGAAAACTCGGCGTTTGACCTTCCGCTTGCGATAGGCTTTGCCGACTTGCTCTTCCGATGGACTCGTAGATTGGGTCATATAGGGCACTGATGCTGTGACTGGAGGCTTCTCCACGCGTACTGGAATACCAATCAATTTCTTTGATCAATCAATCAAAGCGATTTCCTCTTGAGTTTTTTGAATGATCTGATCGTCCGCGTAAGGCTCTTCGATTTCATCGGCAGCCGCCGGGACATACTTGGCGGCGTGGTAGGCGCCGTTGACCAGAGGCTGGGCGAAGACCAGTAAGAACAAGACACAGAATGCGCTGAGCACGCCTGCGACGCGGCGCATCGGGAAGGGGGCGAGGAAGACCGGGGAACTGATCTTGCCGGGATCGTCGATGTAGGCAGCGGCGATCATGCGGAGGTAGTAGCACGCGGCGATGGCGGAGTTGATGCCCAAGATCACGATCAGGGCGTATTGACCGGCTGCCATGCCCGAGGTGAACAATCCGACCTTGCCAAGGAATCCGATCAGAGGCGGGAACCCGAGCATCGAGAAGGTGCAGATCACCAAGGTCCAGCCGAGGACTGGGTGCGATTTGCAGAGCCCTCGGATGTCGTCCATGTCGTCGGCTTCGTCGCCGTTGCGGTGTTCGAGCGATGCGAGGACGGCGAAGACGCCGACGGTCATCACGCCATAGGTCAGCAGGTAGAAGAGCACGGCAGCCAGACCGTTCTGATAGAACGGGCCGCCGATGATTCCTGGGCCTGCGATCAGACCCACGAGCATGTACCCGGAGTGGGCGATCGAAGAATAGGCGAGGATGCGCTTGATGGAGGTTTGCAAGAGTGCGAGGACATTGCCCACGGTCATGGTCAGGGCGGCCATGATCCAGAGGGTGGCTTCGATGGCGACGGGGAGGTGTCCGCCACTGCCAGCAAACCCATCGTTCCAACCCGCGGTGCCCAAGATGAACATCAAGGCCAAGAACCCAGCGGTCTTGGGAACGAAGGCGAGCATCGCGGCGACGGGTGAAGCGGCACCTTGGTAGACATCAGGGGTATAGAAGTGCATCGGCACGGCGGCGATCTTGAAGGAGATGCCGATGATGGCGATCAACAGACCGATCATACCGAGTGTCGAGACGCCATCGGTTGCGAAGACGGTGGCGATTTCGGAGAGGTTGGTCGAACCGGTCGCGCCGTAGATCAGGGCGAATCCATACAAGAAGATGGCAGCGCCGAGCGCACCGAGGAAGAAATACTTGACGGCTGCTTCGAGTGATTTCTTGCGCTCGGTCGAGATGGCGACCATGATGTAGGTCGGAAGCGAAGTCAGTTCGAGGGCGAGGAAGAGCCAGATGAGATCATCCGCCGAGGCGGTGAGCATGAGGCCGGTGAGTGAGAACATGAAGAAGGCGTAGAACTCGCCTCGGTTTGAGCGGAGTGAGGAGAATGGTTTGCCTGCATCGACCTCGGCTTCGAGCTCCCGATCGACGGTGCCGCTGAGCAGCAGCAAGATCAACATCCCGACGCCTGCGATGAGCATTTTGGCGTAGGGGACGATGGCGGGGAACATGCCTGAGGTTGTTGGCGAGATCAGCGCCGCGAAGAAGGCAGCGAAAAGAGCGACGGCACAAATCCAAGGGGTGAACTGGCGGATGGCGCGCGAGGGCCATTGCCCGGTAATCATCACGAGGCAGGTGGCGATGAAGAGGAAGATTTCAGGCCAGAGGATGGCGAGCTTCTCAGTCATGCGAGGCTCCTTCATGTCCGTTGTCGTTGGAATAGATGTCATCAACGGCTGGGGTGTCGTGCATGATGCGAGGCTCGGCGGATTCGAGCCCATTGGCTTGCTCGACGATGCGTACGGTCGCGTTGACCTGATCGCTCACGGTGTCGAACAACACGGTTGGCTGGAGCCCGAAGTAGATACAACCCAATGCCAAAGGCGCGAGGGTCATGATCTCGCGGAAGTTGAGATCGGTTGGGAGTGTCTCATGGTCGTGATGCCCTTCGGGTTCTTTGAGTGGGCCGAAGCAGATTTTGCCGACCATGTAGAGGAGGTACATCGCGGCGATGACCATGCCGGTGCCTGCGAAGACTGCGAACCAAGGGCCAAGCGATGAACCCCATGCACCGGGTTCGCCGGCAGCGGTCCATGCGGCATCAGACTGGAATGCCGAGATAAGACACAGGACTTCGGATGGGAAGCCGTTGAGTCCGGGCAAGCCGACCGAAGCCATTGCGAAGAAGACCATGAAGGTGGCCCAGATGGGCATCTTGGAAGCCAAGCCCCCGACGGTGTTCATGTCGCGAGTATGGTAGCGTTCGTACATGAACCCGATCATGAGAAACAAGCCGCCGGTCGATAGGCCGTGGGAGAGCATATAGAGGATCGAGCCACTAAAGCCCGTCACATTGAGAGCGGCTAATCCGAGCACGGCAAAGCCCAGATGCGACACGGATGAATAGGCGACGAGTTTCTTGATGTCGGTCTGCACCCAGCAAATCAGACCGGCGTAAATGATGCCGATGATCGAGAGTATGGCGATATGAGGGGCGTATGCAAAGAAGGCTTCGGGCGCCAAGGGGATGGCGAAGCGGTAGATGCCGTAGGTTCCGAGTTTGAGCAGCACGGCTGCCAAGATAACCGAACCGGCGGTTGGGGCTTCGGTGTGGGCAAGGGGCAGCCAGGTATGGAACGGGAACAGAGGCACCTTGACGGCGAACCCGGCGAGCAACCCGAGCAAGACCCAGGTTTGTTCGCTGATGGACATATGCCAGGCGTATTTGGTCAGGGTCGGGATGTCGAGTGTCCACGCGCCAAACTGATCCGGCTGGGCAACGAACCAGACGACATAGACCATCGCGGCGAGGGTGAGCATCGAGCCGGTGAAGGTATAGAGGAAGAACTTGATCGACGCAGCAACACGATTGGTCGACCCAAACTTGCGGATGAGCACAAACATCGGCAAGAGCGTGAACTCAAAGCAGATGTAGAACAGGAGCAAATCTTGGGCTGCGAACACCCCGACCATGGCTCCTTGGAGCACCATGAGCCACGCGTAATACATGCGTCGGTCTTTGGTGATCGCGGATTTGGATGCTGCAACGACGATTGGACCAAGCAGGACTGAGAGGAGAATCAACAGCAACGAAATCGAATCCATCCCAATCGAGAAGTTCAAGCCCAGCGAATCAATCCACGAGATCGAATATCCGAACTGGGGCACATCGCCCTTGGCGAAGTCGAAACGATCGAGGAGTTTGAGTGCCGGGAGCAAAAGCACCAGGCTTGCGATGAGTGCGGTGCGGTAGGCATTGTCGGCATTCTTGGAAAATGCAATCCACAAAGCAGCAACAACGGGGAAGAAAATCAGGATGATGAGCATCAGGCTATCAAGGTTCATGCTGCACCTCCTGCTCGCAGAACGATCACAATCACCACCAAGAGCAGCACAGCCAAGCCTCCTGCCATGCTTACCGCGTAGCCTTGAAGCACGCCCGATTGGCTCGGACGGATGATCCATGCCAACACACGAGGCAGGAAGCCGAAGAGATTCACCAAGCCGTCGAGTAATAATTTGTCGATCCAGTGGAAGATATGCGACACGACACGCAAAGGCGTCACAAAGACCATCGCGTAGAACTCATCGACGAACCATTTGTTCTCGGCCCATCGTGGGATCGGGCCGGCGCGTTTGGCGATGGCATCCATTCGGCACTTGTCCGCTTGGGTGCGTCCACCAAGGAATAAACCTTGCCAACCCTTGGGTCCGTGGAAGAAGGCTGCAACAAGGACCCCGAAGATGGCGCCGAGTCCTGAGACGACGATCATGCCCCCGTGTGGATCCATGCCCAATACTTTGCCTGGTGCTCCATATCCAACGGGTCCAGCAACGGCAGCGGGATTGCCCTCGCCGTGTGCTGCTGCAAGTGAAACGGCATAGGGCGAGTGAAAACTTGCGGTGGAGTCGGCGACCATCGAACCGACCCACCCGTGGTACGCTGACTTGTCGATCCATGCCAACGCGATCGCGAGCATGGAACAGGCAGCGAGTGTGATCAGCACGGTGTTGATCGCCCATCCTGGGGCGTGGGGATGGAAATCGTTTGTATCGTCGCCATGAAAATCCTCTCCCGGTTCGGCATGTTGATCGCCAAGGAATACGCGGAAGAAGACGCGGAAGGTGTAGTAGGCGGTCATGATCGCGGTGAAGACCAAGACCCACCCCATAAGTCGATAACCTGGTGTGACGAAGGCTTCGGCGAGGATCATGTCTTTGGAATAGAACCCACTGGTGATGTATGGCAAGCCTGCCAGATTCATGCACCCAATGAGCATCGTGATGCCGACGATCCCCCACCCTTTCATCCAAGAAACCCCTGAGAGTTTACGCAGGTCGAGCTGTCCCGCGAATCCATGCATAACGGCACCACAGGCGAGGAACAACAACGCCTTGAAAAAGGCATGGGTCAACACATGGAACGCGGCGCCTGTGGTCGAGAGCAATCCAAGCCCGGCGAACATATAGCCGAGTTGCGAGACGGTCGAATAGGCCATGATTCGTTTGATATCGAACTGGGCCATGCCGATGGTCGCTGCGAGCAGGGCGGTGATCGTACCGATCCATGCAACGATCGGCAGTGCGTTTTCAGACACTAGGAACAATGGATAGAACCGGGCGATGAGGTAAACGCCAGCCGTCACCATCGTCGCGGCGTGAATCAGCGCGGACACGGGGGTCGGGCCTTCCATCGCATCAGGCAACCAGACATAGAGCGGGAACTGGGCCGACTTGCCAAACGCACCAACCATCAGCAGCATCGCGATCCATTGGGCTTCGCTTGGGATCGCCGAGAAATCGCCTGCGACGGCAGCGTCGATGTAGTGATGGAGGGTTTCATTACTAAACAACGCAGCATATTCAACGGTACCAAAGTGAACGAAAGTCAGGTAGATGCCCAGAGCCAACCCCAGATCACCGATGCGATTGACGATGAAGGCTTTCTTGGCTGCTGCGACAGCGGAGGGTTTCTTGTAGAAGTATCCGATCAGCAGATACGAGCACAACCCCACGCCTTCCCAGCCAAGGTAGAGCATGAGCATGTTGTCGCCCATGACCAAGCACGACATCGAGAAGACGAACAACCCGAAGGCCGAGAAGAATCGGCAGTAACCGGTGCCAATGTCGTGGGACATGTATTCAGATGCGTAGAGCGCAATGAGTGTGGCAAGCCCGGTAACGAAGAGCATCCAGAGGATGGTGAGTTTGTCGATATAGAAGGAGAAGTTGGCGACGAATGATTTTTCTCCATAGTGCAGGTTGAACCAGTCAAAGGCGTGAACGGTGTAGGGTGTGCCGTCGTATGACAGGAACATGCTCAGGGTCGCCAAGAATGCAACGGCCAACAGAGCAATCGTCGTCCATGCGGGGAGCTTGGATTTGTTGCCACTCGCAGCATAGATTGCGTTGAACACAAATCCGAGCAAAGGCAGGAACACGATCAACAGGATCCATTTTGGACCCGTGCCGACATGCTCGGTCATGTGGGCGAGGTGCGCCGATGCCGGTTCGTCGCTTCCCGATGAACCGGGTGCGAGCATGGCCAATGGTGCGAGCAGATTATTCAACAGTGAAGCGGTCATCATCCGTTGAGTTCCTTCCAGGCCGAGGCGCTGAGTGATTCACGATGACGGAAGAGCAGGACGACGAGCGCCAGTGCCATTGCAGCTTCAGCAGCCGCGATACAGAGCACGAAGATCACAAAGGTTTGGCCATCCGCCCCAAGGTGATGACGACCAAAGGCGATCAGAGCCAAACCTGCAGCTTGGAACATCAGTTCGGTGCAAAGAAACATGATGATCATGTTCTTTCGCGTGAGGAATCCAACGAGCCCGATACAGAACATCGCAGCCGACACGAACAGATACGGGGCAAGCACCGAGGTACTCATCTCCGTCGGAAAGGCCAGCTGCGCCAGTTGTATGGATTCAAAGGCGTGCATCATGCGTGCCCTCCTGATGATTCCTCATCGTCATCGAACATGGTGCCCAGCTTGCGTGCCTGGGCAGCCTTGAGTGCTTCTTCGAGTTCGGTATGCTTACGGGCGAGGACCGTCGCGCCCAACATGGCCATCAACAGGATCACGCCTGCGAGTTCGATCATGATCGGGTGATCGTGCATCAGGTTGAACCCCAATCGATCAATGTTGTCGGCAGCGAGTGCATCGGGCCAATCATCCGTGGTGAGCAGGCGCGTTGCCGAGACGGTATCACCTTCGATCAACTCGATCTGAATCGTACGGTCATCGACATCAATCATTGCTTGGCCGGTTTGTGTATCTCGGCTCACTCGCCACCCGTCCGCAAGCAAACCCTCGCGTTCGAGAATTTTATCGACTTTCTTGGGCAGGTTTACCAAGACCGAGTTGGCAGCTTGGGCTTGCGTCATTTTGGAATCGGGGAGTTGACCGATCCCGCCGAACATCGCAGCAGTGATGAGCCCGACCATCACGAATCCGATTGCACTGGCGAGCATCGGCTCGCGAGCAACGGCATCGACATCATCAAGCTCGTCATCCCCGTCGCCGGTGGGCGCCTGGGTGGCAAGCATGATGACGAAAAGGTAGGTGATCAGGATCGCGCCGGCGTAGATGATAATGAGGGCGAAGGCCATGAACTCGGCAGAGAGCAAGATATACATCCCACACGAAGCGATGATGGTCATGATGAAGTAGAGCGCCGAGTAAACCGGGCGTTTGTGGGTCATCACCCGCACCGATGCACCAATGGCAACGAATGCGAATGGGTAAAAGAAGAAGTTGGGCATCGGGTTGCCTGCGTCGGATGCTTTGAGTCCAAGAAGCAGAGCAGCGAATCCAAAGGCAGCTGTGACCAAGATCACGCCGACATATTCAAATGTTTTCGAACTCGCCCTTCGTGGGAGCGCCAAGGCAATGCCCGCAGCTCCCAAGGCGCAGATGAGGTACAAGGCAATCGGAGAGATGATCTGTTCCACCGTGTGTCTTTCCGTAGGCCTCGCGAAAGAGGCTTGGTACAGGCTCTGGAGGTGTGAAGCTCCAAAGGTTGCCAGTTGGCACGATCCTCATGATCCAAAATGATCCAAACCTGGCCCGATCCCTTGGCAAATCATGAAGCGGTATCGAACAGGTTCTTTCAACCCCCCGGCCAGAACCGCGCAAAGCACCCCAAAGCCGAGATGGGGAGGATAGTGCTTCCGGACGAATCCTTCAACTCCAAGGAGCTCTACAAACGCATACAAGCGGATTGTTAGGCACATTGCTGCGCATCGATCGGACCAAAATAATGCGCACCCAGTCGACGCGCGCTCTGGTACCTGCCCACTGAAGCCTCTATGATCGTCGCCATGGTTTCACCTCAGATATTGATGCAACAAGCCCAACCTTCACGCAAAGTCCATATCCCCAATCTGCTCACGATGGGGCGAGTCCTTCTGGCGTGGGTTTTTGTGATTCTACTCTCGTATGTCGAGCCTCGAACCATCAACGCCCAACCTGCTGGGACAGATCGACTTGGCGAGATTTCTCAGCCTGGAACAGGGCTTTTGATCGCGGCGACGGTTGTCTTTATCATCGCTGCGATTACCGATGCGCTCGATGGACACCTCGCCCGGAAGTGGAAGATCGAGTCCAAGTTCGGACGCATCATGGATCCGATGGCGGACAAACTCCTGATCCTGGGCGGGTTCCTCATGCTCGCCACCCCGGCCTTCCATGCCAAGATCGCCCTGACCGACAGCACCATCCAACTCTCGGCCGTCGCCGGGTGGATGGTCGTGGCGATGATCTTCCGCGAACTCCTCGTCACCTCAATCCGGGGGGCCTACGAGGCTGAGGGCGTCGATTTCTCCGCGGGTGCGATGGGCAAGACGAAGATGATCCTCCAATCCATCACCATCCCTCTGATCCTGCTCATTGTGGCCTTTGGATCGCCGGGACCGAATACAACCGGGCGACTGGTGATTTCGTTACTCGTTTGGGGGACACTGATTACGACGATCCTCTCTGCATTCCCCTACATCGGTAAAGCCCTCAAGCACACGATCGATGAACAGGCCCGGATGCTCGAAGTCATGCGAGGCAAAAAAGCACGCAAATCAACCAAGGTCTCTGGGCCAAGTGGAAAACCACGCCCGAGAACCAATAAAGGCGGACAGCAGGGCAAAAACAAGAAACGGTAAAATTGAACGCTGACGAGCCACGACCGCCAAGGAGCGGTTCTCGATCACCACTGGCGTATATGAGAGAAGAAAAGACCGCTCCCTGACGGTCGCGGCTCGTTGAGGATCACGACTATGAACACAATGGGACGCACAACCCAATCATTCCTGACGACCAACGGGCTCGGATACCTCCCCATCTCAGGAACCTTCGGCTCGATCCCCCCCGTCGTCCTTGCGGGCATCCTGATCTTCGCAGGGCTCGGCCCGGGCACTTCACTGAGTTGGGGTTACTTCTCGGCCATGATTCTGATTCTGGTCGTTTACTCTGCATCGTGCATCCTCTATGGGCACGAAGCGGAAGCCAAATGGGGCAAAGACCCATCGGAGGTTGTCGCGGATGAAACCGCTGGACAAGCGATCACTTTGATGATGATCCCCGCCGGGATGCTCAGTTCGCCATTGGCCATCCTCTGCGCCCTGGCAGGGGCCTTCGTACTCTTTCGGCTCTTCGATATTTTTAAGCCTTGGCCTGCGGGTACGATGCAGAAGCTTCCGGGCGGATGGGGGATTCTCCTCGACGATCTCTTCGCAGCGATCATGGCCGGGGTGGTCATCATGTTCTACTTCGCCGCGACGCACTAAGCTCCCTCCCGATGCTCGCCCACCCCCTCACACTCAACGCCCCCGCAGGCTCGATCGAACTCGAATCGAACTTGCTCCTTGCGCCCATCGCCGGGTGGTGTGAGTTGGCCTGGCGGATCACCTGCCGAGAACTCGGAGGCGTCGGGCTCGCGTGTACCGATCTGCTGAGCCCCAAGGGGCTCCTACTCTCTCAAGAAACCGCCCGCAACATCGCAGCGACCAACGAGCAAGACCGCCCCGTCTGCATGCAGCTCTATGGGTCTGATCCTGAAATTCTCGCTCAGGGTGCCCTCTGGTGCGCCGAACACGGGGCCGATGTCGTCGATATCAATATGGGATGCCCGGTCGACAAGGTCACCAAAAAAGACGGGGGATCGAAGCTCATGTGCGATCTGCCCAAAACTTTGACGATGTTCGAGCGTGTGCGCCAGGCGTTGCCCGGGCATGTGCCTTTGACGGCCAAGATGCGACTGGGATGGGATGAAGAAGCCAAATCTAAAGGCGTTGCGGGCGAACTTGCCATTGGACTTGTCGAACGCGGAGCTGCGCTGATTACCGTTCATGGACGCACCACCGAGCAGCGGTTCAAAGGGCAGTGCGATCTCGACGGAATCAAGCGCGTGGTGGACACCGTCGGTGCGCACAATCCATCCATTCCCGTCATCGGCAACGGCGATCTCAAACAACCAAGCGATGTCATCGCCATGATGCACCATACCCAGTGCGCGGGTGTGATGATCGGGCGCGGATCATTCTCCAACCCTTGGCTCTTCCGATTCAGCTGGGCCCTCCAGCAGCGCGTGATTGAAAATCAGATTGATCCCGGTGATCTCGAAGCGGTCAATGCCATCGACCTGGGTGATCTGCACCCCACCGAAGACGAGAAACTAGACATGCTGCTTAGGTTTTTCGATCGAATGGTGCGGTACCGCGATGGCGATCATGCCCGGCATGTCTTTCGACAAAAGGCAAACCTCTTGTGCAGGCCAATCAATGCTGGGCACTGTCGATCGCTGAAAAATGCCCTGCGGGAAGCCCAAAGCCTCGACGATGTACGCCAAGCAATTGAACACTGGAGGCGGCATTCGGGGCATTCTCCGATGGGAACCAGTTGAAAAATTGGGCGTATATTGATGAGTGTCCCCAAAGGCAAAGCCGTGCTGGTATTGTTCTGGGCATTGTGATGACGCTTCTGTCAACTGCCACGACGAGGACAACTTGATCGTACACCCCCCTTTTTGGAGCGGGCTTTGCCCCGGACATCCCACCCACTCCTTCTGGAGCCCCCCCATGTCCCCCCTGAACACCATCGAACCACTCGTGATCGGACTCATCGCGGCCTTGGCCAGCACCGCATACGCCCAACACCCCGGCGAAAACGATCCCCATGCCCCCCTCGAAAAGGTGCACGGATGTTGGGAGGGCGAAGATGGGCAGCTCGAAGGAGGCGTGTTCTTCTTGCCAATCGACCAAGAGGTACAAGCAATCATCGAAGCGGTGGAGTTGGCCAATCGGGGTATGGTGGATAACCGGGTCGATATTGTGATCGTTGGCGATGGATATACCGCTGGCGAGATGGGGCAGTTTCATACCGATGCGGACGGAATCATCGCTTCCTTGTTCCAGTATGAACCCTTTACCAGCTACGAGCCCTACTTTCGGCTTACCAAGGTCGAGGTGATCTCCCCGGAGTCTGGTGTGGACAATGACCCCAATCAGGGCATTTCTCGTCATACCGCCCTTGATATGGCGTATTGGTGTGCAGGGATCGAACGGCTTTTATGCGTGAGTGTATCCAAGGCCTATACGCACGCAGCCGCAGCCCCTGATATCGACCAGGTCATCGCAATCGCCAACTCGAGCAAGTATGGGGGGGCGGGATATCCGAGTAATAACTTGGGCACCGCTGCGGGACAGAACAACTCTGCAGCTCAAATCGCGATTCATGAACTGGGACATTCCTTGGGCGATCTGGCGGACGAATACACCTATGGCGGACCTTTTACCTACACTGGCCCTGAACTCTCGCCGGTGAATGTCTCGATCTTTGATCGCGATGAGCAGCTGGCCAACTCGCGCAAGTGGTGGCGATGGATGGATGTCTCAATGAGCGGGTTCGATGGGCCCATCAGCTCGTATGAGGGCGGAAACTACTCGGTCAATGGCGTGTATCGCCCATCGAGCAACTCGATGATGCGAAACTTGGGTCGGCAGTTCAATCTCGTCGGCGCCGAGCGTTTGCTGCATCAGATTTATCGGGAAGTTAGCCCAATCGACGATGGCACACCCGATCAAGCGATCGTCGAACCGACTGACACCCTTTGGGTGATGCCCATGCAGCCTTTGAATCACGATCTGCAAGTCCTTTGGTATCTTGATGACCAGCTCATTGTCGGGGCTATTCAGCAGACCACACTCGATCTTTCGACGCTTGGACTGGGTCCTGGAGAGCACACGATTCGGGTTGAGGTGGTGGATCCGACGCCTTGGGTTCGCAATGAGCTGCTCCGCGATGTGTTTATGCGTGAAAGCCGAGCGTTTGTGGTGCAGGGATGCTCGCTGATCGCGGATTTTACGGGTGATGGATCGTTGAATTTCTTCGATGTCTCGGCCTTCCTCAGCGATTTCAACGATGAACTCCCCAGTGGCGATTTCAACAATGATGGTACTTGGAACTTTTTCGATGTCTCAGCCTTCCTTGAGGCATTGAGCACTGGCGAATGCCTCTAGATACACAATGAGTCTGATTGATCAAAATAATGGGCTTGGAGTGCAATATCGCCTCCCGAACCGGCGTTTGGCCCTGGTCGAATGGGATGCAACAGCCGCTTTTGCGAGGCTTGTGTTCGGTTTTTATTTTAGTAAATTCGAGATCTCTTCGTAATCACCCTATTGGTGCTGCACCATTTACGATGAATTGAGTTTGGTTTGGATTGGCTCCTTGGTCGATCTGGCCCCAAAGGGGAATATGATCGGTCCTTGTGAATAAATCTGGCGTAGAAGCAAGTTGATGGAAAAAGAAAACAATCACTCAGACAAAAGATCAAAGACACCGAAAAGAGACACCAAAAAGACACGGAATCGGGAGTGAAAACACACATGAAATGCAGCAAAATCGTATTGACATTGACAAGTTTGGCGATGGTCTCGGGGATTACCCCGCTTGTGGGTGCCCAAGCTCTTGATAAATCTGACTTGGCCCCTCCTGTCCCGTCGATGATGTCTCCGGATCTCAAGGGGCAGGGTCGCTTGGTCTTTGCCAGCAAAACCCAAGACACTGGCGAGATGCTTGACACCTCGATTGCCGAGCTTTCCTTTTTGTTCCGCAATACCGGGAGCGGTCCTTTGACGATTACGCAAGTCAAGCCTTCGTGTGGATGCACTGTTCCTGAACTTGCCAAAAAAACCTACATGCCCGGCGAGCAAGGCTCACTCCAAGTGGTCTTTGATCCGAAGGGGAAAAAAGGCGCCATCGCCCGGAGTATCACCATTTTCACGGATTCAGACCACACCCCCAGCGAATCGATTGTCGTTCGCGCGTTGGTCAAGCCGGTGGTGATTTCAGAGCCAATGGTCTTGGCATTCGATGCTTTAGACAAAGGCAAGGGATTCACGAAGGAAGTGAAAGTCTACGGACGCACGGATGATTTTAAAGTCACCCGTGCCACGATTGATGATACCGACACTTTTGCAATCGAAGTGGTTGATGGAGGCGTGGTCGAAAAGAATGGTGAGAACCTTCGGCTTCAGATCATTCGCGTCACGGTCAAAGAAGATGCCAAACCCGATAATCACCGGGGCCAGATTACGGTGCGCACGAATGATGAGCGTAAACCGATTTATACCTTGGCCACGATCGCCCGCGTCATTGGAGACTTGAAAATGAGTCCTGTTCGGGTAACCATGGGTCGATTGGTGGTCGGTGATGCCTTTGAGCGTGAGATTCATATCCGCTCGAAATCTGGCCAAGCCTTCACCATTGAGAATGCCTATGCCAACTCGGTTGCCATCGACGCAACCTATGAATTCGAGCCTGTCGACCCTGAAGTTCGCAATGATTGGGTGATCCGGATCAAAGGCACGGTTGTCGGCGCTGCGCCGCGATTTAACACCCAACTTCATGTTGTAACGGATGTGGACAATGAAGAACAGCTGACCATCCAGATGTATGGACAGCTCCAGCCTCAATAAGCATTGAGACGGATAAAATCAAACACAGCAGCGAACTGGAGCAAGGATGAAATGTGTGCACACCATCGCGGGTATGTTGGCGATTGTCGGACTTGGGTATATCACCGGGGTTGGGCATTCGCTTGTGCGCACCATGCCTGTGATTCTTGGCGCCCGCTCGATGCCGACATCTGCTCCCAAAGCGGACCCTCTGCAAGCCGATCCACAGACTAACCCGCCGACCGATCCAGAACAAGAGCAAGCATCTCCCGATGCCAACCCTGTCCCTGCCCCCGATACTGACTTTGATGCCGACTTTGATGCCCGGCTCGATGCCCGGCTCGATGCACCGGTGCCTGAAGGCATGCTTACGCTCCGCCAAGCGCATGAGATGTGGATCGACGGGGCGTACTTTGTCGATTCTCGGCACAAGTATGAATATGATGCCGGGCACATCTCTGGAGCGGCGCACCTCACGGCGGAGACTTTCTTTACCAATACTGGACAGGCAGAAATCCAGACGATCCCACCTGATGCCCCAGTGGTGATCTATTGTCTCGGTGGCGACGAATGTGAGGCTTCAAAGAATACTTTGGCTTTGCTTCAGCAGTTCGGGTACACAGACTTGGCGATCATGGGCGTTGGATATGACGAATGGGCGGCAGCCGGGTTGCCGACGGACTCAACAACTGGGGAGGATTCGCCATGAGTTCGACGAAGATGACTCCATCGAAGTGGATCGAATCGATCATGCTCCAGTTGCCAATGCGTGTGGGGCTTGGGGGGCTGTTTGCATACGCTGCGTGGACGAAGATCAATAATGTCCAAGCCTTCGCGTTTTCGATTAAAGGGTTCAAGATTGTCGATGCCGACACGCACGGGCATTTGATTATCAGTGCTGCCTATACGATGCCTTGGGTCGAGATGATCGCCGGGGTGCTTCTGGTGCTTGGGCTTTGGACCCGGGCTGCGACCCTGACGATCGGGTTGATGCTGATTTTCTTCATCGCTGCCCTGCTCCATGTGATTTTCTCGCCTGAGGTCGATGCGGACTGCTCGTGTTTTGGCGATATGAACCTCGTCTGCGATGCAGCCGTCGGATGGTGCCAAGTGATTCGAGATATCGTGATGCTGATTCCGGTGGTCTATTTGCTCTGGCGTGGGGGGGGGATTCTTGCCCTTGATCCGCTTTTGGATCGCAACTGCAAAGCCCAGCGTGCAACGCAAGACTCAAAAACGGGTTCAACGCTCGACGATGATGGAATCCGGGGCTAAACTCACCCTCGCAAGAGAGATAGGCAATCGAATCATCACGACTGATCCGTCGCTTGCAGGTTCTGGTGGCGTTCACCGGTATCGCAAGCCACGAAGTCCAAGACGGAGATCAACACAATGGGCAGAATGAATACATCACGCAACAGCGATCGGGAGAGCTTCTCGGGTGGTGACCGCTTTATGAGTGGACCAACGAAAGTGACCAAGAAGAGTGGCAAAGGTATTGAATACTGCGACTACAAGGATTATGAAGCCTTGCGCCGCATGATGACCCCCAACGGTAAAATTTATGGCCGAAAACGCCTGGGCACCAATGCACGCCAGCAACGCATGGTTGCACAAGCGGTCAAACGGGCACGGTTCATGGGGTTCCTCCCATTCACCAGCGCCACCCTCTGAGATCGCAGCAATTCTTCAACAAAACGATCAGCTCCGGATTTTCTCGGGGCTGTTTTTTTGTCTATGCCCAGGGAAGTCTTTCTTGAAGAAGGCTAGGTGCCCTGTCGGAGGGGGCTTCGACTCCTTTGGATGGACACTCAATCGGTCTGGTCCTGAAGGAAGAGAAAAATCCACCTTTGAGGCACCAAGAAAGAGCTCTCCGGCACCGCCTAGTATCCGTTTATGCCTGTGTATGAACGAGATTATGGATCGGTCGCCATGGCGCTCGCTGGGGTGTCGGGGAATCGGCATCGGCGGATGCGCGAGGTTTGCGATGTGCTCTGGCGATTCTTCAAGGACCATGGCGTCTCGTGGGTCGGGTTTTATGAAAAGGATCACGACCAAGATCAGATGATTCTTGGACCATCACGCGATAACCCGGCATGCTCACCGATCGAACTCCGCGGAGCCTGCGGGATGTGTTGGAGCAAGAAGCGCCCGATCATCGTCAACGATGTACACAATTTGGGTGAACACTACATCCTCTGCGATCCACGCGATCGCTCTGAAGTCGTCATCCCCCTCTTCAATGATGATGGGTCGTGCTATGGCGTGCTTGATCTCGATTCCCACGATCACAACGCCTTCAACGAACACGATGTGGTCGAGTTGCGTCGGCTGATGGAATCGACCGCGATTTCTTGGCCCGCGCCGCATCTGCCTGCGTTGATCTATTGAGAAAATCGATCGCTACACCGTATGCATCGCCAACTGATCGGTATGAGGCAGGTGGCAAGAATAAACACCAAGATGAACTCGATGGCAACAAGGAGGAGATTTTTAAGATGTGCAGACCGCTTTGGTTCGGGCTTTGGGCTTTGGACACGGTGGATTGTGGAGTTGGAATGATCGCATGGTCTATTAGAAGGGGACCGGGGCGGTGAAGGTGAGTTGTTTGCCGGTGATTGGGTGGTAGATGGTGAGCATTGAGGCATGGAGCATCAGGCGGGGGGAGGGGATGGCTGAGTGTTCGCCATAGAGTTCGTCGCCAATGATGGGGAGCCCAAGCCCGGAGGTTTCTGCTGGGTCGAGTGTGCCCATCTCCCCCACGGTCGTCACATGAGGGTGGGCTGCGTGGACGCGGAGTTGGTGGGTTCGCCCGGTGTGGGGGATAAACTCGACGCGTGTGACCTCTCGCCCGCTGAGGGTTTCGCGGGCGAGGACTTTGTAGTGGGTGATCGAGGGCTTGCCTTGGGCATAATCGACAAGCATCCGTGGGCGAACATCCATGTCTTTTCGCATTGGACAGTTGATGGTGCCTTCGTCGGATTCGAGTCGCCCATCAAGCAGGGCGATGTAACGTTTGTGGGTCTTGCGCTGCTCGAACTGGATCGAGAGGTTGCGGTGGGTCTTGGCATCGAGGGCGAGGATCATGACGCCTGAGGTGGAGAGATCAAGGCGATGGCAGGTCATCGGACCCGTTGCCTGAGGAAACATCGCTTGGACTCGACTGCGTAGACAATCTTTCTTCTCAGGCGCGATTCCGGGGACGGACAAAAGGCCTGCTTGTTTGTCAACGACCACAAAGTGTTCGTCTTCGTGAATGATCGGCGGATCACCCGTCGGCGGGCGATAGGAAAAATGGGGCACCGGGCCCAGATTCACACGACAGAGAGCTCCAGAATCGGGTTGTTGAGACCTAGTATCAGTCATACCACACGAGTGTATCCGCCCGAGGAGGAAGTCGATGAAATCTGTAGCAATTGTGTCGCTGATGTGTGCAACGGGACTGATTTGGAACCCGGCATTGGGTGCCAATCCCAATCCGAACCCCCAATGGGACGATCAATGGGCAACGCTCGAAGCGCCTTTTCTAAGTGACCATGTACAACTTACTTCAGAGACCAAATACATCAAGGCCGGTGAGAACTATTTTTCGCCTGATGGTCGGTTTCTGATCTTCCAGGCGATCGAAATCCCCCAAGCGGGTGAAGTGGCCAGTTCGCATTACGGGATGTATGTCGCGCCCGTCAAGCGAGACGAAGCGGGTAACATCATTGGACTTGGGCAGGCAGGTGAGGTTTCGCCCGGCGACGGATCGGCCAATACTTGCGGATGGTTTCATCCCACCGAGCCGATGAAGATTCTTTTTGGAACCACTTCCACCGCCCCGGCCGACGAGAATGTCGCGGGGTTCCAGCGCAAGTCCTCGAAATACTCTTGGCAATTCCCGATTGAGATGGATATTGTGGCGGGCACACTCAAGATGGCGTATGTGCTTTCTGACGAAGCCCAAGCCCGGGCGAAGAAGCTCCTCGAAGAAGATCAAACCGCCACCCCCGATATTTCGATCGATGATATTGTCTCGGTGCCCATGCTGGGTGAATCCAAACCCATCTGGGAACGCAAAGGCTACGACGCGGAAGGATCATGGTCCGCAGATGGACGCTATATTCTCTACACCCGTCTCGAGCCTGGGAGCAACAATGGGGATATCTGGATTTATGACTCGGCTGACGAGTCCCATCTGCCATTGATCACCGCAGATGGTTATGATGGTGGGCCTTTTTTCTCGCCGGATGGGAAATCCATTTGTTATCGTTCGGATCGCCGAGGCGATAATCAGTTGCAGATTTTTGTTGCCTTCCTCGAGTTCGACGAAACGGGCAAAGTGATTGGGATCGAAGAAGAGATTCAGCTCACGGACAATGAGCATGTCAACTGGGCACCATTCTTCTCGCCCGATGGTCAATACCTGTTCTATGCCAGCAGCGAGGTCAGCCACGCCAATTATGAGGTCTACGCCATCGACGCCAGCGGCGAGTACGAGATCGACCAAACCCCACACCTGCGCATCACCCACGCCCGCGGGTTCGATGGGCTACCTGCATTTTCACCCGACGGCCAATGGATGATTTGGACCGCTCAACGCGGTGCGTTTCGTGAAGGCGAAGACCGTCCCAGCAGCCAGGTCTGGGGCGCGAAGATTGACCTTGATGCGGTGGACCAAGCATACAAGTCGCTGCTCAAAGAAATGATCGGCGAAGATGAAGGCGACGGGTTCGAGTACAACGCACCCGGTGGTTGAAGTACGGGTACCCCCAAGGGGGAGCTGGAGATCGCTGCGATGATCGAGCCCGAGGATTATGGACTCTCCGAGGTGCAGACTTTTGCGCATATCGGTGACCCTGCGCCTGCGCCGGATCATTCCGTGTTTTGGAAACACTGGTACGCCAGGCTTGTCGATGAGTCGCCGATACTGCGTGTACGATCGGTGCCCGACGATTCTGATCCGACCGCAACCCACGAGTTTCTCTCAACCGATGGCGTGAGCATCGGGTGCATCTTGGTACTTCCGAGCAATGATGATCCGGTACGAGCATCGTTGGTCGCGGTCCATGGACACACGCCTTCGGCACAACTCAAAGATTCAACTCGACGCTGGCAACGGATCGCCGACACTGGTGTTGCGGTGCTGATTATTCGGCTTCGCGGATATCCCGGATCACAGATCGGGATTGGCGAAATGATTTCGCCTGATGAGCATGGTGTGAGATGGATCGGACGTGGGTTTGCTGGCGAAAAACATGAAGATTGGATTTTGCCCGGCGCGGTGTCTGATGTGTGTAATGCGTGCCGGGTCATGCGTAACGCACTCCTCGAACGCGACACCGATGCCCAGATCGCTGTTGATTCAGCAATCGACCATCCTGGTGTATTCCTGATGGGGGCATCGCTCGGCGGCGGATTGGCGACAATCGCAGCGGCGCAGCTTATCGGCAAGCTCTCGGGCGAATCGATTGTGGATCGTCTTGCGATTGCCCTGCCGTCGTTGGGAGCATGGAAGTGGCGGTTGGCGCATCGACATTCGGGAACCATGGCAGACATCGAACGGGTCTTGGTCCAGCATCCGGATCGTCGTGCCGAACTGATTGATCGACTTCGTTTGTGCGATGCGGTGGTGCATGGGCGAAAGGTATGTGTGCCTACACTTGGCATGTTGGCCCGCAAAGATGAGATTTCTCCTGCCCCGGCAGCTGCAGCGGTCTTCAACGCCATCGATGCCGATCCGGGGCGCAAGTGGCGATTCGTGGTGCCCTATGGTCACTTGAGAGGAGATATCGCCAATGCTCGGCGTCATGCGCTCTTCGAGCAGGCAATGGTTGATTTTTTTGACCCCAGATGTGTCCCGATCGAGTTGATGGCCCGGTGGGAACCGATGCTCCATGATGGGCAACTCGGTCCTGCGAAGTACAAACCAAAGCTTGCACCCGATAACACCCACCTGCGGGAAGAGGGAAAATGACATGATCCGAACGATTGAGACACTGATGACGGGGCTGATTGACTATGCCGGATTATTTCCGCCGAGCGAGTTGGCGATGGAAGCCGCGGTCGAGAATTATGCCAAATACCTCCGAGGCGAACACGAACGGTTCCTCTCACGGTTTATCTGCACCGCAACGAGACTCGAAGAGCTGAGCAACCATGCTGCGGTGGTGATGCCTGGGACCTATGCGACCAGTGGGTATCGCGAGAACGCCGACATGCAAGATCCGTGGCAAATCTCGGCCGTGATCGTCGGCGATCTCGAAGAAAACCTCGATGCGATCTACAAATTCAACGAGCACCATGATAAGGAAGAGCATGGGCTGGCGATGGTTGATGTGATCGAGATGCGAATCGACTCGCCCAATGATGTTGATGAAGCGATGGAAATTCTCCCCGCGATGATCGCCCCGGCTTTCGAGCTCCCCAAAGAAGCGGTAATTGGAGGCGATCCACGCGGATTTGTCGCTGCGATCGCGGGGAATCAGGCGGCTGCCAAGGTTCGCTGCGGCGGGATCAGACCTGATCTGATCCCATCGACCGATGACCTAGCTCGATTCATGCACGCATGCCATGCTGCCGATGTGCCATTCAAAGCAACGGCTGGACTGCACCACCCAATTCGAGCCCAGCACAAGCTCACCTATGAACCCGATGCCCCCGTGGCGACGATGCACGGATTTATCAATGTATTCCTCGCCGGCGCCTTTGTGCGTTCGATCAAAGGCTTCGATCTCGATACCACCATCGCGATGCTCGATGAAACGGATTCGGATGCGTTTGTATTTTCTGATGAACAGGTGCATTGGCGTGATCTTTTGCTGCCGGTGGCTGCTTTGGCGCAGGTGCGTGAAGGATTTGCGACAAGTTATGGGAGTTGCTCGTTCGATGAACCTCGTGATGAGCTCAAGGGGTTGGGATTGTTGTAGGAGAGGATTGGCCTGAGTTCGGAGAGTATCGCGGCAACAAGGGAGAATACAATCACAAAGGGCTTTCCGATACTCAGCGAAGCTCTTCTGTAAACAGTTTGTGAATCCTACGCATCTGGTCGAGCCAGCTGGAGGGTTCTTGGTAGCCGTGGGGTTCTATGGGATGTAAGGCGAGTTCCCAGTTTTGCTTTTCTAATTCTATGAGGCGCTGGGAAAGACGGATGATGTCTTGGGCGACGACATTGCTGTCTTGCATGCCATGGAGCATGAGAAGGTGTCCTTGTAAACCCTCGGCGTGGTTGATGGGGGAACTGATGTCGTAGGCTTGGGGGTCAATGTCGGGGGTGTTGAGGATGTTGGCGGTGTAGCCTTGGTTGTAGTGTCGCCAATCGGTGACTGAGCGGAGGGCGGCACCGGCTTTGTAGGTTTGTGGTTCGAGGAACATGGCCATGAGGGTCATGAATCCGCCGTAGGATCCGCCGTAGATTCCGATGTTTTCGGGGTCGGCGTTGTGGTTGTTGACGGCGTAGTCAATGATGTCCTTGAAATCTTCGAGTTCGGGATAACCCATTTGTCGGTAGATGGCGGTGCGCCAGGCTCGCCCATAGCCTGCACTGGCACGGAAATCTGGGGCGACGACGATAAAACCTTGGCTGGTGAGGATGGTGTGGAACATGTGTTCTCGTTTGTAGTAGGACCATTGGTAGTTGGCGTGCTGAAGGTAGCCTGCGCCGTGGATAAAAAGGATGAGTGGGCGTGGGCCGGAGAAGCGTTTGGCGTCGGGAAGGTAAAGGCGGGTGTAGATAGGTTGGTCGGCGTGAGTTGAGGGAATGGGGATGATTTGTGGGGTTTGAAAGTTCATGCCAAGGAAGGCGTCGGTGGTGGTGTGGGTGAGTTGGGTGGGGGGTGCATCGGGTTCGAGGTTGATGAGGTAGAGTTCGGGGGGTTGGTTGATATTGGAATAGATGAAAAGGGCTTGGGATTGATCGGGTGAGAGTTGGTAGGACTCGATGGTGCCTTCCATTGCTGTGATTAGGGTAAGAGTGTTGGTGGCAAAGTCGAGGCGTTCGATTTCTTGGATGCCGGGGTGGGTTCGGTTGGTGCGAAGGTAGGCTGTTGAACCGTCATGAGCGATGGTGATATCGCGGACTTCGTAGGTGCCTGCGGTGTGCTGGGTAATGGTGCCATCGGCGTTGTGGGTGTAGAAGTGCGCATAGCCGGACTCTTCGGAGAGGTACCAGAGGGTGCTCGAGTTGGGGAGGAACCCGAACTCGTTGAAATCCCAGTTGATCCAGGCTTGGTCATGGAGGTGGTGGGCGGGGATAAGCTCGGGAGATTCGGCGCTGGTGTCGATGATGGCGATCCAGCGGTCTTTGTTGTCGTGTGATCGGAGCATGACGGCGGCATTTTGGCCAGAGTCGGACCAACGAATGCCCATGAAGGAGACGGAACGAAGATCGGTGTTTGGTTCTTCGGATTCGGGCTTGGGTTCTTTGAGCCAGGCGAGAGGGTCTTCTTTGATGGTCGGGAGATTGTCCAATGAGAGGGTGAAGATGGTTTCAGTGGTGAGATCGAGCAAGGCGAGTTGGATGGGGGTTTGGGTTTGGTTGCCGACCTTTGGGCGGACGGTTTGGGTGGAAACATAGCCATCGTCGGTGACATAGTTGGGCATGAGGTCGCGTTTGTCAGTTGGGCGGGCTTTGGGGGCGGTGACGACGAGGATATGATTGCCCGAGGGGGAAAGATGGATGCCCATCGAGCGTTTGTTTTTGCCCATGTAGAATGGGCCTGGGACGGCGGTCGGGTTAGTGTCTCGCCAGGCTTTGGTGTTGTTGAAGCGCATCTCGTCGCGTTGGTCTTCGAGGGTGAAGATGTCGAAGAGGTCGCGTTGCTGTTCTTCGAGTGGGGAAAGGTCGGGATCGTCTTGTTCTTCTTTGGGGGCATCGGTGAACTTGATATCGGCTGCTTGGATCTCCCATGTGTTCTCGAATGAGCGGATGAACCATGTGCCGTCGCGTTTGAAGGCGTAGCGGATGATGCCTGATTCTGTAGGGGCGAGAAAGAGGGGGCTTGATTCGTGGGCGGCGGTGCGGGTGAGCTGGGTGATCGAATCGGACCCATTCGTGTCGTACAGGAAGAGATCGCCCGCGTTGGTGAAGAGTCGGCGGGTGTGGTCTTGGTTCCAATCCCCTGATGCGGTGAAGAATGGGCCTGGGTTTTCTGGGGTGATTTTGGTGGGTTGGGCGTCAGGGTTGGAAAGGAAGATGAGGTATGAATCCGTGAAGTCTCGGCCGACGAGTCCGGGTCGACGGACAACGAACTTGATACCTGAGCCATCGATGAGCCAACGAGGGTATTGGGGAGATCGGGCGATCCAGTCGGGCTCGGCGGTGATTTGTTTGAGGGTGGGCTGGGCGTACTTGGCCTGATCGCCATCGTGAGCTGCCAAGACCTGGACACAGAAGAAGGCGAGGATGATGGCGTTGAGGTGGATCTTCATGGAGAAACTATACCCGAAGGAAGAATCTTGAGGTCCGGTTGTTATCCATTCTGGAACTTTTCCCCATTGCACCGATAGGCTTGGTTATGCCCAATGAATCGCTGATTTCGTCCCCCACTGCTGATACTCTCCCGTCTGCCTCTCGTCCTGAAGCGATTGTTAAGTTTATGGCCCATCGGATTTCAGAACCAGCGCGATTTCCCATTCAAGACGGATTGATCCAATTGAACAATGGATCTTATGGACTCACTCCTGAAGTGGTCGGGTCAGCCCAACGCGAATTCCATCGTCGACTCGAAGCCGACCCGGTCCGGTTCTTCAAATCAGACCTTGAGTATTACTGCGATGACACGCGCCAAGCATTGGCTCGGTTTGTTCATGTGCGGGCGGAGGACCTGGCTTTGGTCTCCAACGGCACCTTCGCAGTGGCGACGGTCTTGAACAACCTGAATCTCTCGCCCGGTGATGAGATTCTCATCACCGATCACGAATACATGGCCACCATGAACGAACTGCGGAAAATTTGTCGCACAACGGGAGCCAAGGTGGTAATGGCGAAAGTGCCATTCCCGGCAGTATCACCCGAGGCCGTGATTGAGTCGGTGGTGTCGGCCATGGGCGAGCGCACCAAATTGGTAATGGTTTCGCATATTGCCAGTGCCTCAGCCTTGATATTGCCCGTCAAAGAAATCGTGATGGCGGCGAAGGCGCGGGGAATTGATACTTTCCTCGATGGTGCCCATACGCCGGGGCAGATTGCTTTGGATCTCTCGGATATTGCCCCGACCTGGTACGCAGCAAGTTGTCACAAGTGGCTGGCAACACCCAAAGGCACGGGTTTTTTGTATACTTCGCCGAGCAAACAGGCGGGGTTCAAGCCGATGGTGCTTTCTTGCCGCGAACATGAACAGCGTGCGGATCGCTCGGCATACTTGTGCGACTTTGATTATGTCGGGACCAATGACTACACCGGCAATCTGGTGGTTCCTGTCGCCATTGAACACATGGGCGCGCAGCTCCCCGGCGGGTGGGATGAGCTTCGCCAACGGAATCATGATCTGGTCATGTACGGGGCACAGTTGATCTGCGATGCGATCGGGATCGAGCAGGTGGTTCCTGCGTCGATGATTGGAAGTATGGTGGGGATTCCGCTTCCTGGCCAATGCGAACCAGGCTCGCTCATGGGTGAAGCCCTGTGGGATCGGTTGTATCTCGAACATGGGATTCAGGTACCGGTTTGGGATCTGCCGGAGGTTCATCCGCGGGTGATGCGGGTGAGTGCGCAGCTGTTCAACACAGTCGAGGACTTTGAAACACTGGCAAGCGTTTTGGTCGAGGCGCTTTGAACACCGCGTCCATCGTCTTTTCCGCCCAAGACGGGCGAGGTTGCCGGGTCTATCCTTTGGCTCACCCATTTAGTACCAAGGAATCATCCCATGCCATATGCGATTGACGAGACCCATGATCCCAAACTCAAGTCCTGGGTGGAGGGTGCCAACGATCCTCAGAGTGATTTCCCGATTCAAAACCTGCCGTTGTGTATCCCTTCGGGCGATGAGTTCGGAGCCGTATTGCCTGCATGCACTCGAATTGGCGATTTTCTTCTTGATCTCGAAGTGCTCTCCGATGCTGGCATCCTCTTCGAGCATTGCTGTTGTGGACCGAATTGGAATGATTTTGGAAGTTGGGAGCTTGAACATCGCCTTGCCCTCCGCAAACGGCTCGTTGAGTTACTCAAAGCGGATCAACCGGAATTGCGCGATCATGTTGCGTTACGCCAGCGAGCCTTGATTCCAATAAGCGGCCTTGAGCTTGAAGTCCCGTTCTATTCTCAAGATTACACCGACTTCTACGCCTCGCTCTATCATGCGACCAATGTCGGCTCGATGTTCCGTCCTGACAACCCGCTGCTCCCCAACTACAAGCACATCCCGATCGGATATCACGGCCGTGCATCGTCAATCGTGGCTTCGGGGACACGGATCAGACGCCCCGTCGGTCAGCAGGCACCGGCTGAAGATGGCGGGACACCCGGATTCGGGCCTTGCAAGTTGCTTGACTATGAAATGGAGATGGGGCTGGTCGTCGGACGGGGCAATGAACTCGGCGAGCCGATTTCGATTGAGAATGCGGAAGATCACATGCTTGGGATGTGCATCCTCAACGACTGGTCGGCCCGTGACTTGCAGAAGTGGGAATATGTCCCGCTTGGCCCGTTTTTGGCGAAGAACTTTGCGAGTACGGTGTCGCCTTATATCGTGACCATGGAAGCGCTCGCGCCGTTCCGGTGCCAAGCGATGGAACGCGACGCGAGTGACCCTCAGCCTTTGCCCTATATGGACTCTGATGCCAACCGGAAAGCGGGCGGGATTGATATCAAGGTCGAGGTGCATCTTGCTTCTGCGAAGATGCGTGAGCAGGGGATCGAACCGGTGCATCTTTCGACGGGCAACTTCAAGGATATGTATTGGACGCTCGCCCAGATGCTCACACACCACACGGTCAACGGGTGCAACCTTCAGCCGGGCGATTTGCTGGGATCGGGCACGATCTCAGGCACGGCGCGCGACGCGCGAGGGTCCATGTTGGAGTTGACTTGGGATGGTGATCCGTTCGCTGCGCCTCCGGTGGTTGTGCCGGGCACGCAGCGGACGCCGATCGTCTTGCCAACGGGTGAGGAACGCAAGTTCCTCGCCGATGGCGACGAGGTGATTATGAAAGCGTACTGCGAGCGCGAAGGGTATCGCCGGATTGGGTTTGGAGAATGCCGGGGGATTATCGAGCCCGCGCAGGAGCTCTAAGCGCCAGTGGCCCGGGCACCAAAGACCATCGCTGCCCCTTCAGCCTCACGGGCAGAAGGGGCAGCGCTCGCCGGGAACATACTCGGGAGCGCATCGGAGCTTGGTCGTCAGGGCGTGTCCGCATCCGGGGCAGAACTTGGCGGCATCTGACGGGGCGAGCTCGTGATTGACGCCGACGCGTTCGTCGAAGACATAGCAATCGCCCTTCCACATGCTTTCTTCTTGCGGCACTTCTTCGAGGTACTTCAAGATTCCGCCTTCGAGGTGGTAGACATGTTCGTAGCCCTGCTCGAGCATCCATGCGGTGGACCGCTCGCACCGGATGCCTCCGGTGCAGAACATGGCGACTTTTTTGTGGATCTTAGGATCGTAATTATTGCGAACAAAATCGGGAAGTTCGCGAAATCGGGTGATCTTGGGATCGACTGCGCCTTCGAAGGTCCCTGCGTGGTATTCGTAGTCGTTGCGGGTGTCGATGAGGACGACTTCAGAGTCGGAGATCAGCGCGTTCCAATCTTTGGGTTTGACATACTCTCCCACGGCTTTGTTGGGATCGGCCTTGTCGTCCTCGCCGATGTTGATGAGCGAGGGTTTGACCTTGACCTTGGCGCGGTTGAAAACATGACCGGGGGCGTAGCTCGATTTGTAGGGTAAATCTTCAAGCCCATCGTGGGCACGCATGATGGCGATGATTTTCTCAATGGATTCTGGTAAGCCACAGATTGTTCCGTTGATGCCTTCCTCGGCCAGGAGGATCGTGCCCATGACATCAAGTTCGATCATCTGGGCTTTGAGGGCGGGCGCGAAGGTTTCACCGTCGTCGATTTTGACGAACTTGTAGAACGCAACTACTTCGTAGGCATCGGTTTTCATGAATATCTCCGCTTCTCAACGCGTAATGCGCTCATCGACCGGGGGCAAACCGGCTCGGGCTCATCGCGGAGATCTGGAAAGTGGAGGACAGGGGACTTGAACCCCTAACTTCCAGCTTGCAAAGCTGGCACTCTACCAATTGAGTTAGTCCCCCAGCAACGATGCGGGCATCGCCTTTGGGCCGACACATCAAAGGTGTCGGGGGCAACTGTAGCCCATGTGTTGGGCTTTGGCGAGCCGATTCTGGGTATGAAATACACAGGGAACAATTCGACCAACGAAGGGTGAAAATCCGGTATGATTGCAGCTCGATCCCGACCCCGAAAGGAAAAGACCGATGAACCCCCTCGCTGTGACCCCGCTGTCCCTTGCCCTGTGCCTTGTTTCGAGTGCTCTGGGGGCCAATGAACCTCCGAATCAGGTTGACCCCCAACCTGATCTTCAGCCCGAATCTTCCCACCCATTTGTCTTTGAAGCCCACACCCAGGCCCTCTTTGTGGCGGATTCGGATTTCGATGATGAAATCGGAGAGTTTCAGTACAACAAAATCGCAGCTGGGATCAAGGCCACCCGACGCATCGGAAACTCGGGGATGCTCTCGATCGACTTCGATGCCGGGTTGCTCAACTACGAGATCACCCCGTCAGCAAGCTCTGTTGCTGGTGATGCTGCCAACATCGGGGCCCAATTTGATGATGTCACAATGCTCTCCCTAATCGCCACCTATGCCCATCGCACGGATCAAGGGGGAACTTGGTTCATCGGTGGCGGGGTCTATGTTGGACTCGAGAATGATGCTGATTTTGGTGATTCGATTGATGGGATGATCACCGGCGGATATATCTACAAAATCAACAACAACCTTGAACTTGGTATGGGGATCGCGATGAGAACCCGGCTCGACGACAGCGTATTGGTTGTCCCTGTGCCTCAGATCAAATATACCATCAATGAATACTGGAGCATCACCGGACAAGGCGTCGGCGCGAAGATCAACTACAAAGCTTCGGACTCGCTCAACTATGGTATCTCGGGGGGATACGAATCCACCACCTTTCGGCTCGATGGTTCACACACCTTGGCACCCGATGGCATGGTGACCCACCAACGATTTCCGCTGGCGTTCTATGCCCAGTACCAATCCAATGACACCATCGAGATTTCCGGACGCATCGGTGGGCTCTTGGCAAGCGAGCTCGAAATCCTCGATACCAATGGCAACGATCTCACCCGCCAGGACATTGATACCGGGATATTCGGAGCACTCACTGTATCGTTCCGGTTTTAGCGATCAGGCATCGCAGGCTGCTTGATAAACTCATTGGTTGAAGGATCTGCCTGTCGAACCAGCGCAGAGCGATCGGCAACCGATGGGGCATCGCGCACGAACGCTTTGAGAATCATCGGCGGATCGAGCGGGCGGTCATTGGCATCGACAGGTACCCCGGCGATGGTGCGGATCACATCGGCGCCCGATACCGCTTGGGCAAAGGCGGTGTAGCGACCATCGAGGAATGCTGTGCCTTCTTTGGAAAGGCAGACAAAGACCTGCGAGCCATTGGTGTTGGGATCGGCCGAGCGAGCCATTGAGAGCACGCCAAAGTCATGGGGGAGTGTCGATTTTTCAAGGTCAATCATGTACCCGGGCCCGCCTGATCCGGTACCTGACGGGTCCCCGACTTGGATCACAAAGGGGCGTCCATCTGTGAGCTTGGCAACAATGCGATGGAAGATGATGTTGGTATAAAATCCGCCTTGGACAAGGTGCATGAAGTTGTAGGCAGTGTTGGGCGCCGCGTCGGGGCGCAGCCGAAAGACGATTTCGCCAGCGGTAGTCTCCATGACCACCTCTTGCTCAATATACACCCGAAGCCCAGAAAACACGACATCCTCGCGCTGGGGAGAATCGACCTCGCCTTTGGCAAACTGGCTGGCTCGGCGATCATCATCGAACATCACCACCGCTTCTCGATCCTCTGAAACCTGCAGCGTTGTGGGATCGACACGCGTTGCTACATTGGGCGAAACCATCGGCTGAATCACCAGAGGCGATCCCAAAGCCTCCGTATCAAGATACAACTGAGCAAGCACCACCTGATCTGATTTCTCGGTCCAGATCGTTGGGAACAAACTGGTCAGATCAGCCCGGCCGCGAGCAGCCGGGGCGCTTTTGAGCACGGCCAGTGTGTGTGGATCGTGAAGTTTGATGGTGAGTTCGCCAAGGAAATCATCGGGTGCCTTGACATGGATCACCACGCGCTGGCCAACTCCAAAGTAGAGCCGGTCTGGCGAAAGCTGTGCCAAGAGTGTTGACGAAGTCGCGACAAGTGCAAAGAGCACCAGCAAGACACGGTGAGTAAAGAAGTGTGTAAGCATAATGGAAAGGATACACCTAAACAAAGCGTTACAGTGCCTTTGACTCTTCTTTTGACGCAGGTTCACCTTCAAACTGATGTCTCAAGGACACAATGTGAATAACTCAACAAAGGAACACGCCTCAAATCGTCGATTGGTTTTTCGTTGGCACCACCCAACAACCAACACCGGCCCATATCCAGACCAGTTTTGCTCACTCAGTTTGGTTTACTCAATTTGCCCATTCAAATGGGCACGATCAACCATCGATGTCATTATCGTCGTCCGAAGCTCCAGGCAACCCATCGAGTCGACTCCAGACATCGCGGACATCACTCACTCCCCCATCATCTTCATCGGTGCGTGAGAAGATATCCTGAGCGATCCGATCTCCGATATCATCGAACCAGTTGACCGCAAGCCCGGCTTGAAGGATGTTGAACCCTCCGTCATGATTGAGGTCCTCGTAAGAACGAAGCGAATCGGTGACCAACGCGGCCGAGGAATCAATGTTGTAGAGCACCCGAGAGTCATCAGGCCCTGTCCCGCGGTAGAGATAGTTGGCGATGATTTCAGTCTGCCCCTGAATCTGGTTCCACTTATCAACCGTATCCTCAAAAAGGTAATTACCAGTGTGGCTTGGACAGTAGTAAATATTGGGGGCCCCGACATACTCGAGCCCATAGAGCAGCCCAAGCCCATCCCAAAGGTTTCTCCGGCGAGCAGTGAACTCATCCCCATCAAGACGAACAGTATCCATGCGCTCCGGTGAAGGATAAGAAGCAGCATTCGAACGAGGTGGCGCAAGAAACACACTCCCTGGGAGGCGCTCGCGGTGATCTTGGGCGTAAACGCTTATACCCATCCCAAGTTGACGCATATTTGAGGCACAGATGACTTTGTGGGTCGATTCCCGGACACGAGAGATCGCCGGGAACAAGAGTGCAATCAACACACTGATAACGGCCATTGACACCATGAGATCCATCATGGTAAACCCGCCATGCACACGATGCACACGGCGCACGCAGCACTGGCGAAAGAAGGCACCACGGGATGTGTCTTGTATCTGATTCAAAATTGTGCGACCCTGCCTCATTTACCTGCTACGAAGACGAGCTTGCAATTTGCTTGTCTCTGCTTTCTTTTTGCTTTTTGGCGGCTGTTTTCAGTTTTCTTCCTTGCACCATTCCCTCTGTGCGGCTTTGCGTTTTCTTCGTCTCCTGTTTCGTTCTCTGCGTCCAGCTCCCCTCAGTCCTCCCCTCAGTCCACTTAAAGGCATCGTCCAAAACCACACATCACTGCTCCGATTGGTAGCAGCCCGAGGCACAGGTAAGATATCGAAAATCACACAAATATGCAACCCGTGTCCCCCAATTTGGCCGGACATTGGAAAAATACCAACACTGCTTACCCAAACAAAACCCGGTCGTCCAGGTTGTTTTTTCAAAAATCTTGCTCAAGACAGGACTTGCAAGCATCCGTATGATCTGGTATTCGTATGGACGGGTGGTCTGTGGGGTGTTTTCACAGGCCCCGGGCGCGCTCGTGACCCCGGTGGAACATGGAACAGAGTGAATACACAAATCATCCCGTCACTGGCACGCCCCATGGCAATTCCGGTGAATCGGCCCCCAAAGGGACACCGTCCCCCACACCTTCGCATTCGCGAGCAAGTGGCCTTGCGGGTCAAAACAAGATCGACTACGAGCTGATGCAACGCGTCTCAACCAACCAAGAAACCGCGATTAGCGAACTCTATGACCGTTTCGGGTCATTGGTTTTCCGCATGGCATACCAATCGATGCCAACGCGATCAGAAGCTGAGGATGCAGTTCAAGAGATTTTTGTCCGACTCTGGCGTACCTCGGATCGGTACGACCCACGCAAAGCTGCACTGGTGACTTGGGTCATGCTTCTGACGCGTCGGCACCTCGTCGACAAACTCCGGCGCAAACGCTCACGAATCAAAACCGCAATGCTTGATGACTCGTTGGCATCGGGGATTGGTGCTTGGGACGAGTCCCAGGCTGGCCAACAGATGGAACACGATGAGCATTTCAAGGCGCTTATCAAGCGAATCGAAACACTACCTGAACTTCAGCGAACAGTGGTCATGCGTGCCTATCTGGGCGGGCAGACACTCAGACAAATTAGCGAAGAACTTGAAACCCCTTTGGGAACGATCAAATCTGCTTTGAGCAGGGCACTGGTTCGTTTGCGTGAGCGAACCGGAGAGGAAGCAAAGTCATGAATACCCACGAACTGATCGAATCTACGATGCTCCATGCGTTAGGTCTACTTGATGATGCCGAGCGAGAAGCCTACGAGGCTGCCTTTGACGCTGCCCCCCTTGATGTGCAAGAGCGTGTGCGCGACGACGCTCGGCGCATGGCCGATTTTGGGGATCTCATCACCGATGTAGAACCTTCGCCCGAACTTCGTTCGCTGGTACTTGCTGCCGTCCGCGCTGCGATGCGCGAAGAAGAAAACGAAACCCGCATTGCCAAACTGGCATCGGCAACCCCAGTGGCAGGAAAAATCTCTGCCAACACGGTTTCGCCTCTCCCTCCCCATCGCATAACTTCTCAACCCAAACTCTCATCGAGCCCACGGGTCAACCGATATTGGCGCGGCGCAGCAGTGGGTTTCGCAGCGGCCTCGATTGCCTTGGGTGTCATCACCATCAACATGCAACAAACTTTCAAAGAGGCCCGGTCTCGCGCCATTGTTGATCGTCTGTATGACACCATTGGTGCCCAGTACCTCGAATCAACGATCTTCGATGCCAACACTCAGCGTGTGGCATTGGTTTCGCGGACCAATACGGCTGCAGTTGCTGCGGTCTGGGCGAACCCGGATTGGGATACTGCAAGGCTATTTGTCAAAAATCTGACCGCCCAAGATGATCGCCCATTGCGTTTGGTGGTGGTTGATGGTGACGGCAACATTGTCCGTGAAATCGCCACCTTTACGCCAACAGGTGAGTTTCAGGACTTCAATGTTGATGTCAACTTGGCAACTGAACGCCAATTGGCAATCTACCCCTCGATCATCGAAGAGATCGAAAGCGCTTCACCAATTCTCCTCAGTGCCGACAGCTCGCTCTGACCAAATCCCTTTTTCACCTCGACTGGGCATAACAGTCGTTTATAAAACAGGTGTTTTATAAACGATTGGTCTTTTTCTTTGCGCCCGAGCAAAACACTTCGATTATCCCGGCATTTGCCACTGCGATTCATCAAAGAGCGCTTCAACACTTGACTCTCGTTCAAACTGTGCTTTGGCAGCACTGAGCCGTTTCCAAAGTACACCACCAAAGATGAGTGTCAGCACCATCGAGCCACCGAAAATCATACCGGCCATTTCGATCCGTCGAGTATCAAGCGGGTCAGCACCTGCTTTGGCCGGGTCTTCGATGATCGTCAATGATGAGTCGGCTCGGCGTGCCCTTGCATTGTTCGCTGCACTCGATAGTGCCACTGCGAAGGTATCGAGCACCCGCTCGGCACGCTGAGCACCGACTCCGCGATACTCCATGACAATCGTCCCAGGCATTGCCGAGGCGACATCGAGCGCATTTTGCATCTCGGCCGCCAAATCGCCAGGAACACCAAATTCGGTAATTCCTCGGCGTTTCATACGATCTGCAGCCACTTCAAGGAATCGTGGGTCACTGGTCAACGCCGTGATGTAAGTCTCCCATTGCTGCATCTGGGCCTCGGTGAGCTTGGTATCCCCTCCGGCTGCGGCCATGGTCACTTTGGCAGCATACACCCCGGGAGCAATGCGACCTGAAACAAACCAGCTTGTTGCTGCCAAGACCAAAGTGATCGCGGCCATTCCGATCAAACCGAGAAAGACACCCGAGCGAACTTCGCGATTCTGATATTTCCGTTGAGCTGCAGCAATCTCTTCGTATGCTTGGGCGAGCTCAGCACGCTTGGAAAGTACCTGCTCACACTGATCATACCGTGTTCGTAATGCTTCGGTTGCTAAACGAATTTTCTCCGCATCGCCGGCCAAAATTTTGCGCATCTTTGCCAAGCGATCGCGTCGATTCTGATTCCACTGATCGGCATGAATCGTTGATTCTGACTTGGACTCTTCGAGCTTCGTGTTGAGCTCTTCAATCGTTTCAAGAAGCTTCGATGATTGATTTTCGAGCTCTTGCACGCGCTCTTGGCTCTTTGCATGCTGCTCGTCGCGTACTTTGATGTCGTCTTGGAGTTTATCCACCACATCTCGCATCTCTTCGAGCTTGCGTGCAGATTGGATAGAAGCATCGTTGGCTTGTTTGAGCTTTTCTTTGAGGGCATTGAGTTCCTGAGGATCAATGTTTGGCTTGGATTCTATGCGTTCCTTGAGTAATGCACTCTGCGCATGGGCCTCTTCGAGCTCTTTGGTCAGCAATTGAATTTTGCCTTCGAGCTCATTGGCGGACTCTCGCTGGGCAGTAAGTTCATCGTCGGCACACTTGCCGATTTCGTTGACCTGTTCGGTCAATGCCTGAACTTGTGATTGCGATTCCTTGAGTTGTGCTTGGAGCGTTTGCACATGTTCATCGCTCTGCTGGGTCAAGTTGGCAGCCGATTGGCGCAGTGATTCGATCTCAGCCGTTGCTTTGGCAAGTTTGTCGGTAAGGTCGGCGATCTGTGATACCGACGCCGACCCGGCCTTCTCGTTCTCGGATTTGAGTTGATCAATTTGGTCGCGAAGTTTCTGAGCAATTTTCTGTTCACTTGTGAGCTTCTGGGCCATTTCGGCAATTTGCTCGCCATATTGCTGACGAGTGGTCTCGAGTTCATGCTGAATCGCGCCGGATCTCTCTGCCAACTCTTCGAGTGTGTGCGATCGTTCATCAAGTTCGATTTCGCGTCCTCGCAATTTGGACACTGTTGTATCAAGCTCTTTCTTGAACGATTCGACCTGCCCACTCATCTCACGAAGTGATGCTCTGGCCTCGACGAGTTCTTCCGCGACGACCTTGAGTTTTGCCGCCGAATCGTCCTCCCGAGCAAGTTTGGCTTTGGCTTTTTCTTCGAGTAAATCGAGCTCGGCTTTGCGTTTGGATAATCCGGCAAGTTGACTATCCAGCTCCTGAATTTTTGCTTCGAGTTTTTTGTCCTTGGCAGCAAGGTCTGCTTCTTGTTGTTCTAAGAGTTCCGCCTGAGTAACAAGTTTGGATTCCCGTTGCTCGAGTCCACCAGCGCGTTGGACGAGATTCATCTCGCGTGCTTCAAAATCTTGCCTCATCTCCGCGAGTTCGACTTCACGAGAAGTCAACTCCGACTCGCGGGCATTCAGTTCTTCTGCTTGAGTTTCGAGCTCGCGTTTGCGTTTGCTTATATCCGCCATCGCTTGACGATGCTCTTCATGCGCTTTGCGCAACGCCCCAAGCTGTGATTCAACATGCTCGATCACATTGAGCACATCGTCCTCAGACTTCTGGATTTTCATCTCAGCCTGCTGAGGATTCGACTCGTTTTTCTTCATATTACGAGCTCGTCGAGGGGTTGTCTCATTGGTTGATTGTTCGTGCTTGGGGTCCATGCACAACTCCTCTGGGCCAATAGGCCCACACTTTCCGATTACCATTCGCCCAGCAGAACATCGGATCGTCACTTGTTTAGGCAAATCATGTATCGACTTGACCACCACACTGATCTACAACCGCGCGGGATCTGCGCGAGTTAATGCACCTCTGGGCGGGATAATCCGACTGTGACGACTGGCTCGGTCATCCCATCGTCCCAATACCATTCAGTCGCTATCAAATGAGCACAATCACCCACCCTTTGGTTGCCAATTCCGTCCCTTTCTCTGGGGCTAAAATCGCACATGAGGCCGCGCACAAGTGATATCATCCTCGAACTCGAAACACTCAGACTTGTACTTGCCCCTTCTCTGGGTGCCTCGATTGTTTCGCTGATGATCAAAGATCGGTTTGGCACATGGGCACCGGTCCTGCGTCCCATGCCTGAACAGTCCACATCCGTTTCCGACGCAAGCTCGTTCGTCATGCTTCCCTGGACCAACCGAATCAAGGATGCTCGGTTCGTCTACAAAGGCGAAAACCATGTCTTACGACCCAACTTTCCTGATGGCTCGGCGATCCACGGCGTCGCCCGCGATCTTCCCTGGACCATCACCGATCGGTCGCCCATCACCGCCCGATTCGTGCTCGATTCACGGACATTCGACTCCCAATCCATCAATTATCCATTCAAGTTTGGAGCCACACAGCGCTTCGAGATCGGACCGAACTCGGTTGAGATTGATCTCTGGGTCACCAACCTCGACGATCGGGCGATCCCTGTTGGGTGTGGGTATCATCCCTATGTCAGCCGAGAGCTTTTTTCTGACGCTGATGATTTGCGCATCACACTCGATGTCTCGGGGCGATACCCGACCAAAGGGTGCATCCCCATCGGCGATCCCGTCGATGATTCGATCTGCACCCGCCTGCGCGCAGG
This sequence comes from Phycisphaerales bacterium, assembly GCA_026982335.1. GTDB lineage: Bacteria > Planctomycetota > Phycisphaerae > Phycisphaerales > UBA1924 > UBA1924. The sequence goes on from JALSHH010000041.1 coordinate 59,075, forward strand.
CGATCGACTCGATGGTCTTGAGCTCGATGATGTCTTCGTCGGGTTCGGAGGCAAGGCCATCTTCGACTGGGCAGCGAGCAATGTTCGCATGACCATGAGCTGTTCGGAGAATCTCAACCATGTGGTGATTTACACGCCACCTCACCCCAACGAATCAGACAATCACGCGGCAGGGTTTGTCTGCGTCGAGCCTACCACCATGGTCAATGATGGATTCAATCGGCATCATCATGGTCAGGCAGAGACGGGCGTGGTGATCCTTGAGCCCAATCAAACCCTGCACACACGGATGACGCTTGTATTCTCGAGTTGCAACCCGTAAACCTTTATGGGTCGATCTCATTTGGTCAGCATCGCAAACATATCCGCCTGCTTGTCTGCAAGGTAGCTCGACCGAACCAAAGGCCCGCTCATGACGACTTTGAGTCCGACGGACTTGCCGAAAGTTTCATACTCGGCGAACTCGTCGGGGTGGACCCATCGATCAATCGGCAGGTGGTTGCGGGTGGGCTGAAGGTATTGCCCGATGGTGATGATGTCGCAGGGATCACCTCGTGATGGATCGCGTGGATCTCTTGGCCCGTCGTGATTACTGGTCATCGCGACAAGCTCTTCAAGAAGTGTAAAGACCTCTTCTTTGCGTTCGCCGATCCCGACCATGATCCCGGTTTTGGCGATGCCGCCTTGGGTTTTGACCCTTCGCAGCAGTTCCATCGTCCGTTCGTATTTGGCGCTGGGGCGGACGGCCGGGTGGCATCGGCGGACAGTTTCGAGATTGTGGGCGAGGATATTGGGTTGAGCGTCGATGACCATCTGCAGGGCGGCCTCGTCGCCTTGGAAATCGCCGACGAGGACTTCGATGGCCATGTCCGGACACGCCTGGCGCGTCCGCATAATGGTTTGGGCCCAGATGCCCGCGCCACCATCGGGCAGATCGTCACGATCGACCGAAGTAATGACGATGTGCTTGAGCCCGGCTCCGCGGAGGGATTCAGCAACGCGCCTTGGTTCATCGCGATCGACCGATGAGGGCTTGCCGGTTTTGACATTGCAGAACCCACAGGCGCGGGTGCAGGTATCGCCCAGGATCATGATGGTGGCGATACCTCTTGCCCAGCATTCACCCATGTTTGGACAGGCGGCCTCTTGGCAAACGGTGTGGAGTCCGTGGGCGTCGACATTGGCCTTTGTATCCCTAAACCCTTGCCCACCAGGGAGTTTGGCACGGAGCCAATCTGGTTTTTTCTTGGGTGAGAGGTGCTGGAGGGCGTCGTCTTGGTTGTTGAGGATCATCCTCGAGAGCGAGACAGCGGGTCTGAGGTTGGCGATGGGATCGCCTCCGAGTCGGCGTGGGTGACGATTGAGGGTGCGTTCGCTGCCGATCTTGGTTGATCGGACCTCGGGTCGAGTCTCAATTCGGATCTCAGATTGTGGGGAGGAATCGGTCATCAGAAGAATCGAATCGGCTCTTTGAAGCCTCGTGGTGACTGGAATGGTATTCATCGGCTATGCGACCCATATACTATGCAAACCTTCTTGCAAGGCGCATCTGGTGCGCCAGATCAACAAAATCGGTGACAATGGACAACCAAACCGCACACTCTCGGACCTTTTCGCGTATTTTGGTCATGTGAAATCATCTTCATAGGCCCGAGTGGTCGATGGAGTCTACGAATACCATGCAGGCCCGATGGGCTTGTGTTGCTATGATGTGGACAGGAATACGAGAGGGCAAGGCCACAATGAATGAACGCCAAAACGACCAAGCACATAAGACCCAAAGCAGGAGAGGCCCCGTGCGTCAGATCGTCAAGCATATGCAATCAGTTATTCGCACCAACACAGCCCCCCACCCCCATACTTCGCAGAAGCTTTGGGCCCATGCTGGGCTCTTGGCTTTGAGTACAGTGCTCATGGGAGGATGCACTTGGGACTCATTTATGGACCCCTCGACAGTTGGGCGCTGGGAACGCACCCCCACACGGGTTCCGATTCTGGACCACATTGGTGCAATTGAAGAGCCTGTCTCGCAATGGGTTGAGATCTCGGAAATCACTTCGCAAGATTTGATTCCCGAGACGGATATCTATCGGGTGGGCCCGGGCGACTTTCTTGACCTGACTATCTGGGACCTGATTGTCCGAAATCAACCTGAATTTCTTCCAAGGCAGATTGATCAAAACGGGTATATCCAAATCCCTCAACTCGGGCGAATTTTTGTCAATAACATGACCGAGACTGAGGTTGCCGACGCGATTGAGATCAAGATGGCCCCTTTGGTGGCCGACCCATTGGTTTCGGTGGTGGTTCAACAACGCCGACAGCAAGTTTTTCACCTTTGGGGTAATGTCAATGGTCCCGGGCCTTACTCGATTCTCAATGCCGATTTCCGAATTCTTGAAGCGTTGATCGCAGCGGGCGGATTCCCTGAGTTTACAAAAGATATTTTTGTCATTCGTCAGGTTCCTCTTGATGATGGTACTTCTGATCTGACCCCCGAAACACCGGGCGATGAGAATGTGCTTGATTCGGCCGAAGATCCGATGGACACACCTTCGGGCGAGCATTTACTCGATGTTATTGATGATTTGGCTGCTCCAGGAATGGTTTCGGGGTCGCGTTCAGGCAACACCACGGGCTTGGTACCCAACCACTCACAGCCGGTGGCCCAACCTGAGCATGAACCTTTGATTGATCTCATTGAACCTTCAGAAGAAACTCCCGCGGATTCGTTTTCTGAGCGGCCACTTGTTGCTGCCCCTTCACCGCGCTGGCGGTTTTATAACGGACAGTGGGTCCGTGAATCTGCCCCGGTTGCGGCTCGCCGGATGATTGATGACCATGGCCAGATGACGCCTCGAGACTCCCGGGGCGAGTTGTTCACGCAACGGGTCATCCGTGTCCCTGTCGAGCCTCTTATTTCAGGAGACGCCCGGTACAACATTATCATTCGTCCCGGCGACATGATCCATGTCCCCCCTGCCGAGACTGGATTTTACTACATTCGAGGAGAAATCAATCGTCCGGGCGTGTATAACCTCCCGACAGTAGGTCGGTTAACGCTTCTTCGGGCGGTGACAGCAGCGGGCGACCTTGGACCAACCGCTGTCCCTGAGCGGGTTGATCTGACCCGGATGGTGGGCACGGATGAACAGGCGACGATTATGCTCAATCTCCGGGCAATTGCTGAAGGCACGCAGCCTGATATCTACATCAAGCCCGATGACTTGATCAACATTGGAACAAAGTTCTGGGCGACGCCTTTGGCGGTGATCCGGGGCGGTTTCCGAACCAGTTACGGATTTGGTTTTTTGCTTGACCGCAATTTTGGCAATGATGTGTTTGGTGCTCCGCCGACAAACTTCACCCGTTAGCGTTCAAGCACCCGGAATTGATGAACATTTCGACCACGCGTTTCGTACCGATCCCTGCCCGATGGTGGGGATCGTTTATTTTTGCGCCTCGGGACACATTTCAGTCTGCGAACATCGAGATTCTCCGCGCGAGATGATGTTTTCGCGCCAATCATCACGGACCTGCACAGGAGACCAAAGCGGACCGAGAATTAGGCCGATTTGGAGTGTGCAGGCCATATGCAGGCCATCCATTAGTTGAGGGAATCACCCCAATGGGTGATTTACATGTTGTAGGAAGGAATCCGAACCAGTCCATGAGCAGCGTACAGGCTTCAACAAGCTCTTCACCCCTTCTTCATGCAGACCATCGCATGCTGGGGATTTTTACGCGCTCTGGATTGATGATCACCGGGTTGGTGGGTGTGAGCTTTGTGATCCTGTTTTATCGGTGGTTCCATCACCAGATCACAATCAGCTTGGCCTATACCGAAGATTGGGGACATGCCTTTGCGATCCCGTTGATCGCTGGATACATGATCTGGCAGCATCGAGCAAAGATCAATCAGACGAGCGTGACGATATTTTGGCCTGCCTTTGTGCCGTTTCTTTTGGGTATCCAGGCGTACGCCTACAACTTGTTCAATATCCACAACCACATGCTTCAAGGGATGAGCTTGATCCTCACACTGGGCTCGCTGGTGCTTTGGCTTGTTGGGCCTGCGATGCTGCGGTATCTCTTTCTTCCGATTGCATATCTGTTGTTGATGATTACCATCTCCGAACGGATCATGCTCGAAGTCACCTTCAAGCTTCAGTTGATCGCTTCGCAAGGTTCGTGGTTGATTTTGAATCTGATCGGTAATCCATTTGGTTGGTTTGAAGTTGATATTGATGGCAACACCTTGATGCTTATCACCGCGACTGGCGAGTCGTTCCCGATGAATGTCGCTGAGGCATGCTCGGGGATGCGGATGGTGGTGGCGTTTTATGCCTTGGCTTTGGCAGTGGCTTTGCTTGGGTCTTCGCAATGGTGGCAGCGGATCGCCTTGGTGCTTCTGGCGGGTCCTGTCGCGGTGTTTATGAATATGATTCGCGTGACGGTGTTGGGTCTTTTGATGATGGTGAATCCAGATTTGGCTGCGGGCGATGCGCACACGGTGATCGGAACTCTTTTGCTGATCCCTTCGCTGGTGCTGTTTCTTGGGATGGCGTGGATACTCAATCGGCTGATTGCTCCTGATGAAGATACAGCCTCCTCGCCTTCCCCTTCGACAACCAAACCGACGGGCAAACCGACGGGCAAACCGGCGGGCAAGACAGTGGGCAAGGGGGTGTCGTGATGGGGATAAGCACACAAGCCAAAGCCTGTCTCTTTGCAAGCGTGACGATGCTCGCCGGGGCAGGCGCAATTGGATCCTACATCACTTTTTTCGATCTGCACATGCAAAAGAGCCCGATCTATCCTGAGTCAAATCGTCAGGTTTCTTCGATCCCCAATAAAACCCCGGGATGGAAGCAGATCGGAGCCGACCAAATCATGAGCGCCGAGATTGTCGAGACACTGGGCACGGAGAACTATCTCTCACGGGTGTATTACCGCACGCGCGACGAAGATCCAGACCGTCCTCTTGGGCTCGATCTTCATGCCGCGTATTACACGGGGATGATTGATACGGTGCCTCATGTCCCTGAGCGATGCTTTGTTGGTGGTGGGCTTCAGCAGGGCGATTTTTCGCGTGTGATGGAGCTTCCGATGGACACAAGCTCTTGGCGAGTGGATACGAGTGTACCCAAGGAATTCGCCGGGCTCGAAGGTAAGATTTACACCGTTCGGCTAAGCAACAACCCTGCCTATACCGATGCACCGGGGATGCGTATCCGCCTCCCCAAAGGCGTAAGCCCCGATTTACCTTTTAAAATACGGATATCAGAGTTCATCGATCCTGATGGAGGCAAGCTTTATGCCGGATATTTCTTTATCGCCAATGGGGGTACCAAAGCCAACGCTGACGATGTGCGTCAGCTTGCGTTCAATTTGAGTGACGATTATGCATATTTTTTAAAAGTACAGATTACTGGGCGAACCTTTGACTCCTTTGAAGAGTTTGCACACTATGGAGGCGAGTTTCTTGGGGAACTCATCGGTGAGATCATGCGCTGCGTTCCGGATTGGGTCGATGTGCAGATGGGTATCTATCCGCCAGACAACCCCAAAGGTGCCCATGCCCGGATAGATGGGATCGAGCAGCGTGCAATAAACAAACAAGACCAATAACACCCCAGGACCAACATGCTGCCCATGATGGAAATGAGCAGCAGCCAACGCAAGATGTAAAACCCCATGGATGATCCACATCATCCCCAAGACTGACTCGGGAACGAGTCAATACAGCAAGGACGAACCGATGGCTTCTCGCATCAATACACGATTTGTAATCATCCTGATTGTGGGCGTGATCGCCCTGCTGGGCATGCTGATGCTCGCATGGAGCGTGGCGTATAAGAGTGCTGCCGACTTGGCCAAACGCGGCGATGAGTTGATGGCCCAGGGCGAATATAAGCTTGCAGAAGTTGCCTACTCCAAAGCGGTCAACAAGGACTCGACTAATCCAGAAAACCTTCGCAAATGGATCGATGCGCTGACCAAAATCGTTCCTGAGACCGAAACCGAGTATCGCGACCGGTTCTATGGCGACTATATCGGTGCAATCAGGAAAACCGCGACGATTCTTCGCAACGATGTCGATGCCCACGAGCAGTTCCTCGCGATCCGACACGAGATGCTCAAAACCACTGGCGGGCGAAACATGCGTTCATTGGCCGATGCGATCATCGAGGAAACAAACAGCGCACTCGCTTTTTTCCAAGAAGACCCAAACCAAGTTCAGGAATGGGAACGGCTCAAGCGTTATCGCGGATTGGCAATTGTCCGGATTGCTCGTGAGGATGGATTGCTTGAAGAGGATCAGTACGCTTTGGCACAAGATGATCTTGAGCGTGCCTTGGCGGCCGACCCTGATGATGCTGAAACCGCGATCGGATTGATGAACATCGTCACGATCAGAAAGAACCGTGAGCTTCGGGAAGATGATTTCGATGGCCGCATTGCGGTCTATAAACTTGGACTGCAGGCGGCAGATGATTTCTTGCGTGCCCATCCGGGAAATGTCAAGATGATGATTCAGCGTCTTTTGCTTGGTGTGGATATTACCAGGCGTGAAATTTCGCTCTCAACCGACGCACCTGATAGGCCCGCAGCACTCAAAGGAGCGATGGAATCTTTTGGGGACAACCTTGAGGAAATTGCCGACCTGCTTCTTGGTTCATCGCGCGATCAACTCAATCTTTCCAATCTGAATTTCTATTCGCGAATTGAAGAATGGATCTCTCCAGATTCAAAGCTCGCCAATGCTCGTCAAATGGTTGAAGTGATGATCGCGACCGACAAGGATAATGCCGAGCTACTCTGGACGGCTGGCAAAATCGCGAATGCTGCGGGATACACCGATGAGGCACTCGATTGGTACGCTCAAATTAACGAGCTTGAAACCAAGCCTTTAAGTTTTCAAGGTATGCGTCAATACACACTTCAGCGTGAATCGCTCCTTGCCCAGGCATCAATCATGGTTGATCAGGCCCAGGCCATGCTCGCCAATGCTGAGCAAGACGCGATCGATACGGCAATCAACAACGCCCAGCAACTCCGCGATCGTTTTGCTGCAACTGTCACTGATGACAATGGAGCACTCATCATGCTCGATGGCAAGCTTGCCCGTGTTCGTGGGCAGCTTGATGAAGCACTTCGACTCTTTAAAAAATATAACGAGCAGATGCTGCGACTTAGTGCCGAAGGACTCTGGCAAGAAGGAATCACTGCTTCGCAAATGGAACAATACGGCATTGCCCGCAAAGCACTCAACGAGTTGATCCCACTGGCCAATTCAAGCAAACGACTTAACGCCATGCTGACTTTGGCTCAGATTGAAACCAAACTCAAGGACTACAACGCGGCAGCTCAGCTATACAGAGAGGTCTTGGCAATCAGTCCGAGAATGCAACACGCCATTGACCGACTTGCCGAGATCGAAATGCTACTCAATCCTGAGCTCAACCAGGACCCAATCGTCTCAGCAATCCTCACCTCACGGCAGATGAGGCTCGGTACCGCAACCACCCCCGGAGATTTTGCCGGTGCAATTGAGTTTTTGCGTGAAGCGGTCGTTGAGTTTGACTATGAGCCGACCATTGCTCGTGAGCTTGCTGCGATGTTGCTCGACAGTAATGATATCGAAGGTGCCCGTCAGGTGATTTCGAAATCTGCCCAAATGAATCCTGGTGACCAGTCGCTCCAGACCATGGTCCAAGTCTTGAACTCAGACAATACGGTGGATATCCGAATTGAACTCCAACGCCAGTCGGGGCGCGATGAACTCGAAAAGCTCATCTCGATCGCCAAGATCGCATCGGAAAACGATCGCACCGAACTCTTTGCCCAAACTGTTGAGGAACTCAATGCCATTGCTCCCAACGACAAACGCGTGATTGAATTCACATTCCTCAAGGCGATCAAGGATGGAGATCTCGACTCTGCTCGAGCAATCGCCAATCGCTCGGAAAATAGCCAAGTTGATTCTTTGGCTTTCTTGGCCCGTATCGCGGTAACAGAACAAGATTTGCCCAAAGCAATCGAGCTTCTTGAGCAAGCAACAAGCACAGGCATGGCCGATGCTTCTATTTACCGGATCCTTGCCAACCTCCAGCGTGATACGGGGCTCATCCCGGCCTCGATTCAATCATTTGAAAATGCTTTGGCGATCCGCCCCGACAATGCTCAAACCTGTACCGAATATTTATGGACGCTGACCACTGCTGGACACTATGAAGAAGCCCTGAGTACTGCACGAAGACTTCAACGCTATGGTTCGACCAATCCAACCTTTATGAACATCTGGCTGAATCTTGAATCCGTCTATGGCGGCAAACAAGGACGCGACTTTGCTCTCCGCCAACGCGAGCGGATGCTCGAGCTGAATCCCGCCAACGCAGACAACAAATTCCAACTCGCTCGAATGTACATCACTTCCAAACAATGGGACGATGCCCGAATGCTCATTAACCAGCTCCGATCTGAGAGTGACGCACTCGACTATGTTGAACTTGAGGCAACTTGGTATGCCGACCAAGGCGTTTACCAAAATCGTGATGGGCTTGAATTGGCCAACGAAGTATTTGCCCGTTATATCGAAGGGCTCGAACCTCCTATTGGTGCCGAACCTTATGTTGCCAACGCACAGTTCATGCTCAATCGTGGGCGCCCCGACTTGGCTGTCATCGCCGCGAATGAGGCGGTTAAACGCCAATCACCCGAAACAATGCTCGGTTCGATTCTTCTCGGCGATCTCTATACCCGAATTAATAACCTAAGCGAAGCGGTCAAGGCCTACAAGGATGTGATTGAGAGCGGGGCAGACCCTGATTTTACTATCCGGAGTCAATTGGTGACTACCCTGACAAGCCTCAAGCGCTATGACGAAGCTCAGCACATGTATGAGCAGCTTCCCGAGCACATGAAGACCCAGATGGTCAACATGCTTCAAGCGGCCGACATCGCCCGTGGGCTTGGCAACGAGGCTAAAGCCAGCGAGTTGCTCAACGATGCCGTCGCACGGTATCCGGAGAATCCGTTTGTGTATATCACCCGTGCTCAGTCAATGATTGGCGACGAGTCCCTGCTCAATGACCTGCTTTCAGATATCAATCGGGCGATTGATCTCCAATCCGACAGTTGGCAAGCATACCGCGTTCGAGCTGCTGCGTACTTTGCGGTTGATCGTAGGGATGATGGACTCCGAGATTTGCGAACTTCGATCCGGCTGAACCCTCATCATGACCAGTCTATCTTTGCAGTGCTCAATGAGTTGCTTCGCGTCCCAGGAGGGGCTGGCGAAGCCCTTGACTTTGCCCGTGAGGTGATCTCGCGTCGTCCGGATGATGCGATCCTGATGTCGCGCATTGGAGGCCTCTTCAAATCACGCAAGGATTGGAGCAGAGCTGCCGAAATGTATGGCATGGCGTGGAACAAACGCCATGCGGTCGGCGATGGTGCTGAGTATATTGACTCGTTGGTTCGAATGTCCCCTCCCGACACCCAGACCGCCAACAAAGTCATTGAGGCATTGACCAAAATGGTCGGAGATATCAACAAGAGCCCCGGGCTTTTGGCTGCCCAAGCCCTTGTCCTTCAGGCCCGTGGACGCGAAGATTTTGCCCAGCAGCAAATCACCAAGGCGTTCTCCCTTTCGGTTCATAACGACAATGAACTGCTCAACTGGGCAGGCAACCTCTCCCGCTACTTCGAGAATCAGCCAATCGAGGCCCATATCGAATATCTCGAGAAACTCAAACGGCCCACGAACGACCCAGAAATCCGAGCTTGGTTGGATTTGTTCATCGCCCGTCGATTGGCATCGGATCCTGCAAACAATGCTCGATATACCGAGATCATCAATCGTTTGATGAAAAATGAAGCATTCCCTGCGGTCCAAATTCAGGCCTACCGGGTTCATGGAGCCACGCTTTTTGAGCAAGAGCAGTTTGAAGAAGCTGCCCAGGTATGGGGCGAGGGAGTTGAGTTGTTCTCGGACGATTATCAGATGAATAATAACTTGGCCTATGTGCTCTCAGCAAAGCTTGGACGAGCAGAAGATGCTCTGTCTTATGGGCAAGTTGCTGTTGGGCAGAACCAACAGCGAAGCGAAGCGTACGAGACCATGGCCGGTATCTATATCCGGCTTGGAAAATACGATGAAGCCGAACAAATGATCGAACAAGGATCAAACTTCATCAGATCCATCCCCGGACGAATCGCCATGCTCATTACCGCAGGGCGTTTGGAAATGGAAAGAGGAAATACGGTCGAAGCCCGATCAAAACTCAACGATGCCAAATCCATCCTGCGGTCTTCACCAACGGCACAACCTGCCCTCGAGAGTGATATTGAGGCGTTCGAAGCGGATATCAACACAGCCGACGGGTAAACCATCCGAGAAAAAGCAAGACATCGCATCCCGGGATCTGTGTTCTTTATTATCAGACGCCCGAAAGGCAATGGAGCAACGAAATGAGCAATCAACAGCCCAACCGTCCCTCAGCAGGACCACCTCGTGTGGGGGCGGGATCACCTCAATCAGCATCAGGTGGGATAGCGGTCTTCGATCCGCTCAAGCTCCTCCAAAAATACAAATTTGTACTCGCCGGATCTGTTGTTGTGGGTGTTGTACTCGGCATTGCTGCTTATGTGTTTTTCCTTGTGTTTTTTCCCGGGTACAAATCAACGGTCCTCTTTCAATGCTCACCTGTAGAAACAGAAATTCAAACAATTTCAACCGCTACCATCGACGAAGATGAAATCGCCCGATTTATGGGTACGCAAGTTTTTACCATCAAAGGAGAACAAGTACTCTTTGCTGTTCTTGGTGATGCCCGACTCAACACCGAAGCACCCAAATGGTTTCAACAATTCTCGAACCAGCAGGGCAATCTCGATATTGTCGAGGCCTACAAAAATCTTGAAAAGATCATCAAGGCCCACGCAATTCCGAAAACTTACCTGATTGAGCTTTCCGTTCAAGTCGGCGACCGCAACGATGCTGCAGGCCTCGTTCGATTGGTCAAGGAAAACTATATTCGCATCTTGAACTCAGGCACCAACTCGGGAATCACCACCCGTAAAGAAACTTTCCGCAAAGCGATCGTGGCTGCGGAAGAAACACTCAATGAACTTATGGCACGCAAGAGTCGGTTGATTACCGAATCTGGAAGCGAAACCTCTGAAGTGGACAATTCGGCCCAAGCTGAGATGCTTCGTCTTGTGGGCGCTCAAATCATCAATAATCAACAGCAAATTGAGGCTTTCGAAATTACACTCGCCAATGATGAGGCCCAGCTTCAACGAAAAGTCGCAATCAATTTCGATGCGATGCTTCGCGAGCGCGTTGAGCAGATGCCTTTGATTCAATCGATTCACCAACAAATCTCTGGGCTCAACACGCAAATGAGTGCGATGCTTGCGGAAGGATTCACGCCCGAGCACCGAACCTATCGACAGATGCTCAGCCAACTCGAAGCAACCGAACGCACACTCGAAGATACCCGTGCCAAGTTGCTTATGGAATCGTTCGAAACGCGCGTAGATTCAACACGGATGGTACTCGACCAACTCCGGGCCCAGATCGCTGATCTGACCACCCAACAAGAGGAACTCCAGGCCGAACTGAATGAACTCACACTTATTTCTGAGGAAATTGCAGAGATTGATCGGCAAATTGAAAATACACTCGACATGATGGCCGAACACAAAGCTGGACTCGCCGAGCTGAGCATGGCTGCCGGACTTGATTCGGCAAGTCGAATCACGATCAAAAAGCCTGAAAATATTCCAGATCGCCCTGCTTTCCCAATTATTTACATCATGGTTCCTGCAGGAATCTTTTTGACGACCGCATTAGCCGCAGGTGTGATTGTGGTCTTCGAAATGCTCGATCAGCGTGTCAAGAGTGCTGCTGACATTGCACTGATTCCGCGCACACCAATCTTGGGGATCATTCCAAATGCAGACGAAGACCCCACGGAACACACCGCGATGGAAACACTGTTCATGGACAGCCCCAACTCGGTGCTCGCTGAACATTATCGTCAGCTTCGCACCAAAATCACTCGACGAATGGGACACCGTGGACACAAAACGCTGCTGGTTGCCGGTGCAATGCCTGGATCGGGTGCGACCAATGTGGCAACGAACCTTGCTCAGGCTTGCATTGCTGCAGGAAAAACAACACTGCTGATCGACACCAACTTCCGTCGGGCAACTATTCATACCGCCTTTGGACTTTCAGAGTCTCCGGGACTTGGCGAAGTGCTCGCTGGTGAACAATCAATCAGTGACTCCATCCGACACACTGCTGACAGCGGGCCCGATGTCCTCGCAGCCGGTTCGCGTAACCTGCGCGTGGTCGAGCGCCTTGGAACACAAGCGATGGGTAAGGTGCTCGCAGAGGTCTCCGCGATGTACGATATCATCATCCTCGATGTGGCACCGGCGATCGTTGCAGGTGATGCGCTGACTTTGGCAAGCCAGGTCGATGCGGTCATGTTGGTGGTTCGCGCAATGAACGAAAAACGCGGGCAGGTTGCTCGGATTAAAAATGAACTTGGCGATAACCGTGCTGAGTTCCTTGGCGTCTTGGTCAACGGTGTACGATCATCCGCAGGTGGATACATGCGCAAGAACATCCGCACCTCGCATCAGTACCATGCCAAGGGTCCAGAGCACGCGACATAATCAACGGAGCACCCGATCGTGGCCGATGCCTCCCAAACTCATGCGCATACCAAGAACGCTCGGCGTGCACTGATCACCGGAGGCGCCGGATTTATCGGCTCGCACCTCGCCGAGCATCTGATTGCCCAAGGAACTGCAGTCACCGTCATCGACAACCTCTCGACAGGGTGCATCGAGAACCTCGAGCCAATCATCGACGCGATCCGATTCATCGAGGGCGATGTCGATCGTGGACTCGCATCGCTCGATGACGATATTCATTTTGATGAAATTTATCACCTCGCCGCAGCCGTCGGGGTAGACCTCGTCCTTGACGACCCGATCACCGCGATCAAAACCAATATTCATCAGACCGACGCGGTCTTTGAATACGCCTTGGCCAATGGATCGCCGCCGACACTCATCGCGTCCTCCTCCGAAGTCTATGGCAAACCCAACATGGGGGTCTTCTCCGAAGAAGATGACCTGCTCTTTGGAGCAACCACCATCACACGCTGGTCATACGCCCATGCCAAAGCCATCGACGAGCACCTGGCGCTGGCCTATTGGAATCAGCACAGACTTCCAACCGTGATCTGCCGATTCTTCAACACGGTCGGGCCCCGGCAGGTTGGCCGATATGGTATGGTACTTCCCCGATTTGTCGAATCGGCCCTCAAAAATGAAACGCTTCGTGTCTTTGGCGATGGAACACAATCGCGGTGCTTCTGCGATGGACGCGATGTGATCGAGGCGCTTGTGCGCATGGTGCGATCACCCAAATGTGCTGGACGGGTGTTCAATATCGGATCGGATCATCCCATCACGATCATGGAACTTGCGCAAAAAGTCATCGAAACACTCGGATCATCGTCCGCAATCGAACTCATCCCTTACTGCGACGCCTACCCGCCTGGTTTCGAAGACCTTCGGCATCGCAAACCCAACCTCGATCGAATCAAAGAAGCCGTCGGATTTGAGCCTCGCTATCCCCTTGCCCAAACCATCGAAGACCTCGCCAAGACCATCTCCTCCGCTGGATCCATACCAAGCAAGGGAGGAACGCGATGAATCTTCAGCTCGCATCCCCGCCGGACTTTGGCATCCCAGACGGACTTGATCTGATCGAAGATATCCCCCTCGAATCTGTCGAATCCCCCCCCGCAACAACCACCAGCGATATCGCCCAAGCAGCAATCGACCAACTCGATATTCTTTCCGGATACATCATGGTCTTTGCGGTGGCGTTTCTGGTCACGGTGCTCGTCACGCCATTGGTCCGCAGGCTTGCCCTTGCCAATGGCATCGTGGATCATCCTTCCGAGTCGCGCAAGATTCACAAAGCACCGATCGCCTACCTCGGCGGGGTCGCGGTCTATCTAGGGATTATTGCGGGGTTGATTTTTAGTTATGTCGGTGCCGATATTCCCGGTTTGATTGATTTTCATCCGATGAGCTCCGAACACATGATCGATGGGATCTACCACCCCTATGTTCCGCCTTGGATTGCCTTGGGGATGACTTCGATTGTACTTGTGGGATTGCTCGACGATATCACAGGAATTCCACCTCGGGTCAAACTGGGCGGGCAGCTCGTCGCAGCAGCAGCCCTGGCGCTGGGCAATGTCGGGATTAATGTCGCTGCCGGGGTGCTCACGCCGACACTTGGGCGGTTGCTCCATAATCCTGAACTGGTCTATCAGATTCCGATGCCCTTTGATATCCCCGGTTTTGGAACGAGTATGGAGCTTGATCTGATCTATTGGTCGGGCACCGCGATCATCGCGATCTTTGTACTCGGCGCGTGCAATGCATCGAACTTTATCGATGGACTCGATGGACTTTTGACCGGCGTAACCTCAATTGCGATGATTGGGCTCTTGGCCATTGCGCTCACGCTGGCGATGATGGATGACGGGCCCTTCGATGCTCCACGCATCATCTTTGGACTTGCGGTGCTCGGGGCATGCCTTGGGTTCCTCCCCCACAATTTCAATCCCGCATCGATCTTCCTCGGCGATACGGGCTCGTTGCTCTTGGGATATTGCAGCGCGGTGGTGATTCTCTCACTTGGTGATACCGGCAAAACTTGGCTGGTGGCTGCCGGATTGATTATCTACGCCATCCCCATCATCGACACCGCCTTGGCGATTATTCGTCGAAAACTCGCAGGCAAGAAGATGTCCGATCCTGATGCGGATCATCTGCACCATATGCTCAAGCGAGCCTTTGGCGTCAAGGGTGCGGTCTTTACACTCTATGGGATCGGGATCGTATTTTGCTTGCTCGGCGTGATGCTCAGCTACTTCCGCGGGCGATTGATCTATGCGCTGGTGCTGATGATCGCATCGTACATCGGGGTGTATGCGATCAAGGTCGCTCGTCAATCGCAAATGAACGAAGAAGCTCAGGATATCAAACCTCGCAAGTGCGATGCAGAAGCTCCGATCAGCAAAGGCACACCTGATCCTGAGCGACCTGTGCCTGCAAGCAAGTGAGCTCTACTCTTCCAAATTACTCTTCCAAGTTTGAATGCTCAACCGCAAATTTGACCGTCGCTTTGGCATCTTTGAGCGCTTCGCGTGCATCGGACTCGGAGCGGATCAATCGTCCGCCGACCTCGATGCTCAAGGTTGGGCGTGATTTTTTGAGTTTGCCAATAACCCACCCTTCATTGACCATCACTTCGAGGGCCTGCATGTAGACGAAGATGCTGATGCCTTGGGCGCCGCCGATGGTTGTCCGTGCGATGGATTCGACAAGCATGTTGTAGATTTTTTCGAGGTCTGACTCTTGTTTGAGCACATCAATGACCGCTTTCCATGCGCCCGTCATAGGGAGAATTGTATCGGCGCGTTTGTAGCACTTCACGCGGTTGATCCGTCCGTTTTTGAGTTCGCTCTGGTAGATTTCTTCTGCGTTGGCCAAGTTGAGGGTAAAATCGTTGAGTTTGGAGATTGTGAATTTGGATTTTTTGCCGCTGAATCGTTCGATGAGTTGTTTGGATGAACCCACATCGAAAGCTCCGAACCCGGCCTGGTCGATGCGCTGGTTGGTGAATCCCCCTTGGGCAAGCCATCGCCATGCTTGGGCGGGGTTGAGATTCAGCCCGGCGTCTTTGGCGATGTCTTTGCAATAGTCCTGCAAATCGGTGAATCGCCCATTGGCTGCGTACCAATATTCCGCAAAGCGGATGTGCTGATTGATGTTGCGTCGTCCCTTTTCGTCGTACTGGGATTTGATCCATTCGGGGTCAATTTCGCCTCGTTCGACTTCGAGGATGCTGTAGGCGACCTCGCGGGCGGTGCCATGGGCAAGGGTCATGCCAGCAGCGAGGATCGGATCGGCGAACCCGGCGGACTCGCCACAGATCCACCAGTTCTCGCCGGTGAGTCGGTCGGCCAGTTGCGACCAGTTCTTGGTGGTGAGAACATTGCCTCCGGTGGCACTCTTGGCGTCGACCAACAAAGCGTTGATTTCCTTTTGCTCATCGACCGCTTTGAGGAAAAGCTCTTTGGGCGAGAGCCCGGATGCTTTGTAGTATTCACTTGGACAGATAAAACCAACGGAAGCTTTGGATGGTCCGAGGGGGATGAACCAAATCCACCCATAGGGCAGCGATCGGACTTGGACACGGGTGCCTCCGATGCCAATCTCAATGGCCCACTTGGCATTGTCATAATAATCCCAAAAAGCAACATTGCGCAAATGGGTTGGAGCCCGAGTTTCAACGCCCATCGCTTTCCGAAGGATGGCTGCATCACCCGATCCATCGACATAATGACGAGCACGGACGATCTGCCCTGAATCGAGCTTGAACCCGGTAACACGATCGCCCTCTTTGAGGACTTCACGGACAAGTGTTTCTTCATGGACATCGACGCCGACGGATTGGGCATGGCGAAGGAGGATTTCGTCGTACCGATCCCGCTCGACCTGGAAGGCGGTGTGTCGGCGTTGGCCTTTGTATTGGGCGGGTCGTTCTTCGTCGACGAACTCCTCTGCCGGGTAGAAGTCAAAATCCCATGCCTCGGCATCTTTGCCCCAAGTGTAAGATCCGCCGAGCTTGACGGGGAAGTTGGCCGCTTCGACCGTATCCCAAACCCCCATTTCATCAAGGATGGCACTGATCCCGGGGAGCTGAGACTCGCCGACATGCTCACGGGGGAACTTGGTCTTTTCGAGAATCATGACCGAAAGGTCAGGATTGTATTTGCGCAGCAGGGTCGAGACGGTCGAGCCGGTGGGCCCGCCTCCGATAATGGCAATGTCGACATCAATATACGCTTGGGGATCACTGACCATCTTTATCACACTCCAAATTCAAGATTCCTAGACTTCGCTCAAGGCTTGGCCAAATCATATCCCTCAGGCTATGGTATCAATCCACCCGATCGGAGAATCCACACAATGACCCAACAGCGCACCCCATTCGTCGGCGGCAACTGGAAAATGAATACCAATGCGTCCCAGGGCATCTCCCTCATCGACGCTCTGCAAGATGGGCTCAAGGGTGATTTGGTGGAAGTGACGGTCTATCCGCCGTTTGTGTATCTCCGTGAGATCGCTGCCCGGTGCGAAGGGTCCGATATGCTCATCGGTGCCCAGGACTGCTGGCATGAGCCCTGCGGCGCCTTCACCGGCGAGATTTCGACCGGGATGCTCAAAGATTGCCCGGTCCAATCCGTCCTGACGGGACACTCCGAACGACGCCATGTGATCGGAGAAACGGATGAGTTGGTCAATCTCAAGACCAAGGCCGCCCTTGCCGATGGGCTCGTCACGGTACTCTGTGTCGGCGAAACACTCGAACAACGCGAAAACGGGCAGACCGATGCGGTCAATGAATCCCAGATCCGAGCAGGCTTGGCCGGAGTTGGCAAAGACGAGTTGGACAAGGTGGTCATCGCCTACGAGCCGGTCTGGGCGATCGGCACAGGCAAAACGGCCACCCCCGACGATGCTCAAGATGCCCATGCCAATATTCGGGCATTGATCGCCCAAATGTACGATCAGCGAGCAAGTGAGGCGATACGGATCATCTATGGCGGGTCAATGAAGCCAGGCAATGCCAATGAACTCATGGCGATGCCCGACATCGACGGCGGACTCATCGGCGGGGCCTCACTGACGGCGGAGGATTTCCTTGCCATTGTCCAAGCCGGGGCAACACAGGCGGTTTGATCGACCCAAATTCATGAATTGGTGATGTTTGGTTGATACTCAGGCATCTCTCTGCACAGTGATGCTGAAGTAATCTTCTCATGCGCCTAGACTTGCCTCCGCATGTATGAATCCATTTTGTATGATGCCATGACCCGATCCTTGAGGAGCAGCGTGTGCCGATTTCCGCTCAAATGACTGAATCCATCTCGACCATCCACACCATACCCTCGCTGGCAAGCTTATCGCTCGCCGCGTTCAATCCGGTGGTGACCAACCTGCTCATTGGGTTGTTCCTTTTGGTTTCGATCGTGATGATCTTGTTGGTACTGATCCAGCGTCCTCAGGGTGGCGGGCTCAGCGGGGCCTTTGGTTCTGGTGGCGGCGGCGGAGCGGGGCAGACGGCCTTTGGTACCAAGACCGGCGATGTGCTGACTTGGGCCACGATCAGTATCTTTGTCGCCTTTGTTGGATTTGCCATTGTGCTCAACTTTGCCACACGACCAGCCGATCCGGCCAATCTCCCCGTGCGCATGGTTGCCCCACCAGAGAATACCCCAGCCGATGAAACGGATGCTGCCGACGCGGCCCAAAATCCGCTCGATGAGCAGGACATCGGGGAAAATGCTCAAGAAAATATTCAAAACAGCACTGGTGATGCGCCCGCTGAGGCTGACCTGCCCACGGGTGATGAATAATACCATCGCCCCGCAGAACCCACCCAACGATCATCTATTCTGATCGCACAGGAGATTGTTCGTGATTCGAAGCATGACCGGATTTGGAGACGCATCGAGCAGCGACGCTGGCTCGGTTTATAGTGTCGAGGTGCGTTCAGTCAACAACAAGTTCCTCAAAACCTCGATCCGGATTCCCGATCGGCTGGCGACCCTTGAACCTGAGATCGAGCAGATCATCCGCGCGTCGATCTCACGAGGCTCAGTGACGGTGACGATCAACTGCACCGAAACCGACGAGGGGGCGGCTCAAGAGATCAACGGGCCCGCCTTGCGTAAATACGCCCAACAAATCGCCGACTCGATCGGCACACCAATTCAATCGGTTTCGGTGGCCCAGTTGGTCAATCTCCCCGGAGTATTGGGTCCGCCAAGCGATGAAGAATCTCGGCTCAGACGAGCACGAGCTGCGATTCGCCCGCTCGTCGAACTGGCCCTCGAGCACCTTGTCGCCATGCGCACCCGCGAGGGGGTCGCCCTTCATGATGATTTGATCGGACACTTGGACATGATCTCTGAGCGGCTCGATCAGATCGCCGAAATTGCGCCACGGGTGATTGCCGATTACCAGAGCCGGCTCAAGTCACGAATGGAATCGCTGATTTCCGATGCAGGTGCCGAAATCGAGCAGGCGGATTTGATCCGCGAGATCGCGGTGTATGCAGAGAAAACGGATATCGCCGAGGAGATTGCCAGACTCTCCGAACACCTGATCCACTTCAAGGATTTGCTCAGCGATGATGGTGATCGCCCACTGGGGCGCACCATGGACTTCCTCGCCCAAGAACTTTTGCGTGAAGCCAACACCATCGCATCCAAAAGTCCTGATGCGAAGATGAGTCGGCTGATTGTCGAGATCAAGGGCGCGATTGATCGGATCAAAGAGCAGGTCCAGAACGCCGAGTAATCAATTCCGTCCATTTTCCGTTTGCATCTGCTTCTCATCTGCTTTTCATCCAATGGAGCTCCCGCGATGTCATCACGCCAACAGCTCAGTCAGCGTGAGATTGACCGGGTCCTTGGAAATTATGCCCTTGGTACGATCCATTCGATCGCCGAGCTTGCTGCCGGGTCGGTGTATTCACCCAAGGTGATCATCGAATCGGATCGAGGCAAGTTCTTGCTCAAACGCCGAGCCCGTGGACTTGATCTACCCGAGGTTGTGGCCTTTTCACATGAGGTCATCCTCGGGTGTCTTGAGCGTGGAGTATGCGTGCCGCCTTTGGTGGGGACCTCGGCGAACAACAACTCGATGGTACAGTTCGGGGATCATATCTACGAACTCTTTGTGTATATCGAAGGCGCGTGCTTCAATCGATCCCCTGCAATGATCGGTGCCCATGCCCAGCAAGCTGGGGCTTTACTCGGCGAGGTGCACCAAGCACTCGATACGATCCCAACAAGTTTCGAGCCCGCGGTCGAACCCACGCCGATTGATCTGAACCGCGTCCAGCTCCTTGATTATCTGGGGGCGGACATCGACACGAATCAGCGCAATCATCTCCGCCGACTGCTGGAATATGGCAGCGAGCTTGCCCAAGCCAATGCTCAGCACCCCGCACTGGTCCACGGTGATTGGCATCCGGGAAACATGATCTATCGTGGAACCGAGATCGTCGCGGTGTGCGATTTTGACAACACACGCGTGGGATCGCGCCTGCGTGAGGTCGCCCAAGCAATGGTTCACTTTTCGCTCAAACCCCCTACGCCCGGCCAGCGTGCCCAAATCTGCGACCCAGCCCCCGATCGAGTTGCCCTTGTCCATTTCTGGCGAGGGTACCACTGCCAAATCCCATCAGCATGCGCGCTCAAGCACTGCCTGGGACTGATGCCTGCGGTGATGATCGACGAAGCACTCGCTTCGATCCCGTCAGCGAATCAGGCAACAGCCAACGGAACATCCGATGCGATGCTCGTCGCAGTCGCCCGCAAATCCATCTGGCTCGATGAGCATCAGCATGAACTACTCTCGGCGCTCGAATCGGCTCGGTGCCAAGGATAATCTTTGCTCAGACTGCTTCGAGTGTTTCGAGTACCTGTGCAACCGCTCGGCGTCCAGTGACGATCGAGTCGTAGTTGGTATCGTCCTTGGTAAGTTTAATGGCTCGTTTGCACCGGTCAATGCACTTTTTCCGCATTGAATCACGGGGAATATCGAGCCCGTTGTCATAGGCATCGGCAAGCTTGACCAATCTGGCCTGCCATGGTCCGTGGGCAAGGCGTTTGTCGTAATCGGCTTCACGCTTTGATTCGCGCAAGAGCATGTTTTTGGTCAGCGAGGCTACACAGTCGGCAATCTCAACGCCGAAGCGCTTCTCGATCGCATCATAGTCGGTACGAGTATCTTCGATCGTATCGTGGAGCAAAGCTGCGCAGAGCGCAATTTCGTCGTCGCACCCAAAGACATGCGAGACAACCATCGCCACCCGAAAAGGATGGGCGACATAAGGCGTCTTTTTATCCTTGCGATACTGATGATTATGTGCTCGGGCAGCGTAGGAGGCTGCCTGCTGCCAGAGCGATTGTGTTCCGACTCTTGGTGAACTCTTCATAACGGAGCATACCGAGCTCTACTCACAAAAACCATCCATACACTTTAAGCAAATACATTCATACGCGAGATTCAGGGCCAAGCACAAAATCAGAGCCGATCGACGATGATTTTGACCTTGGCTGGTGATGCCCCATGTTCATCAAAGATCGTCAACTCATTCTGAGCTTTTGGATTAAGCCACGCATTAGGAATCGCCAAGGGAATTGCAGGCTCGATGGCTTTGGCATCTTTGGTCGCAACGAAATATCGCCCCAGTGCCTGACCATTGAGATACACCTGCCCCTTGGTCATACCTGCAAGATCAAGACTCATCGCGACTTTGACTTCCGGTGTCTCGAACGATGACCTCCACCACGCTGGCTTATCGGCTTTGGTGAGCTTGCCCTTGGGCATCGCGTCAAACTCGATCTCGGCAGGAGGCTCCCATTTGGCAAATGCCCATTCACCCGAAGCGGTAATCGCATGAGATGCTTCGAAGAAGCTCCCTTTCTGCACAAAGAGTTCGAGGGCTTCTCGAACATAGGTTTCGCCGTCGTGCGAAATTGCGTTGTCCTCGAAAGCCAGTTCGAGGATATTGTTGCCCCGCTTGATCGTTTCATGATCAAGCACCAAACGCTGACGACGATTTGCGTCGTAAAGTCTGATGGGTTCATCGTTCAGGATAACCATCGTCCGCACACGAAAAGGCGGAAGATCAACCACGATCGAAGATTTCTTGAGATGCTTAAATGACCAAGTGATACGATCCGGAAGGGTGGAATCGCCGAGTTGGAGCCCAAAGACCGGCGTACGGTATCCAAGAATTTCGATTGGATCACGAATCTCGATTTTGGGTTTGGCGACCTTGAAAGACACCTGCTCAATCAGGTGCCCGAAGACACCTTTATGCCCGGTCATATCGGACCCTGAGTCCACGCGCCCCATGTTATCAGCAAGCATAACCAGCTCTTGCCCCCCCTTCTTCATCGAGAAGGTAAGCATATCTTGAGCCCCCGGACCATCGCCAAAGATCCCGACATGCTCACCATCGAGGAAAACCGAAACACGATCACTCGATTCGGGCGCAATGACCTTGAGTTTCTTTGATGCACTATTTTTAATTGTGACTTTGTACCACCCATAGCCATAAGGAGTGCCAAGTTCGGAGAGATCGGCAGGCCCTGGAATTTGAGCATAGCGCGGGCTGTTGCCTTCGATATGTTCGTCAGGTGTTGCCCGTTCCCAGTTGCCGATATTAATTTTGGGAAGTTTTTCCTGAGCGTACCCTTCGACATATTTGGTGTTGTGGGTTTTGGCAATGCCCTTGGGGTCGATGTGTGTGTGGGACTTGCCGTTGGTTGAAGGGATGGGTTGTCCATCAGGCGTTACCCCTGCAACACCAACATAGATGTGGCCCTCATGAACATAGGTTTCATCCGCCATTTCATCACAAACAATCACCAGCGTGATGCCCTCATGGTCGACCACCAAAGGTTTGCGTCCTTTGGGGACTTCGATTTCCATGGGGGTGCCATTGATTGACACCTCGCCGATGGCATTCGCAGCGCCAAAGACGACTAAGGCATTGTCAGTGGCGGTCAGCGTGTTGAGCGATGTGTAGTCAAGGGTATGCGATGGAGAGAGATTGACATCGAACATGCACCAATGGACACGCTGGTGTCCGAGTCGGACCGGCAGCGAGGCGCCATCGGAGAGCAGGAGATTCAAGGTGCCCGCTTTGGACTTGGGCGGCGAAAAGATAAAGATTACCGACCCCTGTGTGCCCCGCATATGAATCACGACATGTCCGTTAATCGAACTCTCATCCGATGCCGGATCAATAACGATTGGCGGTGCTTCGTGCTCGGTATGGGCAAGAACACGAGCAAAGCTCGATGCGAACATGATCAATCGACGCACGCCGGTGTAGACCCGAGTGGTTCGTCCGTGCTCATCGAATAGGGCATTGGCGTCTTGAGTTGGCATATAGGCATTGAAAGCGCCCTCAGGTGCCATTGCTCCATGGAACCCAAACGAGGTGCCTGATGCAAAGTTTGAGAGGTTAAACTGCCCACCAGCGCACATGATCTCTGCGAGCTGGCGCTGGTAGGTCAGCCCGTCAAGAGGCTCGGGCATCGGATGAGCAAAGACCGGGCGGGATTTTGGGCCATAGTCGATGACAATCTCAGGCTGATCCGGGCGCACCGCGGTGAGCTGGCGCATGATCCCGAACATGTCTCCTGATCCTGACCATCCGTCGATATCGCCTTCGACCCCTTGCCAGAGGTTGTTGGCGTTGATCTTGGGAACGGTGAACCCGGCTTCGCGGAGGTAGCGTCTCAGCTCGCCAAGGTAGCCTTTGGCTGCGATGGGATCACCACAGTTCCAATGGGCCTCGTTCTGGATCATGATAATCGGCGCCCCTTTGGTGACCGATGCTTGTAAATCTTTGACCTGTTTGGCGAGGGTATTGAAGTATTTCCCGACCGCTTCAAGATAGGGTTGATTGGGTTTGCGGACTTCGAGATTCGGAATATTGAGCAGCCATGCGGGCAGTCCGCCCAAGTCCCACCCTTCGCCAACATAGGGCCCCACGCGAAGGATGCAGTACATACCCGCCTGGGCAATGAGTTTGACGAAATGACGGATATCGTTGTTGTCTTTGAAATCGTACGAACCCGGGCGAGTCTCGATGAGGTTCCAAAAAATGGGCGTCTCGATGGTGTTGAGCCCGGCGTGCTTGGCTTGATGAATACGATCGGCCCATTCATCGCGTGGGGTACGCTGGAAGTGGATGGACCCTGAGACGATCCAAATTCGTTTGCCATCAACGGAAAGTGTCCGACTATCGAAGCTCACTGCAGCCATAAGGTGCCCTCTGATCAGAACTTGCCGACACCGGATGTGTGCCTTCGACATCGGTTGGCAAGGAAATTTGCGTTGGTGGAAACCCTAGGAGCCGACCCGAAAAAGGCAAATTGCGGACCTGATCTCGATCGATTCAATCGGCCCCAATTAGAGTATGCGCGGCACTTTCACGCCGCCCTAAACCACTGCAAACCATACCCTTACGCGCGTTTGCGGGTTTGGCAAATCACCTGTCAACAATTCAGTATCTGGCGCATTGATAACTTTGAAAATTTCTCGGCCGAGTCTCTGGTGAGCGTTCAAGTGTTTGGGTTTCGGTTGGCCGACGGCTCAGTTTGCCCAGCATTCATACTCGTCGTGGGCAACGAGGGCTTTGTTGATTTCAAGCAGGTCGCGGGCACCGTTTTTGGTGAACCCACATCTTTGGGCGATCCGAACGGATGCCGGGTTGTCGCTACAGATCTGGGCGCGGACACGGTGAAGACCAAGTCCTACCGGATGCTCGGCGAGGGCGAAATCAATCATCCCCTGGACCGCTTCGGTGGCGTAGCCCTGCCCGGCAAGATCGGCATCGACCCACCAGTTGGCTTCGGCGGTCCACTCAAGCCCTCGCTCGATCTTGATGAGATTGAACATGCCAACAAATCGCCCTTCGTCTGGGCCAGTGTCGATAAATGCTCCACGCCGCCACGCGGCGCCTTCGACATTCTGTATGCGGGCTTTGATCATGGTGCGCTTGAAGAAATGCGCATCGGATTCGTTTTCATGCGTAAGGGGAATCCATCGGCGAAGATTCGACCGATCACGATTGATCGCATCTATAAAGGATGCTTCGTCATTGGGGAGCAGCAGGCGAAAGATCAGCCGTTGGGTGGTCAGGTCTGGCTTGGGCAATACCTCAACGGGTCGACGATTGATCACACGCATTTGCGTGTGAGTCAGGGTGTGGGGGGTGTGGGGGTTGTGAGGCTGCAATGCGCTCATATCGGACTCCAGTATTGTCCGATATATCGTCACGCTGATTATCGAACTGAAGACATGCCGTCTGGGAAGGTGAAGTTTTTGGAGTGTCCGATAAGAACCTAGAACCGGGATCGCAGGAGTTTGCACCACAGCCGGACGCATTCGCGGCAGGGGGCGATGATGCCGCACTCTGGGCAAGTGTCGATTTCGCGCGGGCGGGCGGAGAGGTCGTAGAAACATTTGGGGCAGCGCTGGCAGCGGATCGGAATCAAGGCTCGTTTCATTTTCGCTTTGCCGGGTAATGTCATCATGAAAGAGATCAACAACATTGCACCACAAACTCCTGTCGCTATCGCAACTAACGGCCAAGCAACTTCCCAAAACCCTGGCGCATAGAGATCATCCTCTGGATACTGACTCGGCCCAAAATGCAGCATTGCGAGCGCCACCCACACAGAGCCATAGTTTGTGATCGACATAACCTGGAGTATTCCGCCCCAGAACATACGATGTGAATGCTTCCAGACATCCTTATCTTTGACGGTTTCTTTCTCTTGTCGCGTCGCTGCACGAAAGCACCAAGGCTTCTTCCTACCCATCACTCCACCGTCACCGACTTTGCCAGGTTCCGCGGCTTATCGACATCGTGCCCACGCAGGACCGCGGCGTGGTACGCCAGCAACTGCAATGGCACCACCGTCACCATTGGGCTCAGGCATTCTTCGACGGCCGGAACATAGAGCACATCCTCGGCGACCGTCTTGATCTGCTCGTCGCCTTCGGTGGCGACGGCGATGACATGCCCGCCTCTTGATCGAACCTCTTCAATGTTGCTCATCACCTTGTCGTACTGGTTGCCTTGGTTGGCGATGAAGACGACGGGCATGCCTTCGTCGATCAGGGCGATTGGGCCGTGCTTCATCTCGGCAGCGGGCATGCCCTCAGCGTGGATGTAGGAGATTTCTTTGAGTTTGAGTGCCCCTTCCATCGCGGTCGGGTAGTTGTAGCCTCTGCCGAGGAAGAGCCAGTTGTCGCGGTGGACATATTTTTCGGTGATCTGGCGAATGCGGTCGTTGGTGGCCAGGACTTGTTCGATCTTGTCGGGGATGGTCTCGAACTCTTTCATCAATCGGGCGGACGCTTCGGGCGACATCATGCGTCTTCTCGCCATGAAAAGCGAAATCATGGTCAGGACAGCGACTTGCCCGGTGAATGCTTTGGTGGACGCGACGCCGATCTCTGGGCCCACGCGGAGATACACCCCGGCATCGGTATCACGGGCGAGCGTCGAGCCGACGACATTGATCACGCCGAGCGATAAGGCTCCGCGATCTTTGGCTTCGTGGAGGGCCGCGAGGGTATCGGCGGTTTCACCCGACTGCGACACCGCGACGATGACTGAGCCGTCTTCGATGATCGGGTTGCGATAGCGGAACTCGGAAGCGTATTGACACTCGGCGGGGATCTTGGCGAGGTCTTCGAGCAGGTACTCGCCGATCATGGCACTGTGCAATGCGGTGCCTTGGGCGGTGAGAATGATGCGTTTGGATTTGACGAGTTCTTTGGACAAACCCATCAGCCCGCCGAGGACGATTCGGCCTTCGTTTTTGTCAAGCCGACCCTTTATGCAGGTGCGAAGGGCTTCGGGTTGCTCGAAGATTTCCTTCTGCATGTAGTGGGTAAAACTGCCCAACTCGATCTGATCGAGTTCCATTTCGAGCTGCATTTCCTTTGGGGTCAGCTCTTCGTTGTTTACCGTCGTCGTGCGGAACCCTTCGCGGGTGATGCGGATGACGGAGTAATCATCGAGTGTGACGGCTGTCGATGTATGGGCGACAATCGCAGCGGGGTCCGAAGCAACGATGTATTCACCTGAACCGATCCCCACCAACAACGGCGAACCCTTACGGGCGCACACCATGACATCAGGCTCATTGGCGCAGATCACTGCAATTGCATAGGCCCCGCGCACTTCACGCAGCGATGCTTGGACCGATTTTTCAAGATCCATCCCACTTTCGAGATCATAAAAATGGGAAATCAACATCCCAAGGACTTCAGTGTCGGTCTCGGTATGGAACGCATGTCCGCGTTCCTCGAGCAAGGTACGAATAGAAGCGTAATTTTCGATGATCCCGTTGTGAACCAAGGAGATGCCGTGGTTGCTATCACGATGGGGGTGAGCATTGGCGAGGGTGACTTTGCCGTGGGTCGCCCATCGGGTGTGGGCGATGCCGAGGGTGCCGGTGAAATCACCTTTCTCATGAATTTTAGACTCAAGCTTCGAAACTCGCCCAACCGCCTTGATAATACCAAGTCCGTCGGGTTCGAGCATCGCAATACCTGCCGAGTCATACCCCCGGTATTCCATGCGCTTGAGCCCTTCGAGAAGGAGTTGCTGGGCGGGTTTGTTCCCTATGTAGGCGACGATTCCACACATGATGAGGCTCTCCAGCGGGTGTATTGACCCGGTTCTTGAATCGGCGAAATGGATCGCCTGCCATCATCCTACGGCTTCCAAACGCCCCGGTTCATCCACTGCCCGAACAACTGATCGATACAATGCATCAGTTTCTCGCTTTGCGAGGTCCGATCCGGTGTTTTGGGCAAATGGATGTGTATACTCAAGCGGTTTAGCCTCAAACGCCACAACAGATCGATAACAGATAGATATGGGACCCGCCAATCATGCCCAGACGCGACGATCTCGAGACGATCCTGCTCATCGGTTCCGGACCAATTGTCATCGGACAAGGGTGCGAGTTTGATTATTCGGGCACACAAGCCTGCAAAGCCTTGCATGATGAAGGGTATCGCGTGGTTTTGGTCAACTCGAACCCCGCGACGATCATGACCGACCCAAGCTTCGCTGACCGAACTTATATCGAACCGATCACCCCTGAAACGGTTGAAAAGATCATTCTCAAGGAAATCGAACGGGGCACGCCGATCGACGCGGTGCTTCCGACACTCGGCGGGCAAACCGCGCTCAACTGCGCATGCAAACTCTTTGACGATGGCATCTTCCAGAAGTACGACATCGAAATGATCGGAGCCTCGCGCGAAGTCATTCATAAGGCCGAAGACCGGCAGACCTTTTCCAATATCTGTAATGAACTGGGCCTGGCTACACCCGAATCTCAGACCGTCGAAACCCTTGACGAAGCAACCGAATTCCTCAAGCAGGTCGGGCTGCCTGCGATTATCCGACCGGCCTTCACACTTGGCGGGTGGGGCGGGGGGATCGCCTACAACCACGCTGAGTTTGAGGAACTCGTCAATCGTGGCTTGCGTGCTTCGATGATCGGGCAGGTGCAGGTCGATAAATCACTCATCGGATGGAAAGAGTACGAACTCGAAGTCGTCCGCGACAAAAACGACAACTGCATCATCGTCTGTGGCATCGAAAACATCGACGCAATGGGAGTCCATACCGGCGACTCGATCACCGTCGCCCCGATCCTCACACTCACCGACAAAGAATACCAAGTGCTGCGCGATGCTTCGCTCAAAATCATGCGAGGCGTGGGCGTCGAGACCGGGGGCTCAAATGTACAGTTTGCGATCAACCCCAATCCTAAGCCTGACGAGCATGGCCACAAACCATTCGAGATGGTCGTGATTGAGATGAACCCGCGTGTCTCGCGCAGTTCAGCGCTGGCCTCGAAGGCGACCGGATTCCCCATCGCCAAGATCGCGGCCAAACTCGCCATCGGATACACGCTCGACGAGCTCCGCAACGACATCACCGGCACCACCAGCGCGTGCTTCGAACCATCGATCGACTACATCGTCACCAAGATGCCACGGTGGACTTTCGAGAAGTTCCCCGAAGCCGATGAAACGCTGACGACGCAGATGAAGAGCGTCGGCGAGGCGATGGCCATCGGACGGACATTCAAGGAATCCTTCCAGAAGGTCATCCGCTCGATGGATGTCAAACGCTTTGGACTCGGACTCGACAAAAACGACAAATGGTTGCAAGCCAAGCAATCCAAGGACGGGCGCACCGCTGACGGACAGGTGATCGAATGGCCCATCGCCGACGATACGCTGACACGCAAACTCTCCGTACCTTCGCAAGGGCGGATGCACTTCATCCGCTACGCGCTCAAGATGGGATGGGGTGTCGAAAAAGTATGCCAACTCACCAGGCTCGACCCGTTCTGGATTCATCAGTTCGATGAGTTGGTGCAGTTCGAGGGCGAACTGGCAGCCGTCGATTCGCTCGATGCGATGCCCAAAGAGCTCATGCAACGCGCCAAGCAACTGGGTTATTCCGATGCCCAACTCGCCAATCTCTACCTCGGCGAGATCAGTTCCAAGACCATCTTGGCCGTTCGCAACAAACGCAAAGCCCTCGGCGTCGAAGTGGTGTTCAAGTGTGTCGATACCTGTGCCGCCGAGTTCGAAGCGATCACCCCCTACTACTACTCGACCTACCAACCCGGTTCCAAACGCGTCGACGAACAAGGCAACACGATCGACATCGCACCCGAATGTGAGTTGCATGAGCGCTTGTTGGCTGACGAAACCCTCAAGCAAAAAATCATCATCCTCGGCGGCGGCCCCAACCGCATCGGGCAAGGCATCGAGTTCGACTACTGCTGCGTCCACGCCGCCTACGCTGCCCAAGAACTCGGGCATGACGCGGTGATGATCAACTCGAATCCGGAGACGGTTTCGACGGATTACGACACGAGTGATTTGCTGTTTTTTGAGCCCTTGACGCTCGAAGATGTGTTGAATGTGACGGAAAAGCTCAGCACCACGATGCTTGGCACCATCGTCCAGTTCGGTGGCCAAACCCCGCTCAACCTCGCCCACGGGCTCGATCTCGCCGGCGTGCCCATCATCGGCACCAAACTCGATGCGATCGACCGCGCCGAAGACCGTGATCGGTTCGATCAACTGTTGACCAAACTCGATTTGAAACGCCCAGCATCGGGCATTGCTCGCTCGATTGATGAAGCCGTTACGATCGCCGAGCGGATTTCGTACCCGGTGCTCGTCCGTCCAAGTTATGTCCTCGGCGGGCGAGGCATGGAAATCTGCCCAGACGAAAAAGCGTTGCGCCACTACATGGCGACGGCTGTCGATGCGTCAGGACTCGACGATGCACCGATTCTCATCGACCAGTTCCTCGACGGGGCAATCGAGTTGGATGTCGATGTCGTCGCGGATTTCTCCTCTGGTAGAACGGGCTTCCAGCCCGTTTCTTCAGAATCCGAACCAGTCCAGGAGGGAAAAAAAGACAACGGGCTGGAAGCCCGTTCTACCAAGAATGGTACCGCCCTGATCGCGGCGGTCATGGAGCACATCGAACACGCCGGGGTACATTCGGGAGATTCGACCTGCATGATCCCGACCTGCAATCTTCGCCCAGCGATTCTCGAAGAGGTCAAAGACACCGCCCGCAAACTCGCGACTGAACTCGGTGTCTGCGGGTTGATGAATGTGCAGATGGCGCTCAAGGACGATCAGGTCTACATCATCGAGGTCAACCCGCGTGCATCAAGAACCGTGCCTTATGTTGGCAAGGCCAAGAGCACGCAGTGGGCTGCGATCGCTGCCAAAGCGATGATGGGGATTTCGCTCAAAGAACAAAATGCTCAAGAGATTCCCGACACCGGGTACTACGCGGTCAAGGCACCCGTCTTCCCGTTCCAGAAGTTCCCGGGCGTAGACTTTGTGCTCGGCCCAGAGATGCGATCCACCGGCGAGGTCATGGGGGTCGATGCCTCACTCCCCAATGCGTATCTCAAAGCGATGCTCGGCGCGGGGACATCATTCCCCACCGAAGGCGGCGTGTTCGTCTCGGTGCGCGAAGATGATCGCCAAGAGATCGTTCCCATCGTCCGTTCACTCATGGCAATGGGTTTCAAGGTCTTCACGACCAAAGGCACCGGCGAGTTGCTCACCAAGCATGGCCTGCGCCCAAAGATTCTTCAGAAGATCCAAGAAGGCGCCCGCCCAAATGTCATCGACCTGATGCAGAACAACGAGATTCAACTCGTCATCAACACCCCAACGCGCACCGGGTGGCAGACCGACGAGGGCAACATCCGCGCGACGGCTGTTCGACTCGGCATCCCAATGATTACCACCGCAACCGCAGCATCGCAGGCGATCCACGCGATCGAAGCGCTCAAAGCCGGGTTCTGGGATGTGACGGCGTTGCAAGACCTGGCCGAGCATACGCCCAAGCATGAACGGGTTCGTGTATGAATGACCGAGCGCATGATGAATGGATGCTCGTTTGCCCGAAGTGTTCTCGCCAACGATCATTGCGCGATGCAGGTGGCATGACCGTTGGCTCGAATCGGAAAGAAAAACGCACCATCGGATGGTGTACCAACTGCAAACGAGTTCGGCTCATCAAGATCACTCGGAACAGTACGCTCTCTCCACCCCGCTTGTAATTTCGCATGTCTGTGAAGTTGAATTCTGCTGATGAAACGACCGTTTACTCCCCGGGCGACACGACACCCAACAAACGATCGTTTACCTTGCGGCTGCTGAAAAAACAAATACTTGCAATCCACCAGGCACCCTCAGGAAATGCGCCAATGCCTGTTTTTATAGGCTCTATGGAACCTAGGGGTACGAAGAGGCCTCTTATAGGAAACCAACACCCAGCCTAAAGCCGATGCAACCTTGTTTGTCTCTGCTTGGTTTGCCTCTCATGAAACTCGAAACGAGTTCAATAATCTGAACTTTCTTGGTTTTTCCACTTCCAATTTGCGTCCAATTTCGGTAGGCTGTGAAGGAGCATTGATCGAAACTGATTTTGAATAGAGGAGTCATCCGTTATTGACTCTCCGATCATGCAAAATGACTTGTTGGGGGTTTCCAAATGAGTACGAAGAAAAACCGCATCCAATCCGGGCTTACTCTGCTGTCCGCTGTTGGTGCTGGCTGCGCATTGTTGTTTGTTTCAACAGCCAATGCCAATGTTGTTCCTGCCAAGGACCAGAAGTCGACAAAGAGCGCCACACAAAACCAAAAGGCTGCGCCGCGCAGCCAATCGCCTGGCAATACATCACCAACCCAAGGCGACATGCTCCGCCAGATGATCCGTTCGCTTGAGATGGGCGAAGCGGTCGCCAACGCAGGCTGGTTGCCCAATGCGCCGACCGATGCAGATTACCGTCCCGTCGTGCCCGAACAGGCCGAACTTGGAAAGTTGCTGTTTCACGACAAGATCCTTTCGGGAAATATGAATATCTCGTGCGCGACTTGCCACAACATGACCACCGATACAAGCGATGGTTTGTCGCTTCCCATTGGTGAGGGCGCGATGGGGCTCGGTCCCGTCCGCGATACCGGATATGGCGACGACGCAGTGCACGAGCGTGTCCCTCGCAATGCTCCCCATGTGTTTAACATCGGTGCGTTCGAGTTCGACACAATGATGCACGACGGACGGATCGCAGAGAATCCACACCACCCGGCCGGGTTTGACACTCCCGCAGGCGATGACTTACTTCCAGGGCTTGATTCTGTTGTTGCTGCTCAAGCCTGTTTTCCAGTCACTTCGGCCACCGAAATGGCTGGTCAACCTGGTGAGAACCCCGTTGCTGACGCCGCCGATGCTGGCGATTTCCAACTACTCTGGTCAATCCTCACCAAGCGTGTCGCATCGAACAATGAATATTTTGAGCTCTTCGCCGAGGCATTCGATGATATCAATCACCCGATGGACATTACCTATGCCCATATTGCCAACGCAATCGCTGCCTATGAGTTTGATGTCGGGCGAGCGGACAACTCGCCTTTCGATCGTTTCATGCGAGGCGACTCGGGTGCGATGTCCATGAATGCGGTCCAAGGCATGATGCTGTTCTACGGGCAGGCCGGGTGTGCAGATTGTCACTCTGGCCCATTCCAGACAAACCACGAATTCCGCGCGATCGGGATGCCTCAGATCGGACCTGGCAAAGGTCATAATCAGCCGGGCTACTCTGACGGGCGTGATGATCTTGGGCTTGGTGCTGAGACCGGCAATCCAGCTGACAATTTCAAGTTCCGTGTGCCTTCGCTTCGCAATGTTGCGTTGACCGGTCCTTGGACACACAGTGGCGCCTATGGAACACTCGAAGCTGTTGTTCGGCATCATCTTAATCCCGTTGAGTCGCTGCTCAACTATGACCCTGACCAAGCAGTACTGCCCTATCGTGACGATTTGGCCGAACAGGACTTTGTGGTCAT
The DNA here is from genome assembly GCA_026982335.1 of Phycisphaerales bacterium. Lineage (GTDB taxonomy): Bacteria > Planctomycetota > Phycisphaerae > Phycisphaerales > UBA1924 > UBA1924. The sequence goes on from JALSHH010000041.1 coordinate 92,225, forward strand.
GAATGATAAAAACCGTGTGCTTGGGATCCTTGCTGCCAATGAGTTAGGTGCGACCCACCTCACGGATGACGAGTTTGACGCCCTGATGGCGTTCCTTCATGCACTTACTGATCCGAACTCGATTGACCTGCGTCACGCAATTCCCATGAGCGTGCCTTCAGGTTTGCCTGTGTTCGACTAAGCGTTCCTTGCGAGAACCGCAAGGCCCCTTTCCATCCTTTTCTGTATCCTGTATCATTGCACGCTGATAGCCTCCTCAGGTTGTCAGCGTTTTTTCATCATTCCAATGGCAAACGATTCACCCCAAGGCTCGTCCCTGCCAATGTGCAAGGTCAGGTCCATTGCCACTCTGGTAATGTCTCCGGACAAGTTCGGCGAACGGCATGATCCCCTTCTACCACGCTTTCTCCAACGCGAATTGACCCGATAAAAGGCTCGAATACCATCTTGTTGGATCAAAAACGCTCGGCGTGTCGAGTTTGAGTACCGAACCGCCCATCGGATGCTCCGGAGAGATGATATCGTAAATGATTCACAATCCGCCCACTTGCCTCACTACCATAGTGGCTCACTCAAGCCGCTGCATGGCCAATCGCCATGACCAATCATGACAAAGGAGTATACATGCGTTTTCCCTTTCTTCTGGCCCTTGCAACGATCGTGATCCTCTCACCATTTGCTCAAGCGGATGATTCCGCGGAAATCCGCGACTCCGTCGTCAAAATCTTCACCACTTATCGAGCCCCAAACTTCGAGGCCCCGTGGACCAAAGAATCCCCTTCCGAGATCTCCGGCACCGGGTTCGTCATCGAAGGTAACCGCATCCTGACCAATGCCCATGTTGTCGAAATGGCGTCGCAGATTTTTGTTCAACCTCCCAATTCCGCTGACAAATTCCGTGCTCGGGTTGTTGGCATCGCCCAAGGCATTGATCTGGCGGTAATTGAACTGCGCAAGGAATCTGATCGCGAGAAGTTCCATACCAAACACCCGCCTTTGACACTCAACGAATCGCTCCCCAAAATCGGTTCAACCGTTCAAGCCATCGGATTCCCAATGGGGGGCGAGCAAATCTCACTCACCGAGGGTGTCGTTTCCCGGATTGAGTTCATTGGCTACGCCCAAGATACCGCAGGGCTTCGTGTGCAAGTCGATGCGGCGCTCAATCATGGCAACTCCGGTGGGCCTGTGGTTCAAAACAAGCAAGTCGTTGGCGTCGTCTTCTCAGGCGTTGAGTCCGCAGACAATATCGGCTACCTCATCCCCGTCGAAGAAGTCACCGCCTTCCTTGAAGACATCGAAGACGGCCAATATGACGGACGACCCCGCCTTTTCGCGGAAAACTTCCAAACCGCAGAAAACGAGGCCCTCCGTGATTGGCTCGGACTCGACTCCGAGCAAACCGGACTTCTCTACGCTGGCGATGGATCCGAAGACCCATCAGTCATCTTCGAAACCTGGGACCTCATCGACACCATCGGCGAGCACGACATCGACAACGCCGGAATGATTACACTCGATGACAACCTTCGACTCAGCTGGGCGTACATGATCCCCAAACTCGGAACCGATGGCACCGTACCCGTCACCGTCTTACGCCAAGGCGAATCAATATCGCTCGATATCCCTGTCGCTTCATCACGCGATGATCTGGTCCCCTCGATCGGCAACGCCTATCCCGAATACTTCATCATCGGCCCACTGGTCTTCTCGCCCGCGCGACGCGAGCACCTCATGAACTTCTACACCCCCTACCTCGCCATGCAGGGCAACCCTGCTGCACTCAAAGCCGACAAAGTTCGCAGTGTTGAAGGCGAAGAGATCGTCATGCTCGTCTCCGATTTCCTTCCACACCCGATCACCAAAGGGTACGATGTCGCCTACAAACCTGCCCTCAAATCACTCAACGGCACCAAGATCAACTCCCTCGCCCACCTCGTCGAACTCATCCGCGACTCGGACAATGAATACCTCGAGTTCAAGTTCTACGACAAGGGGCAAGAAACCCTGATCTTCCACCGCGAAGAACTCATCGAAACCACCGAAGAAATCCTCGAAGACAACTCGATCCGCAAACAAGGCTCGAAACGCTTCCTGAATATCTGGGAAGACGAGTAAATTATCGCTGTTTTTAGCCTATGAGCCGTGGTTTTTACGAATCACGGCTTTTTTGGGTTGACATATTTAGATATTTGGCTAAATTGCGAATATGAATAAAGTGTTCAAGGCATTATCCGATCCAACCCGCCGAAAGGTGCTTGGCTTGCTCCGCGAGCGACCCATGACCGCTGGCGAACTCGCCGAGCATTTCGCGGTCTCCAAACCCACCATGTCCGCCCATTTCGCGGTTCTGCGAGAAGCCGGGCTTGTCGAGCCGGTCAAAAAAGGGCGCGTCATCACCTACCACCTGATGATGTCCGTCCTCGAAGAAGCCATGTTCGGTTTCGCCCAAGTCTTCGGGCTTGAAGTCAAAGCAACCGAGCAATCAGAAAACACACAACAAGAAGATACACCTAAAAAACAATCCACGGAAACTCAGTCATGATGAACCCAAAGACCCAAACAATCGTCGCCAGCACCGTCATCGCCCTGACCTCGGCTGTCGCGCTGACGCTGATCTCAATGAAACCCCAGCCCTCCACGCTTGTACTCGTCATGATGGGCGTGTTCATCATCGTCTGGAACGCCACCAAATTTCTCGCCAAGCACAAATGCTCCAACAAGGACTGGATCAACTCCAAAACCCGCCATGAAATCCTCTTCGCCATTATCCTTGCGAGCCTGCTTCTGCTCGGTTCGACCAGCGCCACACTCGCCAAGGAACTCGAACTCTTCGATGGCGATCTCACCAAGCGAATCATCGGCATCAACATCGGACTGATGCTCATGGTCATGGGCAACTACATGCCTAAAAAAATCACAGGCTCTGCTTGTTCATGCTCGGCAGGGTGCGCAACACCCAAGAAATCATCATCAACCCAGCGATTCGTCGGCTGGCTATTCGTCATCGCCGGGCTGATCTATGCCGCCATCTGGATCTTTGTTGATCTCGATCACACCTCATTGGCGGTACTTTTCTCATTCCCCGCCGCCATCGCAATCATCCTCGCCGCCCGCTCCGCCTATCTCCGTTTCTCGTCATCAGGCCCAATCACAAACTGATCGGCACCACCATCACCGATCGCACGGTCACCGACCAAGCTTGGACCTGATATATCCGTCACGCTGAGCATCCCAAAGCACATCGCCGAGCTCAGGGAGCGTCACGATCAATCCAACAGATTGATTATCCATACTCCCCTGTGCAACAACCACAGAAGCATCGCCAGAGAAAAAAAAGTTCGCTACCGCCCCAGCTTCCTCCGGCGGCCAAATCACCCGCACCCGAGGATCATCCGCATTCTGGGCAAGCGACGCCCCGCCCAAAGTCGCCAGCAAACCGAGAGAAAAGGCAATCGTGTGTCTGCTTGTTCTATTCATAGAACAAGCATCGACCCACTCAACCAACATCCATCACAATCGTTGCGTCGTGCCCTTTGAGGTATTCGTGCCTGAGTTGCACCATCGGCGTTCGCTCCAACGCCCAATCGAGCATCACGCCGGGGTCAAACCGCACCGCTGGAGGCGTCGCCGGGGTACGATCGGCATCGTGCCGGTTCGAGAGGAAGTTGAAGATCAGCGTGCCTCGCTTGGCTTCTAACAACGCCAACCAGAACCGGTCGAGCACGCCCTGGGCCTGCTCCATGCTCAGCGTATTGAGTGAACCCGAGAACACAAACACCTCGACCCCAGCATCGGTGACGAGCATCTCCGGAAGCGATTCGTCTGCAACAAAATCCGCGCACTCGAAGATCGAACGATGCACCCCCGCCTCCATCGCCCGCGTCCGCGCATGGTCAGCCATCGCTTGCACGCCTTCGATACCTATATATGACTTTGGAAAACCAGCTTCGCCCCGCTCTTCGTGAAGCTGATACTTCTCGCACAGGTAAATCGCCAAATCCCCCTGCCCACACCCCAGATCGGCAACCACCCGATCCGAGAACCGTCCGAGTTCATCGAGCACCTCAAACCGCTTCTTCTGCGCATCTCGACTCATCCACAACTGAGCCTCGAACCCCGCACCAAGTTCCCGCGTCGCCTGCTCATAAGGCTCAAGATACGAACGATCCGCTGGAGCACAATTCGGTTTCTTCTTACCGTTAAACATTGGCAGTCGCCCTTCGGAGTACATCTTTTCTCCTCCCCCCGGGCTTGCGGGGAGGAGAACAAGAGACTCAACCCAGCCGAATCATCTCGGCGAACTCGGTAAACCGGGCATCGACATCGCCCTTCTCAATCCCACGCATCCGATCGAGCGAAAATGATTCGACATTGAAACTCGCAATGATTGTCCCATGCGCCAGCGCTTCGCGGACGGACTCGAACGATCCAAGATCATCCCCGCCTTTCGCGGAAAGCCTTCCCATCAACCCGCCTGCGAATGTATCGCCCGCCCCAGTGGGATCGACGACATGCTCAGTTGGATATGCCGGCAAGGCGCAGAGGCCATCCTTATGAACCAAGATACACCCATGCTCGCCCTTCTTGATGACCACAAACCTCGGCCCGAGTTCCAACAAATGCTTGCCCGCAGTCACCGGGTTGCGATGTCCGGTATACAACTCGGCTTCGTCGAAGTTCAACACCAACCCATCGACCTTGCCCAAGAGCTGCGTCAACTCAGGCTTGGCGATGTTGATCCACAAGTCCATCGTGTCCGCTACAGACAACTTTGCATCGGGAAACTGCTCCAACATCCCGAGCTGCACCATCGGGTGTGAGTTGGCGAGGAACACGACCTCCGAATCCCGATACGCCTCAGGTACCGGAGGCGGGGCTTCTTCCAGCACACCCAAATCGGTAAAGAGCGTATCGCGATGATCCATATCATCGTGATACTTCCCGCCCCACCGAAAAGTCTTGGACCCCTGGCGGACCTCAAGCCCGGCTGTATCAAGCCCGGCGAAGTCATTGAGCGAATCAATAAACGCCTGCGGAAAATCGTCCCCCACCGCCGCCACCAATCTGGCTTGGGTGTAGAACGAAGCCGCTGCTGCGAAGTAAACCGCCGACCCGCCGAGCAGATCTTCATGCCGATCGCCTGCGGGGGTTTCGATGGTGTCGATACCGATGGTGCCTGTGACTATTAAACTCATGGCGGATGATAGCGAGTTATCTTGGCGGGTGCCCTGCTTACGCGCAGCTTAAGCAGGTTCTTCCGATGACCAACCACTCCTGATCCCGCTTAAACCCGATGAAGACATCGGGCGTAAGCAGCGATGCTCAATTTCGTGTGTGATCGGGTGGAAGTCTTTGAATCGGTCAAAGACTTCATCTGGACTTGGAGTTGAATATGCTAAAAAGGAGCATTGGCATGATGATGAAACGCACAAACACGCACAAACACATAAGCTGAATCCAGTTCTATTTACAGCTATTGCACTCGGTGCAAGTGCCGCCACCTGTTTTGGTGGTGATGTTGAACCAGATCAAACCGAGATCACACCACCAACACGCCTATGCGAAGTGGGAGAGCCCGAACTGGTTATCACCCACCCAGAAAATCTTTGGCATTTACATGGATGGAACAATGAGGGCTTGTGGACATTTTCAGTGTACAACAATGCTGCTGTCGAACTATTGACCTGCCCTAACATAGGCAGTGGTACAGAATATGGGGGCAGGTCACCAGCACTACGCAGACTTTCGGCAAAACATGTTGAATTACACACTCGGAGCCCCTGACCAATCAAAGACACCCGCTCGATTGTACTCGGTATCGAGCGGCGATGCAATGGGTTCGCAATCCGCTCGGTGTGTACTGCTCGATTCGAGTCGACAGACTCGAATCAACGCCCCGAGTGCCCTCTAGGAGTGACCGGGTGCCATGCAGGAGCCGTCCTCGGCTCCTGCATGTTTTCAAACCCTCAAAGCCTGCACATGCTTCGCATGAACGGGGCACCCGGCCCGAATACCCCCGGATGCGATCCAGCAGCTCACCCTGCCCACGCACAAACGCCGCACTCGCCTCCCAATCCTCATCGTCGGGATCGGTCGTCAGCCTCAGCCCGTCGAGTTGCTCATCGAGTATCGCATCAATCGGGCTTCCATCTCCTCCCACACCCGATCCACTGGGGCGATGGTGCCGTACCACGCGACATACCTACCCTTGAACGCATCGAACAACTCATCCGCCTGAGGCATTGGCTAGGCGAAAACACTTGCTGTTGCGAAGAAAAGAATAGGGGGATCATTTCGGCACATGGCACCAGTATGCGCAAACGGGAGCAGAACAAGGTTGCATATGGGGATATCTTTTTTTTAAACTCTCAACCACCAAAATGAACCTCGCCAATCGTATTTCTGGGGTCATAAGCCCCGCATTTAGATTTTATTTTCCACTTGTCGCATCGCCTGTGGCGGCCTTGTGTAGGTTGCTGTTGATATTTTTTGGGTCTTGGATGAAACAGGTGTGTGATCGGTGCGAAGAAGGGTGTGGAGTTGACGGTTTGTTTTCGGCTCCATTGGGGAACGGTGCAACAGCGTGTTGCACGACCAAGTTCACATATTTTTCGATAACTTGTTTGATACAAAGCATGCCTAGACTGACATGTTGCGCGATCGGTGCGAACACGCGGCATGACATGAAAAGCGAGGAATGAAGATTGGGGAGAAAGGGCAAAGGAGGGAAATGCCCTTTGGATCGGCATCGTGATTTTTAGCCGAAACACCCCATCTTCACCCTCGCAAGCAGAGCGATGCAGACGAATGCCGGGTTGAGATGCCGGGTGGGTACGGAGGTGAGTACCGGGTAGGTACCAAGCAATGGCAGCGAAAATACGATGCGCTGGCATGTATTGAGAGCAGGCAACCAAACGCAGTGTCAGGGAGGATCGTCATCGTCCCCAACCGACCTGATGCTGTGCCCGATCGGGCTTCACCGCCTGATCGGGATTTCGGGAGGGTTCTGGCTTCTCTGAAGCCAAAGCCACTTGCCGGGCATGGGAAAGCGAGAGCCCATGCCCGGTTTTTTGTTTCTCAAAAAAGCAGCCGGATCAGATCGTCGCACAAAAAACCGACCGGCCAAAGTGACCGATCGGCGTGGATGCACCAACACATGATCAACACACGATCAACTGATGTACCTCACCGGTTATGGCCCAGGTGAGAAACCCTTGAGCGAAGGCACCCGAATACCGAGCCCCATCGCTGTCAAATCTTCGTTGTCGATATCAAAATCGCCGTCCATATCGAAGATTTCCTGTCCGGGAACGATTTTGGCCCCCGGTGCGGTCCTTGCCGCAATGGCTGCTGAGAGTTCGTACCAATCAATCTGTCCGTTACCATTGGGATCCCCAAGCCGGGCCTCTGGATAAATGGTCCAAGTCTGGTTGGCCGGTGCTCCATAGAGCTTCCGAGTTTCCCCCCCAGTGTAGACTGCTGTAACCACATCAACGGATTGTTGATCGGCGAGCCCAAAGTGCAGCGTGTATTCATCTTGCGCCTTATAGTTCACCCCTGCCCGGACTTCACGAAGCTGGGATTTTCCCCCTGCTTTGATATCAACGCAAGTTCCGATACCAAACTGGTTGGCATTGTTGCCCACAACATTAAACCGCACCCAGTTGTTGGTCTGCGCATCAATCGAGTGGTTGATGTAAATCTGAACCTTTGTATCGGTTCCCCCAACAAGCATGTCAAGATCATTATCACCATCAATATCACCAACGGCCACACAGAAGACATCGGACGCTTCATCGACACCGGCGCTCGGTGCCTCGTCAATCAAAGGCCAGGTACTCGAACCGCGATAAAGTCGATTCTCACCCATCATGTTGCAGACATACAGATCAAGCTCGGTATCATTGTCAAAGTCGGCAAAAACCGCCCCCCACCCGACACGATAGCTCCCAACCCCTGCAGGAATCGTCTCGTCGGTATAGGCGCTTACGCCATCGTGCATCAAGAGCTTATTGCCCGGAGGCGTATTGGTGACATAAAGGTCAAAGTATCCATCAAAATTGATATCCCCCACGGCAATACCCATGCAATCGACATAGGCAAAGGCATTGGCCTTTGCCGTAACCTCAGTAAAGGTGCCCCCGTCGTTGCGGTAGAGCCTGTTGTAAAGCACGCCCGCCGACCCTTTGTCGGTTCCAAGATAAATATCATCATCCCCATCGCGGTCATAGTCGAAGAAAGAACTCAACAGCGTTGGATCATCCTCGGCATCAATTCCCAGCTCTGCCGCTCTATCGGTAAAAGTACCGTCACCATTGTTATAGAAGAAGAAATTGCGTGTGGGATCACCATTGAACATGGTTCGGACTGAAGCATACAAATCCAAGTGACCATCGGCGTCAATATCGCCCCAACTCGAAGCAAAAGAGGGGGCTGTGACATCAATCCCGGCTGCGGGTGCGACATCCGTAAAGGTAAAGTTTCCATCGTTGCGATAAAGGCGTGTGGGCACAAGCCATCCATTGATGAGAATGTCGTTGTCACCATCGTTATCATAATCGGCTGCGCTGAGCCCCGAAACAGGCAAACCGTTGGCAATTCCAGATCCCGCTGAACGATCGGTGAAATTTCCAGCCCCATCGTTCTCATAAATGCCGACTGCCAAGTCAGTTGCGCCAGTGAGAACGATATCAAGATCACCATCACCATCGAGATCAACAAGCATCAGTCCCGATCCGAACTGTTGGTAGTTGGCGCCCATGTCATAGTCGACGCCTCGCGTAACTGCCTCATCTGTAAAACTCAGGGGGTTCGATGCCAATACCCCTGAATCCGCCCCTGCAAGAATTGTCAAGGTCACCATCGACACCGAAAAACAAGCTGAAAGCCTGCATGAATGAATAAACATCACGATTCTCTCCTCAGGAATACCTCAGTTATACGAGCATGAAAAAAGGTACAACCCAATCTCTCTCATCTCTCTCATCTCTCTCTCCGCAGGCCAAGCAAAGCACAAACCCAGTCCTGCGTGTGACGGCTCCAAGATACACGATTACCTCCCCTTTTTGAAGTTTTTTCTCAACAAATTCGATGGATACCGTGCTCCGTCGCCGCAATTCTCCTTCCCTACACCAAGCTTTATGAGTGCCCTGAAACAGTTTGCACACTTAAAAAGCCCAATGAATGATTCCTATCGGTCCTTTTTCCCTCCTCTCCCTCCAAGCACCCCCTGGGGTTTGAATGTGTGGTATTCTTATTTCGCTGTGCAGAAACATGAAATTGCCCATCTCACGGTCATCAGCTGGCCAAGCGACTTTGATGAAAACGATTGTATCGAGACCCTTGTCGGATCGGCTGCAATGGACCCTTACCAAGCCAAGCTTGCATCTCGAAGGAATCTCCCCGGCATCATGTGCACCATCGACGCACTCCTCCGCGACAACATCCTCGGTGAGATGCACAAAGCTGGGGTCTTATGTATCGCCCCGACCCAAAGCGAAATCAGAAACTACCCGCAACCGGCGTTTGCCATGGGCGTTGATCAGTTCCCCGATGTCCATCCGCCGAGCTTTGTCGTCGAGACCACCGATGGGAACCACTGGACCTTCCGCGCCGATCAGGTCAAGCTCGCCGTCGCAGGACATATCAAAACCACCACCACGCAAATTAAATCGACAAGATCATCCTATCGCAAAATGAACACCTTCGGCAGCGCGGTCGGCAACGCCATGCGACAATCTGATGTCCATATCTCCCGAGGCACCAAGGTGACCAACTTGCTCGACCTACACATTCAGACCGACGCCGGACTCAAGCTCGTTCGGCTCGTGGGCCCGCGCACTCGCATCGGAATCGTCGGCGATGGTGATCGTCCATCACTGCTCGAGAATGCACGCTCCGCCGAGATGATTCAGATCCTCATGCCCGATACCCAGATCGACACCGAGTTCCACGACTTTGACCCGCCGAGCATCGTGCGTAGACAAGTACGCAAAGCAGGTGGCCCCAGCGGCTCATTGACCATGGACTCATGGGCGTTCTACTCGCCTTGGGTTGGGCTCATCAAGCAGGCCATGTATGGGTGGTAAACACAACCAACCCGCCCAGTCTGATTGGCTCACCCGCACACCCAAGTGGATGCTCTTGAGCGGGTTCTGGACAATGCAGGGGATCGTGCTCTACTTCGCCCAAGCCTTCCTCTACACATCTCAAAGTACACTCGATACCAGTGAGAACCAAACCCAAGGATTGATCCCTGATGGATTCTTCGGGACTTGGCCAACATTCGAAAGCTACTTTGACCTCCTGACCAATGCCGAGTTTGCCCTCTTCATGCTCGGCACCATCGCTACCCTGACCATCGCCCAGATGGTCTTCTTGCTCCCGGTTCGTCGGCCTAGACTCACCGGCGAACACGGACGATCCATCAAATGCAGCCTCTATACCGCCGGTGCTGTGATTGGGGTGCTGCTCTTGGCGAGCATCATGGGGATCGCGGGATTCCTCAATGATGTCCATGACATCGACCTCACGGCATACATCGACTTTCCCGGCGACCCCTACACCATCTTCGGCGGGATCATTCTCTTTGGATGGCTCATCGCGACGCCGATCTTGCTGCGATTCACCAAACCCGGACGCAAGGAAGATGTCCTCGCTCGGATCAGCAAGAAACTTTTCATCGGCACCATCGTTGAGATCGCGTTATTGATCCCCCTCGATGTGATGGTTCGCCGAAAGACGAGTTGTTATTGCTGGGCAGGAACCTATTGGGCCCTGACCGTCTGCGGATTCATCGGCATCTTCGCCCTTGGCCCGGCGGTGTTCCTCCCGATCTTGGCCAAACGACGCAAAACCTGGTACAGCGGGCATTGCGGCGTGTGCACCTACGACATGAGCGGGACACCTGATGCCTTGCGCTGCCCAGAATGTGGGACGGGGTGGAAAGCTGATCCATCCGCACCGGCCAGTAACGCGATTGACGGCCAATAGACCAATTTTGCACCCCATCCCCCCGTTTTCCAGTAAAATCAGGAGCAAAGCCACGACACTGAAATCGGCCGCGGGTCGTTCCCAACCAACAGAGCACAGCGAGGTCGGCCGGCCCCCATCGAACCGGAGAGAGGAACCATGGAAACATTCATCCAACAAATCATCGATAAAGAAGAGATCATCATCCTGATCATCATCTTCACCGCAATCACCATCATGTCAATCGTCAAAGCACTCACCCGCATGATCACTCGACTCGCCAGCGAACGCACACGGCGCGAAATCGCAGCCTACATCGCTGAGGGTTCAATGACCCCAGAACAAGGCGAAAAACTCCTCGCATCTGGAAAACAAAACAACGGCAGCTGCGGGTGCGGTTGATCGCATACACAAACACACTGGCCACGCATACCTACAGGTGAGGAACCGATCCATGCAGAATGATGTCATTCAAACCATCATCGAAAACGAAGATTCGTTCATTCCGTTCATCATCTTTGGGGCGGCGGGATCGTCGCCGTCGTCGCGATTATCTTTACCATGATGAAAAATATCGCCGTCAATCGGGAACGGGAAATCTCCCGTCGTGAGATCGCCGCGTACATCGCGGAAGGTTCGATGACTCCCGAAGATGGCGCCAAACTCCTAAAGGCATCACCCGGTCAAAAAGCATGAGCTCTATTCTCACGACCGGCAAGTTAATACCAGCACCCGCAACGCCTCGGACACTGACCATGCCTGAGCCATGCACCCCTGAGGCTTGTGCTGCCCATCGGTCGGCTCGGCATCGTAAATCTCGAACAACTGACCCGCTGCATCTGATTCCATCTTCGCCACCAACCCGAGCATGATCGCTTGGGCGTGCTTGCGTGATGCTTCGTCAAAACCATTCACCCGAAGCATCGCTTCGCAGTAGGGCCCAAACAGCCAAGGCCAGACGGTGCCATTGTGATACGCACGGTCTCGATCGGTCATCGAGCCGGTGTAGTGCGGGCAGTAGTTGGGATTCGCCGAATCAAGCGTCCGCAGCCCCACCGGCGTGAGCAGGGCACCCGTCACCGCATCGAACGATCGACGGCCAATCGGCTCGGGCAGGTTAACCATCGGCAAACTCAGCGCGAAGAGCTGATTGGGACGCAGTTCGTCCGAGCTGATCCATCGCGAGTGGCGCACGCCCGGTTCGCGGGTGATGCAATCGACCAATCCGCCCGATGGGCCTTGGGCCATGCGGGTGATGATCGACTCGCGGGCGTGCTCGGCTCGTTTTCCAAGCTCATCGCGCCCGGTATCCATCCGGATTCGTGCTTCGAGGGCGTTGATCCACAGCGCGTTGATCTCGATGGCCTTGCCATGCCTGGGCGTGAAGGCGACGCCGTTGCGCAGTGCATCCATCCAGGTGAGTTGAGTAGTGGCATCGCCCGCAGCGATCAACCCGTCGTCTTCATCAAGTCCGATGTGGTTGATGGTGCCTGCGATATACGCGTCGATGATCGCATCGCACGCGTCGATCAGTCCTTGATCGAGTGGCTTGCCCGCTGCCTGCGACCATTGACCGCACGCATGGACAAACCAGAGTGACGCATCGACGGTATTGTAATGCGAACTCCCACCCGCATCATCGAAGCGATTGGGGATCAGCCCGTGCTCGATCGCCCCAGCGAAGGTGTGCAAGGTCTGATGGGCCTCGTCGAATCGCCCGGTGGTAAGCATCAATCCGGGCAGGGCGATCATCGTGTCGCGTCCCCAATCCGAGAACCACGGATATCCCGCGAGGATCGAAACCGAATCACCCGCGTCGGTTGCTCGCTTGACGATGAAATCATCCGAAGCCTGGGCGAGTCTGGCGATCGCATCGCGGAGGATTGGGTCGGTCGGATTGGCTGCCAAAGCGAGGGCGTGGTCGATCGCGGATCGGATACGGGTGTGCTTGACGGTCGAACGGGCGTTCCAATCAACCGATCCAGATTTTCCCACCACTTCGATGCTCAGCATCTTGGTCAATCTACTGGCGATCTTGGCACTGAACACGCCGGGGTTGTAGAGGTCTTCGGTGTCGTCCTGCCCGCGATCAGTCTCGTGGCAATAACGCAGGTTTCGCCAGACGCTTGGCGAATCATGCCAATCGAGCCCGATCCCTGCCAACGAGAGCGTCGTATCGAATCCCTCGCGCGAAACCTCGGCTCCCGAACCCGTTGATTCGATCGAGAAGGTGTCGATCGACAACGAGCCCGGATGGTTCAACTCGTGAAAATCTCGCATCGACACCAGCGGGCGAATCTCGATGGTGATGTCATCATCGGTGGTGATCCCGGATTCAATCGCATACTCCACCCGGCACCCGCCCTGCTGGTCCGCAATCGTCAGGATCTTGCGGATCTGGACGCGCCCGATCTGGGTCGGAATCGAATAGACCCACTGGCATGAATCCGTCCCTTTGATGAACTCGGTGAGGTATGGGTTTTCGATCAGCGGGTCTTGGTCAGCGAACTGGAACCCGGTGAGCCGAACATCGAGATCGCACCCGCATGGGCCGCCGCCGGGGATATGAATACATTCATCAAGGGTATTCAAAAGCATCACCCGGCAGACCGGAGGCTGCTGCGACACACACAAAAGCCCGTGATACCGACGCATCCCCACGCCTGCGATCGAACCCATCGCAAACCCGCCAAGCCCATCGGGGATGACCCACTCGCTTTCAAAGCCCAATCCGGCGGAGTCGGTGGGCTTGCCTGAACGGAAGCTGGCAGAGCAGATCGGGAGCGTATCGGACGAGTTCTCAGAGATTTTTGTCGTCATTGTATAAAGAGGATAGCCAGATCAACCCGCCCAGTAGACAGAGCACCATCAGCATGGGATACTCTCCCATGGAGACCACCCCAAAATCGACATCCTGCGATCATTCATCCGTTGCCGAGTCCAAAATCGTCATGGAAGGGATCACCTTCGATGATGTGCTCTTGATCCCCCAGGCATCCAATGTCATGCCCGCGACCGCAAGCACCTCGACGCGCCTGACCAAGGACATCACCCTCAATATCCCGATGGTCTCGGCCCCGATGGATACCGTCACCGAATCCGAACTCGCTATCGGGCTCGCTCAAGAGGGCGGGATCGGGATCATCCACAAAAACCTCTCCATCGAAGCCCAGGCCCGCGAGGTCATCAAGGTCAAACGCAGCGCCAATGGCGTCATCACCGACCCGATCACCCTGGGCCCAAATGACACCGTCGAACGGGCGATCGACCTGATGCTCGAGCACAATGTCTCCGGGTTCCCCATCACCGACGACGGCTCATCCGATCTGCGATCCAAAGGCCAACTCGTCGGCATCCTCACAAGGCGCGATCTCAAGTTTGCCCACAAGATGAGCACCCCGATCCGCGAGATCATGACCAGCGAACAACTCGTCACCGCCCCCGCAGGCACCACCCTTGCCCAGGCCGAGGGGATCTTGAACCAACTCAAGGTCGAAAAACTCTTGCTCGAAGACGGCGCGGGGAATCTTGCCGGGCTGATTACCATGCGCGATATCGAACGCCAGTCCCAGTTCCCCAACGCCTGCGTCGATGGGCGTGGTCGATTGCGTGTCGGAGCAGCCGTCGGCCCGAATCAGATGGATCGCGTCGAGGCGTTGATCCAAGCTGAAGTCGATATGATCGTGGTCGATACCGCTCATGGGCATTCCGGAGCCGTCATTGATGCGGTGAAGGAAATCAAAGCCAAGTACGACATCGGGGTCATCGCGGGCAACATCGCCACCGCCCAGGCAGCGATCGCACTCGCACAAGCCGGGGCCGATGCGATCAAGGTCGGGATTGGGCCCGGGTCGATCTGCACCACCCGCGTGGTGACGGGCGTGGGGATGCCTCAGGTGACCGCCATCATGAACGCCGTCGAAGGCCTATCCAGTATCGGCTCGGACATCACCATCATCGCTGACGGCGGGATCCGACTCTCCGGCGACATCGCCAAAGCCATCGCTGCCGGTGCCCATTGTGTGATGATGGGGTCATTGTTCGCTGGGCTTGATGAATCGCCGGGCGAGCTGGTGATCTCAGGCGGTCGGCGGTTCAAGAGCTACCGAGGGATGGGCTCGGAAGGCGCGATGAACGCCGGCTCAGCGGACCGGTATCGCCAGGCGGACAAGTTGGGATCGCTGACGAAGCAGCCTCAGAAGTTTGTCCCCGAAGGAGTCGAAGGCTTGGTCGCCTATCGCGGATCACTCGCCGAGTTCACCTATCAACTTGTAGGCGGGTTGCGATCGGCGATGGGGTACTGCGGGTGCCCAACGATCGAAGATTTCCGCACCAATGCCCAGTTTGTGCGGGTTTCGGGGGCAACAGTGGTCGAAAACCACCCCCACGACATCAAAATCACCAAAGAATCGCCCAACTACACGATGGATCAGATTTGACCTTCTGGTAGAACGGGCTTCCAGCCCGTTTCTTGATTTCTCCCGTAAGGGGATAGATTCAGAAGAAACGGGCTGGAAGCCCGTTCTACCAAGATCACCAAAACACCAGCCTGCAAAATCAATTGGCCGATGAACCCAATACGGTGTAGGGCCGTATACTACCCACCGATTCAACTGATTCAGTCATATCCCCTTTGGAGCTACAGATGAGCATTTTACAATCACGAAACCCCGCGATGAGCGTCTTGCAGACCGAGCAGGCGTTCGGAACCGAAAAAGCGAGCGTCATGACCATCGGAGGCACCGTCACCGCGACGAGCATCCTGCTCTCGATCGTGGCCGTCGTGGGGATTCTGGTCTGGCAAAGCCTCAATACAACTTGGGCTGCGGGGAATGGGATTCCCGGATGGACGATGCCTGTGATGATCGGCGCCCTGATCGGCGGAATCGTCGTCTCGCTCGTCATCTACCGCAAACCGACCCTCGCACCGATCATCGCCCCGGTTCATGCAGCCCTTGAGGGGGCGTTCGTCGGCGTGGCGACCTTCTACATCCCAATGCAGTTCGTCCCGATCGAACCGAGTGCCACAACCAACCCAACTGTAATGCTCGCCATCCAGGCAGCAATCGCAACCTTCGGCGTGACGGGCGCGATGCTCATGGGATATGCAACTGGTATTCTGCGTGTCGGGCCAAAGTTCCAGAAGATCATGATGACCGCATTGATGGGCTTGGTGTTCTATGTCATTGCCATGTTCATCTTGGGTATGTTTGGCGTACAGGTCTGGAATGGGTTTGCTGACGCTGGGCCGATGGGCATCGGGTTCAGCCTGCTGATCATCGGGCTCGCGAGCATGTTCCTGATCCTCGATTTCCAGTACATCGAAGAGGGTGTCAGTGCAGGTGCTCCCAAGTACATGGAATGGGTCGGGGCATGGGGTTTGATGATTACGCTCGTCTGGCTCTACATCGAGATTCTGCGATTGCTGGCGAAGATGCGATCGAACGATTGATCGACTGTTCACTCAAGTAGCAAAGCCCGGAGCATGACGCTTCGGGCTTTTTTCTTTGCCCAGTAGAACGGGCTTCCAGCCCGTTTCTTCAAAGGTGAACTATTGGAATAAAAAACGGGCTGGAAGCCCGTTCTACTAGGAGTTAGACATTGAACAAGAAGTTGCACACATCCGCATCGTGCATGGTGTAGCCCTTGCCTTCGATGCGCATCTTGCCCGCTTCCTTGATCGCCTTCTCGCTCTTGTATTCGACCAGATCATCGACCGAGTAGCACTCGACACGGATGAAGCCTTTCTCGAAATCGGTATGGATCACGCCGGCTGCTTGGGGGGCTTTGCATCCAATTGGAATGGTCCAGGCACGGATTTCTTTTTCGCCTGCGGTGTAGTAGGACTGGTAACCCAGGAGCTGATACGCTGCCCGAGCGAGCTTGCCTAGAGCCGGTTCGTCCATGCCCATATCGGCGAGCATTTCGAGCTTATCCTCGTCGTCAAGTTCAGCAAGTTCGGATTCGATCCGGGCACACACCGGCACCATCACGGCCCCGACTGATTCAGCATGCTCACGGACTTGCTGAGCCAATGCGCCTTCCCCGTTGGGATCATCGTCAGCAACATTGGCGATGTACAAGATCGGCTTGAGCGTCAAAAGTCCAAGCATATCGAGGGCTTTGATGAGATCGGGATCAGATAGTTCGAGCGATCGCGCCGGCTTCTGGGCTTCGAGGATCGGTTCGAGCAATTCGATGACCTTCATACGGGCAACCGCATCACGGTCGCCGCCTTTGGCGTTACGCTTGGCTTTGGATGCTGCGTTCTCGATCTTCTGGATATCCGCAAGGATCAGTTCGAGCTCAATGGTTTCGATATCACGAAGTGGATCGACCGATCCATCAACATGGGTAATGTCCTCGCCTCCGGGCGCTTTTTCGAAGCATCGGACAACCTGAATGATCGCGTCGACATCCTTGATATGCCCGAGAAAGGCATTGCCCTTGCCCTCGCCGGCCGATGCCCCACGGACAAGCCCAGCAATATCAACCAACTCGAGCGCTGCAGGAACGACTTTTTGGGTCTGGATATGTTCCTCGATAATCCCAAGGCGTGGATCGGGGATGGGGACAACGCCAACATTCGGGTCGATGGTAGCAAATGGGTAATTGGCAGCCAAAGCACCCGCATTGGTCAGCGCATTGAAGAGGGTTGATTTGCCGACATTGGGAAGCCCAACAATTCCTGCTTTCATCATGTATTCTCCGTCCCGATCATACTGCCAAGCGCAGATTTGATGATAGGCGATTGCTCTGTGGAGATTGAGTCGTGAATGTGAAGAGCCCACCAAGTGTTTTCGTCCTTTTTGGTCAGAATTGAACGGCGAAAGGTTCGATAACGAAAAACGGACATTTTTCGTTCAATTCTCGATTCCACCCCATCCAAAGCAGCAATGAGACTTAAGCAATCCCAGAAAATGCTCGAAAACAAGCATGGGGAAAAGGAACTGTCCAGACCTCTCAAGCCCACACAAATCCACGATATCCGTTGGGTGCCTTGTTGAAAGAGGAATGAAAATGACTACCCAGCCCATCAATTTATGCGAGACAGACTTTGCCCAAGTGCTTGAGCAAATCAGCAGTGCAGTACTGATTACGGATATCCACGGAACCATCGTGTATATCAATGAGTCTTTCTCGGCCACAACCGGGTACAGCCTTGACGAAATTCGAGGCAAAACGCCTTCGATTCTTCAGAGCAAGAAAACCAATCGAGCCGTGTATCAAGATCTCTGGAGCACCATCCGTTCGGGACACACTTGGAGCGGGCGAATACTCAATAAACGAAAACAAACGCTTCCTCTGCGAATTGCAGGCGAAAACCCGCATGAGGAAAAAGATGAATACTGGGCACAACTCACAGTCACACCGATCCACAATCAAGATGGCGAGGTTTATCTCTATGCAGCAATCCATCAGGATATTTCTTCGCAGATGGAAGTCGAACGGATTCTTAACTTCGATCGCGTCGGTGCCCAAGTCCGCGCCCAGATTGCAGGCATTCTCCAAAACGACATTCCATTGAAAGAAAAGCTCAGCAAAGCACTCGAAGTCCTATCCTCGCTTGAAGAGCTCAACATTGAAAACAAGTGTGGCATTTTCATCGCCAACGAGGATCGTACACATCTCAATATGTTCATCACACACGGCGAGTTCTCCCAAGAGTTTCTTCAACGAGAACAATCCGTTCCATTTGGCACCTGTCTCTGCGGACGAGCGGTTGTCTCGGGGAAAACTCTTATCTCTGATGATTGCTTCTGTGATGAACGCCATGAAACCAAATTCGTCGGCATGACCCCACACGGACACTACATCATCCCTCTGCGCACCCGCGATACCGTGATGGGTGTGGTGTTCCTCTATACACAGGTCTACCCAAGCAGAAATCCAACACGCATCAATCTTCTTGAAAATATCGGACACCTGATCGCACAAGCAATTCAGAACGATTGCATCGAACAACAACTCATCGAGGCATCCAATGCCGCCAAGGCATCGTCGATCGCCAAGAGTGAGTTTCTTGCCAATATGAGCCACGAAATTCGCACTCCACTCAATGGTATCCTCGGATTCACTGACATGCTCTTGCGCGATGACAAGCGAACGACAGAATCCGATCGCCAAGAATGGCTCGGTGTGATCCAGTCGAACGGGCAACACTTGCTTCAACTCATTAACAACATCTTAGATATCTCGAAAGTCGAATCCGGTGAAATCGATCTTGAAATGACCCCTTGTGATCCCGTAGCCATGCTTGCAGAACTCGCATCGGTAATGCGCATTCATGCTGCGGATAAAATGATTCAGCTCCATGTCGAAAGTGTTGAACCGCTTCCCCGAACAATACTGGTCGATCCGACACGATTCCGGCAGGTCCTTACCAATCTCGTTGGAAATGCTATCAAGTTCACCGAAGTGGGATCGGTCACGATGCGCACCCGTTTGCATCACGACGACAATGAAGAGGTTTCACTCATCATCGAGATCATTGACACCGGGATGGGAATCCCCGATGAAAAACTCGAAACAATCTTCGAGCCGTTTTCGCAAGCCGACAGTTCGATCACACGAAACTTTGGAGGCACCGGGCTCGGACTGACCATCAGCCGAAACCTGATGGAGGCAATGGGCGGGTCGCTTTGTGTATCAAGCACCGTTGGAGTTGGATCAACCTTTGCACTCACGCTTCCAATTGGTAAGGCCAGTGAAATTGAGTATCGCGAAGAATACCAAAGCGAATCAATCCGTGCATCACATATCATCAAGACCAAAGAATCCGTCCCAAATCGGCTCGATGGGCATGTCCTGCTTGTTGACGATGGGCAGACCAATCGCCAACTCATCGGGCTGATCCTCAGACGCGCCGGTGCTCAGGTCACAACGGCAAACGACGGACAAGAAGGGTTTGACCTGGCAATCGAAACAAAGTTCGATCTCATCTTGATGGATATGCAGATGCCGATCATGGATGGATACACCGCATCGGCCAAACTCCGCAAACAGGGCATCACCACGCCGATCATTGCCTTGACCGCCAGTGCCATGACGCGGGATCGAGAGCGATGCCTCAACGCAGGGTGCAACGATTATCTCACCAAACCCGTCGATACCGAAGAACTCATTGAACGCGTTGAAAGCTGGATGAAAAAAATAGATGCCCAAACTCTTGGCGAAGAAGCCCTAACAGATTCCCAAAGCACGGATATAGGTCTCTCGCCTCTGCTCTCCACGCTGCCAATGGATGATGCGGAAATCCGCGAGATCGTCCTGAGCTACACCCAGGCACTCCCCGAACAACTCGATCAGATTGAACAAGCGATTGCCCACAAGGAGAATGAGCAGCTCGCCGAGATGGTGCACAAACTCATCGGCTCAGGAGGTATGGTCGGACTCGACCAAATTACCCAAGCGGCAATCGAACTCGAAGAAACCCTCGCGCAACAAAGCATCGAAGAAATGAATAAGGCACTCAATCAGCTGCGCCAGGTGGCCATGCGCATCGAGCGAGGCATCGAGCAGCTCCCGCCAATCCAAACCTAACACCCGCGGGGAGATTGCCCCAACACCCGCCCCACCCATATAGTGCTCAATCGCACCCGTAGCTCAGCTGGATAGAGCAATGGTTTCCTAAACCATAGGTCGGAGGTTCGAGCCCTCTCGGGTGCGCTTTGCGCCAACAGAACCCATCCAATTCACCAGATGCCAAGCCCACCAACCGCGGGCATCTGCTCACCGAACAACCCAATGCCCGGTCCGCCGGGCTCGATGGATGCTCGACACGCCAATGCTTGGAAATCATCAATGCTGAAGACCAGACCATCGCCCATGCGGTGCGGGATCAAATCGATCAGATCGCGACCTTCACCGATCTGGTCATCCACGCGCTTCTCAACAATGGCCGACTGATCTACCTCGGCGCAGGAACGAGCGGACGACTGGGCGTACTTGATGCTGCCGAATGCCCACCCACTTTTCAGACAGATCCAGAAACCGTCATCGGGATCATCGCAGGCGGAGATCGCTCGCTTCGACAATCTTCCGAATCCAAAGAAGACATCGCCGATGGAGCCCACAATGAACTCGATGCCCTCAAGCTCAACGAGTTCGATGTGGTCCTCGGCATCGCAGCAGGCGGGACCACCCCGTATGTGCTCGGTGGAATCGAATACACCAAGTCTAAAAACGCCAAGACCGGATTGCTCACCTGCACGCCGATGCCTGCACCCAAATGGTGCGATGTGCTCATCGCAATTGAAACCGGTCCCGAAGTGCTCACCGGATCGACACGCATGAAAGCGGGCACCGCGACCAAAATGGTCCTCAACATGATTTCAACCACTGCCATGATCGGAATCGGCAAGACCTATTCCAACATGATGGTCGATCTGCGGGCCACCAACGACAAGCTCAGAGATCGCGCAGCAAGAATCATCGCACACATCACCCGCGTCGATCGAGATGAAGCTTTCGTGCTTCTCGAACAAGCCAATAACTTGGTCAAGCCTGCGATCGTGATGCACATGCAAGGCGTGGACTTTGATCAGGCCTGCCGAATGCTCGATAGGGTCGACGGGCATCTCGGACAGATCATCGGGAACCAGACATGAAAAGCCACCCGAAAAACAATCCAAAAAACACAATCAAAGACAAAGGCATGGCCCAACTCATCGGATCGAGCCTGATGCTTGGGTTTCGAGGCTCATCGCTCAATCATCCAGACACACGCGAAGATATCGCCGAGCTCAAATCGGCCTGTGTGCGAGGCGTGATCCTGTTCGATCATGACATCGCAGCCAATGGGCCGCGCAATATCCACTCCCCCAAGCAACTTGCCAAACTCATCGAGGATCTCCGCAACGAACTCGGAGCCGAGCTGGTGATTGGCATCGACCAAGAGGGCGGGCAAGTCGCCCGGCTCGATGCCCACAATGGGTTCCTCCCAAGCATGTCGGCGGATGAGTTTTCGGATCTCGTCGAGATGGATCAGGTTCAATACGCCGACCGGCAGGCTCGGCAGCTGAGCAAACTTGGGATTGATCTCAACTTTGCACCCTGTGTCGATTTGGCGATTGAGCCGGGCTCACTGATTATTGCAGACAAGGGACGGGCATATGGATCGACAGTTGAAGAGGCCGCTCATTGTGCGCAAATTGTTATCGATGCGCACCGGCGGGCCAAGGTTCGGTGCTGCATCAAGCATTACCCCGGGCATGGATCATCGCTGATGGATTCGCACTTGGGTGTCTGCGACATCACCAAGACGCATACACACGATGAAATCGACATCTTCACGCAACTAATTGATCGGTATACCGATTCGATCGCGGTGATGAGCGGGCATCTGATGCACACCGGGATCGATGAGGCCTTTCCTGCATCGCTCTCGAAAAAACACACAACCGATCAACTCCGCGATGGGATTGGCTTTGATGGCGTCATCATCACCGACTCGCTCGATATGCGCGCCATCCGCGATCAATTCGGCGAGGGTGATTCGGCAGCACTGGCACTCAACGCCGGAGCCGACCTGATCCTCGATGGGCTCAATGCACCGGGATATCGTGAGCCGGGCGCTCCGCATCGGCTCGCCCTGGCGATCGCCCAAGGCGTCGAACACACCCGACTTGAACAAGCCCGTGATCGGCTTGATCGGTTCTTTGCCCGCTGATCTCCGATAATTAGGCCCCTTGTGGACAAAGCCTCGGACAATCGACGAATATACCGGTCAAACCGGCAGAATACTGGCAGAGGTGCTTGGACTGTGGTTGTCTAGAAGTATGAATGGACAACCAAAGAGCATGATCGGTATCCTGGCAACGGGTCTTCTCCTTGTCCTGATTTCTGGATGTGGCACGGGTCAGTATGGTGCTGCGGGTGATTGGCAATGGACACCTCCAGCAAGGCTCGCAGCAGGCAATGCAGGCTCGAGTGGCGCGGTAATTGTCTCGCCTGTGCAGGCCGACGCCCAATATTTTACCTACGCGCCCCGATCAGCACCCGAATACAATCGGCGTGACAACGCGCTCAATATCCGGACCACCGATCCCACCGCCGGGTGGATGGGTTGGCCCGCGCAGCGGCGTCCCTCGCTCGACCACTACCGCACTTTCTATGCAAGTCCCAACGCAAACCGATACAACTACCCGAGCGTTCCCTCAGAAGGTGTCTACGACCACAATCGGCGTTCGCGATACCGCAGCCATCGTCAGTATTGAGTATTGTCAGCGAAGCGTTCAAAAAGGGGAGGCCGACCCGTTTTCAACGGATCGGCCTCACACCAACACCAACATGCATCGTTGCTGTTTGCTTGATGGTTACTTCGTCATCGATTTAGTCGTAGATTGCCGAGGTTGGGGGCAGCTCGACTGCACGAAGTTGAAGTGTGGTTTCAATGCGGAAGTTTGAGCCGCTGTAGCGTCGTTCGGCATGGAAAATATCGAGCGTGTGGGTCTTGCCATCCTGAAGCCAATCGAGTCGGTCAAGGTCAAGAAACTGCTCGCGTTTGGGATGCAATCCACCAAGATCGACCACCAATCGTCCGTCAATGAACACCCAAACATCATCATCGCCCGTGAATTTGAAGACCTGCCCAGTGCCGCGGTGGTATGTGAACTGGGTATTGATCTCAGTGGTGAAGTGATAGTTTCGGTCGCTTCGGAAATTGCCATAGAGATCATCGTTGATCGGGAAGAATCCGTGCAATCCATGCACTTGATCGGTGGCACTATCAAAGACATAGCGGTCAGTTCCTTCGACGCGTGTGAGCGTAAGCTGAATGCTTTTCGAAAGATTGACCCCAGGCACATCACGGTACCACTGATCAAATCGCTCGATCGATGTAAATCCGTTCCTAGAACTTCCTGCAACAAGTACCCCGGCACGGTCACCTCGGTCTGGGTCATACATTGCGGGGTTAATGTTACGCCCTTGGCTATCTTTGAACTCGGATTGTATTTTCATACCTCGGAGATCACCAGAGGAGACAGGCTTTCTATCCTCACCGAGGTATTCGGCCACAAGCCCAACCGTTGTCGTACCACTAAATGATTCGAAGTCGGGATGCCCTCCATCCCATCTTTTTGGTTTGAAGTCACGGATAATACACCCGAGTTCAAGGGTATCGGGGAGATTATCTTCCTGCTCTTCCATCCCTTCTTCCATAGAAGAGCTCATACCTGCATGGGCAGCCGGAATGAACGCAATACTCCCAGCCATCACCATGAGCGCACCTACGCAGGTGATTTGTTTAAGATGACGATTTACATGAGTTTGACGATCCATTGTGAACTCCCGCAGCGTTTTGCTGCTCTCCCCCATTGCATAAACGCTTATTGATCTCCCGCGACACTCGCAGGAGATTGACCGGACGCAGAAGCCACCGCGGTACCGATCGAAAAAACCATTGAAAGCCCTGACGCTGCAATGGCCGCAATCAGGAGGATTTGCATCAAACGGTTGGTATTGTTCGATTCATCGGACTCGTGGATGTGTGTGTCAGCGGCGGTCATTGCCCACTCCCGGGTTGCATATTGGTTGCCCGCTTCGCCCAACGAGGACGATTTGAGCATGTCTCCGACTTGAACATCCATTTCACCTGCCTTGATGCCAGCATCCAAGGCGAGAATTGCGCGATCCTCTGCATGTTGTGACGATTGGGCAAAAACTCTGTTCTGGAGGAAGGAAGCGCCAAGTTGTTGCAGTTGATTGATTTGCAAGCCTGAACGGTCCCCGTGTCGATGCATTGCCGTATACACCCAGGCTGCATGGTCCGAAAACCCATTCTGGCTGTGGTACACTCGTCTGGGGCTTGAACTGCTCAGGAGGCCGGCAGCCATGGATGTTTTTGTCATTGAGGGTGGACGCAAACTCGCAGGCACCCTGCGGATCAACGGGTCAAAGAACGCGGCCCTGCCGTTGCTGGCAGCCTCGCTGCTCACCGATGAACCGGTGACCCTGCGCGATGTACCTGATTTGTCCGACATCCGCAATATGGAGCGTTTATTGGGTGAGTTGGGCGTAGAAATTGAATCTCACAATGAGGAAGAAAATGCCCTCTCGACGACCCGACTTCGAGTCGTCGATCAATCTGAGTTCCACGCCCGATACGACATTGTGCGCACCATGCGGGCGAGTATCTGCGTACTCGGACCGATCTTGGCCAAGCGTGGGCAAGTCCGGGTCTCGATGCCAGGAGGATGTGCAATCGGACAACGCCCCGTCGATCTGCACCTGCGCGGACTCGAAGCCTTGGGCGCGATCATCACCCTCGAAGGTGGCGATATCGTTGCCAAGAGCCCACACTCCGGCCGACTCATCGGGGATACTGTATTTTTAGGTGGCCCCTTCGGTTCGACAGTACTCGGTACCGCCAATGTGATGTCCGCTGCGACCCTTGCCCAAGGCACCACCATCATTGAATGTGCAGCCTGTGAACCCGAAATCGTTGACCTGGCCAATATGCTCATCGCAATGGGGGCCCAAATCACTGGCGCTGGATCCCCCAGAATCATCATCGAAGGCGTCGAAACACTCGGCGGTGTTGATCATGTTGTGATCCCTGATCGCATCGAGGCGGGAACCTTCATGTGTGCTGCTGCAATCACCAACTCAACCCTCACCCTAACCAACTGCCCGCTCGACGCAATGATGTCGGCAACCGATCGGCTCGAAGCCATCGGTGTGCATGTTGATCCGACCAATCAAAGATCCACCCTCGACCCGCTTCGGCAAACTTGCACCATTTCGACATCAGGAAAACTCAAACCCGTACAGATCACGACCCAGCCTCACCCAGGTTTCCCGACAGACCTCCAGGCACAGTTCATGGCTTTGTTGTGTCTGGCTGACGGCAACTCGGTAGTGACAGAAAAGATTTTTCCCGAGCGTTTCCTGCATGTTGCCGAGTTGACCCGAATGGGCAGCTCGATTCACAAGCATGGCACCACTGCGGTAATCTCAGGAGTCAAACAACTCACCGGAGCACCAGTGATGGCCAGTGACCTGCGGGCTTCGGCGGGATTGGTCCTCGCTGCACTGGCTTCGCAGGGGACAACCGTGATCAACCGTGTCTACCATATCGACCGTGGATACGAACGGCTCGAAGATCGGTTGGCGTCGGTGGGCGCTTCGATTCGGCGGATGAATGAAAAAGAAACCACCCCAATTGGATTCATGACGGAGTAGTCCCCGCCTCCTTAACACAGACTTCGCGTTTGGATTTGGAGTTCTGTCATTCGTCTTCCTCATTGAACCCGCGTTTGACCAGTGAAGCCAGGTGGTCCAAAGCAACTTCGGCATCTTCACCGATACAGATGACTTCAATTTCGGTGCCTTGGGTCGCAGCGAGCATCATCAGTTCCATCACGGATTTGCCATCGGCATCATCTTCGTCGCTACGAACGCGAACATCGGAAACGAAATTGCCCGCTGCTTGGGCAAAGTCCATTGCAGGGCGCGCGTGGAGTCCCTGTCGATTGGTAATCTTGAGTTTGGATGAACAGGTTTTGCTCAAGCCGACGCCCCGGTCTGCGGATGTAATTTCAGAGAAAAAAGAAATATGATCACTCATCGGCCACTTATCCACCGAGTCGATGATTGTCGGCATCATCGAGGAGTTGATAGATCGCCGCTGCCGAACTCGCCTGACGCAGAGCCCGACGGAAGGTGTCCTTGGAAAGATTCTTAAAGAGAATCTCCATGGCTTGAAGATGCTCTTCGGGTCGGCTCTGAGGGCTCAAAAGGAGAAAAACCGAGTAAACAGGCTGCTTATCGAGGGAATTGAAGTCAATGCCCTCGTTACTGACTCCGATGGCAACGGTAATTTCTTGGATGTCGAGATGCTTGACATGCGGCACGGCAACACCTCGTCCAAATCCGGTCGAATGTTTTTGCTCTCGATCAAGCACTCGCTCGATTAAATCTTCCCGAATCGAGGCTGGCGCTGCACCGGATTTGATGAGCACATCGATCAGCTCGGCAATCACTTCGTCGCGGTCGTTTGACTTAAGTGGGGTGATGATTGAATCTGCATGGATAATTTCGGTCAGCTTCATGTTGGTATCCTATTGTCGCTCAAGCCTCTTGTCGCTCAAACATGGGTTCTCGCATATCGAGAATACCAAACCCATTGCATCTTTGGCTGGTCTTCCCATCAATCTTACCGATGTTCAAGTTTGAGTTTCTCTCGATGATCGTTGAGCTGGCGTCCAACTTTACCAATCGCGTCGTCAATCACCAAGTACAGGTCATGTCCATCGGCTTTGGCAAGAAAAGCGGGATGATTCACTACATCAACTGAAATTTCGACTGAAAATTGTTCTTTGGCGCTGTTTTCTTTCCAGAATTTGATGCCAATCTGTTGGATGAGATCGTTGAACTTATCGAGTTTTTTGATCTTGGATTCAGCATGATTACGAATGGGGTCGGTGACTTCGATATTGTGTAGGCCGATGATGTTGGTACGCATTGGGACCTCCTTATGTAAAGATTTGGCACGCCGATTGAATGAATCCGTCCACCCTTGCGTGCGCATCTGGTTCCATTCTAGGGGAAAACCGGACAAATTGCACGCGCACACTACGAAGGATCGTCGGGTTGTGTTCGTGTTATGCGATGTTTGGGCACAAAATCGAGCAAAGCGTGTGTTGCGCCCATACACTGGCAGTCGATGTCTGCACGCATGTTTCGCAACTTGATCCAGTATGGACTGCTCTTTGGCATCCTGATGATCCTGGGAATGTTCCTGCTCTATCCCATTGGGCTCACCGTCCGAGGCGGGTTCGCAGCTGATGTCACCACCGGGCAAGGGTGGACGCTCGATCACCTGCTCTTGGTTTTCAAAGATCCCACCCGCGTCGCCGGGATTGTCAACGCATTCAAAGTCGCGGTCGCGACGACGAGTTTGTGCATCATCATCTCTCTGCCCTTGGCGGTGCTCAGTGCCCGGTTTGATTTCCCGTTCAAGAAAGTACTCAATGCGTCGATCTTGGTGCCTTTGATCTTGCCTCCATTTGTTGGAGCGATTGGGATCCGGGCGCTGCTCGGGCGCGAAGGCTCGCTCAATGCGCTGCTGGGCACGGATTGGGATGTACTCGGACAGGGCAAGTTCTGGGGTGTAGTCGCGGTGATGGCACTGCATCTCTACCCGATCATCTACCTCAACGCGACGGCATCATTGGCCAATCTCGACCCAGCGCTCGATGAGAGTGCGGAGAATCTTGGTGCGGGTGGGTGGAAGCGTTTTTTCAAAATCACGCTACCTCTGATCCGCCCGGGACTCTTTGCGGGCTCGACGATTGTGTTCATCTGGAGTTTCACCGAGCTGGGCACGCCTTTGATGTTTGATTATTACGATGTGACTGCGGTACAGATTTTCTACGGGCTCAAAGATGTCCAGAGCAATGCCGAACCCTATGCCCTGACGATGGTGCTGCTTTTTGCAGCAATTGCATTCTATCTTTTAGGCAAGTTTGTCTTCGGGAAAAAAGGCTATGCGATGTATTCCAAAGCATCGCGCGCGGGTGGGGAGATCAAGCTCGCCGGGCTTTGGGGCTGGTTGGCAGCCTTTGGATTTGGCAGCGTGATCATCATCGCGATTCTACCTCACTTGGGTGTCATGCTCACGAGTATTGCCGAGCCAGGATCGTGGTACGCCAGTGTACTGCCCAAATCCATCACTGGTTCGCACTTCAACGAGGCACTCACCTCGCCCGAATCGTTCAGCTCGATCAAGAACTCGTTGATGCTCTCGCTGATCGCCATGGGATTGAATATGACCTTCGGCGTTCTTGTCGGATACATCATCGTGCGCACCACAATCAAGGGGCGTGGGTTGCTCGATGCGTTGTGTATGTTGCCTCTGGCGGTACCGGGACTGGTGATGGCCTTTGGGTATGTCGCGATGACGCTGCGCTGGCCGTTCGGTTCGGGTGATCCCCTTGAAGGGACGCTGGCGGTCTTTGGGACCAATCCCAACCCATTCCCGCTTTTGGTGATTGCCTATGCAATCCGCAGGCTGCCTTATATCGTGCGATCGACGGTTTCGGGATTGGAGCAGACCTCGGGTGAGCTTGAAGAGGCTGCGGTGAATCTGGGGGCAACGCGCGTCGCTGCGGT
The DNA here is from genome assembly GCA_026982335.1 of Phycisphaerales bacterium. GTDB lineage: Bacteria > Planctomycetota > Phycisphaerae > Phycisphaerales > UBA1924 > UBA1924. Next base: position 121,316 of record JALSHH010000041.1, read on the forward strand.
GAACAAAGTAATCATCCCGCTGATCATGGCCAATCTGATTGCAGGCGGGCTTTTGGTCTTTAGCTTCTCGATGCTCGAAGTCTCGGATTCGCTGATCCTCGCCCAGCGGAGCGATCATTTCCCGATCACAAAAATGATCTTTGAGTTCACGAACCGTTTGGGTGACGGCATCTACATCGCCAGCGCGATGGGAGTCTGGGGAATGACGCTCTTGACGATCACGCTCTTTGGCGCCTCGTTGATGCTGGGCAAGAAACTCGGGTCGATCTTCCGCGTTTGACTTGAGAGTTTGCCAACTTGGGCACACAATCGGATATGGAAACAGACCACCAAAACGCGATCGAACGGGCAATGCGCCTGCTCAAGGGATACACCAAAGGAACACTGCTCGCGGATTCTACGCCTTATGATCAAGCACGCTACATTGTTGATCCACGAACCGGGTCGTTGGTACTCACAGTCGAAGAAGCAATGCTCGATGCGGAGGATGTTGTTCTGGTGATCCCCGAAGACCGGTTCGATGCACCGATGCGGGTGAGCCTGGAACTGACAACCGCCATCGAAGAGGAGGCTTGTGATCGGTTCTTGGCGTACCACTTACATCAGCCCTGCTCGATCTGGGCCCATGGGAAAATCAACTTCGCCAAATTGCAATCGGGACTCGAATCGGGTGATGTGGTGGGCAATAACGAACTCGAAGTGCCCAATCCACTGGTTGATGCGCTGCCGGGGCTGTGCAAGAAACTCAACGCCGACCGAAAAGCCCTCGGCGAAGTGTGCAAGTTGTTGACGAAAGCCACGGTCGATGAGCCTCTGGCAGTAGGAATTGATCCCGTCGGCATGGATGTGCGCACCAAGTTTGGGGTGCTTCGGGTGGAGTTCCCATCGCCGGTCAATGATGCTCGGCAAGCGGAAAATGTCATCGCAGCCCTTTATGGCGGCGTGTCGTGAATCCCTATCGACCAACCAAGATTCGAGAGGCCCATGCGCACTTGTTCCAACTCGGACGATCCTTGCAGATGGTTGATCTGTGTGATTGCGATTCGCGCGAAGAAATGATCGACATGATGAGTCAACGGGCAACGAGCGTCCAACTCGATGAATGGGTCCTCGCCCACGGTGCCCGACCTGATGGCTGGGACGATCCGACTTGGCCCACGCGCCAAGAGCTCGACCGGGCATGCGATGGACGAGCCGTGGTGGCATGGTGCTTTGATTACCACAAACTTGTTGCCTCCTCATCGGCCCTCGCCTTCGCCAAAATTGATGGGAATATGCAGGTTGATTCTGGGCGCGTCGAACTCAACACCGACGGCGAGCCCACGGGGGTGTTGATCGAACATGCTGCGTTGATGATGTGGAACGCAGTGCCCGAGCCGAAGGAGTCAGAACGGGTCGAACTCGTCCGCGATGCGTGCGTGCATCTTGAGTCGATGGGATTCGTCGAGATGCACGAGCTCAAATCGCAGCCTTGGCTTGGACATCTGCTCAACGATTTATACGCTGCTGGCGAGATTACGCTGCGCTCGGTGTTGTTCCCACTGATAAAAGACCTGCGTGAAACACTGGCGCACTCGACTTCGTGGAATGAACAGGCGGTGCGCATGGGGGGCGGCAAAATCTTTGTCGACGGCACCTTCAACTCACGCACTGCATGGATGCTCGAACCATTCGCTGATGGGCACGAAGGATATCCCCGAGGTACGCTGATGATGAAACCCAAGCAGATTGACGCGATGCTCGAAATCTGCAAGAGCCACGGCCTCCCCATCGCTGCCCATGCGATTGGCGACGGGGCCGTCCGCGCGGTGCTCGATGCAATCGAGCGCACGGACTGTGCGCACAGCGGCTGTCGTATCGAACATGCCGAACTGATTGACGAAACGGATATCCCTCGGTTCAAAGAGCTGGGCGCAATCGCCTCAATCCAACCTTGTCACCTCTTGCCTGACATCGAAGCATTGCGCAAAGCGGTGCCGGATCGACTCGATCGGGTCTTTCCAATCCGCGAGTTGATCGAATCGGGGTTGGATCCTGGCGTGGATCTGATTTTTGGCTCTGATGTACCGATCGTTCGAGCAAATCCGGAAGATTCAATCCAAGCAGCGGTATATCGCCGACGGGTTGGGATGGATGAATCGCAAGCGATCAACTTCAATCAGCGGATCAGTGAAACCCAGGCGTGGGCGTGCTTTGGGATGTGATCTCGCCTGTTTTTTACCTCCCCCGTCCCTGCGGAAGATGCGAATGGAAATCATCAATCAGAATTCCGAACTATTCTTCATCGAGCGGAATCGTCAGCAAGAACTCAGCGCCGTGATTACGTCGTTTGGTGAGGATGAGATTGCCATTCATTTCTCTTGCCAACCCGCGTGAAAGGGCGAGTCCTAACCCAAGACCTGAGCGGGCGTTTGATAAACCGCGCCAGCCGCGCTGAAACTCGCCGAAGATTCGGGCGCCTTCGCCGGGTCGGATACCCGGACCATGGTCGGCGACAAGGAACTCGAGGGTGTTGTCCTTGATGGTGATATCAAGATGGATGCGTGTGTCGGCTTCTTCGATCGGTAGATCATCACCCTCCGCTGGGGCTGCGTATTTGCATGCGTTCTCGACCAAGTTCATCATGATCCGTTCGACCGCGTGGGGATCAGCGGTAACTGTTCGATCTTTGTGGGCTTCGAGGTCCATCGACACGACCAGATCGAGATTGCTTTGTCCGGCTCTTCTCGCCAAGGCTGGGCGGAACCGGGCAATGAGTGCGCCCGGTGAAAGCGTCTGCACACCTGCTGCCTTGTCCTTTGTTGAGCGTTGACGAGTCAGGCGAGCATATTCAAGAACATTTTCGACAATACCCGTCAAGCGTTCGGATTCTCGTTTGAGGATTTGCAGATAATCCGTGCGGACTTCTTCATCAGAGACCATGCCATCAGCGAGCATCTGGGAATAGAGGCGAAATGTAGTCAAAGGGGTACGAAGCTCGTGCGTCACCGCACTGACAAATCGCCCCCGCCGTTCAGAGAGCACGATCGCAGCACGGAGCACAATCCCCACCGCGATGATCGTCGCGATCATAGCAATCCAGGTCACCAAAAGCCCAACGGTTGCCGGCGACCAGTGCCAAGGGATGGCAATCGTGCTTGACGAAGGGATGAACGCGACAGGGATAGTGGCGAGTTGATAGCCTCCGACCATCGACGAGCGCGGGCCGGTAACGGGAACGAGCGATGAGTTGGGCATGACATCATCGACGGCTTCGAGCAAATCGTTGCGCAGCCCATTCCAGTCAAGCCAAACACCTTGGACCACCGATTGTCCATCAACGATCGCTGAGCGAACAAGCACCAGTTGCATTGCTCCAGTATCGTCAGCAATCCACCGGGGTTCGAGTGTGCTGATTTCATCGCTGGATATATCGCCAGAACCTTGGAGCCCGATCGAATCGATGTTCAAAGCATTCAACTCACTCTTGGGCTGTTTCCCTTCGCGATCGCCTGCACCGGCAACTTGTTCACCACTCTTTTTTATCGACTTGATAGACGATTCTTGTTTGGCAGATTGTGAAGCGATATTTGCAACCTTTCGTCGGGCTTCAAAATCTGAATCGGCTTGAATCACAGGTTGATCTTGGGCCGTCTCTATTGATTCGATCATATCTGATTCGGCCATCCTAGGTACTTGAAGAGTCAACGATCGCTCTTGACCAAGCTCTTTGTCGCCTTGCTCTCGCTCGTGATGATCAACATTGACGATGCTTGCAATTTCTGCAACAGGATCTTGATCGTCATCGTAAGCGTACTCAAAGTATTGCTTGGCGTAAGACAAATTTGTATCCGTAACAGAACGGATATTCTCCACGACATCACGATCGCCCCGCATGAGCCATTCGTCGGCCGCCCCTGTAAGAGGCTGATAATCCGTGTACGGGCGTGACGCCTCGATCGCCAAAATCGGTGCCATGCGAGAATCCATCCGCCACAATGCTCTACGAATAGACTCTTGGCGTTGGGCTTCGATGTGCGCAACTGCTTGGCGTTTTTCGAGCGCGATCACCTCGACCGTCACCCACGCAAGGGCCCCCAGCGCAAAGGCGACACTGCTCCAAAAAATCAACCAAGTCATGACACGCCTGGTGCTCACGCATCACCCCCTACGGTATTTTCATCGGGTGATGCGAGCATATAGCCTTTGCCTCGGACTGTTTTGATGACGCTGGGATTCGTTGGGTCATCGTCGAGGGTTTCTCGCAAGCGCGCAATCGTCATGTCCACCGTGCGTGTGTGGGTTCCCCTTGGATCTAAGCCCCAAACCGTTTGCAAGAGTTCATCACGCGACACTGCACGCCCGGCATGAGACGCAAGAAACCCAAGCACATCACACTCGCGTTCGGTGAAGGATTTGCGCACGCCGCCGGGGAGTACAGCTTCTCTACGCTCGAAATCTATCTCCCGTCCCGCAATCGTCACGGTGGTTCGGCTTGTTGGTCTTCCCGGCGATCTGCGCAGCACCGCCTCGACGCGGGCGAGCAATTCGTCGATACTAAATGGTTTGACGATGTAGTCGTCCGCGCCGAGTTTCAAACCCTGTACACGATCGTATTCCTCGCCCCGAGCAGTCAGGAAAATCACAGGCTGGGCTGGTTTGATCTTGCGTAACTTGGTGAGGACTTCCAAGCCGTCCATTTTGGGCATCATGATATCGAGCAGCACCAAGTCGGCATCGGTGGAGAGGATCAGTTCCAACCCGGCAACGCCATCTGGCGCATCGTGGATCGTGTATCCCGAATACGACAACGCGTCGGCCAATCCTCGCCGAATCGCATCATCGTCTTCCACAACAAGAATCACGCCTAAAGACATAGAGCTTCCTTATTCCCGTTCCTCATTCCCAATCGTATCGCACGGTGTAAGTGACCACGATCTCGCCGTCTTCTTCGATCGTGACGGGGATGTGCATCGTCCGAGCGTCGAGCATTTCGTGGTTATGCGATACCTTCGTCACCTTCGCGTTGCTCCAACGATAGAGATGCTCCTGAATTTGCACCTCGACGGCTTGCTCTTTGTGGTTGCGGATTTTGATCTCGAAGGATTCAATAATCCAGTTCTTGCCCCTTGTGAACGCGGTTTGCCTGCGTTCGCCCACGACATCAAACGCGTTTCCGAGCTTGATGGTCACCGTTTCGTTCTTGGGTGTGTGATCGATGGTGTCCTCGCCGATGAACTCGAACGATCCGTCGGCATCGTCGAGTTTGCTTACCCGAATCCGCCCCTTGGGCAACGGAACCCCCAACCCATACTCTTCCTTGTTCTCGAAGGAGAGGAACACCTCGACCTTGGCATTGGAAGTGATGCCGAATCCCTTGTCGTTTTGGATGCCGCCGTAGTTCATATACATCTTCGATCCATCGTAGAGCATTTTTTTCTCGACGGGCACATTCTTGGCTGCGTCGAAGAGTTCGATCTGCTTGGTTGATCGATCGGGGATGGTGGTCTTTCGGCCTAGGGTATAGAGGTGGTACTCGAAGAATGATTTTTGCTCGAAACCGGGGGCAGACTTGGCCATCAAAGCCATATCTGATCTTTCGTACATAAACGGTGATCGTCCGCCTCCCGCTGCCCGGTTCACATCACCAGCAACGAGTTTGAGTGTGGCATCTTCATAGGTGCCTCCGGATTGATTCAGGATCGAGACCCACGCGCCCAGATCGAGAAAGCCGTGGTTGGCATCCTTCCCATCCTTGTACACGAGGTTGTAGTCGGCCCACCAGGTGATGCCTTGGGTTTCGTAGGAGATGCGGGTTTGCTGCCCGCCACCGGTTTGTGATTGGATCATCCAGTTGAGCGTGGGCTTCAAGATCAATCCCTTGGCCATCGACGGAAAGCGCACACCGTCATAGCCTTTTTGGAATTCGATCTCGCCGTTGGGTCGCTCAAGGAGCATCCCCCCCGCCGACACGGACAGAAGTTTGACGCGCTGTCCGCCCCAGATGATTTCTTTGTCGATGTAGCGCTCGAGCATTTTGTCCATGCTCAGCAGATCAAACCGGTAATCCTGTTCGAGCACCGAGGTGCCGGTGGGATCGGTGAGCGACTCGAAGATCACAGTGGTCGGATCGAGCAGGGCCGCGACACCGGTGAAAGTGATGTTGGAGACGCCTTGTTTGATCTCAATATTGCGTTGCTGTTTGATGATCGCATAGCCAGGAATCTGGCGGTATATGTTGTAGCCTTGCAATCCGCCGCCAGGGACTGGACGATAGAGATCAGGCGAGATCGCGCCGGGCTGGGCGGACGAATAAATCGTCAGGGCGGTTTCGTCCGCGATTCCTGCCGAAGCGAAAAACATCGCTGCCGAACAGACCAGTGCAGTGAGGGTATTCATGGTGTGTGCTCCTTGTGTATGTGATGATAGTGGAAATCGACAGCGGGTTCAGTTTTTGGATAACTCTTTCGGCTTATCGGCTTCTGGCTTTGATCCAGCCTTGAACTTGATCCCCACGCGGGCGCCCTGCTCGATCAGTGCTTCGAGCACTTTCTGGCTGAACCCGTCTCGCCCGGCTTTGGGCAGGTGTTCTCTGAGATACGCTGCCCGCTTGGCCGCGAGATCTTTGATGGACTTGCTCAGTTCATCCCGTTTGTCCTTTTGCTGAGCAACCTCGGCCTTCAACTCTTCGATGGTGAGCGATTGGAGTTCCTCTGGAAGCTCGCTTTTTTCGATTTCATCAAGATCAAAGTCGTTATTGAACACATCATCGACGAGTTCTTGTCTGCCAAGCATGTTGCGTCGACCAGAACCGGAAATGTTATACACTGCCCGATCGGCAGCTGCTTCGGGGGAGGCCTTTGATTCGATCCCGCTTGATCGCGCTCGCTTTGCGATCTGGTAGGCGTAAGTATCCGCATCGCCATAGTCGATCATGGTGCGCTGGATTTCCATATCAAGCCGAGCGAGTTGTTCGTCGTAAGGCGTTGTGATGGCGACCACGCCGCCGCTCTGCTCGATTCTGGCGTAGGCTCCGTTGGCGAGTTGTGAAATCTCTTGCCAGAACCACTGGGTGTCAGCAAGATTACCGCACTGAATCGTGTTGATGATGATCCCTTGTTCTTTGGCAAGTTTGCACGACGCCTGGTACTTCACATCATCTTGGTACTCCATCTTGGGCGGCGCATCACCCACCAGATAGATCAGCTTGAGCGCATCTTCCTGCTTGGTCCACTCAAAGCGTTCGACGGCTGTGAACAACGCCTCATTGACCGATTCAGGGGTGTCGCCGCCACCTTGGGCTTTGTAGTTCATCAGATCGACATAGACCGTATCAAGATCCTCGGTCAAAGGTGTGATGGTCGTCACATAGTCATCGCCGCGATCACGATACCCGACCAACCCAAACCGAATGACGGGGGTTTGCTGCGCCTGGGAAATGGCGTTGGCAATTGACCAGATTTTCTGCTTGGCCCCTTCGATTAACCCACCCATCGACCCGGTGGTATCGAGCACGAAGACGACATCAATGGAGGCTTGCTGTTGAACCTGCAAAGGCTGGGCCGATGGATCAACTAGCCTGCATTTCGATCCGGCATGAATGGCTGAGATTGCATATGCAGAACCTGAGAGTGCAAAAATGACGAATGTAGTGCTCAATGACCGTTTCATGCTGTATCTCCTTATTGCCTACCAACAAATCAACGCGACCCTTTGGTACCGTAATAGATACAACCCAACAACGCCCAAAGCTGTCACCGCTTTGTCACACCATCAAACACACATCCAAATGTCACAAGCGTGTCACAGCACACATCGTCGAATCAGTGTTTGGCGACTTCTACGATGAGTTTGTGAGGCAACAATAACGCGATCAACCCGGCAAGAAAAAGTGCAACCGATGTGGCTGTGAACCCGGCGTCGAGTCCCATACCCTCGATCATCGGAATCGAAACCGACTCGGGAAGCGAACCGATCGCATCGAGCACAAACTTAGGTATGTTGGGTTTGTGCGCAAAACCTTTGTGCACCAGTTCAGCCAAAATTGGCCCGACAAAGGCGAGCATCCATGCCCCGCCGAGCATCAATCCACTGGCTAGACTCGTCCGGTGGGGGAGCAGCCTTTGTGCAAGCGTGATACTCACCGGGATCACCGCGCCAAACCCCACGCCGGTCAAAATTGTGGCGACAATCGCGAAAGGCACCTCGATGCCTTCGACCACCAAGCCTGCGCGCGGGATCATGAACAACGCAACCGATCCGAGCATCGGCAGCACCACAAACACCAACTTCTCGAACCGTGCCGCGAGTAGGAACCCGAGCAAGATACCCGCGCCGCCCATCCCGACCTGCATCGACGCTTGCAAAATCCCGTTGATTTGCGAAGCCTCGATGCCCAATTCGGTGTTCGTCATGGCGACACTCTGCCTGGTGTGCACCACCTGCTCGGCCCATTCCACCAACAGATAAATCAACGCCATGTTCACGCTGAATCGGATCATGTTGGCGACATACAACACTCCAACGGCAAACCATCGGCTCTTGCCCTCGGCAGCATCTCAAGACACTCGGCGATCGCCCGCATCGACATGGCGATGACCAATTTTATGAACCGGCAACGCCAATACGGTCGCAAAGGCCAGCCCGACCGGAATGAACCACCGCAGCGCCAACACCCCGGCGACCGTATCGGGCTGTCCGTCAATCGTCGGCGTCATCATCGCGACAAACTTTGGTGTAAAAATATTACCCACAATCCCGCCCGTCATCCCGGCGAGAAAAAACAAAGCAATCAACATCGACCGCTTCGATCCACCCAGATGCCCGACAATTGCCGCTGCGGGCGGATGGAACGCGCCGATACCGATGGCTCCGAGACTGTACAAAATTACCAACTCGGTAAAATTGCGCGCCATCCCCAAGTTTCCAATACACACCACCGCGAGCACAAAGCCCAGCGTTCCCAATGCTCGCGTATCAAGCTTATCGCTGAGCCACGCGACAATCGGCTGAATCGCACCCGAGCAGAACGAACCCAGTGCCAACAGCAACGCCTTCTGCTCGGTGCGCAGATCAAGCATTACCGCCAACAAAGGCAGCAACGCGACGCCAACGAATGAAAACACATCAACAACAAAGTGCGTCCCGATCGTCACCGCAGCGCGAAAACCAGACTTTGATTCTGCTTTGTCAAGCACTGGATCAATATGCATCAGCATAGTTTCTAGGCCCGCCAATCCAGAGAAACACCATTGACCTGAGAATCAATCAATCCTTGCGGGTCGCCCGTCCTTGCGGGATCACTCGCTGCTTGCCACCCCTGACCATGAGAGTCACGGCGAATGAGTTGCACATGGCCAATCACTGGCGCGTTGCACGATCCGCGATCGTGTGCTTGTCGCCTCGCAACGGGTTACCCAGCACATTGAGAATGGAAATACTGTACCCTCGCTCAAATCGCGTTCACCGGAGAGTCATTGGTGATGGATCCTGGGTATCGCCACCGCCTGCAACGATCATCCATTTTTGAAATTCACAGATCAAGCATACACGATCAATGATCGACATGATCGAGACGATGGCGACGCACAATCCAAAATCGTAGATCATCATACTTTGGTCCGCCTTTGATCGGTCCGCGAAACAACGCTCGGCAGAAGGCACTGATGCCGTGCCAGACCCGCATCGCACCGTGCCCTCCGTCGCGTTGATCATGACGGACGAGTCGGTACCCAAAGAGATGAAACACCTGCCGCTTGAGCACCGCTGCCAAATCGGCATCGACAAAGAGCGAACCGTCATCCATCGCATAAACCCCGGGCATACGAGCGATGAGCCAATGGATCCATTCCTGCCTGCGCACCCGGGCCGAGAATTCGATCCATCCTTCGCCAATGTGACGAACAATGAAAAATCCGTCGTCACCGATGCGCTTTCTCGCCTGCATATTGGGCAAGAACACTCGCCCACGCACCGGCGAAGTGATCGGCTGACCATCCTCGATGGCAATCGGGGTCACGGCCTGCTTGATGCGCATCCCCGCTTCAATCCCCGGGCAGATGGCAAAGTCTTCGTGTTCAATCGGCTTACGGTACCGGATATCGAAAACCTTGTAAGCCTGATCCCCCACTGCTTCTCGTAAAATATCGCCGGGGCGACGATCGTGAGGTAGTGCATCGACCCGCAAAATCCCCGCAGCATGAAGCCCTGCCCAAATGGCTGCTTCATGAACAACAATCGACTGGGGATCGAAATGCTGCCCGCCTTCGATCACCACCGCGATCGAACCGAGCTCGTTGGTCACCCGGTCGATAAGCAGCCCATCGAGTTCCTCTTCAAAACCCAAATACAAAGGCATCGGCATCTGACGCGCAAAGAGCCTCGCCGGGAGCGAATCTTCGAATACCACTACCGGTGGCGCGTCCGAACTCGTCGTGTGCAGGTCCATTACGATCATCCGGTCGCCATGCGTCCGCTGATCGCGAAGAGCAGCCAAAATCGCTTGCATCTGCCCGTGCTCAACACTTGTGCTTGCAGGCTTGGCGATTTGTTCGTCGGTGAACATTCGGTTGAGATCGAAGTCGATGTACCGCGCCTCTTTATCGTCGAGATTCAACGCTGGCAGATTCCCCGCCAACACCACCAAACGCCCATCAAATCCGGCGGGCTCTTGAGCGCGAAGTGTATCGAGCACGCGCATCGCAGCAATCAATCCTGCAGGCTCGTTGCCATGCACCCCGCCAATAACCACGAGTGTGGTTCCGTCAGGATCCTCGGACTCAAACCGCCCCAACTCACGCTTTGGCCAGCGCGCCGGTGTTGACTCTGGACCAGAATCAATCCCAGAATCAACTTTGGTGTGCCCTCTCTGTTCTGTTTGGTTTTGACCTGTGGACATCACCGATGGGCCGTCCTTGCTTGCAAAAATACCCGCACCTACCCGCGCAGAATTATAGATATCCATCGGCGAAAAACCTGTCAATCCTGATCTGATTTGTCCCGCAACTGATCTTCAAGGAGCTGCCCAGCGATGCGCATATAATCATGCTCGGTGACAATTCCCACCAGCTTGCCATCGACAACCACAGGCAGACATGATGCCCCATGCGCCTTCATCAGTTCGATTGCTTCAAGGGTAAGTGTCTCAGGAGAAACAGTGATCGGATCGCGCTCCATGACATCAGCAACAGCGACCGACCCCTTGGACCGCATCTTGGGATCAGAGACGAAACGCAGGATCGCACGATAGCTGAGCAAGCCAACAAGGTTATGCTTTTCATCCTCGACGGGGATATGACGCACCTTTTCCCAGTTCATGATCGAGGCGGCCAGGTCAATGAGCTCATCAGCCTGCACTGTGAAGAGGTCGGTATTCATGTATTGCCCGACCCGTTCATAGTGCTGTTTCCAATCTCCCCCCTCGCTCAGCTCAGCCATTGGCCATTGATGCACCGGCTCATCGGTCTCCTGGCGCTGGATCGTCGCCGCCGTCAGTGCTCCGAGTCGCTCGGCGCGGGTGCCGATTCCATGAATCTTGGCAGCAGAATCGAGCATCCATCGCGCCCCGTTCTTGCCCGAGGCGACCCGCGCTTCGATGATGTCCAAGTAGTGCTCGATATCGCCCTGGTCAATCGCGCACGATTTGAGCCCCGCCCGCGCCAGCGGAATGAGTTCTTCGAGCAGCAAATCGCGTGCTGAGATTATCGAATCATCGAGCCAATGCATCTTAAAGTTGAGCCCATACCGGGCCGAAGCGACAAAGTTCGCCTGCGCATGCTCGAAAGGAATCCGATCAGCCAAATCTGGATACACCTTGGGAACCTGAGTCATTAACCCGAACCAGAGCGCAGCATTGGCAATCTCATCGACCACACTTGGACCAGCAGGCAGCACACGATTCTCGATCCGCAGGTGGGGCCTGCCATTGGTGATGCCATAGCACGGGCGGTTCCATCGGTACATAGTCGAATTGTGCGTCGCCAACCCATAGAGCTTGGGTACCTGCCCCTCTTCGACAAGTGCAATTGAATCCTCTTGCTTTTCAGGCCCAAACAACGCACGAAACCGCGTGATATCCTCTTGATAAATCTCCAGCACCGAGGACTTGACCCATTTCTCCCCAAAGCGCACCCGTTTGAGCACATCGCGCTGTGAGGGAATCTCACAGCCTGAGGTGTCGATGGTCTGCTCGAAAATGGCAATGCGTGTTTCGTGCCAAAGCCGCTTGCCAAAGAGCACCGCCGAGTTGGCCCCGGCTGCTAATGTCGGAGCCGCGATGAGCTGGGCACCGTTGTAACACAGGGCAAACTCATCAGGAGCCACCTGATAATGAAGTTGAAACGAGGTATTAAGCGCCTCGACCATCACATTATCGTGTGTGAATTTGAGCTCATCGATCCCTTTGATCCGGATATCGAACCGCCCGCCTTGGGCTTTGGTGATCTGCTCATTGAGCGCAAAGTAGCGCGGGCGAGGCGTAATGAACTCCATCGACAAGTGCTCTTGCAGAATCGTCGGGAGCATTCCGATCAGAATCGGCCTTGCCCCGTGCCGGGCAGCTGCCTGCTTCACCCGCCCCATCAGCGCATCGAGCTCACGGTGCACCTCCCCGAGCACCGAACCCGTCAGTTCCATCGGCGAGAGGTTCAACTCGATATTAAAACGGCCGATCTCTGTCGTCGCCAAAGGCTCAGCAAGTGTGTCGAGCACCTCCGGACCCACAGGGGCAGGCTCAGAGGCATCGTCGACCAAGGCAAGTTCCTGCTCAGCCCCGATCCGACGAATGCCCGTCTCAAACATACCTTTTTTGATCATCAGCTCGAGCGCATGGAGATCATTGAGCACATGCCCGATTGTCGCCCGGTGTTGATCTCCGCCTTGGGTTGTTTCGATATCCTGCACACCCATCCGAACATTCTCCGCACATCCCCTTTGCATGCTCCTCGCAAACAGCGGGCCCACCCGCGCAGTCCCAGCAGGATCGGCAGGTCCTCTTGGCGATGATAACACAAGCAGACAATCCGATCCGTTTCAATCCCATGAAATCATGCAACTCTCTTGATGTGCAAGCCGTATCCAAGGCGTGTCGGGTATCGTTGCCCGGACTACGACAAGTTCGAGAGGTTCTTCGTATGGGTTGTTCGAGGACCACATGGAGGCCCGCATGTCTGCTGCAGACCTCATGTTCAGCATTTGGGGCCATTGCGTGCCTATCACATGCCCAGTCTCGCTGATCTTCTCGATTGAATCCATATGCTGACCAATCCATTTCTAATCCATGCCGATCCGGAGTCCTCCCGATGCCCATCCCATCTCGCCTGACCATATGCTGTATTGTCCCGACGCTCGCCCTGCTGAGCACCACGACCAGCTCGGCCCAACCCATCGAGCTTCCCCCAATCCCCCGCATTGATCTGCTCACCCATACGCCCGATCCAATCTACCAAAACCAAACAGTCATCCGCGTGCGCACCACCTCCCAGGCCCAGCTCGATGCAATGCTCGGGCTTGTCGAGTCTGTCTGGTCCGAGCACATCGGCGTAGGCATGCTTGATGTTCAGATCAAACGGTCCAACCTCCCTGCCATCACCAAACTCGCCATCCCCTACAAGATCCTCATTGATGATCTCCAAGCGAGCACCGATGAAACATGGAACCAGATCAAACACCAAGAGCGACTCGACCGCCAGCGAATCGACCAAGACCAACGCGGCACATCGGTTCACGACGATGCTTGGTTTGCCAACTATAAGCAGTTCGCTGACATCATCGCCTATTTCAACAACATCGCTACCCTTCGACCCGACTTGGCATCCATGGCCGACATCGGTGACTCGATCGAAGGCAACGACATCTATGCCATCACCATCACCGCCCCCGATCAACCCGGCAACCTCGCTACCGACCGCCCCGTCGTCCTCTGGCACGGAACCACCCACGCCCGCGAATGGATCTCGCCGATGACGGTCTCCTACCTCGCTTCCAAATTTGTCGATTCCTACGACACCGATCCACGCGTCAAAGACATCCTCGACTCTTCACGCCTGGTCATCATCCCCGTCACCAACCCCGATGGATACCTCTATACATGGACGGGCAACCGGTTCTGGCGCAAAAACAGGCGCGTCAACGGATTCGATACCTTCGGGGTCGATATCAACCGAAACTGGGAATATGAATGGGGAGGCGAAGGATCCTCAGCAAGCCCTGCCAGCCCGGTCTACCGAGGGACCGGACCATTCTCCGAACCCGAAACCGCTGCCCTGCGTGATCTCTCCTTGAGCTTCGGCGATCAACTCGTCGCCCACATCGACTACCATACCTACTCCCAACTCATCCTTTGGCCGTTCGGATACGCCGCTGGAGTCGTCACCCCCGAACCCGACCGGACCTTCTTCGACACCCTCGCGATTGATCTCTCTGAAGAGATTTTCGCCTTCTCGGGTGTGTTCTACGACCCCATGCAATCCGTTGATCTCTACCCCGCAGCGGGCAATTCCTCCGACTGGTATTATGGTGAGCTTGGCGCCAAAAGCCTCACCTACGAACTCCGACCACTCGATCGGTTCGATCCTCCCCCCTCCATCATCCTCCCCACCGCACAGGAAAACTACGAAGCTGCCAAGCTCTTCGTTGAACGAACCACCGCGCTCTTTGCATTTGAGCATACACCGACCGAGTTTGTCCAAGCCGACATTTCGACCCCAGTGCTGCTCTGGGTTGCTGATGGGATCGCCTCGCTCGATCCTACTTCCCCAACACTCTTTGCCCGTCTAGGAGCCACCGACCCATTCACCCCCATCCCCATGACGCCCATCGGCAATGGAGATTTCCAGGCCAATCTTCCCGCAGCCCCATGCGACACCCCAATCCACTATTACTTCCAAGTCTCCACCACCGAGGGCACACTCATCACCTTCCCTGCCGACGCCGAGTTCTCGCCTCTGATGACCTTGGCCCAAGAGTTCACCGTCGCCTTTGATGACGACATGGAAACGCCCAACGGGTGGACCGTCGGCTCGCCTACCGACACCGCAACCACAGGCATCTGGAACCGCATGGACCCCCAAGGTACTGAGGCCCAACCTGAAGACGACCACACCATCGCAGGCACCCAATGTTGGATTACTGATGGGATCGCAGGAGCAACCCTCGGCGAACGGGACATCGACGGCGGCAGCACCACACTGACCTCCCCGATGCTCGACGCCATCATCTTCGGCGAAGATGCCCAGCTCGTCTATTGGCGCTGGTATTCCAACAATACCGGGGCCTCACCCAACGAAGATTCCATGCTCGTCGAAATCTCCAACGATAATGGCAACTCATGGACCACCCTCGAAACCGTCACCGAGAACGCTGGCGCATGGGTCGAAAAAAGATTTCGCGTCGCCGATTTCATCTGGCCGACTGACCAGATGCGCCTCCGCTTCATCGCTTCCGATTTCTTCAATGGCTCAATCGTCGAAGCCGGGATCGATGATCTGCGGATCGAATCCATCCGATGCACGACCAACTCGCCGGATATCAACGGCGATGGCACACTCAATTTTTTCGATATCTCCGCATTCCTCGAAGCATTCAACGACTTCGACCCCATCGCCGATTTCAACAACGATGGGCAATGGAACTTCTTCGACATCTCCGCCTTCCTCAAGGCCTTTGCCAAAGGATAAACAAAAACACACACATTGCATCTAATAGTCCCGCCCAAACACCCCATCACGGGTGTTGTGAAGAAAAGCATGCGGATGAGCGGCCGATGGTGCCCAGTTCGTCACGCCCGGATTCGCCTCGGCAGGAATCCGGCTCTCAACATGCTGATCGGCAAAGAGAATCGGTGTTTTCTCAAGCAGGTTCTGGTATCTATCCCGTTCAAGCGGCCGTCGAATATACGGCATCTCCACATCCCACATCAATGCCTTGCCCGACGGGTATCGCACCATTGATTGCCGAACACTCCGTTCGAGTTGAGGCCATTCCGTACTCGGAAAATCCGTCTCACTCCATATCTTGGGCTGACCGAGGAATGAAGCAGAGTATTGGAATGATGAAAAAACAGTTGTGAGAACCGTGCCTTCATTCGCATGGCGTTCTGACCTGCCCCCCAAATCCTAGTCCATTCTTTATGCGAGTATCCTCGTAGAATGGGCGTATTTGGAAGGCAGGAAGACATGGCCAGAAAACGGCATTCAGCAGAACAGATCATCAACAAACTGAGA
>JALSHH010000042.1 GCA_026982335.1 Phycisphaerales bacterium
GACACCGCCAGATTGTGGGTTGCGTTTTTCGTCGTTGATGTCGTTTAGCCATCCTGGCACCTCCTTCTGGTCATCCATGACCAGAGCGTTTATCGGCTATCGGGTGGGTTTTGAGATAGTTTCTAAGCAACTCATTTTACCAGGATTGAGCCTCTCATAAAACACCATATCCGACCTCTCAACGGAAGGTTTTGAGACCGAGAAAGTGCCCGAAAATGAACATCAAGAAAATCGCTGTTGGAGTTTTTTAGCGGGCTAAGTTTGAAGGCCGGTCAGCGTGCCGAGTTATGCCCGACGACGGTTTGGGGTCCCAACGGTCGCGCGAGTGGGTTGTATCGTCGGGCTTTTGCGAATATGCGTCCGTCCGAGTACGGCCGCGCTAGGTGTGCGAGCGTGTGAGCAGGGCAATCAAGCGTATCAGTGGTTCTTCGCTTCGGAACCGCCCCGCAAGCAATTCATCCTGTTCGCCAAAGCCACATTGAAGGCCGCTGCGTAGGCGATAAAGGTATAGGTGCTTGACCAAGGCAGAGGGTTATGGGCTGAACAAATTTAAATCATTGCGTTCATGGTATGTACGAACGAATGAGCGAATAAAAAGGCCGTGTATGAACAAAGGCCGGCAATCGTCGGCCTTTGTTAAGCTTGAATGCGGATGAGAGGACTCGAACCTCCACGGGATTTTACTCCCACTTGGACCTGAACCAAGCGCGTCTACCAATTCCGCCACATCCGCAGCGAGTAGATCATTGACACCGCCCCTTGGTTTGGCAACTCCCAGCATGAGAAGTGGGCTACTTCGCCGTGGCAAAATCGGGTTCTGTGGATTCCTCACCCTGATTCGCAGCCTCGATCTCAGCGTGGGTCTTGTTGCGATTAGGCATACGGATATCAAGGATTTTCTCTCGAATCTCGGCGAAGAGGTCTGGATGCTCAGCCAAAAATTCCTTGGCCTTTTCCCGTCCCTGGCCCATGCGAAGTTCCCCGTAGGAGTACCACGCGCCCGATTTCTGGATAATCTTCTCTTCGACACCCAGATCGAGAAGATCACCGTTAATCGAAATGCCCTCGTTGAACATAATGTCAAACTCCGACTGACGGAACGGCGGCGCAACTTTGTTCTTGACAACACGCACGCGAACATGATTACCTACCGTGATATCGCCATCTTTGATCGACCCGGTGCGTCGAATATCGAGGCGGACGGAGGAGTAGAATTTGAGCGCTCGTCCGCCGGGGGTGGTTTCAGGCGAGCCGAACATCACGCCGATCTTCTCGCGGATCTGGTTAATGAAGATCACGGTGCAGCTCGAACGAGCGATCACGCCAGTGAGTTTGCGCATCGCCTGCGACATCAATCTTGCCTGCAATCCAACAACCGTATCCCCCATCTCCCCCTCAATCTCCGCACGAGGAATAAGCGCCGCAACCGAGTCGACCACAATCACATCGACCGCATTGGAACGAACGAGGAGCTCGCAGATTTCGAGTGCCTGCTCGCCAGTGTCTGGTTGAGAGACCAACAAGTCATCGATATTGACCCCGATTTTGCGTGCCCATGAGGGGTCAAGAGCGTGTTCTGCATCAATAAAAGCAGCGACGCCGTTGGCTTTTTGGGCATGGGCGAGGACAGTGAGGGCGAGGGTTGTTTTACCAGAGGATTCCGGGCCGAAGATTTCGACGATGCGCCCACGAGGAATACCCTTGCCACCGAGGGCAAGGTCAAGCGAAAGAGCACCGGTGGAAATACCGGGGATATTGTTGTATGCCTCTTCGTCAAGGCGCATGATCGAGCCTTTGCCGAAAGCTTGATCGATCTGGGCAAGTGCCCGATCGAGCGCTTGTTTCTTCTGCGTTTCGTTGGCGGGGAGAGGCTTGTGCTCGATTGCTTTTTTGGACTTGGCCATATTGTCGTTGCCTTTCAGGCTTGCCATGCGGAGCCTCGGGCGATGTTGAGGCTGACTTCTTGCATCAGCCCCTCAGCCTTGCGGGCGCACGGGGATCAGCACAGGATCGGGCGGGTTGATATCCTTACCAACCACAAATCCGGCCAGGGGCGGTGCTGCACGCGGGCCTGACACAGCGACTATACCAGACACCAAACACCTTGTCAATGTCAGGGTGCCGTTTGGGTGAAAATTTTTGTATCTCGTTGGGAGATCAACGCTTATCAATCATCATCGTCATCATCATCGCGATATGGACTTGCTGCACTGGGGAATCCGGGCGTTTGGGGCGTACTCACGCTTCCCATCGGTGCTTGGACCCCGAGGTCGTGGACAAGCATCCCACCCTGATGCCCGGCATTGGCCAAAGCCATGGTGCCGATGAAATAGGTGATTCCAACGAGCAGCGACCCGACCACGCCGACAAATTTCTTCTTGGTTTCAGGCATCTTGCAATACGCGATGAAGGCAGCGAGGTAGATGATCGTGATGCCGATGAAGAGATTGCGGACCAGTTCGCCAAGTTCCTCATGCTCGTGCATCGCGTCTTCGATGATTTGTGATGAATATTGCGGCGCGTATTCAACGAACTCCTCGGTGGCTTCGCCGGTGAGTACCGCGCCGAAGAGGAACGCTGTGCCAAGCACTAAAAGCAAAAGCCCAGAGAGCAGCCAGGTCGTTCGACGCTTTGTATCAAGCACACCGATCACCATCGGCACCCACGCAATCGCAAGGATTCCGATCGGAAAATGGACTGCGATAGGGTGAAGCCCCTCAAACGGTGGCAGGGGTGGGAATCCGAACATGGCAAAGCTCCTGTGTATGGGTCTGGGCCGATCATATTCCGAATCGGTGCTCTTTTCTTTCTCTCTCCAATCCCTGAGGTTCGCATCTGGATTGGGAAGAAACCCGCTTTGACTCCTATCCTCTACGACTATGAGTGATACCCCCCCAGCGACCCTCCGCACCCTGACCGATGAGTTTCTGGCGATCGAAACACAGATTAAACTCGGTGGCGGCGAAAAAGCCATCGCACGCCAGCACGCCAAATCTCGGCTCACCGCCCGCGAACGGCTCGATCTGCTCGTCGATGGGGATACCCACTTCCAAGAACTTGGGCTCTGGGCTGGGTATGAGATGTATAAAGAAGCTGGCGGCGCACCGGGCGCGGGCGTGGTCGTCGGGATTGGCGTGGTTGCGGGCAAACGGCACATGATCGTCGCCAACGACGCGACGGTCAAAGCCGGGGCGTTCTTTCCGATGACCTGCAAAAAGATCATCCGCGCCCAGACCATCGCCCACATGGCCAACTTGCCGTTGCTCTATCTGGTCGATTCGGCGGGGGTGTACCTGCCGATGCAAGAGGATGTGTTCCCCGATACGGATGACTTCGGGCGGATCTTCCGCAACAACGCCAAGATCAGTGCCGACGGGATTCCGCAGATCGCAGCGATCATGGGGTTCTGTGTGGCGGGGGGCGGGTATCTGCCCGTCATGTGCGATACGCTGTTGATGACCGAGGGTTCCGGGTTGTATCTCGCTGGGCAGGCATTGGTCAAGGCTGCGATCGGGCAGGATGTGACAGACGAAGAACTCGGCGGGGCGACGATGCACGCCGAGATTGCGGGGACGATTGATTTCCATGAGCCGACGGATCAAGCGTGTTTGCAACGCCTGCGCTCGCTGGTCAGTAAATACCCCGATGCCAACTGCGAAGAGATTACCGATACGAATATCCAATCCTTCCGCAATGGCAACGACATCTACGACATCTTCACCGACGAGCCGGGCAAGCAGTACGATGTCAAGGAGATCATCCATTGCATCGTCGATTCGCGTGCTGTGCCCAACGCAGAGGGACACAAAACACTCGAACCCGACTTCGATGAATACAAAGCAACCTACGGCGAATCCCTCGTCTGTGGCTATGCCAACATCGGAGGCATCCCCGCGGGGATCGTCGCCAACCAGTGCAGACTCACCACCCGCCAGATGCCCGGGGGTAAGGCCGGCCCGAGCAAATCGACCAACATGCCTCGGGTTATTTATGACGACTCGGCGGACAAAGCCTCGCGGTTTATCATGGATTGCAACCAGCGTAAAATCCCAATCATCTTCCTCCACGACACCACCGGGTTCATGGTCGGGCGAGATTCCGAGCAAGCGGGGATCATCCGATCGGGTGCCAAACTCGTCAATGCCATGTCCAACTGCATCGTCCCCAAAATCGCCATCATTCTCGGCGGCTCATTCGGCGCAGGCAACTATGCGATGTGCGGACGAGCCTTTGACCAGTTCTTGGCCTTTGCCTGGCCTGGCAGTAAATGTGCCGTGATGGGTGCGGGATCGGCGACGGGTGTGCTGGCGATGATCGAAGAACGATCACGGGCACGCAAGGGCGAAGAAATCGACGCTGAGACCCACAAGATGATTCTTGATGCGGTGCGGGACTCATACAACGAACAGCAGGATATTCGACATGGGGCAGCCCGAGGCTGGGTCGATCGGATCATTGAACCTCACAAGACACGAGAAGAATTGATTGAAGCGTTGCGCACAGCGAATCAAGGGTGGGATTACTCCGGTGATTTCAAGACGGGCGTGCTTCAGGTATGAGTGCGAATAACCCAATCCGCATCACCGATGTCTCCCCACGCGATGGTTTGCAAGCCGAGTCGGCGATCATTGAGACCGCCACCAAGGCCAAACTGGCCATGCTGGTTCAGCAAACCGGGGTGGCCGAAGTGGAGGTTTCGAGCTTTGTAAGTCCAAAGTGGATCCCCCAGCTTGGCGATGCCGCAGCAGTGTTTGACCTGCTCGCGCCGACCAAACCCGAAGATGTGATCTACTCGGCATTGGTACCCAATGAGCGGGGATTGGATGCGGCGATCGTCGTCAACCAAAAGGCCCGCCAAGACCATGGTATCGAACGGCTGATCGACAAGGTTTCGGTTTTTACTGCTGCTTCGGAAGGTTTCTCACTCAAAAACACGAATGCGACGATCGAAGAAACGCTCGCGCGATTTGAGCCTGTAGTTGCCAAGGCCCATGAGCATGGGTTGATGGTGCGGGGGTATGTTTCGTGCATTGTCCAGTGCCCGTTTGATGGGGTGATCAATCCTGAATCGGTCGGCGATGTGATGACGCGATTGCTGGCGATGGAGATTGATGAGATTGACCTAGGCGATACCATCGGCGCGGCGACTCCTGAGACACTTGAGCCGGTGGTTATGGAAGCGATTGATCGGCTCGATGGCGAATCGACGAACTCGTTTGGTGACCCAACGCTGACGCTGCATTTGCACGATACCTTTGGCCATGCAGTTGAGTGTGTGCAACTGGCATTGGAACTCGGCGTGCGATCGTTTGATTCGGCTGCGGGTGGATTGGGTGGATGCCCGTATGCTTCGACCGATGGGAATCGGGTGGCAGGGAATATTTCCACACCAGCACTCGTGCAGGCGATCCGGGATGCCGGGCTGACTACGAATATAGACGATGACGCACTGATCAAGGCATCAAAGTTCGCAGCGGGGTTGATCGGATGATTCAAGTTGAATACCAAGATCAGATCGCAATCGTGTCGCTCAATCGACCCGACAAGCGCAACGCGCTGGTGCCTGCAATGCTTGAGCAGCTCGATCGCGAACTCAAGGATTGTGCGCACAAAGCCCGCGCTGTCGTGCTTGTTGGCAAAGGCAAGTCGTTCTGCGCCGGGTTTGATTTGAAGATGTGTGCGGACGATCCCGGTGGCGAGACGATGCGGTCGCTTCTGAGTGGGTTATCAACGGTTGTGCGCACAATGCGGGCGATGGAGATTCCGGTGGTGCTGGGCGTGCATGGAGCAGCGGTGGCTGGCGGATGCGCGCTCCTCGGCGGGGCAGATATTGTGGTTGCGGATGCCCAAGCCAAACTCGGATATCCGGTCGTCAAGATTGGGGTCTCACCTGCGGTGTCGGCTGCGTTTATGATGGCATCGATCGCTGCAGGGCCAGTGCGAACAAGACTTCTCGACACCGAGCTGATTTCTGGGCGTGATGCTCTTCGCATCGGATTGGTGCATGAGGTTGTCGAGCAGCCCGCTGATCTTCGCAAGCGAACAACCGAAATTGCCCAAACACTTACCAGAAAGCCCGGCCTAGGAATCCAAGCAACCAAGGCATGGCTCAACGAAATCACACAGCCCATGACCAACAATGCCCAGCGAGGACTTGAAGCGTCGTTGGCATTGACAGGGTCACCAGAAGAACAAGAACGGCTTGCCAAACTTTGGAAATAAGCACTTTGGGGAAAAGGAACATGGAAATGGATCAACCAGTGCTACTCGAAACCAACGGGCTCATCGCGACCCTGACAATCAATCGACCCAATGCACGCAATGCGATGTCGATCGAGATTCTCGATGCAATGCACAAAGCAATCGACGAGCTTGCAGCCACATCAACTGCTTCGGTACTGATTCTCACCGGCGCCGGCAAAGCCTTCTGTGCGGGAATGGATCTCAAGGCGGTGCTGATTGAACTCTCAGGCGACGCATCGGTGGGCGAAGAACTCTTGACGAACCTGGCAAAACTCACACTCAAAATTCGCAACTTGCACCAAATCGTTGTCGCATCGGTCAACGGTGCTGCCATCGGAGGCGGGTGCGGGTTGACCTGCGTGTGCGATGTGACGGTATCGCATAAAGACGCAACGCTTGGATTCCCAGAGGTGGATCTCGGTATCTGCCCTGCGGTGATTGCGCCTTGGGTGGTCAAAAAACTCGGCGCAGGGAAAGCACGAAAAGCCATGCTGATGGGCGGGGTGATGAGTGGTATTGAAGCCTTTGATATCGGACTTGTCGACCACCTGGCTGAGGACCGCAATGGGCTTGACGAGCTGACACATACCCTCGCCAGTCGCTTGGCAACCGGAGGCCCGAAAGCACTTTCTGCTACAAAAAAACTCCTCAACGAACTCGACGGCTCGCTCGAAGAGACCATGGTGCTCAAAGGGGCCAAGCTCAGCGCCTCGGTACTGGCAACGCCTGAAGCGCAAAAGGCGTTGGCATCACGATTGAAGCGATGAACACAGCAGCCAAGGCGTTGGGGGGTTTATGGGAGAAGTTGAGTGTCTAATTGCGGGTGGTTTGCATAGGATGCTGTCCACACTTGGCTGCGAACTGGTGTGCGCTTTGGGCGACTTTGGTGCTGCTCAGGGCTGTTTTCCCCTCTGTCCTTCGCAAGACATGGACATCGAAATCGCATGACGAGCCAACTCCTGCCTGTAGAACTCACCAGTGCATCCAACGGTGCAAAAATTGGTATCTTGACACTCACTCAACCGGGGCGCCCGGTGGTGGTAATTGAGCAAAACCTACTCAAGCAACTCGACGCAACCCTCGATTCCCTGCCTGAGAATCTCGATGGTTTGATCTTGGCATCGGATGCCGACCGCGCCTTTGTCGCCGGGGCAGACCTCAAGGCGATTATGGCCCTTGACGACGCAGGATTGCACACCTATCTCACCTTTGGCGCAAAGGTGTTCCAGAAAATCGCCGATCTCCCCTACCCCACAGCTGCTGCGATCCATTCGGTCGCACTCGGAGGTGGGTTGGAATTGGCCATGCACTGCGACGGGCTCATTGGAGTGGTTGATCCTGACGCCAAGCCTTTCATTGTCGGGCTTCCCGAGGCCGGCTTGAAAATTTGTCCGGGATGGGGCGGGACGAACCTGCTCCCTGCAAGGATTGATCCCCAATCGGCAATGATTGCAACGGCTAACGGAACCCCATTCAAATCTACCGATGCCAAAGAATTGGGCATGTTTGATGCAACTTGTACTTCACGCGATGCGTTAATTGAAACAGCCAAATCTTGGCTGAGCATACAATCCAAACCCAATCGCACCGGTACCCCTTCGCGGTGCATCCAAACGACCAACACCGACACCATCAAGAAGGCGCTGATTGCTGCTTCTGGAGCGATTGAGTCATCGCTTCACACTGATGCGGTGCTCGATGCGATACGGGTTGGGATCAACCAAGGATGGCAAGCAGCATTGCAAAGTGAACGGAGTCATCTGGTACAATTACGCAACACTGAACCTGCCCAAAAGGCAATCGAGGCATTCTTTTCAAAGACCGTAAAGAAATAACAAAACAACACACCCGTTCGCGAGGCGCACTGTTTCGCGAACGATTGACTTTGATTGAGGAGTTGACACATGGCAGAGACGACCAAAGCTGACCTGAAGAAGATGAAGGGCATCTCGTCGCGTGATGCAGAGATGATCGCCGACGCCGAGCAGATTCTTGGGCCTGAACCATCGACGATGGGTGCGGTCAAAAACCTCTTCTGGGGCAACTTCCGCGAAGAGCTCTACTTCCCGTATCCAGAGATCGCCAAGACCTCACCCGAAGAGACTGCTGAGTGCGATCAACTCGTAGCTGAAGTTGAAGCGTATATGCTCAACGAACATCCGTCCGTTGAGATCGACCAAGAGCAATACATCCCCGAACATGTCATCCAAAAGCTCTTTGATCTCGGTGTCTTGGGCATGACCATCCCGAAAGAATATGGTGGGCTTGGCATGGGGATCACCAGCTACAACCGTGTTCTTGAAACTCTTGGCAAGTATTGTGGGTCGACTGCCGTCATGGTTTCGGCCCATCAGTCCATCGGGTGCAAAGCCGTCATGCTCTATGGTACCGATGAACAAAAGGAATACTACCTACCCAAACTTGCCCGTGAATGGTTGAGTGCGTTTTGTCTTTCGGAGCCTCAAGTTGGATGTGATGCCGGCGGACAGGAAACCACCATTGATCTTTCCGAATGTGGCGAATACTACATCGTCAACGGTGAAAAGAAATGGGCGACCTCAGGTGCAATTGCCGGACTCTTCACTGTCATGGGAGTTCAACAAATCGATGGCAAACCCCGCGTAACGGCCGTCATCTGTACGCCTGATATGGAAGGCGTCGATATCTTCTCGAAGAACCGATCGAAGATGTGCATCCGAGGCACTTGGCAGGCGCGGATCAGGTTCACCGATGTGAAGGTGCCTCGCAAGAACCTGCTGCACAAAGAAGGCAAGGGCTTAGGGCTCGCACTGACTTGTCTCAACTACGGCCGATGCACCCTCTCAGCGGGAATGCTCGGGGGCGCCAAACGCGCCAAAGAACAGGCAACCAAGTGGGCCCAGACACGCTACCAGTTCAAGCGCCCAATCGCGGACTTTGAGCTTGTCCAGAAGCGTGTCGCCCACATGAGCGCATTGTGCTATGCGATGGATTCGGTGCTCTACATGACTACCGGGATGCTCGATCGCCATGATGACGACATCATGCTTGAAACTGCGATCTGCAAGGTATTCTGCTCGGAAATGGGGTATCGTACTGTAGACGACGCATTGCAAATCATGGGCGGCGAGGGCACCATGACCGAAAATGAACTCGAACGCATTTTCCGCGATTCACGAATCAACACAATCGTCGAAGGCGCCAACGAAGTCATGCAATCCTTCATTTTCGCCTACGGCGGCAAGCAGCTCGCAGAGAAAATGCTTGGTATCAAAGAAATGGCGGATCAGAAAAAATTCACCCCCACCATGATCCGTGCATCGATCCCCCTCGGTATGGAAGTATTCCTTGGAATGCGAAAAAAAGCACCGACCATCAACAAGATTCACCCATCACTCCGCACATCCGCCGACCGGATGACCAAGCTGATCTCAGAACTCACCTACCAATTCAAGATAATCTCGAAGAAGAAAGACGCAGCGATCGTCACCGCCCAGGCAACCCAGGCACGCCTGGCCGATGCGGCAATGTATCTTCACGCTTGGGCATGCACTTTGTCGCGACTCGATATGGACATCCGCAACGGCGAATCGGGTACCAAGTTCGAATGCAACAAGGCGGCAGCCTTTCATTTCTTTGACTTGGCAGAACTCGCAATCCATCAGGCCTTCCGCGAACTCCACGAAAACGCAGACGATACGATGCTCAAAGCGGCTGAACTGGCCTTTGCGCATTCGGACACCTTGGACAACAAGCTCTTCGCAATCCCAGAGAGTTCACCCAATGCCAAAGGCACCGGGCGAGAGCTCAAGCAGGATCACATCGCGCAGTTCCCGGGGACCGGGCGAGAGAATGTCGGTGCCAATGGCCGCGAGCATATGGAAGACACGATCTCGCAGTTGTGAAACTTGACCTGCCCCCCAAATCCTAGTCCATTCTTTATGCGAGTATCCTCGTAGAATGGGCGTATTTGGAAGGCAGGAAGACATGGCCAGAAAACGGCATTCAGCAGAACAGATCATCAACAAACTGAG
>JALSHH010000043.1 GCA_026982335.1 Phycisphaerales bacterium
ATGGCGTGGTATTTTGGTGCGTTATGCGAAGAAGTCATCGAACGACCTCGCTTCGATCAAACTCGCTTGTATCCTGATCTGGTACAGAAGACTTCAACGATTGACCGTTTTGAGATAGTTTCTAAGTCGATGCAGATGTATTTTTTGGTGCGGCGATTGGTGTTTGGATCGTGGGTGCGTCTATATTTGTCTTGTAGTTGCTTTGCCCCGATAGCTCAGCTGGATAGAGCAGCGGACTTCTAATCCGCAGGTCGAAGGTTCGAATCCTTCTCGGGGTGTTTTTTTGCTGCGTATCTGGGGAGCGGTTGCGGGGATCGGGTTGGGATCGAAGTTGGGGCGGTGGTCTTTGGGCATTGTGAACCTATGATTGGGGATGCAAACAGCCTCCAAAACCGACTCGATCTTCTCGTCCAATACTTCGCCGATCAAGGGCAATATCCTCGAATCCATCGGGAATACGCCCCTCGTTGAACTCCACAAGGTCACCGAGCCGGGGTCGGCGAGCGTGTATGCCAAGTGTGAGTTCATGAACCCGGCGGGGTCGATCAAGGATCGGATGGCGTTTTATATCATCTCGCGGGCCGAGCAGGAGGGGTTGCTCAAGCCGGGGGGGACGATTGTGGAGAATACCTCGGGCAACACCGGGATGGGGGCGGCGATGGTGGCAGCGGTCAAAGGGTACAAGGCCGTATTCACGATGCCTGACAAGATGAGTCAGGAGAAGATTGATGGGCTGCGGGCGTATGGGGCGCAGGTGATCATCACGCCTACGGATGTGCCTGGGGATTCGCCGGACCATTATGTGAATGTGGCGAAAAGGATCGCGGAGGAGACACCGAACTCATTTTATATGGATCAGTACCACTCACAGTGGAACATCGAGGCTCATGAACTCTCGACGGGGAAAGAAATTTACGATCAGACCGGAGGGGATGTCGATGCGATCGTCATCGGGACGGGCACCGGGGGGACGGTTTCGGGAGTTGGGCGATACTTCAAGAAGATGGGGTCGAAGTGCAAGATTATTGGGGTTGATCCGTTGGGGTCGGTGCATTTTCATTATTTCAATACCGGGACGATGTCCACGCCTTATGTTTACAAGGTGGAGGGGCTCGGCGAGGATATTCTGTGCAAAGCTTTCGATACCTCAGTGGTCGATGAGATGTATCAGGTCAATGACTACGAGTGCTTTACGATGGCGCGTCGGCTGACGCGTGAAGAAGGGCTTTTCTGTGGCGGATCGTCAGGGGGGATGGTGCATATCGCGTGCAAGATTGCCAAGGAGATGGGGCCCGGGAAGAAGGTCATTGCGATCTGTCCGGATTCGGGGACGCGGTATGTGACGAAGTATTTGTCGGATGAGTGGATGAAGATGCATGGTTTTTTGGAGCCTGTGAAGGGGCTTGGGGTGGTTGAGGATCTGATCGTTGGAGATCGGAAGGTCGTCACCGTGAACGAAAGCGATTCGGTCGATGCAGTCATCGCGGCACTTCGAAGTAACGGGATTTCACAGGTGCCTGTGGTTGATGGGGCGGGTAAGCCTGTTGGGATTGTGCATGAAGTCGATATCTTGCGTGGGTTGCAAGACGGGTCGGTGCAGGGGAATACGAAGATTGGGACGATTGCTCATGAGCTCGGTGGGTTGCTGCATCCGAAGGCCCGGGTCGAGGAGTTGTATGGCATCTTCGAGACGGATCATGTCGCCATCGTGATTGAGGGAAATCAAATCATGGGTGTGGTCTCGAAGATCGACCTGATCGAACATCTCACCAAACTCAATGCATAAACAAATCTCGATCCACATTTGTAAAGGGCGATCAATGGAAGTTACGAAGAACCACGATTTTGGTACACGGGCGATTCATGCAGGGCAGCGACCCGATCCGACGACCGGGGCGATTATGACGCCGATCTACCAGACTTCGACTTATGTCCAGCAATCGCCTGGGAAGATCATCGGGGAATATGACTACTCGCGAGCAGCGAATCCGACCCGGGCGGCGCTTGAAGCCAACCTGGCCGACCTTGAAGGTGGGCGCTATGGGCTGTGCTTTGCATCGGGTGTGGCGGCGACGGGTGTGGTGCTGCATCTGCTGAGCAGCGGAGACAAGGTGCTGCTGGGTGATGATGTCTATGGGGGGACGAATCGGCTCTTCCATCGTGTGTTTACCCAACTCGGGATCGAGACGGTGCTGGTGGATATGACCGATCTCGATGCGGTCAAGTCGATGATGGACGAGCGGGTGAAGTTGATTTGGCTTGAGACGCCTACAAATCCGATGCTCAAGATTGCTGATATTGCAGCGATTTCAGAGATCACCAAGGGCAACGATGTGATTCTGGCGGTGGACAACACCTTTGCGACACCTTATTTGCAGAACCCGCTGGCGCTGGGTGCGGATATCGTGTGCCATTCGACGACCAAATATATTGGCGGGCATTCGGATTCGATCGGTGGGGCGTTGATTACCAATGATCCGGGTTTGTACGAACGATTGAAGTTTATTCAACTCTCCGAAGGCGCGGTGCCTGGGATTATGGAGTGTTTCTTGTTGCTGCGTTCGACCAAGACGCTTCATGTACGAATGCAGAGGCATTGTGAGAATGCAGAGAAAATAGCAGCCTATCTCGATGGGCATCCCAAGGTTGAGAAGGTGATCTATCCCGGATTGGAATCGCACCCCCAGCATGAACTGGGCAAGCGGCAGATGAGCGGGTTTGGTGGGATGATGACGATCTATATCAAGGGCGGGCTTGAAGAGTCACAGGCAATGCTTGAAAAGACGCGGTTTTTTGCATGTGCCGAATCGCTCGGTGGGGTTGAATCACTCATCGAACACCCGGCGATCATGACGCATGCGTCGGTGCCTGCGGATCAGCGAGCGAAGTTGGGAATCTCGGATAATCTGGTTCGGTTGAGTGTGGGGATTGAAGGGGTGGATGATCTGATCGCGGATTTGGATCAGGCGTTGGGTTGAGTCGAGAAAATACATCAGGTGCCACTACCCGGACTGGGAGAGGAGATGGGAGTCAGTCGGGGATGGCGCAGGCGCCGCCGTGGCGGGCATGGTAGTCTTGGTGGTATTCTTCGGCCTTGTAGAATTTGGGGGCGGGCATGATCTCGGTGGTGATGGTGCGATCGCTCCATTTGCCTTCGATTTGTTCGGCTTCGATGAAGGCTTTGGCGAGTTTGAGTTGTTCCTCGTCGGTGGTGAAGATCATTGAGCGATATTGAGGCCCGATGTCTGGTCCTTGGCGGTTGCCTTGGGTTGGGTTGTGGATTTTGAAAAAATGTTCGAGGAGCTGTTGGTAGGAGATGACAACCGGGTCATAGGTAAGCATGACCGATTCGGCATGCCCAGTGGTTCCGGTGGATACTTCTTCGTAGGTTGGCGTGTTGTCGTTTCCGCCTTGGTATCCCGATACGGCGTCGATGACGCCGGGGAGTTTGGCGAAGGTGTCTTCGACACCCCAAAAGCATCCGCCTGCAAAGTAGGCGGTTTTGAAGTTGGCGGGTTTGGCTTGGTCTGGCATGTCATGTCCTTTTTCGATGAAACTCAGCGAGGCAGAGTTGACGCAGAATCGTCGGCCGGTGGGTGGTGGGCCATCGGGGAAGACATGGCCGAGGTGTCCTGAGCAGCGTGCGCAAAGGATTTCAGTGCGCTCCATACCCAAGGTGTTGTCTGGTTTTTCGACGATATGATCTGGGTCGAGGGGTTGGAAGAAACTTGGCCAGCCTGTACCTGAAATGAACTTGGCGTCGGATTTGAAGAGTGGAAGTTTACAGAGTCGGCAGATGTAGGTACCTTGGAGGTGGTTGTCGGTGAGGTTGCCGCAGAATGCGGGTTCGGTGCCCTTTTTGAGGATGATGCGTGCCTCTTCTTCGGTGAGATCTTTGGCATATTTCCGAATCTGTGATTCATCCAGGGGGGTGATGTTGTGGCCGGTGGAAGAATACATGGGCTTGGTGGTCTCAGGTTTGGGTTGTTCTGGAACTGCGATGAGCGAGGCCGCGAGGAACGATAGATTGACAATGAGGATACTTGCAAGTGCTTTGTGGATCAACATATGGTTTTCTCCGGCGGGTATGATCGCGGAGTGAAACCGCTGGGGGATGTTTATTATTCGCTGCGGGTGAAGAATGGTTGCGTCTGGGGGGAGTGGTTGATGGATTTTGTGTATGATGGGGAAAAGGGGTTCTTTTGATGATGAAATCAGCGATGCTCTGGTGTGTGATTGGTGTGGTGTGGTTGGTGTCGTCGTGGGTTTGGGGTGGCCCTGAGATTCCGCGGGTGGATGAGAGGGAGTCGTTTACTTTTGTCGCCTTTGGTGATCGCACCGGTGGTCCGAGAGAGGGGATCGAAGTGCTCGAATCGGCTGTTGAGATGACGAATTGGCTCGACCCTGATCTGGTGATGACCGTGGGGGATCTGGTCGAAGGGGAGTGTTTGCCCCGGGAATGGGTCAAAGAGGCGGGTGAGTTTCGGGGTGTGATGGACGAGCTGTCTATGCCTTGGTTCGCGGTTGCGGGGAATCATGATGTGTATCCGATGGAGGGGCGAGGCGAGGATTATACGGATTTGTACCGTGAGCACTTTGGCCCTTTAATTTATAGTTTCGATCATAAGTTTGCGCATTTTGTGGTGATGTTCAGTGATGAAGCGATGGGGTATGACGAGCCTGGGGTGGATCAAAACATGTCACCGGCGCAAATAGATTGGTTGCGCGATGATCTTGCCAAAACCGAGGCCAAACAGGTGTTTGTGTTTGTGCACCATCCGCGATGGACCAAGGCGTATGAAGGGTGCAACTGGGATGAGGTGCATGCGATTTTTGTTGAAGACGGGCGTCCGACGACGGTGGTTGGAGGGCATATCCACACGCTTCGTGATGATGGGATGCGTGATAATGTGCATTATCTGACGCTGGCGACGACGGGTGGGTGGCCCAAGCGTGGATTTGATTATGCAACGCTGCATCATGTGACGCAATTTCAGGTGCGTGAGGATTCGGTGAAGATTGTGCATATCCCAGTAGGGTCGATTTTGGCTGGCGATGCGTATCCGGGGATTGAGTTCGATGAAATCAAGGACTTGAGCAGAGGGGAATGGGTGCGTGTTGAGGGGGTAATTGACCCTGGTGGTATTTCGCCGATTCGTGTGCAGGTTGAGAATAGGGTGTTACGGGCGATGGAGTTCAAGGTGTCGATGCATTTGCCTAGCGGGTGGGATTTGCAACCTTTGGTTCACGAGTTTTCGCTTGATTCTGGTGAACACAAAATGGTTGAGTTGAATGTCAAAACACCTGATGGCACGGGTATGGGGAGTCTTTCGCCCGAAGTGATTGTGCGGGCGTATTACCCACATGTGCATGGTGAGGTGCAGGCGGTGTCGATCAAGCGGGAGGTTGAGATTGAAGAGTAATCAAGCGGGTGTTCGCTGGCGTGGTTCGATGTAGGGTGTGAGTTCTTCAGGGATTTTTTTCAGGCCCCGCCGGAGTGCTTTTTCGATGGCGTAGTGGAGTGAATCGTGCATCCGCTCGTGGACGCGATCAGTGACATTGAGTCCCAACTCGTGCATGGTGTCGATGGCGAATTTCCAGGCGTAGTACTCTTCGAGACAACGAGGTTTGTAGGTGCCGAACCCGATGGCATGGTGTCCGATCTCGTGGAGGAAGATGGCAGCAGACATCGGGCCTTTGGGTTTGGGAGATTCGAGGAGTTTTGAGACGGTGCCATCGCGGTAGGTGACTTGCCAGGCGACGCCTGACATGGAGGATCGCCATTTGCGGACACGGACGCCGTATTGGGCGAGCATGTCTTTGGTGATCTGCTCGTACTTGAGGGCCATGCCTGTGGGGGCGGATGTTTGTTTGGGGACGATGGGTTTGGGCGCGGGTGGTTTGCGTCTTGAGCGTTTGGATCGGGTTGGCTTTGGGAGGAGGAAGTCCCAGAGTGTGAGTGCGTTCATGGTGAGGCGGTTTGTGTCGGGAGGGGTGATCCGATGAGTTGTTCGCCGGGCTTGATGGATCGGCCATTGGCGAAGGCTTTCCAATCCATCGCCCGTTTGTTGGGTGGCTGAACCATCAGGAGTTGGATGGTTTGGGTATCGCCACAGGATACCAGACCGAAGTAGGGGTCGATGATGGTGCCCGGAGCTTCTTGGGAAGTTTGGTCGGCAGGTTTCGAGTGGTTGATCTTGATGTGCTCGTTGCG
This sequence comes from Phycisphaerales bacterium, assembly GCA_026982335.1. Taxonomy (GTDB): domain Bacteria; phylum Planctomycetota; class Phycisphaerae; order Phycisphaerales; family UBA1924; genus UBA1924. The sequence continues at coordinate 6,215 of JALSHH010000043.1, forward strand.
AAATCCGACGGTGACGCTTGGCCAGGGGTTGAGGCCGTTGATTCGGGCGTTAACGAGGTGTGCGGGTTGGTTGAAATCGACGATGCCGTCGGCTTTGGACATCTTCGAGGCGATGGTGACCTTGGATGGGTCTTGGGTGAGGTAGTGCTCGGTGCCTGCAAGTCGGTCGTCGAGGACTTTGGCGATCAAGTCTGGGCCGTCGTTTGAGAGGGCGTCGTGGAGCATGGCAGCGGTCATGTCGGGTTCAATGGGGTGGGTTGATTGGGCGAGGATGGCGCCGGCGTCCATGTGTTTGTCGATGGTGATGACGGAGTTGCCGGTGGTTGTATCGCCGGCGACGATGGCGGAGTTGATTGGCGATGCGCCGCGCCATCTTGGGAGCAGGCTGGCGTGAAGATTGATGGCAAAGCGGTCGGCGATGAGTTTTTGGCCGAGGTATTGGCCATAGGCAATGACGACCCAGGCGCGGGCATCGAATGAGCGGATGAGTTCGCGAGGTTCGTCGGCATTGATGTTCTCGGGTTTGATGAGCGGGGTATTGGGGAGGTGCTCGTCGGCCCATTGCCCGATGGGGGTGGGGGTGAGTTTGGAGCCTCTGCCTGCCTTGCGGTCGGGTTGGGTGATGATGGCGGTGATGGTGTGGTCTTGGGCGAGGCGTCGGAGGGTGGGGAGGCCAAAGGTGCCTGAGCCGAGGAAGACGATGTTCATGGTGTTCGTCCTTTCGCTCAGCGTTTGGCGGCCTTTTCCATCTGCTTGATGCGGATTCGGTTTTTGAGCCGGGACATCTGGGTCATTTTATCGAGAATGAGGATGCCATCGAGGTGGTCGATTTCGTGTTGCCAGCATCGGGCGAGGAGCCCGGATGCGGTGCGGATGATTTCGTTGCCTTCGAGGTCGGTGGCGGTCATGGTGACGATTGAAGGGCGGTTGACTTCGCCTGTGATACCTGGGAGGGAGAGGCATCCTTCGTCGTAGGGTTCGAGTTGGCCTGCGAAGTTGGTGATTGTGGGGTTGAGGAAGACCTGAGGCGAATCGCAGGACTCGGGAAACTCGGGGGCGGAATATTCCGGGTCTGGCTCGGGATCCGGGGGGACATGAGCGACGAAGAGACGCCAGGAAAGTCCAATTTGGGGGGCAGCGAGCCCGATACCTTGAGCTCCATTCATCAGTTCGATCATGCGTTTGGCGACCGCCCGGACTTCGTCGGTGAGATCAACGGGTTTGGCTTTGGTTTTGAGCGTCTCAGTGGGGTAGAGCTCGATGCGGAGTTTGGCGGTGTTGATGGTCATTTGGGAATCGTATGTCCTTGGATCGAGGTTGTGGGTGATCTGGGCGTCTTGAAGGGATCAAACCGCATAGACTTGCGGGTCTTGAATGATATGAGGAGCGTAGACCGTGGCGATGTTTGGTAAAAAGAGTAAGAAGGTCGATGACAACAGCGACTCTGGCGCCCCGGTGCCTGAGTCTTTTTCGCCAAAGAAGGCAGCGGTTTTCTTTGACCGTGCCAAGACGGTGCATGAATCGGGGAACTATGAGTATGCGATGCAGCTTTGGCTCAATGGACTTGGGCAGGACCCGACTTCGATGTACGGGGTTCATGCGTTTTTGAAATCGTCAGAAGTGTTCTCGCTTGAGAATCCCAAGAAGGGGAGTAAGGCGACCAAGAGCGCGATAGCGGCCAATAAGGGGGATGTTGGGAAGTTTCTCAATGCTTTGCTCGATTTTGGGCTCAAGCGGATGGATGCGGGTAACGCGATCAAGGTGACTTCGGCTGCAGCGAAGATCAATCTCAAGGATGCGGTGAAAATGCTCGGGCAACATGCCCTGACGCTGGTGCAGAATGATTCCAAGCAGAAGAAAGAGATGTTTGTGAAGTTGCTCGATGCCTTTGAGCAGGCAGAGGTTTTTGATCTTGCTGCGGTTGCTGGTGATCATGCGATGCGTTTGGACCAGACAGATGCTGAGCTTCAGGCTCGTGTTCGTAATATGTTGGCGCAGAATACAATGACTTCAGGGGGGTATGACAGCAATGAAGAGGGCGGGTTCCGCAAGAATATTCGCGATGCCGACAAGCAGCTCGAGCTTGCTCAGCAGGATTCGGTGGCCAAGCCGGAATCAACGAAAGATGCGATTGTGGCGACAACCGAGGCGGCGTATGCTGCCCGTCCCGATGATATTCCGACACTCACCAAGTATGCCACGGCGTTGCTTGATCGTGGGCGGGGTGCGGATGAGCTCAAGGCCTTGACACTTTTCAATAAGGCATTCAAGGAGACGGGGGTGTTTCGGTTCCGTCAGCAGGCCGGTGAGATTCAGGTGATGCGAGCAAGACGAACGATCGAAAAGCTCGGGGCACAGGCCAAGGCCAATCCGGATAATGCCGAGATGCAATCCAAATATGCCAAGGCACAGGCCCAGTTTGCCAAGTTGCAACTCGATGAACTCAAGCTTCAGGTTGAAAATTATCCGACGGATCTTGGACTTAAGTATCGGCTTGGGAAGATTCTCTTTGAGCAGGGGGAATATCACGAGTCGATCGAGCAATTTCAAGAGGCGCAGAATGATCCCAAGCTTCGGCGTGAAGTGCAGAATCTGATCGGGCAGGCATTTCGACAGCTTGGCGGGTGGGAAGATGCAGCCATTACAACCTTTGAGGGGGCGATCGAGGGTATCACTGATGAGACCTCGGAGCTTGGGATGGATATCCGGTATGGGTTGATGGATGCACTTCAAGCCAAGGCGGAGAAGGAACGCGATCTTGCTGCAGCTGAGCGTGCGGATAAACTGGCAGCGGCGATGGCGATTCAGCAGTTCAACTATCGTGATGTGCGCGCACGACGCGATCAGATCAAAGCATTGATTGCTGAGATCAAAGGCTGAGTGAGCTAGGGAGGCGATCATGGGTGTGATTGCAATCATCCCGGCGAGGCTCAGTTCGACACGATTGCCTCACAAAGTGCTTTTGAATGAGACGGGCAAGCCTTTGATTGGGCATGTCGTCGAGACGCTGCTCGAGTCCGATCGGCTCGATCGGGTGGTGGTGGCTGCGGATGACCAAGAGATTGTCGATGCGCTGAGGGGGTATGATGTCGAGGTGGTGCTGACGGATGTAGATCATTCCAATGGGACCTCTCGATTGGCGCAGGCGGCGGAGATGCTTGGGCTTGGGACTGATGACATTGTGGTCAATGTGCAAGGCGATGAGCCTGAGCTGGATCCGAAGCTGATTGATGTGGCGGTCGATGCGTTTGTGCGCTCGGGTGAGGCGATGGGGACACTGGCATCGCCGATGCAAGATGGGGATGATCCACATGATCCGAATCTGGTCAAGATCGTCACACGGGTGGGGGGCGATGGGGTGCATCGGGCGGTGTATTTTTCTCGTTCGGTGATTCCGTTCGATCGGGATGGCTTGGCCCGGGAATGCTTCAAGCATGCGGGACTTTATGTCTATCGTCGGGCGTTTCTTGAGCGTTTTGTGGGTTGGCCGATCGCACGATTGGAAGCGATCGAGCAGCTCGAACAGCTTCGTGCGATCGAGGCTGGGGTCGGGATTTCGGTGGCGATCATGCCGTTTGTCCACAAAGGAATCGACACTGAAGCAGACTACCGGGCGTTTGTTGCCCGGAATGGGTAAGAAATTTGCCTGATTTTCATCAGATCACGGAACTGGGTTGCACGATGGGGATCGGGGTTGGTACGATCGGCTATGCCCCAATCAAGTGACACCGACGCTGGTCAAGATTCATCACATCTTGTTTCTCACCCCTTGGGTTCTGGGCTCGGTGATCCTGTCGGTGCTGACTTGCTCGCGGCGGCTGGTGATCGTTCGATGGCCAATTCTGAGTTTTACTCGCCGATTCCTGATGGGTATAAGAAAGGCAATCACAAATATGTGGTGGTTCTTGGGACGGTGATGTCTGGGCTTGGCAAAGGGATTTTTAGTTCCTCGATGGCCAAAGTGCTCAAAGATAAAGGTTTACGGGTTGCGCCGATCAAGTGTGAAGGGTATCTCAACATTGATTCTGGGACATTGAATCCATATCGCCACGGCGAGGTGTTCGTGCTTGATGATGGTACGGAGTGCGATATGGACCTGGGCACTTATGAGCGGATGCTTAACCAGAACTTGACGAGGCGGAACTTCGTCACCTCGGGGCAGATTTATTCGGAGATTCTCGATCGCGAACGCCAGGGGGTGTATCTGGGGCGTGATGTGCAGATGATTCCGCATGTGACGGGGGATGTCAAACGCAGGCTTCGCGAGTTGGCATTGCGGGGTGATGGGACCGGGCCAGCCGACATTGTGTTTGTCGAGGTTGGCGGGACGGTGGGCGACTATGAAAACGGGTTTTATATCGAAGCATTGCGTGAGTTGGCGTTTGAGGAAGGGCCGGGGAGTGTGTGCTTTGTCGCGTTGACTTATGTGATCGAACCCAAAGCGCTGGGCGAGCAGAAATCCAAGGCGGCACAGCTTGGGATCAAGCGATTGATGGAGTCGGGGATTCAGCCTCACATGATCGCATGCCGGGCGGGGAACGAGGTTGATCACAAGGTGATGGAGAAGATTGCAATGTTCTCCAATGTGCCTATGGATCGGGTGTTCTCAATGCACGACCGGAGCAGTATTTATACGATTCCTGATGAGTTGCGCAACGAAGGATTGGATCGTGAGATTCTCTCGATTCTGGGGCTTCACGATCGAGTCGATGCGAAAAAAGAAGATATTGCCCGCAAGCAGTGGGGTTCGTTTGTCGAGGGGTTGGTTGCTCAGAAGCGGCATTCGGTCAAGGTCGCGATCACGGGCAAGTATGCGGATTTGATGGATGCCTATGCGTCGATTCAGAAATCGCTCGAGCACTGTGCTGCTCATTTCCGATGCGAGGTTGATCTCAATTGGATTGACACCTCGAAGATCACCGATGCCAATGTGTTCGATCAACTCGGGGTTTACGACGCTGTGATTGTGCCCGGCGGGTTTGGATCGCGTGGTGTGGAGGGGAAGATATCGGCGGTGAAATATTGCCGGGAGTCGGGGACGCCGTATTTGGGAATTTGTTTGGGGTTTCAGGTGGCGGTGATCGAGTTTGCACGCAATGTGCTTGGGATCAAGGATGCGTACTCAACGGAGTTTGATCCAATGTGCGGGTCGCCTTTGATTTCGGAGTTGCCTGATCAGAAGAAGATCGAAGGACTTGGGGGCACGATGCGATTGGGTGCGCAGGATGTTCAGATCACGCCTGATACGCTTGCGGCGTTCTTGGCAGGTGGGAAACGGTCGATTCATGAGCGGTTTCGGCATCGGTATGAGGTTGATCCGGCCTTCATCGAAGAGCTCGAAGCGGGTGGATTGATTTTCTCGGGTCGTCATCCTGAGCAGCCGATCATGCAGATTTTGGAGTTGGCATCAGATCATGAGGGGCAAGCACTGGAGGGGGCGATGACGCATCCATACTTTATCGGTGCGCAGTTCCATCCGGAGTTGACCTCGAGGCCTTTGACGCCTCAGCCGATGTTTATGGGGTTGGTAGCAGCGGCGCTGGCGACGAAGTATCAGGATGACAAGGCGGAGTGGCTTGAGTTATATTCGAGCAATGCGGCGCTGCGGACCTGGCTTTTTGCACGGAAGAACGGCGAGCGTCGATCAACGAAGTAGGCAATACGAAATCGTGATCCCACGAGCTGCGACCGTGAGGGAGCGGTTCTTTTCTTTGATGGATTCTCAAGGTCGCTCTTTTACGGTTGCGGTTTGTCGTTGGTGAGTTGGTCTGCTGCGTCTTTGAGGATCAGGGCGCTGAGAATATCGGGGACTGCGAGGTTGACGCAGGCATTGTGGATGAGGGTCTGGGCGTGGAGGTGGGCGAGGTGGGCGACTTGGGCATCGGTGGAATGTTGGGAGAGGGCGATGAAGACCTGGGTTGCCCACGGACGGTTGATGGCGTTGTCGGGCTGGAGTTCGTGGGTGTGCCAAGTGGCGGCGTCGAAGCATCGGGCGATGAGATCAGATGAGTTGGATCGGTTGGCGATGAGCCAGAGGGCGTGGAGGGCGCCGAGCTCGATCATGGTGCGGTATTCGATGGCCAAGTTGGTTGAATTGGGGATGAGAGCACCGGTTGGGGCGATGAGGGTGTGGGCTGCGTGGGCATCGAAGTTGCCTGATTGAACGATCCACCAGAGGTGCTGATCGAGGGCGTTGATGGTGGTGGGTGGGTCGAGGGTGAGGTTGAAGAGGTGGGCGAGGAAGGGGCGGTCGGTGAGCCGACGGTTGGCGTACTCGTCGGCGAAGGTGTTGATGTAGGCTCGTTTCTGGGCATCGGGCGCAGTGAAGGGGACATCGGCGAGTGGGTGGGTGATGAGGGCATGGATGTGGGTGATCCATTGGATGCTTGTTGGCAGATGAGGGGGCGGGAGATTTTCGTGATTGGTGGGCACGAGGGATGGTAGACATGAGGGGGAGGGGATTGGCTACAGCTCACGCAGAGTACACAGGGGGAGAAGGCAGAAAAAGAAAGGTGGGGCACCCGGTGAATTTTTTCTTTCTTTCCCACGATACACTGTCAATGTGTGAGCGTGCTTTATAGGGGTTGTGATGCGTGTGATTGAAGAGCCTGATCTTGGGTTGACGGGGCGGTGTGTGCTGGTCCCGACGATGGGGGCGTTGCATGGGGGGCACTGGACGCTGATCGAGGCGGCGGTTCGGCGGGCGAAGATCGAAGGGGTGCCCAGCGTGGTGTCGATTTTTGTCAATCCCAAGCAGTTCAATGAGCAGGCGGATTTCGATCAGTATCCCAATCGGATGGCTGACGATTTGGCGATGTGCCAAGATGCGGGTGTGGATATTGTGTTCAATCCGGCGGTGGAGGTGGTGTATCCGCCGGGCGTTGATGTGATATCGGATATTGTCATTCCCAAAATTGCGACTGAGCCTGGGTTGGAGGATTTGTATCGTCCCGGGCACTTTGCGGGGGTGTGCCAAGTGGTGTCGCGGCTCTTTGATTTATGTGGAGCATCGGCGGCGGTCTTTGGGGAAAAGGACTGGCAGCAACTCGGATGTATCCGGGCGATGAGCAAGATACAAGGGCGCGATTTGGCGATTATTCCAGCGCAGACGGTGCGGGAGGAATCGGGGTTGGCGATGAGTTCGCGAAATTTGAACCTGAGCGATGAGGCGCGGGTGCAGGCGGTGGGGATCAGTCGGGCGTTGTTTGCAGCGTCGAGTGTGCAGATTCCTGAGCAGGCGGAGTCGTTGATGCGCGAGATGCTCGCGGACGATGGGATCGAGCCTGAATATGCAGTGATCCGTGATTCGGAGACTTTGATGGCTTTGGCGGATATGAGCGAGCCGACGCATGTCCCTTGCCGGGCGTTGATCGCAGCAAAAGTGGGCGAGGTTCGGCTGATTGACAATGTGCCTTGGACACCGATTGCATATGCTTAAGGGAGTGACGATTTCCTGAGCATGAGGTGTTTTATGTCGATGCAAGCCGCGATCAAGCAGTCCCCGCTTCACAAGTATCACGAAGAGTACCATGCGCAGATGGTTGAGTATGCGGGGTGGGAGATGCCCATCAAGTATACGACTTCGATTAAGGAAGAGCATGTCCACACGCGGATGAGCGGGAGTTTGTTTGATGTCTCGCATATGGGACGATTGTCGATCAAGGGCAAGGACTCGGCGCGGTTTCTTGAGCATGTGTGCTCGCGGAAGATCGGGTCGATGGTGGAAGGGCAGTGCCGATACTCGCTGATCTGCAATGAACACGGGGGGGTGCGTGATGATGTGATTGTCAATCGGATGGGGGAGAACGAGTTTTTGGTGGTGGTCAATGCAGGGAACCGCGAGAAGATCGTGGGACACTTTGAAACGGTGATTGCTGGGCGCTGTTTCGATGTGAAGATGGAAGACTGGACCGAGAAGACAGCGATGATCGCGATGCAAGGGCCCAAGGTCATGGAACTCATCGGGAAGGTGTCTCCGGAGATTCCTCAGCTCAAGCGGTATCGGTTTTTGGTCAAGAACATGATGATTATGAAGATCATGGTCGCGCGGACAGGGTATACGGGTGAGGATGGGGTGGAGGTGATCCTGCCAGCGTCGGCGATCGGGATGGCGATGAAGATGTTGATGAAGGAAATGAGCTCGGAGGAGGATCATGAGACAATCAAGCCTTGTGGTTTGGGCGCTCGCGATACGCTTCGGCTTGAGGCGGGGATGCCGTTGTATGGGCATGAGCTTGGCGAGGATATCTGCGCGCTCTCGTGTGGGGTGGACTTTGTGATTGCGCTTGACAAGACCGTTGAAGAGCATGGGGAAACATTCATCGGGCAAGAGGCGTTGATGAAAATTCGCGATGCTGGGGGCCCGGAGGTGAAGCTGGTGGGATTGAAGATAGATTCCAAACGGACGGCTCGGCAGGGAATGGCGATCTTGGTCGATGGGCAGGCGGTGGGGACGGTGAGTTCGGGGTGTATGAGTCCGACGCTTGAGCAGTCGATTGCGATGGGGTTTGTGCCCAGTACCCATACGGAGATTGGAACGAGGGTACAGATTGATGCAGGGCGGATGAAGTTGGATGCGATGGTGGTGGAGTTGCCGTTTTATAAGCGTGGGAAGTAAGATGCTTTGGTAGAACGGTTTGAGCCCGTTCTGCTGGATCACGAGTCTCGGTCTTTGAGGTTTGGGAGATCGTGCTCGATCCAGCCTGCGGTGGTGTGGCGAACGATGGTGCCGGTGGCTTCGTAGATGACTTGCTCGGCGATGTTGGTGCAGTGATCGCCCATGAGCACGGCTTGGTTGATGATCGCGTGGAGGGAGAAGGCGGTATCGACGCCCATACGTCCGTCGGCGACACGGACTTCGGCATCGCGGGTGATGAGTTCGTGGAAGGAGAGGGTGTTGCCTTCGCAGGTGAGGACGGATTTGGCCTTCTCGGCGTTGATATCGCGGAAGGCGCGGACGGTGTCACGAAGGATGCCGACGATCGAGTTGGTCATCACACGGGTGGTTTTGGGGAACGGTGCGGTGCGTTCACCTAGGGTGATGACGCGCTGGGCGATGTCGGTTGTTGCGTCGGCGATGCGTTCGAGTTCGTTGTTGACTTTGACAGCGGTGAGCAGGGATCGGATCTGTGCGGGGTCGATCGGGCATGCTTGGCGGACGGCGAGGGTGAGGAGATCGACGGCATCGCGTTCGATTTCGATATCTGCCTGGTCAACTTCGTCATCGCGGGCCATGAGTTTTTGGGCGCATTCGGCATCGCGGTCGTAGATGGTGTTGAAGGTGAGTTCGGCGAGTTCGACGACGAGTTTGCCTTGTTGGACCAATCGCGTGCGGATGTGGTTGAGTCGATCTTCGAAGTGTTGGGGGGTGATCGTCATGGAGCAGCTGTCCGGGTGAAAAGCTCAGTTCTATGAGTCATGTTTTACGAATCATCTCAGGATAGCCGATTTTATCTCGACATGCACGGTATTGGAGATATCCTTGTGCAATTCGTTTCACTTCTCTTTGTCGATCCTCATCTCAATTCAACTGGAGTGCACTCATGGCCTTTGATATTGATCTCATCCACGCCCGCCAAATTCTCGATTCCCGAGGCAACCCGACCGTCGAAGTTGATGTGGTGCTCGAATCTGGAGTTGTCGGGAGAGCAGCGGTGCCTTCGGGAGCTTCGACGGGTGAGTCTGAAGCGGTGGAACTCCGCGATGGCGCGGATGGGTGGATGGGCAAGGGGGTTGGGCAAGCGGTGAGCAATGTGAACGATCAGATTGCTCGCGAGATCGAGGGGATGGATGCCCGGGATCAAGAGGGCATCGACCAGGCGATGATTGATCTTGATGGGACAGCCAATAAATCGGTGCTGGGCGCCAATGCCATTCTTGGGGTGTCGATCGCGGTGGCCAAGTCGGCAGCGGAGGCATCGGGATTGCCGTTGTATCGGTATTTGGGTGGTTCGTCGGCCAAGACGCTGCCGGTGCCGATGCTCAATATTCTCAACGGGGGCAAGCATGCGGATAATACGGTGGATTTTCAGGAGTTCATGATTCAGCCTTGGGGGTTTGATGATTTTGGGCTTGCGTTTCGGGCGGGGGTGGAGATTTACCATACGCTTAAGGGCGTGCTCCACGCGAAAGGGATGTCCACTTCGGTCGGCGACGAGGGTGGGTTTGCGCCCAATCTCAAGGACAACGAGGATGCGCTCAAGATCATCGAGGAAGCGGTGGACAAGGCTGGGTACAAATGGGGCGAGGAAATTTTCGTGGCGCTCGATCCGGCGACTTCGGAGCTTTGGAACGAGGCGGAGAAGGATGGGAAGGAAGGATACAAGTTCTTCAGTTCCTCGCAGGAGATCATGAGTTCGGGTGAGTTGATTGATCTGTGGGCGGATTGGTGCGAGCGGTATCCGATTCGGTCGCTTGAAGATGGGCTTGCCGAGAATGACTGGGCAGGCTGGGCCAAGCTTAACAAGCGCCTCGGCGACAAGGTACAGCTCGTGGGAGATGATTTGTTCGTGACCAATAAAAAGTTCATTGAGCGGGGCGTCGCGGAGGGGAGCGCAAACTCGGTCTTGGTGAAGGTGAATCAGATCGGGACATTGTCTGAGACTTTCGATGCAGTGAACTATGCGATGACCAACCGGTTCTCGTGCGTGCTCTCGCACCGTTCGGGTGAGACGGAGGATTCAACAATTGCCGATATTGCAGTGGCGACGAATTGTGGGCAGATCAAGACCGGGGCGCCGTGTCGGAGCGATCGTAATGCGAAGTATAATCAGTTGATTCGGATCGCGGAGGAACTTGGCGATAGCGCTGAGTATGGTGCTTCGACTTGGTGGCGATGAGTTTCGACGCATCTTCTGGGCGATTGGGGTGTATGGATACACGATGAGTGATCGCGGATGGAAATCTTCGTATGACGATGATCCGATGGGTGGCGATCGACTGGCCAAGCCCAAGGCGGTGCTTGCGCGGATCTTTGGCGATGGAGAGAACCCGTTGGCGTGGGGATTTACGGTTTTTACGATCAAGGGTGTTCGGGTTCGGATTCATTTGTTGTTTATCGTGTATCTGCTGGGTGCGTTGATTTTTACGATGCCTGGGAATCAGGAGGGGCTGGTGTTTGTCTGGCCGAGACTTTTGGCAATGATGGTGCTGGTTTTGGTCCATGAATTGGGACATTGTTTTGTTTGCCGACGGATTGGTGGTCGAGTTGATGAGGTGATGCTCTGGCCTTTGGGCGGGTTGGCGATGTGCTCAGTGCCTGAGGATTGGAAGTCGGCGTTGCGTGTGGCTTTGGCCGGGCCGATGGTGAATCTGGTGTTGGTACCTGTGTTTGCGGTCCCTTTGTATATGCTCACGAGGAGCGTTTCGTCGTTGGGGTTCAATCCGATGACGCTGGGGGCGGGTTCGGCGGAGTTGACGCTGGTTTCAGGGGAAACGACTTGGTGGTTGGTGGTGCTCGGGGCGTTTTATTCGATCAACTTGGTGCTGTTAGTGTTTAATTTGCTGGTGCCGATGTTTCCAATGGATTCAGCACGGATGGTGTATGCGTTGCTCTGGAAGCGGGGCACGGAATCAAAGGCGATGTGGCAGACGGTGAATCTTGGGCTTGGGGTAGCGACAATGCTTGGGTTGGTGGGGCTTGTTTTTGCCGATGGGAAGATGCTTTTGGCGATTGCGATCTTCGGTGGGATTGTGTGCTCGATGGAGCGGCGTCGGCTTCAGTTTTTGCAATATGGGGAGATGATTCCAGGGTTGTCGGGGGCTGGGGAATCGTGGAAGGGGGGGGCGGTTGTGGATGAGGATGATGAGGAAATCATCTCTCAGGAGGAGATGGATCGGATATTGGCGAAGATTTCGGAATCGGGGATGGGGTCATTATCGAGGAAGGATCGTCGAACACTCAAGCGGGCGACGGAATCGAGCCGAAAATCCCAATAGGGTGAAGGTTTTTCACCTCTAGGCGGGCTGACAGACGCGGAGAGCGATTCATGGGCATTCATGACCGAGATTATGTGAACACAAGCCGGGGGATGGGCTCTTCTGTTGGTGGTGGGGGCGTAGGGAGTCTCTTTGCGCGTGCTCCGGGGTGGACGGTGACGACTTGGATCATTGTGATCAATATCGTGGTCCATTTTTTGGCCAAGACGGTGGCGCCTGGGCTTTATGAGTTTGGGAACTTGAATGTGCACCAAGCGTTTAGGAGGCTTGAAGTCTGGAGGCTCATCACCTTCCAGTTTCTCCATGACCCGATGAGTATCTGGCATTTGTTGATGAACATGTTTGGGATGTGGATCTTTGGGCCGATGGTTGAGCAGTATCTTGGGGGAAGGAAGTACCTCGCGTTCTATCTTGTTTGTGGGCTTGCCGGGGGGGTACTGTTTACGATTTTGACGGTTCTGGGCATGTTGCCCAATGGTGTGAATTCGACGCTGATTGGCGCATCTGCGGGTGTGTTCGGGGTGATTGTGGCGTGTGCGCATGTATCGCCCAACACGGTGATTCAGTTGTTGTTCCCGCCGATTCCGTTGAAGATGCGTACCTTTGCGTATGGGTATGTGGGGATTGCGTTGTTTAGTTTGCTCAGCGGGTCGCAGAATGCTGGGGGCGAGGCGGCGCATATTGGTGGGGCGATTGCGGGGTTCTTCTTTATTCGTCATTCGCATTTGTTGACGGATTTTTTTGATGTGTTTGGCGATAGCCGACCCAACAAGGGTAAGAAGTCAAAGCATGTGAGTAAAAAATCGGTATATCGAAACTACAAAAATACTCCCGGCCCTTCACAGGATGAGATCGACAAGATTCTTCAGAAGGTTTCGCAGAAGGGACTTGCATCGCTGAGTGAAAGCGAGAAGAAGGTACTTGCCCAAGCGAGCAAGAATGAGTAGGAGATCGTTTTTTGTGCTTGCTGGTGCTATCTTCTCTCGATGACTGAACCACTTACTTTTGAGATCCATGCCCAATCGGGGCATGCCCGAACGGGGCGCGTTGAAACACTTCATGGTGGGTTTGATACCCCTGCTTTTATGCCTGTGGGGACGCGGGGAACGGTGAAGGGGATTTTGCCTCATCATGTCCGCCAAGGCGGGGCCCAGATTCTGCTCAACAACACCTACCACCTGATGCTTCGGCCTGGGTCGGAGTTGATCCGGGAGATGGGGGGCGTGCACCGATTCATGAACTGGGACGGGCCGATTCTGACGGATTCGGGGGGGTACCAAGCGTATTCGATGGCGGATATCAATGCGATTGATGAGGACGGAGTGTCCTTTCGATCGATTTTGGACGGTTCGATGGTTCGGTTGAGTCCTGAGATTGCGATGCGGGTGCAGAATGAGTTGGGACCTGACATTATAATGGCGTTTGATGATTGCCCGCCTTCGGTTGATCCTGATTCGGCGGTGGTGAATCCGACTCGGCTTGCGATTGCAGCGGCCCGGGGGATGAAGAAGCAAAAAGCAGGCTATGACCACGCGGCTCGGCTTGCCATTGCCAACGAGCGGACAGTCCGGTGGCTCGATCGGTGCAAGCAGGGCCATGCACGCCCGAGTGAGCAATCGCTCTTTGGGATTATCCAAGGAGGGGCGAATCTGGCGATGCGGGACTGGTCGATCGAGCGGATTTGCAATATTGATTTGCCGGGATATGCCATCGGGGGGGTGGCGGTTGGTGAATCGACCGAGGATATTGCCCGGATTGTGCGGCATACGGCACCCAGGATGCCTGCGCATAAGCCGAGGTATTTGATGGGGGTGGGATATGAGCAGGATATCACGATGGCGGTGTTGGCGGGGGTGGATATGTTTGATTGTGTGCTGCCAACGCGCAATGGGCGCAATGCGAATGCTTTTACTTGTGAGCCTGGACGGGATGGGCAGATTCGACTCCGGAATGCCCAATTTTCCAAGGATCCGCTTCCAATCGAGCCTGGGTGTGATTGTCAGGCGTGTGACCCTGCATCGCATGGATGGGCGACGCATGATGGGGGAGCGTTTAGTCGGGGGTATCTGAGGTATTTGTTTCAGGCGGGCGAGATGCTCGGGCCGATTTTGGTGACGCTTCACAATCTGCGATTTTTTCAGAGGCTGATGCGTGATCTTCGTGAGGCGATTTGTTCGGATGATTGGGATGCGTTTGTGTCGAAGCGGCCTCATTTGAGCGGACTTGTCGAACAGCGAGTTTGAAATCGATGGTTTGGGTTCGGGAAAGAGGTTGGGGTGAAATGCCACTTCTGGAATATACCCGTCCTATCATCCACACCCTTGGTCGAAATGAGTTCGTCAGGGGCATGCAAGGTACGAAAGGTTTGGTATGACGCAAGAATTGGGTTTCGAGCTGACCACGATTGTGAATCCTGTGCTTGGACAAGCGCTCGGGAGTGAGGGGGCCTCTGGCGCTTCGATCGATCCGGGTGGTGGAAATAATGCCGGGGTACCTCAGCAACAGCAGCAACCTGGGGGGGGCGGCATTTTCTTTTTTGCGATCATTATGATGATCGGGATGTTTCTCATCATGTCGATATCCGGGCGTAAAGAGAAGAAACGGCGGGCGGCGATGCTTTCTTCGCTTGGTAAACGCGATAAGATTCGCACGGCGGGGGGGATTATTGGGACGATTGTTGAGATGAAGGACGATGAGGTGCTTATCGAGACAGACAAGTCTTCGCATACTCGTTTGTGGCTTGCGCGTGGTTCGGTTTCCACTGTGCTCAACTCTCCTAGTCGTTCTCAGGAAGGGGCATCGGCCAAGGTCGACGGGAATGCTGATGCCGAGTTGGAATCTGTTTCTTCCTGACTGAGTTTGCGGTTTGATTTCTATACTCCACACCCGGAGAGGTTTTTACGCATGCGACACTATGTCCGCAATTTGACCATCGCGATTGCGATGTTGGTACTCGCCTTTGTTGTTTCCAATCCGCCTTCGAAGAAGATCGGGCTTGGGAAGGATCTTCGTGGCGGCGCTTCACTGATTTATTCGGTGGAGATTGGTTCGACGGAGACGGCTGGGGAGGTGATTCCGCAGGTGATCGATGTGCTCAAGAAGCGTATCGACCCCAACGGGCTCTTTGAGATATCGATTGTTCGTCAGGGTCAGGATCGTATTGAGATTACGATGCCTTTGCCGAGTGATTATGTCAAGGAGCTCAAGCAAGCGTTTGAAGATGAGTTGGCAAAATTGTCGGTGACTTCGATCGATGCCAGTGAGTTTGAGCAGACGATGCGTCTTCCTGGCGAAGAGCGTGCAGCAGAGCTTGCTCGGGTTGGTGCATCGAGTCCTTCGGTGTTTGAGTTGCTCAATGAAGCGGCTTTTGCATATGACACCGCGCAGTCGTTGCGTGCTCAGCTTGATTTGATGTCGAGTTCTCCTGATGTTTCTGAGGCGATTCTTGATGAGCTTGCCGGGCAAGCTGCCGAGGCAGAGCTTGAATATGAACGGGCGCGTGATCTTGCGTTGGCATCGGCCGTTTCTCCTGAAACGGTTAAGCGAGCGCTCGAGCAGTCGGATACAGAAAAGGTGCTTAAGGATGGGGATACTTATATTACAATTCCAAGCCCTCGTGATCGCGCGCTCAATCGTATTCGGACGCAGTGTCCAACGATCGGGGACCAGCTTGATCGTGTGATCGAAGCTTATGATGAGTATTCGGCAAATCGCAACTCCCTCGATGATACGGCGGATCTCAAGCGGCTTGTGCAGGCGGCTGGTGTGCTGAGTTTTCGTATTACGGCGGATCCGTTGGGGCGAGGTGATTCGGCGAACTCGCATCCGGAAGAATTGCGCCTTCGTGAGCTTCTTCGTGAGAAGGGGCCTAAGCAGGCGGGGGCCCGGGATGCTCGGTGGTTCAAGATCAATAAGCAGGACTCTTGGTATAATTCCGTTTCATCGTATGAGTCGATGACGGCCGACCCGGCGGCGTATTTCTCTAACTATGGTGGAACGGGGTATGTGGTCGAGGAATATCACGGCGATTATTACATGCTTGCGTGGGATGTTCGTGGCTTGCGGATGACACAAGAGGAGGGGCGATGGAAGGTTGCTCGTGCGTACCAATCATCTGACCAGCTCGGCCGCCCTGCGATTGGATTTACAATGGATCCAGCGGGCGCCAATCGAATGGGTGAACTCACGGGCAACAATGTTGGTGCGCATATGGCGGTGCTGCTTGATGATGAAGTGTTCACAGCGCCGACACTCAATGCACGGATTACGAACCAGGGGATTATTGAGGGTGAGTTCTCGATGGACGAGATCAACTATGTTGTTCGCGTTCTGGGGGCGGGGTCATTGCAGGCCAAGCTTTCTCCTGAGCCGTTGTCTGAAAATACGATTGCGCCTGAGCTTGGGCAGGACAATCTTGATTCGGGGATTGATGCAGGCAAGTGGGCATTGGTTGTTGTTTCAGTGTTCATGGTCTTTTACTACTTTGGGTATGGGGCGGTGGCGGTTGCGTGTCTGGCGGCCAATGCGTTGCTGATTCTGGGGGCTTTGGCTTTATCTCGGGCGTCGCTGACTTTGCCTGGTATCGCGGGGATCATCCTGACTTTCGGCATGGCGGTGGACGCCAATGTGCTGATTTATGAGCGTATTCGCGAGGAGATCAATGGCGGGCTTGATTTGCGTCAGGCAGTCAAGATCGGATACCAAAAGGCGCTGAGCTCGATTGTCGACGGCAATGTGACCAACCTGATTGTTTGTCTTGTGCTTGCCAATGTCGGGACACAGGAGATTCGCGGGTTTGCGATCACTCTTGGGATTGGTGTGGTGTGTACGATGGTCAGCGCGTTGTTTATCAACCGTTTGATTATGTCGACGCTGGTTGACAAGCTTAAGGTTCAGCATATGTCAATGCTCCCGATGGCATTCAAGCCTCTTGAGCGGGTACTTCGTCCGAATATCAACTGGATTGGGTTGCGTTGGGTGTGTTCGTTTATTTCGATCGGTGTTGTTTCGCTTGGGATTGGGATGATTATCAAGCAGGGCTCGGCCATGCTCGATACAGAGTTTGTTGGCGGCACGCAGATTCAACTGGTCTTTAAGGACAGCGAGACAAACCCCGGCACGCGGATGACGATGGTTCGTGCTGAAGTTGAGGAGAAGATTCATTCGCTTGCTGATGATGATCCAGTTTTAGAGCCTTTGCGTAATGCAGAAGTGATTCCGGTGAACCCGCGTGATGACGGTGTGACTTCAGATACTTTCATTATCAAGACGACCGCGACGAACCGTGAGGATATCGGTCGGGCGATCACTTCGGTCTTCCAGGATCATCTTGATGTGCCGCCGCCTTTGGAGTTTGCGTTTTCGGAGATCAGTGATGTTGATAGTGCGCCGGTGTTCCCGATTATTGAAGATCGGCTTGGTGCCAATATTGCTCGTCCAGAGATTCGCAATGATGTTTCCGGTTTTACCGGGGGCGTGGCAGTGTATATCGAAAATTTGAATCCGGTGCAGTCGATTCATCAGATTGAGCGTCGGCTTAATATCACTCGGCAGAAAGATGATTTTAGTGATATTGTGGGACGGAAGACGGATTTGATCATTACTGAAGGAACACCTGAGTCGGTGGTGTCGTTTGTGCTTGTGGCGCTTGATCCTGGGCTTGATATCTTTATGAATCCTGATGCTTGGCGGTCTGCGGTCGCGGGGCGCGAGTGGGATTTGGTTCGGGCGTCGTTGGCCAATTCGTCAGATCAGTTGAGTGTGCAGACCTTCTCACCTGCAATCGCGGCGAACTTTCGTGCGACGGCGGTTGCGGCGGTGGTGCTTTCGTTGCTGTTGATCTTGATTTATATCTGGGTCCGGTTTGGTTCGGTTCGGTACTCGGCAGCAGCAATTGTTGCATTGACGCATGATGTGCTCTGTGTGATCGGTTTTTTGGCCCTTGCCGAGATTGTGTACGACATGCCGGCCCTTGATGGGATTACACAGGCGTTGATGATCGAGCCGTTCAAAATTGATTTGAGTCTGATCGCGGCGTTGCTGACGATTATTGGGTATTCGCTCAATGACACGATCGTCATCATGGACCGTATCCGCGAAAATCGCGGTAAGCTTTCGTATGCGTCCAAGGCGGTGATTAACCGGTCGATTAATGAGACGGTTTCGCGTACTTTGATTACTTCGGGTACAACACTCTTTGCGGTGTTTATCCTCTATATTGATGGTGGGCAGGGCGTTCACGCCTTTAGTTTCGCGCTGCTGATCGGGATTATGGTGGGTACTTATTCGTCGATTGCGGTGGCTTCACCTTTGGTTTGGTCACGAAAGAAGGATATTTCCATGCGTCGTGCAGCTGAGCTTGCTGCGCAGGGGCGGAATGAGGAAGACTCATCGCGTCTCTGAGATTACTTGATTTATCCGCCTGCATTCGCCTGACATATGGTGTAGACTCCCTTTGAGTCAGCTTTGGGATTCGAGGTTTCGAGGCACCTGTTCGAGGCACCTGATATGGATGAGCGATCATCGCGAGTATTCTTTGGGTTGTGCATGCTGGTGCTGATCTGGATCGGTGTCTATTGGATGTGGCAGCCCACGCATGAGCAGGAACCTGTGATTACCTTTGATCGTTTGCCGGTCGGCGAGGTCGATTCTCAGCCTCGGACGATGGGCGAAGATGAGGCTCAGGGGCTTGCGATTATTCCGGGACCAAGGGTGGATGTTGTTGATGATGATCCTGTGCACGAACCGATTGTCGAGCGGGTTGTTGAGCCGGTGGTGACGGCTCCTGTGCTGATTCCACCTGAGTTTACTGAGCATGTGGTTAAATTTGGTGAGCGGATGCAGACGATTGCCAAACAGTATTACGGCTCGATTGATGACTGGGCGGTGATTGCCAAGGCGAATCCGGGTGTTGATCCCCAAAAGCTCAAGCCTGGGATGGTGCTTCGGATTCCGGTCGATAAGACGAATATTCAAGGGAAGGTTCTTGGGGTGGAGACTCGGCCTGGAGTGATCCGATCGCATACGGCAAGCGACTCGAAGGTGATTGAGTATATGGTTCAATCGGGAGATTCACTTTCGGTGATTTCTCAGCGGTTTTATGGTTCGTCTCGTTATGCCCGGTTTATTTATGAATCGAATCGTGATATTTTGCGTTCGATGGATGCAATTTCGATTGGACAGGTACTCAAGCTCCCACCTTTGGCGGAGGCCGAGGGGCAATCTGGTCCGGGAGGGTGAGCTATAATCCTTTTATGGGTTATTCTCCACCGGTGTATATTGTGACAGGCGGGGCCGGGTTTATCGGCTCGAATCTGATTGCCAAGCTCATGTGCCATGAGCCCGATGTGGTGATCTATGTCGTTGATGATTTTCGCACAGGTTCCTATGCCAATATTGTCGAGGCCTGCCAACGGGCGGGGGTTGGCGCGTTTGCGGGGTCGGTGCTTACCGAGTCGGTGGGTGATTTGAGCTGGCAGCCTGCACTGCTTGGTTTGGAACCCAAGGCGGTGTTTCATCTTGCTGCGATTACCGATACACTTGAGTTCGATGAGTCAAAGATGCTGCGGGTAAATACCGAGCCATTTACGGATATTCTTGAATCGTGTGTTGAGTGCGATGTGCCTTTGGTGTATGCCTCGAGTGCTGCGACCTATGGCTCGCCTGCAGTGGCGGGTGATCAAATTCCGTTTCCGGTCGATGCTGCGGGTTTTCCCAATAATGTGTATGGGTTTTCCAAGTGGCTGATGGATGTTGAGGTGATGCGATTCTTTGCGATGCGTAAGGCCCAGAAGCAGGAGCTGCCTCATGTTGTGGGGTTGCGGTACTTTAATGTCTTTGGGCCCGGCGAGGCGCGCAAGGGCAAGATGGCGTCGATGGTGTATCACCTGACGAATCAGATGCTCGATACAGGTTCGGCGAGGCTCTTCAAGATGGGTGAGCATGAACGGGATCAAGTGTTTGTTGATGATGTCGTTGAGTGCACCATTGCGGCGGCCAAGAAGAAAGCCAAGCCCGGGATTTACAATCTGGGATCTGGACAGACGACTTCGTTCAATGACATTGTCGATGCGATCAACGAGGCTTTGGGGATGAGTGTGTCACCCGAATACTTTGCTATGCCTGAGGAAATGGAGGCGACCTATCAGCATTACACTTGTGCTGATATGTCATTGACCAAATCGGGATTGAAATGGTCGCCGGCGTGGTCGCCGATTGATGCGATGATCCGGTATGCACGCCAGATCGCAGCTGAGCGTACGGATACTCAATCGCACGCCTAAGGATTTCAAAGGATATTGAGCGATGCCAATCAAACGAGTTCTTGTGACGGGTGGTGCCGGTTTTCTGGGAAGTCATCTTTGTGAGCGTCTTGTCGGTGATGGGCACGATGTGATCTGCCTTGATAATTTTTTTACATCGCAGAAGTCCAATGTGCTTCATTTGCTCAACTACAACAATTTCGAGCTGATCCGCCACGATGTGACACATCCGATCTGGCTTGAGGTCGATGAGGTTTACAACCTCGCCTGCCCGGCAGCTCCGGGGCATTATCAATACAACCCGATCAAGACGATGAAGACTTCGGTGATGGGGGCGATCAATACGCTGGGCATGGCCAAGCGGTGCAGGGCGAAGATTTTGCAGGCATCAACTTCGGAGGTCTATGGCGATCCGACGGTTCATCCCCAGCCTGAGTCGTATCGTGGGAATGTGAATCCGATCGGACCTCGGGCGTGTTATGACGAGGGCAAACGGGCAGCGGAGACGCTGTTTGCCGATTATCATCGCAAGCACAAGCTCAATATTCGGGTGGCCCGGATTTTTAATACTTATGGGCCTCGAATGCACCCGTTTGATGGGCGGGTGGTTTCGAACTTTATTCTTCAAGCGTTGCGGAATCAGGACATCACGATTTTTGGGGATGGTGGGCAGACGCGTTCGTTTTGTTATCGCGATGATCTGGTCGAGGGGTTGGTTCGGCTGATGGATGCGGATGATTCGGTGTATTTGCCTGTGAATATTGGAAATCCCAATGAATTTACGATCAAGCAACTTGCTGAGAAGGTGATCGAGTTGACGGGCTCGTCGAGCAAATTGATTTATGCGCCCTTGCCTGAGGACGACCCGCTTCAGCGTCAGCCTGATATCACGCGGGCCAAGGAGATTCTGGATTGGTCGCCGACGATCGAGCTTGAGCAAGGGCTTGAACGGACGATTGCGTACTTTCGCTCGATTGATCTGGCAGATTTTCGCCCGCCTTCGCCGAATCATTGATTTGGTGTGTCGATTTCGGGTCAATCTCAAGCATCGTCGGGGCGAATCTGATAAAATGGGGGCATGATCGTTCCACGGTTTCCACAAGATCGGTGTGTCATCCTTTCGGACAGCAGCGTCGAGTCACTTCTCGCCTGCGCGATGGCCAGTGAACAGCAACAACTCTCCGAGATCGATTCTTCGGTCATCCTACCCGCATGGTGGGAATGGACTGACGAGATTGACCTGATGATCTCGGTGGTGGACCCGGCGGTGGTGCGCCAGGCGGGGGTGTATGGGCTTGGTGTTTTCCCATCCCAATCGGTTTATCCGCCTGATGATGCCCAGATGTTCAGCGAATGTTCGGCCGGGGCGATTCAGTCGCGGATGCTTCTCGAAGCGGGCCAGATTGCACTCCGGGCAGGGATTCGGCGTGTGGTTTGGCCGATTCGTGTGATGCGTCCTGAGATGAATGTTCCGGTGGATGAGCTGGTGGATCAGATTGCTCAGGTAATTGATCGGGCGGTGCTTACTGCGCGTTTGGCGTCACTCGATGCGGGGGAGGGAACTGCGGTGGATGTGGTGATCGAGACGCCGTTTGTTGACTTGTCGAATGAGCAGATGCTTGATCTTGCGGATGATCTTGCAGTTCCGCTTGAGACTTGCTGGTGGCACCATGGACGGACGCTGCCCAATGCCCAGGAGCGATTTGATTTTTGGTCAAAAAAGATGAGTCTGCGTTCGGCGAGTTCGGGTGGGCAGATCGAGATCAAGCATCAGCCACAAGCCGGGTTATCAACTGGGGCATAGGTGGGTCATAGGATCGGGCATAACCCCATCACAAGTGGGAGAGAAGTCGAGCATAAGTGGGTGATCTGTTGGGCATATCAGTTGCTCGTGCGTAAACTTCGGCGATATGTCCACACGCAACACCTCAAACGATTCCGCCCGTCCATCGTATCTCAACGCAGCTGCTGGCACTGTGGAGCTCTGGTCGCAGACGCTGATTCCGACGACGCGCGAAGCGCCCGGGGATGCGAAGATGCCTTCGCATATTTTCCTTGCGCGGGCGGGGTATGTTCGGCAGGTGGGGGCAGGGATTTACAACTACCTGCCCTTGGCATGGCGATCATTAAAGAAAATCTCGGCGATTGTACGCGATGAGATGGACAGGGCGGGGGCGTCGGAGATGCTGATGCCGGCGTTGATGCCTATTGAACTTTATAAAGATACCAAGCGTGATGTGGACTATGGGGATTTGCTTTTCACACTTGAGGATCGGCATGGTCGCAAGACGGCGCTTGGACCGACGCATGAGGAGGTGATTACGGATCTGATGTGTGGTGCGTTGACTTCATACAAGCAGTTTCCGTTGAACCTGTATCAGATTCAGACGAAGTTTCGCGATGAGGCCAGGCCTCGGGCGGGGTTGTTACGCTGTCGGGAGTTTATTATGAAGGATGCGTATTCCTTTCATATCGAGCTCGAAGGTGATGCGGGGCTTAATGCGGCCTACGACAAGATGTATCAGGCGTATACGAATATTTTTACACGGTGCGGGTTGGATTTTTCGGCCGTCGAAGCGGAAGCGGGACCGATCGGTGGATCGGCATCGCATGAGTTTATGGTGAACTGTGAATCCGGCGAGGACACGATTTTGGTGTGTCTCGAGTCTGGGTATGCTGCCAATGTCGAAAAGGCGGAGATTGGTGAGCGAGTGTGGTCATTTGATGTTGCAGCAACGAGCAAAATTGAGAAGCATCACACGCCCAACATGCCGGGGATTGAAGGCGTGGCGGAGCATCTTGGGCTCAATGCGTCGAGGATGCTCAAGTCGATTGTGATGCGCACGGTTGAAGAGGAGCCTCGGTGGGTTGTTGCGGTTGTTCGAGGTGACCATGAGGTCAACGAAGCCAAGGTGCGCGATGCGGTTGGTGTGGGTGTCGCACTTGCCCCTGAAGGTGAAGCGAAAACGGCGGGTTTTGTGATCGGATATGTTTCGCCTCGGATTGCCGATACGGTTGAGGTCGTGCTGGTCGTTGATCCAGATGCGCTCGGTGAGGGAGCGTGGGCCACTGGGGCTGACGAGAAGGATCATCACATCACGGGGTTCAACTGGTCGCGCGATATGGAATCTCATATTGCAAAGGACAGGATCAAGGTCGCCGATATCCGTCATGCCCATGCTGGGGATCCCTCGCCACGGGCAAAGGGGGCGATTCTTGAAGAACGCCGGGGGATTGAAGTTGGGCATATTTTTAAGCTCGGCACAAAGTATTCCCAAGCGATGGGGTTATCGGTGCTCGATCAGAATCAGAAGAAGCAGGATGTTATCATGGGGTGCTATGGGATTGGTGTCTCACGGACGCTCTCGGCGTGTGTTGAGATGTCGCATGATGACAACGGGATCATTTGGCCTGCTGCAATTGCGCCGTACCATGTGCAGATTATTGTGATCAAGCCCAAAGCAGAGGGTGTGATGGCAGCGGCCCACACCCTTGCTCAAGAGCTTGCGGCTCGGGGGATGGATGTGTTGATTGATGATCGGGATGATCGTCCCGGATCGAAATTTAAGGATGCGGATTTGGTTGGGATGCCTGTTCGGTTTATTATTTCGCCCAAGACGATCGAAGCGGATTCGGTGGAGTTCAAGGCGAGACGATCGGATGGACGGGCGGAAATGATTGATCGCGCCGATGCGATTGAGTCTGCTCTGGTTGCGTTAGGCAGTTGAACCGAGAAAGACTCCTTATTTCGGGCTTTTCGACTTGACAGGGTCGCTTGTTTTCTCGAAGATGGAGAGTCCCTCCATGCCGAGTTTCGGCGGGTGGTTTGTGCATATCGACCCTCAATCAATCAAATCCTGGAGCTTTTCTTATGAACTCTGAATCACGCACTCGGTTTACGGTGCGATTGGCTGCTGTTCTGGCTGCATGTGCAGGCAGTGTGGTTTCGGCCAACGCTCAATCGGTCTCTTCGCCTCAAATGACATCGCTCAAGTGGAGCACGGGTCAGGTGCAGACGATCCGTCCGATGAGCCCGTCACAGATCGAGCAAACCCTGTTCCAGCTTGCTGTTCGCCCGGATCAATCCCGTGTGCTTGTGCATTTGTCGTATCAGGTGAATCAATCGCAGCGTGCTGAGTTGGCCGATGCTGGACTTGTCCTGACCACTTCGCTCGGAGGGACGAGTTTCTTCGCGACGCTTGATCGGGATGCCGATGCAGCAGCGCTTTCGACTTCCGCGGTTGCTTGGGTGGCGCCGATCAAGGTAACCCAGAAGCTCCATGCCGATTTGCAAGCGGGGATTATTCGTCCTTGGATGATTTCGCAAAATGACCTTCCCAAGTCTCCTGCGTTGCGCGAGCTTCACGCTTCGGGGGTGATGACGATTTCAGAGCTTGAATCGCGTGGATTGAATCCTTCGGTGGCGATTGTGGTGATGCTTCACAAGGATGCGGATCGTGCTGCTGAGGCAAACCGCCTTGCTCGGGAGTTCAATGCGTCGATACTTTCGCATGTGAAGTCGATCAATACACTCGTGATGGCGGTCAAGCCGGATCAGATTGAGCTTGTTGCCGGGGATGATTCAGTGATGTGGGTCGAGCCGCCGTTGCCTGAGTTTGATGATCTCAATGCGGAGAATCGGGTGCTTACTGGGGTGAATACCGTTAATGCGGCTCCGTATGACCTCGATGGCACGGGCGTGACCGTGATGGTCTATGACGGTGGGAAGATGTTCGGACATCAGGACTTTGGTTCGCGTCTGACGATTGGTCCTTCAGATACTTCAGGCACTTCGAATCACGCGACGCATGTTGGTGGGACGATTGGTGGTGATGGGTCAGGCATTTTTAACAACCGGGGGATGGCGCCTGGGGTGGATATTGTTTCCTATGGCTTTGAGCAAGAGGGTGGGCTTCAGGAAGGGTTCTTGTATTCTGATCCGGGCGATCTTGAAGCGGATTATACCGAGGCGATCCAGACTTTCGGTGCTGATATCGCCAACAACTCGATCGGCACCAACACGGCTCCCAATGGGTTTGATTGTCTGACGACGGGAAACTATGGCGTGACGAGCGCGCTGATCGATTCGATTGCTCGTGGTTCGATGGGCAGTCCGTTCCGTATTGTCTGGGCCAATGGCAATGAACGCCAGTCGTCACGATGTCAGGGCGATGACTTTGGGAATCATGGCGAATTTTACTCGACAGCACCACCAGCATGTGCCAAGAACCACATTACGGTTGGTTCGGTGGATTCCGATACCGATAGCACGAGTTGGTTCAGTTCGTGGGGGCCAACCGATGATGGGCGGATCAAGCCTGATATCTCGGCTCCTGGATGCCAATCTGGTGGTGATGGCGGGGTGACTTCGACGAGCTCGTCGGGTGGATACGCCACCATGTGCGGCACTTCAATGGCTTCGCCAACAACCGCGGGGGTTGCAGCGTTGATCCTCGAACAATATCGGATCACTTTCCCGGATCGTGATGATCTGACCAATGCAACACTCAAATCCATCTTGGCCAACACTGCGGAAGATCGTGGGAATGTTGGGCCTGATTATAAATATGGATACGGCTCGATTCGGGCGGTCCCGGCGATTGATACGGTGATTGCGGAGAATGTCATCGAGGGCGAGCTCGCTCAAGGCGATGTGTACCGCGGGATCATTCTTGTCGGCAATGGTGAAGACGAACTCAGAGTCACTATTGCATGGGATGATGCGCCGGCAGCTCCGGGCGTTGCCAATGCGTTGGTTAATGACCTTGATCTTCGGATTATTGATGGTGGGGGCAATGTCTTTCTGCCTTGGACGCTTGATCCAGCCAACCCCAATGGGAACGCCGTACAGAATATGGCCGATCACCTCAATAATATCGAGCAGGTCTCAATTATGAATCCTGCACCTGGGGCGTATACCGTCGAGGTTACGGGGTTTAATATTGCGGAAGGGCCAACGCAGAGCTTTGGGCTGACTTCATCGACCACCTTGATCAATTGTTCATCGGCAGGAATCATTGGAATTGGCGGGAGCCTCTTCCCTTGTACCGGCTCGACTACGGTTCAAGTTGTGGATTGTGATCTGAACACTTCGGATCTTGTGATTGACACGGTTGAGGTTGTGATTACTTCGCAATCGCAGATTGGCGGGCCGATGCTCCTTACGCTTACCGAGACAGCACCCGAATCGGCGAGCTTTACCGGATCGTTCTCGTATTCGGATGCAAGTGGTGCCGATGTGCTTGTTTCCCCGGGGGATACGCTTGTAGCGACCTACATTGATGCGGATGATGGCAATGGTAATACCAATGTTGTTGTGGAATCCTCGGCTTTGATTGATTGCGCGGCTCCGATGGTTCAATCCGTTGTGGTTTCGGATATCGAGCCTCGCAGCGCAGTGGTGAATATTGATCTTGACGAGGCATCGCGTGTCACCGTGAATTATGGCACGAGTATCTTCGCGTTGAATGATTCGGTCACGGCCGGGGCGTTCTTGATTTCGCAGTCGGTGTCGATTACTGGGTTGACGGATGAGACAAGCTATGTCTTTACCGTTGAAGCGGAGGATCAGGCGGGAAATGTGTCCATTGACGACAACGGCGGCGTTGGGTACACCTTCACGACCCCGGACATCCCTGACTTCTTCACCGAGCTGTTTACTTCTGGGCTTGATCTTGAAGGATTGTCTTTGACACTGACTCCGAGTAATGGCGTTGATGGGTATGAGGCATCGATTACACCTTTGGACGGCGGATTGCTTCCCTTCGAGCCTACCGATGGCACGAGTATCTTCCTTTCGGATGATTCCTCGGCAAGTGTGTCGATCACAGGGGGGCATACCGTTGAGATTTATGGAGAGTCGTATAGTTCATTCTTTGTGGGCTCGAATGGATACATTACTTTCGGTTCGTCTGATACGGACTACACCGAAAGCTTGAGCGATCACTTCAATCGGCCTCGGATTTCGGGGCTTTATGACGATCTCAACCCGACATCTTCGGGCACGATTTATCGCCAACAACTCAGTGACCGCATGGTGATTAGTTATGATGGGGTGACAGAGTTTGGTATCTCGAATAACAATACTTTCCAGATCGAGTTGCACTTCGATGGAACTATTGTGATCTCTTGGGAGCGCATTGATACCAACGATGCGATTTGTGGGATTTCTGAGGGCGTTGGGCTCGATCCAGACTTTATTGAGTCCGATCTGTCTTCGTATCCCGCTCCGAATCAGTGCCGTGCGGATATGACTGGCGATGGAACGCTCAACTTCTTTGATATCTCGGCGTTCTTGAGCGCCTTTGAATCTGGTGATCTGATCGCGGATTTCACCGATGATGGGGTCTTGAACTTCTTCGACATCTCGGCCTTCCTGAATGCGTTTGAAATCGGCTGTCCGTAAGCCGAGCGGTTGATCTTGAAAATCACATAAGCCCGGGGCGTGATCCTCGGGCTTTTTCATATGATTTTCTCGACTCAACACACGCTTAGGGCGTCTATCATCGGGCATGAATATCCCTGATTCGATCAATGTTTTGCTCATCGGTGGTGGCGCGCGAGAGCATGCTCTGGCGGTGGGGCTTGCACGCTCTGAGCGTTTGGGTACCCTCTATGCGACCCATATGGAAAACCCTGGGATTGCCAAATTGGCTCAGGGGGTTGATGTGCCTACCACAGGCAAAGAGCTCTATCGGCTTGTGCAGTTCTGCGATCGGCATGAGATTGAGCTGGTGGTAATTGGTCCTGAAGACCCGTTGGCGGATGGATGGGGCGATGCTTTGCGCAAAAAGAGCGATGGGTCGGCCCGATTGGTCTTTGGGCCAGGTGCCAAGGGTGCCAAGCTCGAAGCAGATAAGGCGTATGCCAAGCACATGATGCGGGCGGCTTCGGTACCGACGGCTGAGGGGCGTGTTTTTGATCACTTCAGTCATGTCGAGGAGTACCTCAAGACCCGCGATGAGGTTTATGTCATCAAGGCGACCGGGCTTGCCAAAGGCAAGGGCGTGATTGTACCTGCGACCAATGAAGAGGGGATCAAAGCAGCACGCGACATGATGGAGAAGAAAGTCTTTGGGGATGCGGGCAAGCGGATTCTCGTCGAAGAGAAGATCACAGGGACCGAGGTTTCAGTCTTGGCGCTCCTCGATGGGCACAATATCCTTGTGCTGCCTCCATGCCAGGATCACAAGCGGCTCGGGGAGGGTGATACGGGGCCCAACACTGGGGGGATGGGCGCATTTTGCCCGGCTCAGACGATCAACGATGCGACGATGCAGCAGATTGAGTCGGAGGTGCTGGTGCCGATCGCAGATGTTTTGCGCCGCGACGAGATTGATTTCAAGGGGGTTCTTTACGCTGGGATGATGTTGACACCAGCGGGCCCGAAAGTTTTGGAGTTTAATGTACGGTTTGGCGATCCTGAGTGTCAGCCTTTGATTGCCAGGCTTGAATCGGATCTGATTGAGTTACTTTGGGCGACGGCTTGTGGCTCACTCGATGAGGTGGAGGTGAAATTTTCATCCCAGACCGCGGTGTGTGTGGTGCTGGCATCAAAGGGATATCCACAGGCACCCGAGAATGGGGCGGTGATTACCGGGATCGAGGAGGCCCAGGCAATCGAAGGGGTAACGGTGTTTCATGCCGGGACCAAGTTGCTCGACAATGGGTTCCTCGTGACTTCGGGCGGACGAGTGCTTTCGGTCACGGCTGTGGGCGACACAACCGAGCAAGCACGCGAGCGTGCATATCAGGGGGTGGAGCAGATTCACTTTGATGGGATGCAGGTTCGGCGTGATATCGGATGCGACACGCCTGTTCATTCGTAGGTTTTCTGTTGTCGATCTCTGTTGTCGATCAGGGGACTCGTTTGCCAGCGACGGCGGTGAGCCAGGCACCGGTTGCGAGGGCTTCATCGGCGTTCGAAGCCCAGAGGACTTGTTGCCCGGATGTGAGCTTTTGAAGAATCAGGAGGCGCATGCCTGCGTCGGTGGAGTCGAGTGCGATGGCAAAGCGATTGAGTGGTTGTTCGTTCTCACCGAGCAGTTCGACATACCCTAGTGGTTCGATGGGTGTGTTTGCATCGAGAAGCCGGACGAGGGGGGCTTGGTTACGGATGAGCACACGGAGGAGTCGCTCGATGGCATCACGGTTGAGGCTGTCGGCTTGGGCACCGGCGATTATCCAGTTCCCAGCAGATTTGTCTGCTTTGAGTCGCGTCTTTCCATCTCGTCCTTCAATGCGCACCGCGCGGATGGCAGAGAGGTTTTGTCGGCTCGGAGTTTTGGCGATGTAGGCATCAACGACCGCAGTGAGCTTGGCGAGCTGGTCGGTTTCGAGTGTAACCAGTGCTGAACCGGTGGAGGTGTTGAGTTGGGCGTAGACGCGGGTTCCATCGACATCGGCGCGGGTGCCGATGGTCAGGGTGGAGGATTCATCGGTGGCCGAGATGCGGATCGTGGCGATGGGTGTTCCTAGGCCTGTGGTTGCAGGATCGAGGGGATCATCGACGAAAGTGGCCGCTTCAAGGGAGGTGAGGACTTTGACGAGATTTTCGATTTGTGTGGTGTTGCCATGGATTTGGATTGGCTTTTGGATCATCCACCCGGTGTTCATCCGGGCAAATTCGACTGATGTGCCCATGGCTGAGAGTTCGAGGCCTCGTACGGCCGAGTTAGGCATTTCAAAGATGCGGTCTGATCGCCAATCTTTGATGGGTTTGGGGATGAAGGCATCGGCGATGTTTTTTTCGATGCGTCCGAACCACATGGCGGTGGCGATTCCCTGACTGTCGCGTTCTTCGACGCGAATGGGGGTGTAGCCACCCGAGGATGAGGCGTCGAACTCGATGCGGATGGAATCACCGTTGAGTTGGCGGATGATGAACTCACCGGCCAGGGTGGTGATGAGATTTTCATCAGCAGGGAGAATCCGGGCAGTTGCCAGCGTGCGCAGAGCGCTGCGCACTTTGTTGGGTTGGGCAGCCCATTGGTGATCCATGCCTGCATGGGACCAGTGGATGGTCCATCGTCCGGGCTCTGTGGGGTCTTGCCGAAGGACTTCTCGTTGGTTGGCGACGGCCCGTTCAAGGGTGATGGTGCTTGCAGGATCGAAACTGATGAGCCTAGAGGCGGTCGCGGGTTTGGTGAGCAGTGTTTTGTTCTGCTGAGCTTTGATGGCGATGACTATCCCGCCGAGGGTTCCTGCGATGATGATCCAGATGAGGAGTGTTCGTATGGACATGATGGTATCCTATCGTCTGATGATGGACTCTTGGCCCAGAGTATGCCGACAAAGGGAAGAATGAGCAGAATGATGAATGAATCCCCATCCCGCCCGTTGATCGCGATTACTTCTGATTTGATGATCCGCAAGGATCGTCCGACGGTTTTCCTGACGATGACCTATGTCCAGAGCGTGCTTGATGCGGGAGGGATTCCTGTGATTTTGCCGTCGACCCCGGGAGATGTGTCCGGTCTGGTTGCCCATTTTGATGGGTTTATTCTTTCGGGAGGCGATGACCCCACAACCGAGTCCTTCGGCGCGCCGACACACCCGGCCGCCGTTCCGGTGCTTGAAGATCGACAACGCTTTGAGACGCAGCTGATCGGGGAGCTTGATAAGCACCCGGAGATTCCGGTGTTGGGGATTTGTCTAGGGATGCAGATGCTGGCGTTGTGCCGGGGCGGAGTGCTTAATCAACACCTGCCCGATACGCACGAGACCCATGCGATTCATTGGGACCACGAGCACGCGATTATTTCGGAGGATACGGATCGGGTGGCGTCGGGGACGGTTTGGTCTGGGCATCATCAGGCGATTGATGATCCTGGTGAGCTTCGGGTAGTTGCATCGGCTTGTGATGGAGTGATCGAAGCGGTGGATGATCCGGAGCGGGCGTTCTTGCTTGGGGTGCAGTGGCATCCCGAGCGGACGGCTGATCATCAACTCGGGCAGGGGATTTTTAATCGGTTTGTGCAGGCGATTTCATAATCTGGTGAGACGGGCTGGAAGCTCGACCAGATTGCTAGAAATCCAGCAGCGGCCCCTTGGCGAGTTGGTCAGAGTTGGCGACGCCGAGGGTTCGGTAGATTTCGAGGGTGGCGCTCGATGTGTTAAGTGTGTAGAAGTGAATGCCTGCGACTCGATGATCGAGCAGATCGCGTGATTGTTCGGTTGCCCAGTGGACACCGACGCGTCGAATGGCGTCGTTGGAGCCATCCGTTCGTCGGACCATGCGGAGAAGTGGTGCGGGGAATCGCATTCCTTGGGCAAGCTCAGCCATGCGTTTCATACCCGCGATGGATTGGATGGGCATGACCCCGGCGATGATGGGGATTCGGATGCCCGACATCTCGCACCGATCACGAAAGTCGTAGAGGTCTCGGTTATCGAAAAACATCTGCGTAATGATGTAGTCTGCGCCTGAATCTACTTTGGCCTTGAGATAGTCCATTTCGTTGAGCCGGTTAGGTGTTCCGGGGTGTCCTTCGGGGAATCCGGCGACGCCGATACCAAAGCCTGGGAATCCGCCAAGCTTGGCGTATTCATCGCTGATCTTTCGGATGAAGTAGACGAGCTCGGATGCGTTGGAGAAGCGATCGGATCCCCAATCGTGGTCTTCATTGGTTGGCGCGTCGCCTCGTAGAGCGAGGATGCTTTGGATTCCGCGTTGGGCGTACCCCTCGACGATGGCGCGGATTTCATCTTCCGAATGGTTGACGCATGTGAGGTGGGGGACGGTGACGATTCCGGTTTGCTCGCGTACTTTGTGGACAAGGTCGCGGGTGAGCTGGCGTGTTGAACCTCCGGCGCCGTAGGTGACGCTGACGAACGATGGAGCGAGTGCTTCGAGTTTGACGATATGGTCGAAGAGTTTTGAAGCTCCAGCAGGTGTCTTGGGTGGGAAAAACTCGAACGAGAAAGTCGTTCCACTCTCTTTGAGTATGTCCCGAAAATGTTTCATATCCCATCCGCCTGTTCACCAATCACGGCACAAACTCGACCCCCGATACGATAGACCAGAATGCTGATCTGATTATTGTGACCTTTATTGCGAAGGTATTTTTGTTCAACATCCGGATTCACCACGCCTGCTCGTGTGCGAACTTCGACGATTCCTGCATCGAGAGACCGGAGTGCTGCCTTGACGCGTTTGCGATTCCATCCCATCACCTCGATGACTTTGTACCATCGCACCATTGGATGCTCGAAGGCTTGTTGGCTTGTGACCATTGCGGTTCCGGGATGCACAAGCAGGGTGCGGGTTTGGGCAAGAAATGCATCGACCAAGTCTGCGCGTTCGAGGCATGGATCGAGTGTGCCGAGGTAGGTGTCGATGGGGTTGGTGTCTTCGGGTCGCTGGGGGTTGCCTGCGATTGTGCAGACTGAGCCGTCAGCACTGAGTTTGGTTGCTCGGCGTTCATGTTCGCCTGCAAGTTGCCCAGTCCAGAGTACCGTTTGAGTCAATCCGCCGGGTTCGGAGAGGATTTCGACTTCGCCAAGGGGCAGGTCGTAGGCGTTGATACCGGGATTGAGTTTAATTGCTCCGGCGGGATGTTTTTCGAGGAGTTGATCCCAAACCTTTGGGCCAGGCTCGAAGTCTTCGATGTTGAGTGTTCGTTTTCCTTGGATATTTCGGCGAGCGGGATCAAGATGGAACCCAGCAATGTCGGTGGGGCAGTCGCCGAGGGCGTCGCCACAGATTGCGCCGAATCCGGTGTTGTGCTGATAGGCCCATGCTCGGTGCTCGCAAGAATCAACACCAATCGGATTGAGGCCTGCTTGTCCGAGTC
The DNA here is from genome assembly GCA_026982335.1 of Phycisphaerales bacterium. Taxonomy (GTDB): domain Bacteria; phylum Planctomycetota; class Phycisphaerae; order Phycisphaerales; family UBA1924; genus UBA1924. The sequence continues at coordinate 39,207 of JALSHH010000043.1, forward strand.
CCCATGAGTCACCTCCGATGCCGCAGCAGAGGTCGGCGATTTGGGCGCCTTGGCCGAGTACTGATGCAAAGCGTTTGGCTTTGTGGACACTTGAGTTTGCCGAGCTTGCCATTTCGATGCCGGGGAGATCGGAGATCATCCGAGCAGCGAACGAGGCATCGAGTTTTTTGGCACCCTTTGCCCGCGCGTGCATGGCTTGGCTCACGGCGCGAACTTGCTCGGTGCTGAGGTGCTTGCGCATCGCAGCGATTTGCGCAGTGGTCGGCGACATGGGCATTGCACTGATTGCCGACTCACCTTGGTTGGTTGCGAGCCATTGCCAGATTGAGTGGGTCTGGGTGATCAAAGAGGGCAGCATACCTTTCGACACGCTGCCCTGCGGGTTTATGACAGCTTTGGTTTAGTATCGGTAGTGGTCAGGTTTGTAAGGTCCGTCGACGGGTATGTCCAGATAGTCCGCTTGTTCTTGAGTCAATTTGGTGAGTTTGACACCGAGTTTGTCGAGATGCAAACGGGCGACCTGTTCATCGAGGTGCTTGGGAAGTACATGCACGGAATTGTCATATTTTTCAAGATGTTCAGCAAGTTCGATCTGGGCGATCACCTGATTGGTAAAGCTGGCACTCATCACAAAACTCGGGTGCCCGGTGGCGCAACCCAAGTTGAGCAGGCGACCCTCGGCGAGAATTAGGATGCTGGTGCCTTTGGACTTGAACAAGAACTCATCGAATTGGGGCTTGATGTTGATCCGCTCGACATCAGGGTCCTTCATCAGAGGCTCCATTTGAATTTCATTGTCGAAATGACCAATGTTGCCCACGATGGCTTTGTTTTTCATCTGTTTCATATGCTCGAGCGTGATGATGTCCTTGTTGCCGGTGGTGGTGATGAAAATATCCGCATAGGAGATGGTATCTTCGAGCGTGAGGACTTCGTATCCTTCCATCGCCGCTTGCAATGCGCAGATCGGGTCGATCTCGGTCACGATCACTCGGCATCCTTGTCCCTTGAGCGATTGACAGCAGCCTTTGCCGACATCGCCGTACCCACAGACCACGGCGATCTTGCCCGAGAGCATGACATCGCTTGCACGGTTGAGTCCGTCAACGAGTGAGTGGCGACACCCATAGACATTGTCGAACTTGGATTTGGTGACCGAGTCGTTGACATTGATTGCAGGGAATGGCAACTTGCCCTCAGCTGCGAGTTGGTACAGGCGATGGACACCGGTGGTTGTTTCTTCGGAAATGCCTCGGATCAAAGGGGTGTTCTTTTGGAACCAGCCGGGGTTGGATTCGATGGTTCCTCGAATGGTTCCGAGTACATGCTTCCATTCTTCTGAATCGGTCTGGGCATTCCATTCGGGAACTGATCCGGCATTTTCGTAATCGAAGCCGTTGATCATGAAGAGCGAGGCGTCGCCGCCGTCGTCGACGATTTGGTCTGGGCCTGATCCGTCAGGGTAGGTGAGCGCTTGCTTGGTACACCACCAGTATTCTTCGAGGGTTTCGCCCTTCCATGCGAAGACAGGTACGCCCTTGGGGTTTTCGGGAGTGCCACCATCTTCGGGTCGGCCAACGACGACAGCGGCTGCCGCAAAGTCTTGGGTCGAGAAAATATTGCACGAGCACCAGCGAACATTGGCACCCAAGGCGGTGAGTGTTTCGATGAGCACGGCAGTTTGGACGGTCATGTGCAATGAGCCCATGATCTTGAGTCCTTTGAGGGGTTTACTTTGGCCGTATTGGGCGCGGAGTGCCATGAGTCCCGGCATTTCGTGCTCGGCGAGACGGAGTTCCTTGCGGCCGTGCTCATGCTCGTTGAGGTCGCGTACTTTGAACTGCAAGCCATTGATCTCGTCAACGATCATGGTGGATGGTGTTGCTGTTGCGGTCATTGATTGTTTCCTTTGTTAAGTTTCGTCAGTCCGTTGGTTGTTTTGTGCCTATGGAATGATCCGTTAGATGTGAGCCACTGCCGCGAAGAGCGAGGGCCCGGATGCGTCTACATCCGGACGAAGTTTGTTCACCCGGACATCTTTAAAATCGGCTTGTTTGAACATCTCGATGCGTTCATTCTTCGAGAATCCCAGATGAACATGCCCCATGGCATGGCGGTATTCATGGCGATCGTGCTGGCACATATCGACAACGAGGAGTATTCCCCCGTTTTGGGTTTTTCTGAGGATTCGTCGAATTTCCTTGAGGGCAGCAACGGGGTCATCGACATGGTGGAGGACCAGTACGCAGGCAGCAGCGTCAATACTGCCCGAGTTTAGGGGTAAATTGGTCAGTTCTCCGGTGAGGAAGGTGACATTCGAAGCACCTTGTCCAGACTCGGCGAGTCGGTTTTGGGCAGCCTCGAGCATCTCGGGGGAGCGGTCGATGGCCGTCACATGCTCGACCCATGGGCAGAGGAGTTCGGTGGCGTTTCCGGTGCCGCAGCCGAGGTCTGCGATATGCCAAGAGGGGTTCAGAAACCCCAATAATGAGTGATCGGTAAATTCGCGTCCGAACATGTCGTTGCGGAGTTCATCCCATTCGCCTGCCACGCGTCCGAAAAAGGCGGCCGAGTTGGTCATACGCTCGGCGAGTACGGCTGCGAGTCGGCGATCATCCTCACAGAGATTTGAATCATCGCCGAGCTGATCGCGGAGGGTGACCCAGATTGCCCGGAGATGGATCGGCAGATCATCGAGGACAACGCGGTAGTAGGCAGCGGGTCCGGCGGTGCGTTTGAAAACCCAGCCGCCATCGGCGAGGACGCGGAGATGGCGTGAACCTGAGGATTGGGGGATTTGAAGGACTCGGACGAGCTCCCCAACAGCCAGTTCCTGTTGCTCGAGGACGCGAACCATTCGTAGGCGGACAGGATCACCGAGTTGGGTGAGCAACTCGACTGCAGATTGACTCGACATGGAGGGGGCGTGCTTTGGCATTATCCTATCATCCGGAAATATGGATAAAGGATAATCTCGGTCGGCACGCATGTCAACCGAGTTTGGGCGAAAATCGGGAAATCTGTCTTTGGGGTGGAGCAGAGGTTATTGGGTGGGGGCAATTGCCAGCGAAGGTCCTGGGATGAGCCCGAGGGATTCGAGGCGGGCGAGGATGGTTGGGTCTGCACGATCGAACCAGAGGACATAGCGCAGGTATTTGATTTCGGTGTCCCTGTCTCCGATAGCGTTGGCGAAGTCGGCCATGGCGAGGTAGGGAGTGGGCGATTGCCCGGCGTCTCTGGCAATGCCCAAGAGTAAGGCTTCGCGTGCTTCGTCCATGAAACCAATGCGTTGAGCGTATCGCGCCAAGCGGAGTTGCCCCGAGCCTGGCTCGCCCTCTTCGATGGTTTCGTGAAGAAGCTTCATCAGTGAATCGGATCGCCCGGCTTGGGCAAGTGCCTCGGCGAGTGCTTCGATGTATTCGATATTGCCCGGTTTGAGATCATGGGCGATTCTGAAATGGGCGCTGGCTTGCTCGAAGTTGCCCAGTCGCATTTCGACCATCCCCAGTCGGTACTGAGCGAGGACGGATTGCGGGCGAAGATCGACATATTCAGACCAGAGTTCGTGTGCTTGGATGTCGTCGCCTTTGTTTTCAGCAATGGCGGCCTGGATGTGAATATCGTTGAGCGTGAGTGTGCGTTTGACTTTATTGACTGGTGAACACCCGTTGGCAGCGAGCACGAAACACAGGGTGGCAAACACGATTGATGTGGTCTTGACAAGCTTCATGGGCGGTTCTCCTACAATCGCCTCCGAGTGTTTCTCGGGGGGTCTTATGGTAGCGTCGTTGGGCTCGAGGCACCAGTCTGTCGCGTCGAGTTGGGTGTGAAGTGATAGGATAGGTCTATGCACCATACTGTGATTTTGCTCCATACTTTGCCTGATGGGACATCCCATTTCGATTGGCTTCTCGATCAGCCTGGTCTGGGTATTGGGCATCGCCTGATTTCTTTCCGGTGTGCGATCCGCCCGGATTGTGCGGTTTCATCGACTTTTTGTGCCCTGAGATTGCCCGATCATCGTGCTCGGTACTTGAGTTATGAGGGGGTTGTTTTGCCTGATCGTGGGCGTGTTGAGCGGGTCGCTTGCGGGGAGGTTTTCGGGCTTGAAGTTTCCTCGGGAACGATCAGTGCGGTCATTCAATGGGCTGATGATGGTGTTGCGTACCGTGGTAGCCACGATGGATCCAAGGACGGGGTGTGGAACTTCCTGTGTCATCCCATGGATTCTACACTGGACGGATGAGTCCATTTATGGTAGTGTAGTGTGTTGTTTCATTTACTCATTGTTTTCTGGAGGCCTGAAATGAGGGGACTGTATCGACATCCATTACCACCGGGATATTCTGGACCGGCTTCCGAGCCGCCGGAAGATGATAAGCCAGATTCCGGAGCTGAGGGGGAGGGGCAATCGCTTGATGATACGCTTCCGCTTGATCTTGGGCCTGAGCCGACAGGTGCGTCGGCATCGTCGGCGCCCAAGATTCGGACTTTTGAGCAGAAGCTTCGGTCTGTTCGGCATGAGGATTCGTGGAGTCGTACGCCCAATGCCAATGGCACAGGGGCGATCCATGTCAAGAGTTTTCATTGCAAATTGACCGGTGATTCGCTTGAGTTCCTCGATCAACAGGTCAATGAGTGGCTCGATGCGCACCCTCAATATGAGGTCAAGCATGTGAGTTCTTCGATTGGGATCTGGACAGGAAAGAGCAAAGAGCCCAATCTTATTCTTAATGTTTGGGTTTGAGCTGACTTGCAGTCCCCGGGTTCATATTGCACAGGGGCAATGGATATTGGAGCGAGTATGATCGCGCATGCATCATTGAATCGGTTTTTTTCTGTGTGCGTATTGGTTTTTTTGGTGGTTATTTCTCTGGGATTAGGGCCTCGGGAGGAGAAGCATTCTTCCTTTGTTCAACTTCCCATCATAAGGATGCCAGCTGAGTCTGAGCTTATTTTGGGCAAGGTTGTTCGTGTTCTTGATGGGGACACGGTGCTTATTCGGATTGGGAAAAGGACTTTGCGTTATCAGCTTTGGGGGGCAGATGCGCCTGAGTTTGATCCCAAGGACCGCAATCCGGATCCTTATTCTGTCCGTGCTCTGCTGTTTGTCAAGCAGCTACTTCTTGACGAGTGGGTCTATATTCAGGATGATCCAGTTGTTCAGTGGGATGCTTCGGGCCGGTTTGTTGGCTATGTTTTTCGTGCTCCCGATATGCTCTTTGTCAATGTAGAACTTGTTCGCCAAGGTTATGCCAAGCATGATTCTCGTGATGGCTTGCTTTATATCGATGCTTTTGAGGTATACGGATCACGGGCCAAGGAACTTGGTAAGGGAATATGGAGTCTTGAAGCCATCGAGATGATTGACTGGTCTATTCCATCGGATGAGCGGTTTCTGGCTTCCAAAGAACAAGAAACAGAGTCACCTGCCACTGGGTCTGCTTTGGGGCCTGATCCAACGGTTTATATCACCAAGTCCGGGAAAAAGTATCACGCGAAAGGCTGTCCTCACCTCACCAAATCTCAACGCGCAGCAACTCGTAAGGAAATCGAGGATACTCACAAGCCTTGCAAGACTTGCAGGCCTGATGTAGTTTTGGAAGACAACTAGGGGCCAAGCTAAGGATGTGGCAAAATGATGGGTTTGATCTTTGGGTTTTGCTCTTGTTGTCTCGGGGGGTGTCAAATCGAATGAGGTCGTTCGTCTTGCGTGGCGGTGGGGGGGGGCATGCTCT
>JALSHH010000044.1 GCA_026982335.1 Phycisphaerales bacterium
TGGCTGGCACTGCGACCGGCGGAGCAACTGGCACTTGCCCAAGTGCGACGGAATACATACACCCTAAAATAGCCATAACTAATTTCATAGCAAAACAACCCCTTTCAAGGGAGTGTACCCCCCCCCCTCCTTGTCTTGCAAGAGATAAGTGGCCATTTTTTTAAACTTAACCGAAGTTGCGGAATTGCTCACGCAGATGATATTTGATGGCTTACTTTGGTAGAGCGCAAGTCGTCACACACGACCTCTAGCCTTATTTACCGGGTGCCCATACTCACCGTCTTCGGCGCAGTGAGGACATCATCCATCTGTATCTATTTCAAGACCCGCGGGGTAGTGGCGAAGGGTTAGGCAAAGAAAAGGGAAGTCCCCGCCCTGCGGACACCTCCTCTGGAGGCCCGGTGGGAGGCGGAAGAAATCTTATTTGTCGCTCAGGACTTTGGATTTTTCTTGCCTGGCATTTCGCCTTCGGAGGGATTTTAAGCTCGACTTTGCGAATGCGGATCGACTTGCGGGGCAACCCTTACGCTCCTCGGGGCTGGCATGTTCAATGGCACGATGCCTCTGCCCTTCGGGATCAGCAGCGTAATCTCGGGTCTCCCAGCAGAAACCTATGAGGTTGGTATGCCCGGTGACGATGACGGGAACGGAAACTGGAACAACGGCGAGCGAGGCTATGTCTCGACCTTGATGCTCGACTGAACCCACCACCGGCGTCATTCCTTGTGCAAAAAACCACGGCCTCGCCAATTCAGCAGACCGTGGCCTTGTGGAAATAGGGAACACATCCCTTAGCTTGAGCAGAGCCCACACCCCTTATGGGCCCTCTTGCTTTGCCCTTGCTTCCCTTTGCCTTACTTTTGTCCATTTCTTTTCGTCTGGGCTCCTGCATGCCCTTTCTCGAAATCCGAAGCGGCGATGGTATCGAACTCTTCCTGAGTCAGAAACTCCGCCGTGTAGGTTCCGCCTTCGCGCTCGATCTGGGCTGCAAAGGCACGGAGGTGATTCCGGGTTGCGCGTGAAAGGTTGCTATAGACCTTTGCAAGGACTGGATCATTCACGCCATCGGCAGCAATTCGGAGATCTGAGAGATCAAGTTCTTCGATTTTGGCGCCGACTTGAAGTGCTGCGAGGAGTGATTCTGATCCGGATTCAACCAACTGGTTGTAGAGGTCGGCGACACTCTGGGATTGGAATACACCCCTTGAATCATCGGTGATGGGGTCTTGCATGCCGAATCGATCGAGCATTTTCTTCATCGCGTGCATGTGTTTCTGTTCTGCCTTAGCGATGTTGAAAACTTTGGCCCCCCACTTCTCTCCAAGCTCGGCGTAGACATCGCGAGCGAGTTTTTCTTCTTCACGCATCTGGAGTAAGGTGGCTGCAGATTCGGAAGAGAGTTCGACAACCGGTGCGCCAAGCGAGCTTGAAATCTGACAACCGCTGCCCGCTTTGTTTTGTTCATCTCCACACCCTCCACCACCCCCTCCGACTCCGACTCCGACTCCGACTCCGCCACAGTTGCCCCCAGGGCCCATAGCGATTGATGCCCCGGCGAAGAGGATAATCGACGATGCAAAAGCTACTTTGATCAGTGTGCGATATGTCATTCTTTAACTCCTGAAACCTCTGAATAATCGCGCAACCGCCCATCCTTTTTTTCCGTATTGTCTTCTGAGCCAAGTTCTTTGGCCTTGAAACAGGAGATTGACCAATGGCCATCCGAAAAAACGCACCGATGGGATTTGTCGACACCGCACTCGAAGACTTCGGCTCGACACGCACATCGGCCTTGCTTTCCAAACTCGACGCCGCCACGCCTTGGGACACACTCGCCCATCCCATCAAGCAGCTCCCTGAATATAAATCGCATGGCGCGGGCGCCCGCCGTGGGAGCCGGTGATGATGCTCAAGGCCATGATACTTGCCAAGTGGTTTCGTCTCTCCGATCCGGGGCTCGAAGAAGCACTCCTCGATCGCATCAGCTTCCGCAAGTTCGTCGGCTTGTCGTTCACGGACGCCACACCAGACGAAACCACCTTTGTCAAGTTTCGCAAGCGGCTGCGCGAAGCCCAGCTCGATGAATACCTCTTCCAATCCGTCGTCAAACACCTTGATTCACAGGGTTTTCTCGTGCGTGAGGGCACGATGGTTGACGCGACGATCATCGTCGAGCAATCGAAGGGATCCAAGAATGACAAGGGCGAAAATACACGCGATGAGGACGCGAGTTTCACCAAGAAGCACGGCAAGACTTACCACGGCTACAAGGCGCACATCGCCTGCGATCTCTCGGGTGTGATCACTGATTACAAAGTGACGACGGCCAAGGTGCATGACTCGAAATGCATTGATGAACTTGTCGAAAATGAAAAGGTCGCGGTGCTGGCCGATAGCGCGTATTCGTCGAAAGATCGACGCAAGAAACTCCGCAAGCGCCAGGTGATCGACGGGATCGTATACAAGAGAACACGCGGCCAGAAGGAACTCTACGACTGGCAAGAACGGTGGAATGGGCTTGTTTCCAAGCTTCGATCGAAGGTCGAGCATCCGTTTGCGATGATGAAGCACCAGCTCGGATATCGCAAAGTGCGCTATCGCGGCTTAGAGAGAAGCGCATTCGATGTGTGCTTGATGCTCATGGCGTGTAATCTCAAACGGAGCGTGTATTTGAATGAGCAGGCGAAGGCGATCGGCGTGGATCCTGTACCAAAGAAGATGTAATGTGCGCGATGGCTGCGCGCTGATTCAAGTCAGAGGGCTTGAATCATGCGGCTTTGTGGCTCGAACGAGTGATTGCAGACACTTGAGCGTGAAATCCTTGCAACGACGCTCGATTTTGAGTATAATCTGGCGGGAGTCGCTGATTGGTCAGAGATTCCTCCTTAAATATTGAGCCTGTACCATCCTGCCAAGGCACAGCACTTTCCCCCTGGTACAACGCACCAAAGTGTCTTGTATGACATTATCCGGAAAAAATAAACTAAAAACACACCTTGAGCCAGACGACGCGTCTAACTCAAAGCTGCTTGGCTCATAGAGCATAAGCAAATGCAGCCTGCCTGCGACTGTTCATGCAAAACAACGGAATTCCTACTTGCCGGAAAGGGTCTTGGATTTTTCTTGTCTTGCGTTTCGCCTTCGGAGGGATTCGTTGAGCTCGACCTTGCGGATACGAATCGACTTGGGGGTCAACTCCACAAGCTCGTCGTCTTCGATGTATTCCAAGGACTGTTCAAGCGAAAGATCTTTGGGTTGTTTGATCGTGACAGTGGCGTCCTTGTTGGCGGCTCGCATGTTGTCAAGTTTCTTGACACGCACAGCGTTGACTTCGATGTCATTGCCTCGATTGTGCTCGCCCACCACCTGCCCGACGTACACCTTCATGCCTGGAGAGACGAGCATGGTTCCGCGTTCGTGGAGGTTGATGACGGCATATTCGGTGATCTGCCCATCGGCGGTGTTGACCATAACACCGGCGTTTCGTTTTGGGCGCTCGCCGGTAACAGGAACGAACTCCAAGAAGGTATGGTGCATGATCGCTTCGCCGGCAGTAGCGGTCAGGATACGACTACGCATACCAATAAGAGCACGGGAAGTAATCTTGAAGATGCAATGGGTAAGGCCGTTGCCTCTTGGATCCATCGAGACAAGTTCGCCTTTGCGTTCCCCGACGATCTGCATGACCGAACCAACACAGTCATCCGGGCAGTCGATGACGAGTTCTTCGAGTGGTTCGCATTTGACCCCTTCGATTTCGCGTTCGATGACAATCGGCCGCCCCACAGCCAGCTCGAAGCCCTCGCGGCGCATGGTTTCGAGGAGGATGCCCAAGTGCAACAATCCACGCCCTGAGACGATAAACTCGTCCATAGTTCGCCCGGGCTCGACGCGGAGGGCGACATTGTGTTCAAGCTCGCGTTCGAGCCGATTTTTGAGCTGGCGTGAAGTGACGAACTCACCTTCTTGCCCGGCGAATGGGGAATCATTCACACGAAAGGACATGGAGATGGTGGGTTCATCAATGGCGACTTCGTCCATTGCTTGGGGATGATCAGGATCACAGATGGTATCGCCGATGTCGATGGTGCCAAGCCCTGAGATCGCGCAGAGATCACCGGCAGAAATCGAATCCCTATCAACCTTGCTCAGCCCTTCAAAACCTTGCAAAGTGACCACCTTGGCTTTGACTTCCTTCGTTTCACCATTTTCAAGGTGCTTGACGATGACGACGGGCTGGCCGGCTTTGATGGTGCCTTGAAAGATTCGCCCGACACCGATTCGCCCGACATATTCGGAGAAACCCAAAGTCGTAATCTGCATACGGAGTGGTTTTTCGATGTAGACATCGGGATGCGGGACATGAGCAACAATGGCTTCGAAGACGGGCTGGAGGTTGATACCTTTGGTTGTGCCGTCCCACTCGTCAATGGCCCAGCCATCGCGCGCCGAGGCGTAGACGACTGGAAAATCGAGAGAATCGTCATCAGCACCGAGTGAAACGAGCAGATCAAAAACTTCGCCAATGACGCGGTCGGGGTCGCCATCGAGTCGGTCGCATTTGTTGATGACGATCAGAGGCTTCAACCCGGCTTCGAGCGCTTTGGACATCACGAACCGCGTCTGAGGCATCGGCCCTTCGTAGGCATCGACGACGAGGATGCAGCCATCGGCCATTTGGAGGACGCGTTCGACCTCGCCACCAAAATCGGCGTGACCTGGTGTGTCGATGATGTTGATGCGGTAATCGGTACCATCTTGGGCGTGGTAGTTGACGGCACAGTTCTTCGAGAGGATGGTGATGCCTCGTTCGCGTTCGAGATCGTTGGAGTCAAGGATCAAGTTATGCTGACCGCCTTCGAGCTTTTCGAGTTCGCCTTGGCGAAAGTTGCCCGACTGCTTGAGAAGATTATCAACGAGGGTGGTCTTGCCGTGATCAACATGAGCGATGATGGCGACATTGCGAAGCGATGAGACATCGGCGGCGGCGGATGATGATGATGATGATGAAGGGGACATGAGCTCTCCGGGGGTGCAACGACAGCACCGCAGGCTGGGGATTCTGTTTCTTGTTCTCAGGCAACTCGCACTGGCGCGGGCATAAGTGTATCCATCTGCTTATCGGAACGGGACATATCGCCAAATCCCTTTCTCTATTTTCACTGATCGCCAAAATCGAATCACCCTTTAGGCCCAAAGTCGTGGCGAGATGGTTTTCGGGGCCAAATCGCTCATGCTCTCTTCTAGAGCCAAGGTTGCCCAAGCACCCAATCTCGACAACACAAGAGGTAGAATGATGCGATCAGCACACAAAAAATCAACTTCAGGACACAACAAGGGACTCGTGCTTCTTATAGGGACCATCTTCACAACTTCGCCCGCACTCGGTGATGTGATCTATCAGCAGGACTTCGAAAACTGGAACAACGCCAATGGAATGTGGACGACAAGCACCAAAGACACCCTCGGAGGACCATATACCTCGATACTCGGACGATTCGGGACATCAACGGCCACGCTCAATATCGTCGCGACCAATGCCAACAATGGCGGATACAACTCGGACGAGTCAGGATCAAATCCATTCAATATTACCGTCGATGAGTACGCGAATAATCGAAATCGGGTTCCCTATCTCGACCAAGACGCGGGCGGCGGCCCAGGAGGGAATGTCGATCCCACATACACCGGGGGGCCCAATCTCGATCTCGGGCAAGCGATCAGGGATCAAGGCGGTCCACCAATGTTTGGGCCAGGCACCTACGCAGTACGCTTTGATCTGATGCTCTTCGATTCATGGGACGGCAACTACGCACCCTATGGCCCCGACTCATTCATGGTCACAGTCAACGGACAAACACTCTTCAACGAAAAACTCTATTCGAGCGCCTACGGCACCGGGCTCAACTTCCGAGAACCTGACGAAAAACCAAGCGAAAATGCATATGGGCAGCGATGGGGCGATTCGATTTATCGTGACATTGAGATCATCGTAGAACTCACCGAAGCAACCGATCTGCTGAGCATTGATTTCATCGGGCAGACCACGCAATCAATCAACGACGAAAGCTGGGGACTCGACAATGTACTCATCGAACAACGCTCGACGGTGCACTCGATGATGGCCCCCGAGGTGCCTGCCCCTGGCACACTGGCGATTCTCGGCAGCGGACTTGGACTTCTCACACGGCGCAAACGATAGATGGACCTTTGCTCGGTGCGCTGCCTCGAGCCCCCTGTTCAATCCTGCCCGAGCGTGCTCAGGTTGCGGCCTTGAGAGAACTCGATCGAGATCGTGCCGCCGATACCCAGAGGAATCCGGACGATATTCCACTCGACTGATTCGACGAACTTAGAGATCGCCAGGTCGATTGAAGAAGAGGGATTGAGCAGCTCGATCGCCTTTGCGGGTTTGAAGAACCCGGTGGTCATCACGCCGGTGACTCTGGGTTGGCCTGGAATGGATTTGAGACTCTTGGCTGCCTGGGCGATCCACCGGAGTTCCTTGGTTGCTTCGCAATCTCTAGGCGAGAGCGAAACGATCAGGAAGGGCGTATCGGTCCCCTCCCCTGCGAGCCAAGAAAACTTTGCTGAATCACCAAGCCAAGACGCCTGAGATCCAAATGTATCCTCCCTATTTTGCTCACGATATCGTTCAATGATATAGGTCCGAACTGCCCGGGGAAACTTGCCCTGGTAGTCTGGCACATTGCTCTGCCCGTAAGACATGAACAGATCGTACATCACGGTATCCACATAGACAGAAATAGATTCATCGCCGAGATCAGCGCCTTCGAGCTGGGTCAGCATGGTCAATGCGACGGGGGGCACCTTGGTCGAGTGGCTGTTTGTGTACGATTGCGTCCTCGAAGCCTTTGAAAGCAACACAAGCCCAGGCCCCATCGGATATCTGATCGAGTTGGGTGGGGTTTGATCCTTGGTTGGCTTGAATGTGGAGATCATGTGGAACAGGTCATTCTTGACGAAAACGCTCGGCGTTCGGGACATGGCCACGGCGAAAATTGCATCACGACCCACCGCGCTCAAAAGCCCCGCAGGCGCATTGTCATTGGTCAGGTCCATCTTCAAGTCGGTCGCAAATCGAAGTGATATTCCCCGCTCGGGCGTTGAAATCACCCCGACAACTGCAGCAGATTCCCCTTGCCTCTGGGCAGGGATGCCCTGGGATGGAATACCTTGCGAAGGAAGAAACCGGTCGAGCTGGGCAATCCAAGCGACCGACCAATCCACCCCCATCTCGATACTGGCGATGAGCTCTTCGCGCCCGTGTACGATTGAATGGCCTCCCTTTGCCTTCACCTGATCGAGCAAGGCATCAGAATCGATTGTATACGATGCCAGCACATAATTGAGCAGCGATGAACCCTTTCTCGGCGCGAGGATAATCGCTGCACCGTCCCAACCATCCCCTCCCTCATCACCCTGCCCTTGGTATTCCCGATCGTTATCCTGAGGATTGAGCAGGACGATCTCGTAGCGTCCTTGCTCGATCGCATAGACTGCATGCCCGTGCTCGATGCGCCGACGGACGGGTTTGAGGTGCTCGCGAATTCGTTGGAGATATGCGGGTTCAACCTCGCACACCAGTGTCCACTGCGTGTCGATCGCATCAGCGAGCTGAAAAAGAGAGCCCGACGAAGAATCAATTCCATCCCAAACCACCACCACCCGCTTCGAGAGCAGCGAGTGGATGGTCTCATCGGTTTGAGCGTCGAATGCTTTGGATAACGCATCCCAGGCGTGCTCAGTGTGAGTGAAGAGCCCGCCAATGGCCAAGAGCTTGCGGATGAATCGTCCGGAATCGTTGAGCAAAAAGTGTTCGGCGGGGTTGTTCAATACCGCAGCAGCATCCACCGCAGCGGGAACATCGGTGAGCCAAAGAAAAGGATTCTCTGGGGGCTCAACACGCGGAGGATCGGCACATGGCAGCTCGGATCCCAAAGCCTCAGACGCAGACATCCACAGCACAACAAGGATCACCATCGCACAAAGCGAAACGATCCTCCCCAATCTGCAAAATGGAGCATATACATTCACGGCAAAGATGGGACATCGAACTCGACCAACGCACGCTGGGCGCGGGTCGAGCGAAGGGACACGCCACCAACACGCACTGAAGATGACGAATGCGAAGCATGAGCCCAGGTACCCATAGTGCTCGATCCGAACACGCACAGCGGGCTTTGTGATGCGGCGAAGGAAGCCTCCTCCTCGTTGCGCACATAGATCGATGCGACCCCGTATCCAACGCCGATAAAGTCACCAATCAAGTATCCTCTGCTGAGTGTATCATCACCAGCAAGGGCACTGGATACAGGTGCAGATTGAATCGCAACCTCGAAGCGGTGGTCGTTGCGCCCGGGCGCTTTGAGGATCCCCGCGATGGGATTGGCAACCGAGCTGTAGATCACGCGGGCCTCGTTGGTCAGGGCCGATGCAAACTCGTCCGTATCTTGCTCGATCGCTTCTTCAATGTTGAGCACCGGAGTCGGGTGCGAAGCGATCGTGGTCAGGCGAGGATAAAGCCTTTGAAGCCCAGCAACCACCATCAGGGCGAGCAACAAGACTGCTGCAATCCCCATCCGGCCGGCACGAACATGGCGACGCCAAGTTGCAGGGATAAATCGACGATGCCGATCGGCACGAATAAGGATTGCATCGGTTAAATCAGGCGCCGTGATGGGCGTCTGAAGCGCATGAATCGCATTGGAGGTATCGAGAAGTTCTTGTTTGCGAACCGGGTCGTACTGGAGGGCCCGGGCAATTTCTCGTTGAATATCTTCGTTGAGCTCACCATCGATTGCCGCGTTGATGAGCGATTCGGGAATTCGCCCGGGTGCGTTGCATCGTATGTCAGGATGTGTGTTTTTCTTTGGATCGCTCGCCGGGTCTGACGGATTCGATGGGCCTGACTGGTTCATCTCGCCACCCCCGCGAGTTGCTCGGCGAGGCGCGATTTATCCTTGAACATCACACGCAGACGCTTGCGCCCTCGGTGAAGATGGCTCTTGATGGTGCCTTCGGGCATCTCAAGGTGCGAAGCGATCAGAGAAATGGGCCAGTCGAGCTGGTGGAAGAGGATGATGATCTCGCGCTGCTCGTTGGTCAATGCCAAGAGGGCTTGCTGGAGTGCGTCGTGCTGGACGCTCTGGCGTTCGTCGCTAAAGACAGATGATTCGGTATCGGTATTCGATCGCCCTTGTGATCCACCCATTGAGCCGACGAAATCGGTGTCGTAGACCGGTTTGCTCTTGGCCATCGCATTCATATAGAGCCGGCGAGCGATGGTAAAAAGCCAAGTCGAGAACCGGAACCGAAAATCAAAACGATGCAGATTGCCCAGCACACGAACGAAGGCTTCTTGCACGATATCCTCAGCGACTTCGGGACGACCCGACATACGAAGAATATATCCATAGACCGAGCGTTGGTGCGCGCGGATGAGATCGCCCGCTGCTTGGCGTTCGCCTGCGATAGCGCGTTCGATCAGGTCTCGTTCCTCGTTGCGATCCATCAGGACTCCCAAAGCCTCTGCGCAGCGCCCCCGCACAGAACACGAACGATCATTTGATCGCTCCCATTACTATACCACGCCCAAGGCATATGGTTGCACGAGTACCCAACGGTATTGGAGAAGAAACCACCCAATTTTCGGTTCCTGTCCATAAAAATCACCCCGGTGCAATGATGAGCACCGGGGCGACGGCAGAAGAGCAAAGATGATGAGGCTTGCTCCACGAGGTATTTTTGAGACGAAATCGTCGATCAGGCTGCCTTGGCAACAGGCTTGCGGGTCCGTCCGACCGTCCGCTGATCTTCGGTGGCGCGGACGGTGGCCTCGTCGATCATGCGATCGACAAGCTCGAGGGGATGCGAAGCCCAAAGGTCTGCGCCGATTTCTTCCGCAAGTCCTTCAGCCCGGTTGAAGACGCCCCCGCCAACGACAATCTGGGTGTTTGGACAGGCACCGATCTCATGGAGTGTGTCGATGAGCACACGGATATCGGGCAGGTCTGCCGGCTCTGAGCAGAACATGAGCAACGCATCGGGTTTGGTTCGCT
Organism: Phycisphaerales bacterium; assembly: GCA_026982335.1. GTDB lineage: Bacteria > Planctomycetota > Phycisphaerae > Phycisphaerales > UBA1924 > UBA1924. Next base: position 10,083 of record JALSHH010000044.1, read on the forward strand.
GGACGATTTCTTGGATTTCGTCGATGGGTACTGCACCGCCTGCGAATCGAACATCAAACCCGGCCGCCTCGAGCAAATCGACCGCCATTTGTCCGCCCAGTTCCGAGCCTTCGGATGGACCACAGCAGGCGAAGACGGTGCGATTGACAGACTCAGCATCGGACGAAGCGAGGAGCTCGCTCGAACACTGGTCGACAAGCACACGCAAGAGCCGAGTCGAGAGGTTGTGGGCGAGTGTCGAGATGCTGTCTTCACGATGGAGTTTCTCGATCATCTCGTATGTTGGCCAGAAAAGATCCGTCAACATAATCTCTTGCGAGACGCCTGCGATGACCTGCTCTTCAACGATCAAACGGGCGTCGGCTCGATTCCCTGCGATGAGGGCTTCGAATAATCGTTCTGTCAGGATCTCTGTGCTCATGATATGGACTCCGTGTTTTTCTCTACCCCGCACGAGAAGCGGGTCTTGCTGACTGGTGAACACACACGACGCGTGCTGGAGTATGAAGTATCGAATAGATGACAGAGACGACAAAAGGGCAGGGTGATGGAGAGCGCATGAGTTGCCGAACCCCAGGCCATGACGCTCAAAACACGGTTATTCTCGGACATACTTGGTCTTACGCTCCAATAGAGTCCGAGAAGTGAGTCAATACTCACTTGAAGTTCATATGCTGTTTGTGGGGCATTCCACCCTTTACCCTTCGAGACCACCCCCTGATACCACGCCTCGGTAGAGGGTGCAAATGCCAAAGGTCATGGGTTTGGACCAAACATCATCAAACCCAGCATTGCCCATCATCGCTTCCATCTCACTTTGAGACTTGAAGGAAGTGACGGATCGGGGAAGGTATTTGTAGGCTCCAGAGGTATCGCGTGCGATCCAAGTCGCAGTGCGAGGCATGATCGAACCACAGTAAAAAGTATTGAACCACCGCATCAGTCCAAAAGATGGTTGGCCGAACTCCAAAATCATCAATCGGCCATCCGGACGCAACACACGATGGAACTCGGCGATCGCTTTTTCAGGAACTTGCACATTACGGATCCCAAAGGCGATCGAGACGACATCAAACGAAGCATCCTCAAAGGGGAGTCCCTGAGCATCGGCTTGCTGATATTGGATGCGATCGGCAAGGTTGGGGTGGAGTTTGGCTCGCTTGTGCTCAGCGATTTCGAGCATCCCAGCAGTAAAATCAGACCCGACAATCTGAGAAGCCTGCGTGTATTTGGCAAAGGCTTGGGTGAGATCGCCCGTGCCACAGGCGACATCGAGGACCCGTTCGCCGGGTTGGACCTTGGCTTCGATCACTGCTCGTTTTCGCCAAGCCTCATCGCGCCAGAGGGAGTGGATCCGGTTATTAAGATCATACGACCGGGCAATGGCGTTGAACATCGCCTGCACCTTGTCGTGCTTGTCCGCGTTGGTATGCAGGGAATCAAGCTCGGATTCGTCCCAGGCGGGAGATTGTGCCGATTCGGGTTGTTCTGTGATCTCAGGCATGGAACAATGATGGTAGACTCAGATTCATCGAAAGGGATTGGAAATGCGGCTACAAGTACTGCTCAAAGTTGGTGTTCTTGCTCTGCTCGGATTGATGGTGCTCGGTGGAGTTGGATGCACAACCAACCCGGCAACGGGGAAAAAGTCGTTTACGCTCTATTCGTGGGAACAAGAAAAGAAGATGGGCGCATCGGCAGCTGCCGGTTTGGCCCAGCAATTTGGAGGCGAAGTCGATGCCGCCATCCCCTCGCAGTATGTCCGCGAAGTGGGCATGAAACTCGTCGCCGGGATCGAATCGGGTGTGCCCGATCTGGATTGGGAGTTCACGCTGCTCAATACCGAGGTCATCAACGCCTTTGCACTCCCTGGAGGCAAGGTATTCTTCACACGCGGATTGGCGGAGAAACTCGATTCAGAAGCTGAGATGGCTGGGGTGCTTGGACACGAGATCGGACATGTGACCGCTCGGCATGGAAACCAACGGATCAGTAAGCAAATTGGATTCACCGCCATTATGACCGGCGTGGCGGTGGCCGTCGGGGCTTCGGATTCGGACTCAAACACACGCAAATATGGACAAGTCGCGGTGCCCGCCTTGGCCATTGGAGGCAATGTCGTCTTGCTCAAATATGGACGCAACGATGAATCCCAAGCCGACATGCTCGGAATGCGCTATATGGAACGGGCCGGGTACAACCCCGCCGGACAACTTCGCGTGATGGAAGTACTCGAAGCCGAATCCAAAGGGCCACGCCAACCCGAATGGCTTTCGACGCATCCGTATCCTGAATCACGGATCAAAGCGATCCGTGGGTATCTCGATGAGCAATACGCCTACACCCAGAACAACCCGGCCTATGTCATGAATAAAGCGGCCTATGAACAGCGGATGTTGTTACCCTTGCGAAATCTGCCCAAGCCTGTGAAAGATAAAGAGCCCGTTGCGTGGTTGGATGTGCCGATGCTTTGGTGTGGAGAATGTCGCGCATTGGCAATTCGGTAGGCCATCAAGAAGAGCAACAAGACCACAGGCAAAACACCTATACCACCAAGAAAACTCAGCCTGCCCAAAATCGGTTCCAGTTGGCGTGGGCAAACCCGGCGATATCCGGATCACTCCACCCTTGCCCGGACAAGGCATTGGTAAGGATGGTGAGATCGGCTGGGGTATTAATCCCTTCAGGAAGCCCATCGGCTCCGAACCCGCCGTCCATATCCGAGCCGAGCCCAATATGGGATCGGGAGTTGGTCAACTCGCAGACATGCTCGATGTGGCGCATGCAATCCGTGATCTTGGCACGTTCACCCTTCTTCATGCCCGGCGTGATGAAGTCGCCCAGCAAATTCAACCCGATCACCCCCCCACGACGCGCTATCTCGATGATGGTCTCATCGGCAAGGTGACGCTGATTTTCTTTGGAACCTGGATCACCCATCAACGCTCGGCTGTTCGAGTGCGAAGCGATGACGGGACGATCAGTCAGGGCGAGGAGTTCATCGGTGGCTCGCTGGGAGAGATGAGAGAGATCGTGGACGATGTTGAGTTCGTCCATTCGTTTGGCCAGTTCAATGCCCAGATCAGTGAGCCCATTGCCCGACTTCTTTGATGGTTGGGTATGATCCGTTCCATTTCCCCCCGCATACCGGGACTGGTGCCACCAGGCCATGCCGATGGCGACGACGCCGAGGTTGGCCCACTGCTCGAGTTCGTCGGGGCTGGTGATGGGATCGGCGCATTCGACAAGGACACCAAGTTGTAAAGGGGCATCTGATTCAGTTCCTTTTTCGCCTCGTTTGGGCATCCTGGAGATCAAGCCTGCATCGAACCATGTGCGGTAGAGCAGGAGTTGGCGCATCCCCGCGCGATAGGCGGCGTCTGTGTCGCCAAAGGGATAGGTGAACGCGCCCGATTCAGCATCGGGTGAAGCAGGATCAATCGCTTCGGTGAAAATGGTGGCAAGGCATTGGGTGACTCGGCCTTCGATCAGCGAGGGCAAGGTGACCGCTGGGGGTTGGTAGCGCCCTCGACAATCGGTGAGGGGGGCGTGCATATCTCTGCCGTTTTCAGCGAGGTACGCGAGATCAAGATGGGCATCAAAAAAGTGCATTGGCAGGCTCATTTCATGGGTATGCAGATCGATCAGATGCAAGATTGTATTCTTGAGCGCGAATAGATTGGGGATTGACTACGATCTTGTGTGAAACTTGACGAAGCGTTTTGCCAAATAAAAACGAATAACCAAGCAAACCCGCCACCCAACCCAGAGGGATAGACGATGAGCACAATGAACACACTCCAACCCAAATCGAGCCGCGATGGTAATATTCTTGTCGGATGCCTGATCGCCTTGGGAGTCGCCATCATCCTCATCATTGTTTCAGTGATCTTCGTCATGAACTCCTGGCGTGGGTGGGTCTCGGGAGGAATCAAGCAGGGACTCATCGCGGTGCTCGATGAAACGCCGGTCGAACAAGTCGAAAAGGATGAGATCAATGCCCATATCGAGATGCTGATGACGCGATTTGTCGAGAAGGATATATCAACTGAAGACCTCTTTCTGATTACCGCGGAGATCTTTGAGGGGTCTTTGCTTCCGATGGGGATTGTGGAGGCTTCGTATGAAGGTTACTTCGCCCACTCCCAACTCGACGACGAAACCAAAGCCGATGCAAAAGTACAACTCGGGCGATTGGCACACGGAATCTACACTGAGGATATCTCGATGGATGAGCTTCAGATCATCCTCGAACCGATCTCCATGCCCGCAGATGAAAACAATGGAGCGGTGCAAATCCAGGTCGGCTCCCAAAGTCTTGAACTCAAAGCCCCGGAAGATGTGACAAGCGAAGAGCTCATTGAAGTCATCGCCAATGTACGGGCTGCTGCCGATGAGGCTGAGGTGGGCGAGATCCCTCCAACGATTGATCTCTCGGATGAAGTGGGCAAGGCGATCGCCAAAGCACTCGGCGAAGACCCATCGCTATGGATCTCAAACGATGACACAACGCATCCCAATCCAGATACCGACCCAGACGACGGCCCTTGAGTTTGCTCTGCCTATGGGTCGTGCCTGACGGTTCCGCTTCCCATCAGCCTTGGCTAGATCAGCGCGAGCAAGAAATCGGCTCCCCGCGCGAGCATGAGTGCGGCGAAAACTGAACCGGTGATGGTCAAAATCGGATGATCGAAGAGCATTGATCTTGGATACTGCCGCTCGATGCGTTGCTTCTTGGCTTTGGCTGGTGCCAGTGGATCGGCATAGAGAAAGCACTTCATATCCATCATGAGCATTTCACGATCGGTATATGGGCGCAGTTTCACTTCGGTGATGCCATGCTCGGTAGCCGTGTATTTGGCATCGTGATCGTTGCGGGCGCTAATACGGAGCGTGCGTGGCTTATGAGTTCGAATATCGTGTCCAGCAACTTCGTAAAATGGCATACATGACCTCCGTATCGGTACAGAGAATGTAGCATATTTTTATCGGGCGTGCAGAATCTCCACAACTCCCCAATTGCAGACAAATCAGTCTGATTCGCAATCCCTGCAGATTAGGCGGAAACCACACCAACTGGCCCGCTTGTCATCAACTCCGCTTCGGTCTTCTCAATCACTTCTTCGACACTCACATCCGGGGCAAGTTCGGTAAGTCTGAACCGATTCTGAGCCGGATCCATCTCAAGAACACACAAATCCGTGATAATCATGTCGATGCACTGCTTGCCCGTTAAAGGCAGCGTGCACTCCTTGAGAATCTTCGGCTCGCCTTTGCGGTTGCAATGCTCCATCGTGACGACGACCTTTTTCACGCCAGCGACGAGGTCCATCGCACCGCCCATGCCTTTGATCATCTTGCCGGGGATCATCCAGTTGGCGATGTCGCCTTCTTGGGAGACTTGCATCGCCCCGAGGATGCACATATCGATGTGCCCGCCTCGGATCATGGCGAAGGATTGTGAGGATGCAAACGAGGCCGCCCCTGTGCGTGCGGTGATGGTCTGTTTGCCCGCATTGATCAGATCAGGATCAATCGTATCTTCGGTCGGGAATGGGCCGATGCCGAGGAGTCCGTTCTCAGATTGAAGCCAGACATCCATCCCATCGGGGATGTAGTTGGCGACAAGTGTCGGCATTCCGATCCCGAGATTGACGATGTAGCCGTCCTGCAGTTCTTGGGCTGCCCGTTTGGTGATTTCTTCGCGTGTCAGTGGCATGGGGGATGATAGGAGTCCTAACGAGCCGTGACCGTGAGGAAGGGCTCAGCCGCAGCCACAATCCTTTGATTTGGATTTGATCTTTTTGTCCACCGGCTTCCCCCCCACCGTCAAGGTGGTCTTGGTGCCCTTTTTCTTGGGCATCAGTACCATTTTGAGCAACCAGATCGACGCGATCATCACGATCGTCACCACCCAAAACTGCCAGTCGCAGGTCGGCATGATTACGACCCTCCCGCTGCGATAATGAACTGATAGGCAGCCAACGCGCTGGTGTAGGCGAGCAAGGACATCCAACCGAGTTGGAGCGTCGCCCATTTCCACCCGCCTGCTTCCTTGGCCGTCACGACCAAGGTCGGCAAGCACAGCGACGCGAGGACATAGAAGAACAAGAGCGACCAACTCGTGGCATAGGTGAAGATGCGTGAGCCGTCGTCGTTGGTCGCATTGGCGATGGATTCGAGCACAGTGTCGTCCTCGACATCATCCGATCCTGCAACTTGAACCGCCATCGTCGAGACGAACACTTCTCGTGCTGCGAACGAGGCGAGCACGCCGACGGTAAGTTGGCGGTCATAGCCCAAAGGCGCAAACATGGGCTGGAAAGTTCCTCCGATGCGTCCGAGGAACGAATTGGCTGCCGCATTTCGGGTATCGAGCGAATCCGCCTGAGCGAGCAATGTTTCAGCTTGTTCTGGATCAACCAGCGCCTCGGCCTGAGCGCGAAGTTCAATCGCCGCATCGGTCGGCCCACTATGTGGATACGCGCCGAGCCACCACAGAACAATCGAAATTGCCAAAATCAGTGTGCCGGCCTTCTTGAGAAACACCATGCCACGATCGAAAGTCAGCAGCAATGCCGATTTGAGATCAGGAAGCCTATAGCTCGGCAGTTCAAGGGCCATCGGACGAGACTTGCCACGCAAAATCGTTCGTCGAAACAAGAGCGAAGTGAACAACCCCGCAAAGATACCCAACGCATAGCACATCGTAAAAGCCAACGCCTGATACAGCGGACGATACGGAAACAGGATCGTTGTGAGCAAGACATAGACCGGAATCCGCGCAGTGCAACTCATAAACGGTGCGACCAAGATCGTCGCAAGCCGATCGCGTTTGTCGGGAATCGCCCGGGCAGCCATAATCCCTGGAATAGCACAAGCATGACTTGAAAGCAAAGGCACAAAGGCGTGCCCGGACAAACCAAATGGTCGCAGTGCACGGTCAATCACAAAAGCAGCCCGCGCGAGATAACCCGAACCTTCGAGCAAAGCCAGTAAGAAAAACAGTAAGCAAATCTGAGGCAGGAAAATCACCGTCCCCCCCACACCCGCGATTACGCCATCAACCATCAGGTCATGAATCGCCCCCGGAGGAATCAATGACCCAGCCCAACTCCCCACTGCTCCGAACCAGAGATCAATCCAATCCATTGGATACGACGCGAGCTTGAAGATCATCCAGAACAATCCGGTCATAATCGCTACGAAGGACAACATGCCCAGAACCGGATGGGTGAAAGCGCGATCAAGCCGATCGGTAAGCGTATCGTCGGCGAGATGCTCAGTGGGCATCGAGACGAGTGCGTAGACATCTTCTGACCACCGCTCGATGCCGGATTGATCGGTAGGCGCAGAGCGATCAGGGATTTTGGCATGAGAGAGTGCCGCGGTGAGTTCATCGACCCCCTCGCCGGTGCGGGCGCTGCAGAGGACGACAGAGCACCCTAGGCACTCAGCAAATTTGGCCGCGTCGATGTAAATGCCTCGGCGTCGGGCTGCGTCGATCATATTAACAGCAACAACGGTGGGCAGGCGTTTGGCGATGGATTCGCCGACGATCGTGAGGTTGCGCATCAAATTGGTCGCGTCGATCACGACCAACAACGCATCAGGCGTGTGCGCCTCTTCACCAACGGGCGCAGCGGTGCCTGCAAGGACATCGGCGCAGATTTTGGATTCGGAGAGATCAAGATCAAGCGAATAGATGCCCGGGAGGTCGATCAGGATGGACTCGATGGGATCGTCAGGCGAGGCGTTGAGTTCGACATGAGCGACGCGAGCTTCTTGGGTCGTACCTGGAAAGTTCGAGGTCTTGGCACGAATGCCTGCGATGCGGTTGAAGAGGGTGGTCTTACCGACATTGGGATTGCCCAAGACCGCAATGGTGCGCCGGGTAGAAGCCGTCTGTGAATCAGAAGAGGTGGTGGGCATCAAGACGATCTATCTCTTACAGTCTACATCTTACAAATTGTTACTCATCGATGTGGATCATCACGCGAGAGGCGATGTCTTTGGCCAATCCGATTCGGCACCCGCCGCCACAGCCACCTGTGAGCGAAATGATGCAGGGTTCACCAAGCCGACACATCTGAATCGAAGCGTCCGGGCGAAGCCCCATCGCCCGAAGCATCGAGCAATCTTCCGAAGCAGCATCAGTGCAGTCAATCCGTCCACGCTGACCACGCGAAAGCTGCGTCAAAGGCACCGCCTTGCGGCTGGCTTTGGGCATTGATGCGTTATGGATTGGCATGGTGGTCACGATGAGCTCCAAATAGCGGACATCAGGGTACGAAGATCATACTTCCATTGAGACCGATTCGCAACACCGATGCCTAAGAATCTTCCATTCGGGCTATTTCGCCCGTTTCTCCGCTGTTTTCGGACGCTTGAGCAACCAACCCACGGTGAAACCAATGAGTGAGAAGATCAAAAAGAGGATTGCTGCGGGAAGCTCAGCCTTCCAGAAGAAAATATCAATCGGCATCGAATCCCAGTTCTGGAAGATCAGGATCAAGAAAATCACCCCGGCGATCATTGAAACGATGAACTTGGGACGAGTATACATCGGCTTCTTGTTCTTGATTGGCTCTGGTATGTCGGTCATGATGCGCTCACTGTTCGTTGCTCGATCCGCTTCTCGCTCACCGTCTGCACCACCCGATCCACATAGTTGCCCGGCGTATGCACATCATCAGGGTCAATCGAACCCGCAGGCACGATCTCATCAACCTCGGCGATGACAAACTTGGCTGCCGTCGCCATGTCGGGGTTGAAGTTGCGGGCGGTGCGGTGGTAGACCAGATTTCCAAACTCGTCCGCCTTGGCCGCCTTGACCAATGCGAGATCGCCGAAGAGCCCGGATTCCATAACGAACTCTTTTTCGTAGCCACCATTGGGCACAGCGAAAGTACGGGTCTCTTTACCATCGGCAACGATCGTGCCCACACCCGTCGCGGTATAAAACGCCGGAATGCCCGCGCCCCCCGCGCGGACGCGCTCGGCCAGTGTACCCTGAGGATTGAACTCGACTTCGAGCTCATCATTGAGGTACTGGCGGGCGAACTCGTCGTTCTCGCCGACATAGCTCGAAATCATTTTCTTGATCTGCTTGGTCGCCAGCAAAAGCCCGAGTCCCCAGTCATCAACACCGGCATTGTTCGAGACGCAGGTGATGTCCTTCACGCCGGTATCGCGCAAAGCGATGATAAGGTGTTCGGGGATGCCACAGAGTCCAAATCCGCCGACCATGCACATCATGTTGTCTTTGAGGATGCCCATCCCGGCGAGGCCTTTGAAGCAGTCGGCGGGGGTTGGACAGACTTTGGATGCCATGGGTGTGCCTTTCGGAAGGGGATGCGATATACGGGAATGATATGCAATGGTGTTGCGGAAGACCAAATCCACAGAACAGGGCATTCAACGAGCCGCGACCGTAAGGGAGCGGTCTTTTCTGTCGCTCAAGAAAAGCAAGACCGCTCCCATACGGTCGCGGCTCGTTCAGAACAACTTCTCTATTTCCCCGCCGGTTTGGCGAAAAGCCCTTGCTGGTCGGCGCTGGTCGTTGGGCGGGCGGAGAGATCATCGAGTTCGCGTTGGATGTCTTCGAGGGTCGAGAGTTGGAGGTGCTCGGTCGCGAACCGAATATAGGCAATCTTGTCCACATCGCGGAGCTTGGTCATCACGCGTTCGCCGACGAGTTGAGAGGGGACTTCGCGTTCGAACTCACTGTGAAGTTCTTCCTCGACCGTCTCGGCAAGTTTGAGTTTGATATCTTCGGAAATCGGGCGCTTGCCGCAAGCGTTGGAAACACCCTTCATGATGTTCTCGACCGAGAACGGCACCCGCGAACCATCGCGTTTGACAACCATCAGCCGACCGGCGGGCTCGACGCGTTCGTAGGTCGTGAATCTGCGTTCGCACTTGAGGCAATGCCGACGACGACGAATGACCGCCCCCCCTTCGGTCGAGCGGGAGTCGATGACTTTGTCCTGGTTGTAACTACAGAATGGGCAGATCATGTGGTGGCTCCATGATGATTATATCAGGGAACCCGGTGGTCTGCCCGAAGATCAATGATCTGAATCCGCAATCACAAGCGTATCACCGACCATCAGTGAGCCAACATCAACATGCCCGCCCACGATATCCCTGATCGACCCAAGCCGCATGACCGCACCATCGCGTTGAATCGTAACGAATCGATCAGGATCAATATCTCGCCCAGTAGTTGCGATCGTGAGCAAGCGACTAATTTTCATCCTCGGCACATACTCATACAAACCCGCTTTAACGCCAAAACCACGCACAGCGACGGTGGGAACTTCAGTCGATGATTCTTGTGAATGGACATCAGGAAGAGTGAACACCTCGAAAAGCTCCGCATATTGGGATTCAATGAGCAATTGACGGAGGTAATCATATCGCTGTTGATACTCATCGCGGCGCAACTCAAGCTCAAATCGTTTCGTAGAAAGAGCTTGAATCTGATCTTCAATTTTTTCTGCTTCATCCGAGTTCATATCTTGAGATTGCAACTCCACTTCCAACCGATATCGTTTGGCAGATGCGGCACCAACTTGATTCCCCAACGCAATATACTCATCACGAACACGAATATACTCAGCACGAATCCGCTCGATGGCCTGCTTTCGCTGAACTTGTTGCATCCGTTGCTCTTCAACCAAAGCACGCTTTTGCTCTTGAACAATCTCTGTCTGTTTGGCAACACGCTCACGAATATCCGCAAGAAGTATCTCGATCTCTGCGTGCATCGAATCGGGAGCAGTAATCACCAGATTCGTTCCAAGCTCATTCATCGCAGCGAGATTCCCCCCCAAATCCGACCATGCACTCGGACGAATCTGCTCGATGATTGCGCTTCCGATATTCCGCACAATCAGAACGCTTGAACTGGAGTTGGCAAGAACCGGAAGATCAGGATCAGGATTGGCCAAATCACCAAGACCATACACAACCCGGTGGGTGGTTCGCCGATCAAGCCCACGCCTGGTCGATACGAACAGAGCATCATCAATCTGTTGAGCAACGATCTCGTCATCCTCTCCATACTTACGCCATAGACTGGTATCTATCGCATTTGGAATCGAATCCAATACCTGTCCAAGCGTCCGCTCAGGATTGTTGACCAATCGAATGGTCATCGTTGGCGTCAGCCCACGCTGGTGGAATGCAACCCGATCAATCTCAAGGGTCAAACCAAGCTTCTCGGCAAAAGGTTTGAGCAACTCAAAGTACGAAACATCTTGATTGACAGGCACTGTAGCGACTGTGGCGAGCAAATCGTTGGACGCTCGACCCGTTTCAGACTCATGCGCAACCTCCCGATCACGATCACCCGGCACCACCACTGGCACCGCCCCACCACCACCCGGTGGTGCACTGGGCGCACCCGTACCAGTGATAAGCGTGAAACCTCCAAAGGACATGCCTCCTAAGGCGACGGCGATCAGGGCAGCGTTCATGATTTTTCTCCTTGGATTGATTCGTGTGTGTGCATGGGTAATCAGTTTGGCAAGCTCGGCCGTCTCGCCAAGCTCTGCGACTGCGATCTGGATTGCTCTGGGTTCGGACTTGCCGACAATCAACAAATCATCAACGCGGCTGCGCAGGTGATCCTCGAGTTCGTCGCGGATCTGGAGGCGTTGAGATTCGGACACCACCAGCATCGAGGTCAGGACATCGAGCCAAGACGAAATCGCGTCGCGGGTCGAAGGCACCACCGGCGGGTGCTTGGTTCGAGATTTGGGGGTGAGTTTGGTCATCCGCTGGCCAGTTGGTTCTCGGGTGCTTGGGCAACAAACCCGTCGATGATGGATTGCGTTTGGCGATGGAGTTCGATGCGCCGCGCGAGTTGCTTATGACCCTTGGGGCTCAGCGTGTACCACTTGCGTCGGCGCCCGGTCGAGTCTGGATCTGCACCAGCCGCTTTGACCTCTTCCCAACTGGTCGTGACCAGCCCGTTCTTTTCGAGTTTGGTGAGTAATGGGTACATTGCTGAGGGTAAGAGTTTGAAGTACCCGTCGGATTGAGTTGCGATGGCTTTGCTTATCGCGTAGCCATACGACGGGCCAATGGCAAGCACAGAGAGGACGACGAGTTCTGAATGATCCTGTTTAAGGGTGAGCATGGTCTGGTTCCTTTGAGAGACGGACTTGCCCAATAATACGGCAAAGAATATATCGAGGTTCGATATATCCAAATAAATACCGCAATTTCCATTTTTGCATGGAAGAAAATGGGGTTGCGATATATTCTTATTTCACGAAATGAGAAGCCATATGCGCCAACTAACTGATCTCGCCAACGCCCTTTCTGATCCCAATCGCATCCGATTGCTCGCAGCCTGCCTTGATGGTGAGCGCTGTGTATGCCAATTGGTCGAATTGATTGAGCTCTCAAACGCCTCGATCTCGAAGCATCTGGCGGTGCTCAAACGCGCCGGGCTGCTCGAATCACGCAAGGACGGGCGATGGGTGCATTACCGCATCCCCGACGCCCCCGCTCCATTGGTCGCCAACGCGATCGAAGTGATCCAAACCCATATACGCGAAGATGCGATCATCTTGGCAGATCAGGAGAAACTCAAAGCCATCGACTCGATTGATCCGAGCGATCTTGCCCGGATGCAACGCGAAGGATGTTGTCTCCCAACGAAGAAGGAATCCTGCCATGAAAACCAACGATCAAATCCGCGAACAAATCCGCGCAGACTACGCCAGTATCGCCACGACCAACAATGATTCATGCTGTTGCGCAGGTGCCTGTGGCGTCACCGAATCCATCGACGCAACCGACCTTGCCGAGCAGATCGGCTACACCAGAGAAGAACTCGAAGCGCTCCCTGGCGATGCCAACATGGGGCTCTCCTGCGGCAACCCAACGGTAATCGCGGCTCTGAAAGAGGGCGAAACCATCCTCGATCTCGGTTCAGGTGGCGGGTTTGATGTGTTTCTCGCCGGGCCTAAAGTCGGCCAATCCGGACAGGCGATCGGTGTCGATATGACCCACGAGATGATCGCCAAAGCCCGCAAAAATATTCTCCATTACCAGAGAGCAACAGGGCTCGATAATGTTGAGTTTCGGCTCGGAGAGATCGAACACCTCCCCGTCGCGGATCATTCGGTCGATGTCATCATCTCGAACTGTGTGCTCAACCTCTCGATGGACAAGCAGCAGGTCTGGAACGAAATCAGCCGCGTCCTCAAGCCCGGCGGACGGGTCGCGGTATCGGATATCGCCCTGCTCAAACCCTTGCCCGAAGCGGTCAAAGAACTTGTTGAATCCTGGGCAGGGTGTGTCGCCGGAGCGATCTTGGTCGAGGAGATGCGCGAGCAAATGAACAAAGCAGGGTTGACGGAAATCAAACTCACGCCCAAGGCAAACTATGTACACACGCTGGTATCGGCGAATGATCCGCTGTACCAAAAAATCGAGGAACTGTTCCCAACGGGGGAATCGGTCGCCGATGTGATCACGAGTGTGGATATCGTGGCCAACAAACCCAGCGGGTGTTGCCAATAACCCCAACCCGATGGAAAGGCATCCCGCCGCCAGTGCCATCGGGTTGGTTCCCCACCACGCAAGAAATCATTGGAAAATCGCCCCCATCCTCAGCCAACGCGGGGCATTTTTCATAGGATTGGGCAATTCGTACACCACTGCCCGGGCATGACGCCTGGCTACAGATACAGCGAGCAGGAATATGCCTCAGATTACACTCCCAGATGGTTCCGTCAAATCCTTCGACCACTCGGTCTCTGCATTCGATGTCGCCATGACCATTGGCGAACGATTGGCCAAAGCCTGCGTCGGGTGCTTGATCGACGAGGAACTCTGTGATCTCAACACCGTCATTGAAAGCGACTGCACACTCTCACTTGTCACCGAAAAGACCCGCGACAAACAAGATGACCCCAACGCATTATTCTTGCTCCGCCATTCGACCGCCCATGTGATGGCCGAGGCGATCCAAAGGCTGATCCCCGGCGCCATGCTGGTGTATGGTCCGCCTTTGGAGAACAGCTTTTACTACGACATCAAGTTCCCCGATGACCGTCCACTCAAGGACGGTGATTTTGAAGCCATTGAAAAAGAAATGACGGCAATCATCAAGGAGAACCGCCCGTTTACACGCTATGAACTCGAATACTCTGAGGGAATCAGAAAAATTGAAGCAGAAGGATCCAAATACAAACTCGATAACGCCCATCGTGCGCACGAAGCGGGTTCTTTGTCGTTGACCTTCTACGCCACTGGTGAACCGGGGAAAGACTGGGAAGACCTGTGCCGAGGACCACACCTCCCATCCACCGGGCGTATCGGTGCTTTCAAAATTATGTCACTGGCCTCCTCGTACTGGCACGGCGACGAAAACTCCGATCGGTTGACCCGTGTCTATGGCACTTCGTTCTTCAACAAAAAAGACCTCAAGGCCCACCTCGAACGATTAGAAGAAGCCAAAAAACGCGATCATCGTGTGCTGGGCAAAAAACTTCGGCTCTTCGCCATCGACGATGCCGTCGGACAAGGGCTGATCCTCTGGACACCCAACGGGTCGATCGTCCGCAAAGAACTCCAGAACTTCATCAGCGCCGAACTTACCAAACAAGGGTACTCTGAAGTCTTCACGCCTCACATCGGCAAGCTGGATCTGTATCGCACCTCAGGGCACTTCCCCTACTACGCCGACTCGCAGTTTCCCCCACTGATCGAGCGCGATCACCTCGTCGAGCTTTCTGAAGAAGGGTGCAGCTGCGCCCAACTCTCCAACAACATGAGCACAGGTCAAATCGAAGGTTTTATGCTCAAACCCATGAACTGCCCGCACCATATCAAGGTGTTCGACTCGCAGCCCCACTCATACAAAGACCTCCCCGTCCGACTCGCCGAGTTTGGCACAGTGTATCGGTGGGAGCAATCCGGCGAACTCAACGGCATGACCCGCGTCCGTGGATTTACCCAAGACGACGCCCACCTCTTCTGCACACCCGATCAGATCGGCGCAGAACTCCAAGGATGCTTGTCACTCGTCAAAATCATCTTCGATGTGCTGGGCATGATTGATTATCGTGTGCGGGTCGGGTTGCGTGATCCTGATTCCGGCAAATACACCGGCGATCCGGCCAACTGGGACAAGGCCGAGCAGGCGTGTCGCGAGGCCGCCCAAACGCTCGGCGTACCGTTCACCGAAGAGCCCGGAGAAGCTGCATTCTATGGGCCGAAGATTGACTTCATCGTCAAAGATGTCATCGGCCGAGAATGGCAACTCGGCACCGTCCAAGTCGACTACAACCTCCCCGAACGCTTCAACCTCAGCTACATCGGCGCCGACAACGAAAAACACCGCCCCGTGATGATCCACCGCGCCCCCTTCGGCTCAATGGAAAGATTCATAGGCGTCCTCATCGAACACTTCGCCGGCGCCTTCCCCGTCTGGCTCGCCCCCGAACAAGTCCGCGTCCTCCCCATCTCCGAAAAGAGCAACGACTACGCCGCCGAGGTCCTCGCCCAACTCAAAGCCGTCGGCATCCGCGCGACCAGCGACACCCACGACCAACGCATCCAAGCCAAAATCAAAAACGGTTCCGAAATGAAGATCCCCTACCTCCTCATCGTCGGCCCCCGCGACGCCGAGGCGAAGGCCGTCTCCGTCCGAGCGTTTGGCACAGAGAAAGACCTGGGCTCCATGCCGCTCGATGAGTTCATCGCCGCCATCGCCAACGAATACGAATCCAAAGGCACAACGACCGTCAAAGAACGCTTCGCAACCGCAACGGTCTAGGTCGTGCCTGATGGCTCGGAGTTTTCTTTTCTGGGTGCCCCGTCGGAGCCATCTTCGGTTCCTTCGGGTCAAACACCGACTGCTTTCGACCCCAAAATCCGATCCCGACGGGCAGTCAAAAAAACAGGGCTGGGAATTTCCAGCCCTGTAAGTAAGAGATAGTGATTACTACTACGGAGAAAACACCCTTTGAATTCGAGCATAAAGTTGCTCACTGACATCTTCACCCCATTTCAGAGCCTGCAACACACTCTCCTCTTTAGATCCGGAAAGTGTTCTTGCACGAATTATATACTGACCTCTGACTTCACGCAAACTTGACAGTTGATTTGATATCTTTTCGAGATGTTGATCCGCTATCTTGATCATTTCATTTGCACTTTCACCCTCCAATTCTCCACTTTCTATGCGATCAAGCACAAAATCGACTGCCAGTGCAATATCAGATGACAGATCTACAATGGGCTGAAAAAAATCAATGCTCATGTCAAACTGAAAATCAGTCCATTCCTTTGATTCTCGCTGATTACCAGCAGCAACCAACGCTTCATAGCACTTTCCAAGTTCAAGTGTTTGACTGTACATTTCCATTGCCAAGGCAAGCCGCAGCTCAGCCCCATTTTCCCAAACCAAGGCAACTTCTGTCTGACATGTTTTTTTCCATCACCCTCCGTCTGACTTCCTGATATCCCGAGAACACCCGCTCCGAGCATTGATCCGAAAGTAAAAACGAGTAAGGGCGCACGCCAACTATTCAAACCTGTATGTTTATTCATTCTACCACTCCTTGACTTCGAGCAAAGAAATCTTCAAAACTAGAAATATCCGCTGGTGTCAACACACCATCTCCGTCCACATCTGTATACGGATCACCATTGTTGTAATCCATCAAAAAATCTGCAACATCACTGCTTGACAACACGCCATCCCTATTCCAATCAGAAATCGGGAAAGGCATTAATGGGAAAACGGTATCGCCTGCAACCAACCCATTTGTAGAGATACGATAACTATCACCGACCTGTTCTAAAGGAACCTCAAGAGTATAGAAAATCACGAAGCCAAATCTCAATTCTCCGAGGCTGTCCAAGTATCCATGCTCAATGCGAAATGTAGACACAAGCTCAATTGTTCCGTCCAGATTATAATCTACATACCTATCTGAACTCGTATCGAGAGCTGCTCGAAGTTCAGGTATTTGATCATCGTTGACAGTTGGTACCCCAGCGAATGAGCCACCCAGTACAGGATAGCGATTCACACCGTTAGGAAGTACTTCAACACCCCCGAGACGCATCTGGCCAGAAATCATCCAAGTTGCATCTATATCAACGCTGTCAATCCCCTCGTAGACTCTCGTAAAAAATCCGTTGAGCATAAATCTGCCCTCAGCAAGCAATTTGGGACGCGCATCTCCTACTAAATTTTGTTGTAGAAACGCCCCGACTTGTCCAAAACTTGGAGCAAAAACTGCCAATGACGATTCTGAGATCAAATCCAGTTCGATCGCGACATCATCGTCTCCGATTTCCTCGGAATTCCCTAGTTTTATCTCGATTGCCGGCACAACATCAAGAAGTGATTTAATTAAATCGCGAGCGGCTTTTCTGTCTTCGCTAGATTCAGACATTTCATAGTTAACAATCGCCGCTTTTACTGTCCGGTACCAAAGACCAATAGCAGCCCTCTCTTCATCTGAACATCCAAACTCACGGCATCTCTGCAGCTCATTTTGATATGTCCGATCAGCATCTTTACGCCATTCCTTGGCACAACCAGGAGCCATAAGAAGAAGAAAAATCAAAACGAGGAACGAGGAACGAGGAACGAGGAACGAGGAACGAGTCGAAACATTATATTCTCCAATACGGAACCAATCGATGCCGTGGTGCATCCACGACTACCACCCATCATAACGGCTTCTTGACTGCACCGCAACCCCTAAACAGGGGTTTGCAGGCAAGATGGAATTGACCTGCATTCTACCCACCATTGGCTGAAAATCGAGCAATCATCTCCACCGCCTCTTCGGGATCATCCGTCCACTGCACAAGATCCAAATCCACGGGGCTGATCGTCTCGTTGGCGATCAGCGCGTTCTCAATAAACACACGCATGTGCTCCCAAAAATCCTTCCCCATCACAATGATCGGAAACTTCTCAATCTTCTTGGTCTGGATCAGCACCAGCGTCTCGAATACCTCGTCCATCGTCCCGAACCCGCCGGGCATCACGATGAATGCCTTGGAGTATTTGACGAGCATCACTTTGCGAACGAAAAAGTATTTGAAATCAACGAAGAGATCAAGGTAGGGATTGGGATATTGCTCGTGGGGGAGTTCAATGTTGCATCCAATCGAAAGCCCGTTGCCTTCGCGTGCCCCGCGGTTGGCAGCTTCCATGATGCCTGGCCCTCCCCCGGTCATCGTGGCATAGCCTGAGTCGGCGAGCTTCTTGCCGACCGCTTGGGCGAGTTGGTAATATTCGTTGTCTTCCTCGAACCGAGCCGATCCAAAGACAGTGACGCATGGGCCGATGAAATGAAGCCGCCGAAACCCTCGGATAAACTCGATGAAAATGTTGATCGCAGTAAAGAGCTCTTGGCGGCGCAGACGCGGGCCTTTGAGCAGGTGATGCTCCGAGCCCTCCGGCGGCCTCTTGCCCCAATCGCAACATTCCTCTGGATGAGGACGAGCAGGTTGGATTGGTTCGTTGCTGGCCATTGACCGATATTCTAGGCTTGAGATGGCACACAAGATCGTCCACACTCATCGCATATACTCCCCCATGCCTCACTGCACCGTCCAAAGCTGGACCATCACCAATGAACGCGGGCTCGATTTGCTCGGCAATACCCATACCCCTGCCACCCCCCCAGCTGCATGCGTGATCCTCATGCACGGATTCAAAGGGTACAAAGACTACGGGTTCATCCCGGTGCTTGCGCACGACCTGTGCGATGCGCAGATGGTGGTGCATCGATTCAATTTTTCAACCTCAGGGATGACCAACGCAATCGAAACCTTCGCTCGTCCGGATTTGTTCGCCCTCGATACTTGGAATCGCCAGGTCGAAGATGCAATGCGGGTGGTTCAAGCGGTGCACTCGGGCGAGATCGCAGGCAAAGGGTTGCCGATCTATCTTGTCGGCCACTCGCGAGGCGGCGCCACCGCCCTGCTCACTGCGGGCCGTTGTGGTGATTCGTTGCATCTTGCCGGAATCGTCACGATCAATGCCGTCGATGATTGTTGTCGAATGTCACAAGATGAACAAGACGCGATGCTCGCGAGGGGGTATGCGATGACACAGAGCGCGCGGACACACCAGAACCTGCGCATCGAGCGCAACTGGCTTCGAGAGCAACTCGATGCACCCGAGCGACATGATGTGCTTTTGCAAGCTTCAAAAATCACTTGCCCAGTGTGTGTGGTCCACAGCAGCAACGATCAAGCAGTCCATTCCAGCGCTGGACAGGCAATCGCCAAAGCGTGCAAGACGGAGCTGATTTGCCTCGCAGAAGGGAATCATGTGCTTAATATGCCCAACCCAAGCAGGGTGGATACTGACCGATCGGAGCAACTTCTCAAGGTAACAAGCACAATTACCCGATTTATAGACGAACAGAGTTAGTTGTTACCCAACCTGCTCCGAGTTGACATCACACACTTTGGGAGACACAATTCGACATATGCACCCGATGCTGAATATCTCACTTGCCGGCTCGTTGATGATCTTGTGTTCATCTGCACATGCCCAGCAGATGAATATGGATCTTGATGACGATTTCGTACTCCCCTCGCCTGCACTCAACCATCCAATCTCTATTCTTGAAAAGGCACGCCCGCTGCTCGATCATTTCTCACTGAGCGAACTCAACGAGTTTCGCGTCGCGGGATTTGATCCGTCTTGGATCAGGGATCGGTTTGTGCCCCCGAGCATTGACCCTCAGTTTTATCGCCGAACGGCCCAGAACATTTCGCCGCTCATGGTCGAATCATGGGCAGCGCACTACACCGATACGCAGGGGATGCAGATCAATGACTCAGTGCGTTTCTCTGTGGGACGAACAACCGAGCTGCGCGATGGAAATATCTCGGGCAATGCGGGCATGATCAACACCGCCCCCGACAATGAGCACATCTCAAGCCTGACTCAATCCGAAGGCGAGTACGACATCTATGACTTGGCCCTCGAGTGGGAAGCGATCAATGCCGGGCCTGTCACCCTCTCGGTGCTCTCGGGGCTCAAAGCGATCGAAGCCAACATCGGTAAACGCGTCACCAAAGGCAACGATACCACCATCGAACGCGTCAACCGCGTAGCAGCAGTTCCGATGATCGGTTCGGGGCTTCGCTGGAAGATCAGCGAATCATTCTCCTTTTCGGGCGCCGCCCTGACCCATCCGACCCAGGCTGGCAATGCACTGATTGATTTCAACGCCTCGACCGACCTGAGGCTCTCGACCAATGTGATGTTCAGCGCGGGTTATCGCATGCTCCGATCATCATTTGAAATCGGCGCAGTGGAGACCGATATCGACCAAAAAGGGCTCTTCGCCCGTATCGAAATCAGCTTCTAACCCCAGCTTCTCACCCATCGCAAATGCCCCCCCGCCACATTCACCCCATCATCTCGGCGAGGATATCGAGCCCTTGGGTCAGTTTGCCAAGCTCGGTGGCGAAGCTGATTCGAAAGTGGGTGTCGCGCCCCGAAAAGGCCCCCCCGGGAATCGTCAATAAGTTGCGCTCAATCGCCCGTTCAGCGAATGCCGTTCCGGTGATCCCCAAATGCTCGGGGACTTTGATAAAGGCATAGAACGCGCCACCGGGCGAAGCGATCTCAGTAAGCAAACCGAGCTTCTCAAGCACTAGGTCTCGTCGAGCTTGATATTCATCAACAAACGACGACATATCCGTCTCGAAACAGGCCTCGACCCCGGCTTGTAAAGGCGCAGGTGCACACACAAAGGTATATTGCTGAAGCTTGGCCATCTGTTCGACAACAGCCCGTGGGCCCGCAGCGTATCCCAATCGCCATCCCGTACACCCATAAGTTTTACCAAACCCGCGGATAAGCAGTACATCATCGTGGGCGCCTTCGATGCGCGCAGGGCTTGGGCATCGCGCTTGGGACGCATCGCCAGCGCACGCATCGGTGGTGGCATCGGCGAAGGCAAACTCGTCGTAAATTTCATCGGCGATCAACAACACGCCTTTGGATCGGCACAAATCGCGAAGCTTGATGCACTCGTCCTTGTTCATCACCACCCCGGCAGGATTCGAAGGCGTATTGAGAAGCACGAACTTGGTTTTCCCATTGATCAAAGGCTCGATTCGCTCCGCGGTAAGCTTGAAATCGGGATAAGTATCAACCGTGACCGCTTTGGCTCCAACCAAGGTCGTCCAGTGCGGATACGCAACAAAGTAAGGATCAGGGATAATGCACTCGTCGCCAGGATTGAGCAAAGCCATGAAGGCCAAGACCAGCGCCCCCGAGGTGCCTGAGGTAATCATCGAAACTGGCCCCATGTGCCCCGGAGTATTGACGGTTCGGACATCCCATCCCAGATCATGCCCAAGCCAATCATTGACCTTGGCAAGGAGTGTCGGGAGCCCTTGGGTGAGGGTGTACCCGTTGAGGTGGTGGTCGATGGCGTTGATGGCTGCCCGGCGGATAGGCTCGGGGACGACAAAGTCAGGTTGACCAATCGAAAGATTGATCGGATCATCAAGAGTCGATGCCAAGGCAAAGATTCTGCGGATGCCCGATGCGTCGATGGCATGAGCGCGATCAGAGATCATCGAATCGAGGTCAAACCCGTCGATCGGTGCTGGCGAAGTGGTCATGGGTCAAGCTCCAGTGCAATCAATGCAAAAACAGGCCCCGATGGAACACCGAGACCTGTGATCTGTTCTCATGATCGTTCTCATGGGGCACAAGCTGCCGTCAGCCCTGCGATGGCAGAAGCTGTCGGGCAACGGCTACTCTTTGACCTTGGTTTTGGGCAAGCCGTGAACCGTGTCTTTGCCCTCGACGAACTTGCCTTCTTCCTTGAGCGCTGCAATGCGCTCGGTACGAGTCATCACATTACGAACGGTGGTCAGATTACCTTCAGTTTTGAGTGAAGCGTCAATGCTCATGGTGTACTCCAATTGGTCGCGTATCTTGCCTCAGGCTTTGCCTGTTGTTGCTTATCGCCGAAGGGGGCGTGTCTAGTTGATGGCCGAGTTTGGCCCGATCTATGGGTTGTATTTTTCCCAGTTCGTCTGAGAAAAATCCGATCCCCCGCGTCGTTCACGCTGCCAGCGGGCACCGAGATTGGCGATCAGCCTTTGGTGCTCAGATCGTTCAACACTCATGGCACTCCACTGATTCCCCGGAATCGCAACTCCAAGTGAATACAGCCTATAGCGGGATGGATTGTTGGCGCTCGATGCGCGATTATCCACCACCGGCACCCCAATGACAGGGACAGAATGCAAATATAGAAACGAAATTGCGTCCGCAGCCTGCTCGGTATCGAGCGTCGCCAAGACGAGGTAGTTGAGCCCAGGCTCACGGGGATCAGTGTCGAGGAATCCCGATGGGCTCATCACCGCTGGTCCCGAAGAGGTCGATGCTTTCGGGGTGGTCGCCGGGGGGATTATTGTGGTCGCATTGGGTTGATCGGTGTCAACCTGAGGCTGATTCACTGCTGGGGTCGGTACCGTCGTTTCAACGGGTCGAACCACGGGTTGATCGCGGACATAAGGCTCGATCGCTTTCTTCCCCGCTGCATTGCCCCGCTGATATCCGATCGTCCACGCTGCAAGAATCAAAGCAAATCCAACCGCGATCAGTGTATAAAACATCGGCGAAGAAAGCCGAATCCCCGAATCATCAACCACCTCGTCATCGAGCATCGCGGCTGCCGATCGCTCGGCCCGTGAGACACCACCCGAACTGTCCCACGCTGTCTGCTTGGTCGGCACATCAGGACCACCTTGGTCACCCGTTGCCGAGGAGGTTGCAGGGCGGGGCTGCGAGGGTGCAGGCGTCGGTTTGGGGGTGAGTTTGGGTGAAGACTGGGGGGCACTGGGATCTTCCCCACGCTCACGCATAAGATCAAACAAAGGTGGCCCTGAACGACGATCGGTCATACACATATAGTATGCACGAAATCCTACGGCAATGTAGACCCCGCACACATACTTCATCCACACAATGACGCTATACTCGGTTGATATGGCCATCAAAGAAGAAGACATCATCACGATCACCCCTCCCCCAATGACCGCCGCCGAGGCCATGTATATCCCGAGTATCGTCAAGGGATTTGGCACAACGATGCGGCATTTCTTCACCTCCTTCGGACAAGGACGCACCAGCCGAACCCTTCAATACCCCGAACAACGCCGAGAGGACTATTCCCCCGAACAAGGCGGAATAGAGTCCTCCAACTTCCGAGGTGTGCATCGACTCAACCGCGACAGCGCCGGACGCGTCAAATGCGTCGCCTGCATGATGTGCCCCACCATCTGCCCCGCCAACTGCATTCATATCGAAGCGGCTCAGTCACCTTGGGATGATCGTGAGAAATATCCTGCCAAGTTTGAAATCGACGAGCTCCGATGCATCTTCTGTGGCATGTGCGAAGAGGCATGTCCCGTCGATGCCATCGAGCTCACCCCGATGTACGACATTGTGGGCAAATCACGCCAAGAAATGGTCTTTGACAAGAACAAACTACTACATGTTTATGACATGACGATCGATCAGAAACCCATGTGAGTACACTGGCCCGTACACTGGGGCACCAAACTCCCCAAACCCAAAGAGCAAACAGACCAACGAACAGACCCAGTCCAATTGCTTCTTGGACTGGGCCTTGATTCGTATTCGGGATTCGTATTCGGAAATACGGGTACACAAACACGGGTTCAGAGATGTATCTCCCGAAATTGATTGACGCATCATCGGTTGGTTTATCGACGGTTGGTTTATCGACGGTTGGTTTATCGACGCCGACGCGAAGCAACCAAACCACCCATCCCTAAGAGTGTCATCGCACCGGGAGCGGGAATAATCGTGAATCCGACACTGATCTTGTACGCGAAATTCTGCGAATGCCCCACGCCATCGGCCAGTTCATCAGTCCCCACAGAACCGGCACCTACGTCACCGAACCCTGAGAGTCCCATGTAGTAGGTTCCTGCTGTAAGGTTTGCAATCTGAATCGCAGGCATCAGGCCGATACCACTATCGTCATCAAACGCGATCACATCGCCACCGGCGGTAACAATCTGCATGATTCCATCAGCACCAGAGGTCGCTGAGAAACCGGCAAAGAATGACAGCGAAGCCGAGTCATTGATTGTAAAACTGAACCAATCAACATCGTTGGTACCAATCACGCCATCAATCGCAACCGTCCCGCCCGGAGCATTAAAAATACCAAGGTCATTGGCAGTGGCGAGCGTATTGTTGGATTCGCTCTCACTGATATACCCGGCATGACTCGAACTCACGAGCGCCAACGACACAATCAAAAAAGAACCTCTCATTTTTCTTTTCTCCCTCCTGAAAAACAGTATTCGCCCCGTGGAAGTCCAATCCCACAGGCCGCCCTCTTCGGTACCTACTCCAATCCCACAGGCCGCCCTCTTCGGTACCTACTCTACAGATTTTCAGCCTTTTTGGAAGAGAGAAAATAAAATGGCACCAAAATTTACACCAAAACCAACAAAAACACCCTGAACAAGGGTGTTTTTGTTGGTAATTTCATCGAAAAACTCGTCCCTTGGCCAGTCGAGGGGTTCAAAAACCTAGGGAATTGAAGGTCATTTTCGACGCCGACGGATCAACACGACCCCACCGAGCCCCAAAAGGGCCATGGAACCCGGAGCTGGAACCACCGAGAATCCAAAGGTCAGCTTGTACCCGAAGTTCTCTTGGTGTCCGAGTCCGTCGGCAAGTTCATCTGACCCCACCGAGCTCGCATCGACATCGCCAAACCCGGAAAAGCCCATGTAGTAAGTTCCCGCAGCGAGGTTCTCGATCTGGATCGCAGGCATCAGCCCAACACCCGAATCGTCGTCGAAGGCAATCACATCGCCACCAGCGGTCACGATCTGCATCAGCCCGTTCCCATTGGCACCAAATGCACTAAACACGGAAAGTGAAGCAGTATCGGTGAGTGTAAACATAAACCAATCGACATCGTTGATGTCGAGCACGCCGTCAATCACTGCCGACCCGCCTGGGGCATCAAAGGAACCAATGTCATTGGCAAGCGCAAGGGTGTTGTTGTTTTCAGACTCGCTAAAGAACCCGGCCTGAGTCGAACCCGCCAAGGTCGCAATGACTGCGCAAAGGATTGTGTATTTCATATCTTCTCCTCCTGAAGAATGGAGCAACGGTGAGGGGACACACCAAGTGCGTACACCCACATACACCATGCACCCAATTCCCCATTGCACCACCCAATTTGAGTTTTCTTTTGTAGAAAAGTTCTAACTCTTCGATGCCCTCGCGTGGTTGACAGGGTCGCTGCGAATATCGCCCAAATTCACATCAAAATTTCAACTGAGCTGGCATCTTGCCACAAATGGTGTATTTCTTCTATCGGACGCAGATTCTCTGCATTTCAACAGCATTTGGCGAGCAATCAGGAGGGTTTGATCATGCTCATTCACAAAACCAAGACGAGTTGTCTAACACTTATCGGAACAATCGCAGTTGCATCCACCTGTGCGAGCGCTGGAATACTAACCCTAAATACCACTTTCGGTTTCACTGACCTCAATACGAGCTATGACGATGCAACCGGACTCTACCTTGCCCAGTCGTCACTCAACACTTCCGGTGATGTCACCAACTGGGAAACGGCTCTTCCACTCAGTGCCGACTTCCTCGCCGGGCAGATCGGTGTGGGCAACGACGCCTTTGTCGAGTTTCGCATGAATCTTAACAACATCACCGGCACCTCCGCAGATGGAATCAACGGACGCCTCCTGATCCGTGATATCGACGGCGACAATTTCTCAGGAAGCTTCACCGGCACATGGAACTTCGTCGGTGGGTTCGGATTCTTTGATGGAATCATCAGTTCTGCCCTCTTCAATAACAATAACGGTGATGGCATCTTTGAGAGTACCAGTGCTGGCGATCAATTCGTAACTCCAAACCAAGGTCTCTCAGGTGCGATCAGTTTCCTGATTCAGATGCCTGATTGGTTCGATGCCGGCAGCTTTGAAGAACGCTCGTCGCAAGGCGATGGAATGCTATTTGTACCAACACCAGGGAGCTTCTCGTTGCTGGCCATTGGTGGGGTGTTCGCGTCGCGTCGGCGTCGTCGATGATCCCTGATTCCTTTACTCTCCAGGGAACAACTCAGCCGTCCAAAGCACCCGTTGGACCTGTAAGACCCACAACTTGAACGCTCACACGAGTCGTGTGTGTGACGAATCAGAGAGAGGCCGCTCGGTGGGTGCAGAACCCGGCGGCCTCTTTCCTTATTTTGTAGAAAACAAAGACACCGAAGCAATGGGCGATGGGCCTCACCAGAATCTTATTGGTATCATCTCATATGTCGAACCACGAATCCGACAACCCGCCTCAGTTTTTGATTGGCCCTGATATGCCAGCAGGCAGTACACCATCCGACCCGACATCATTGCTCAATCAGGCCCGTGATCGGATCCACGACGAGGACGCCAAGAACAAAGAATCCGTCAAACTCGCCCGTCGATTGTTCATCGCGATGATCCTTATCGCGATCCTCGGCGTCGTCTTCTACATCATCCTCCCCTACTACGGCATCCGACTCTCTCCCACCGTCCCCATCCTGAGTTTCCTCGCCATCTTCACCGGCGCGATTCTGACAGCGATCGAAGAAATGCGCGACAACAACACCCACGATGGCGATGATGCATCAAGTTCGCGAGATTCGGAATATTACAATACCAGTTGCACCAACGATGGGTGCGCCACGGGCATGTGCCCCGGCCCGCGCCCGTTGCAGATGTTCAGAGAGAAGAAGCCTCCAAGAAATTGATGAGGATTCACCAAGTATCGGGGTTTTTGAGTCCGGTGTTGGTCAGTAGCCTCACCAGATTCACAGCTCCGACAGTTGCAAACACAGGCAAGATTGTCGCGACAACCCCGACCAAAGCATACCACATCATCATCGTATGGTACAAATCGTTCCGCTGTCGCCAATTCTGGTACTCACCATATGCGTTGCGCTGGTCAAACTCAGGAAGTGTGTGGCGGGCCGCCTCGGCGATTCCGAACATCCAATATGCCATTCCGAGCGTCGCTGTAAAAAAGTTCGCCATCCCGATCACCAGCCCGAGCTGTTGCCCGCGTGTCTCACATTTCATCAAGATTGCATCTTTAAATACTCCAAGCCCCATCGCTTGCCCACCTTACCCTCTTTCTGCCCGCTTGCGTTTGAGTTCAGCATCAATAAACTGATCGAGCTCCCCACGATCAAGCACATTGGTCGGGTTGGCTTCGACATTGGTGCGGTGATCCTTCACGCGGTTGTCGTAGAGCACATAGCTGCGAATTTGTGCACCCCATCCACGATGTTCGAGCTTGCCGCCCGCAGCCTCGGCGATGTCGGCAGCCCGTTTTTCTTCTGCCATCTGCTCGAGCTTGGCGGTCAGGATCGCCATCGCCTGCCTACGGTTCTGCTGCTGCTCGCGATGGGTCGATGCCAGAATCATGATCCCCGTGGGCTTATGCACCAAGCGCACCGCCGAGGCGACCTTGTTCACATTCTGACCGCCGGGCCCAGATGATCGCGCAAAACAACTGATCTCCAAATCCGAATCAGGAATATCAACCTCCGCCTCTTCAAACTCGGGTGTCACATCAACAGTCGCAAAGCTCGTTTGGCGCTTGCCCTGTGCATTGAAAGGCGACACCCGCGCCAGCCGATGTGTCCCGCGTTCGCAACATAAATACCCAAAGGCGTAAGGACCTTGCACATGCAGCGTGACGGAATCGAGCCCGACTTCTGAGCCGTATGATTTCTCGACTTCTTCAACCTTCCACCCTTGGTTCTCGAAGAAGTAGAGATACATCCGAAAGAGCATCTCGCACCAATCGTTGGCTTCAGTCCCACCATCGCCAGCCGAGATGGTGAAGAAGCAATCCTTAGTATCGTGTTTACCCGAGAGCAATGATTGCGTTTCGATCTTGTCCATCCGCTTCATGAGTTGAAAAAGTTGTTCGTCGGCTTCTTCGAGCAACTCGGCGTCGTTCTCCTCCCGACTCATTTCGTAGGCGACCTGGGCATCTTCAAATTCTTCATAGACCGCTTTGATTGGGTCAGTCTGGGCTTTGATGAGTTTTAACTCGGCGATGGTCTTTTTGGCTTCTTCCTGGCTGTTCCAGAAATCCGCTCCGCCCATCATTGCTTCGAGTTCTTGAAGTCGCGTTCGTTTGTTTTCATAGTCAAAGAGACTCACGGATCGTTAAAATCCGCGCCTCAAGCTCGCTGATCACATTGTGATGTGCTTCAAAATGCATGACTGCTCCTCTGCCCGCTCATCGGGCGAAATCTTGGGTATCACTTTAGCATCCACAAGCCAACTTTGCCCGTACAATACTCGAAATGATCCATCCACTCTCCATCATCGGGCTCACCATCGCGCAGGCCGCTTCTGATCCAATCCCCCAAGAAGCCTACCGCCGAGCGTCTTCGCTGACCTTGATGCTCGCGATCTTAGGTGTGGTGATGATAACCACACTTTTGATGATCGTGACCCTCCGTCGATCCCGCCGCCGAAAGGACACCCTACCCAAGCCCAAGCCCACCGAGCATGTCGATGTCTGGGCCGAATCGGGCCGACGCTTTGACTCCTCGATCACAGAGATTGATCCCAACGACGAATAACTGCACAAATAAAACGGGCTGAAAAACCTGTTCTACTACCTGCGAGAAGATCATCAAGGCAGCGATTCCACCCACGACTGTGCCTGGACATACCCGAGTCTCTGTGCCTTCTTCGCCCACTCGATTGCCTCTGCCCGCTCGTCTGCTCGCTCGAGCCACAACGCCACCTCGAAAGCCAGTTTTGCATCCTTTGGATGCTTGATCGCCACATCCATCAGTCGGCTCGCCGCATCACCCGGGCGACCGAGCATCCCGGAACACTCGGCCATGATGTATGCGGTTTCGGGTATGTCGAGTTCATCTTGATTCAATGATGCGAGCAGATTGATGGCTTCCTCGGGCTCGCCGAGCCGTTTGAGCACTCGGGCTTCTTGAAGCACCCATGCCAAAGCCTGAGGCTCGATCTGCCGGGCCTTGCGGATCTGCTCGAGTGCGATCCTCGATTTATTCTCCCGCATCGCCACATCCGATCGCATCACATAAATCTGCGCCCGATCCGGTGCCAATCGCTCCGCCAAAGCCAAATTCACCTTTGCCTCATCGAACCGATTGAGTTTCATCTGAATCGCTGCGAGGTAGATCGGTGTATCGGGATTCGATGGATCCATCCGCATCGCTGCGCTGTAGTGTGCCTCGGCGAGCTCGACCTGATCGAGCATATTGGCCAAGGTCCCAGCAGTAAACTCTATCGCCGCTGTACTTGGACCGATCTCGATGGCAGCAATGTATTGGTTGTACGCATCACGATGCCGATTTTGAAGCATATAGAGATCACCAAGCGCCAAACGAAGCTCTTGGTCGCTCGGATACTGGGCAGCTGCATGTTCGAGCACGGTCGTCGCCTGTGGATATTGCTCATTGCGCACATACACCTGCACCGCACCAAGAATCTCCTCGATCGACTCGGTCTGCGCGATCTCCCCATTTTGGGCTCCTTCCCCCGCACCAAGGACTCCCGAGCGTGCCCCATCTAATGATTGGATAGGCGATTGAGTCAGTGTCCAAAGCGCATACCCGGCCACACACAGAGCCACCAACGCCCCAATCCCCAAGAGCACCCCCGAAAGCTTCGCATTGCCCGCCCGCAAGGCATACAAACGGGCCGGATTCTTTGTGTTTGATCGTTCTTCCATACACACACGATATCGGCTACGCGTACACTTAGGAACAACGAATCGACCGATTTATGCAAGGATGATGCGATGACCACGGACGCCCCCCAACCCGCTGCCAAATCACCTGCCAAAGACCCCATGAGCAAGTCCTACGCCCCGGCAGACCACGAAGCCCGGATCTGGGATACATGGATCGCAGCCAACGCCTTCCACGCTGATCCAAACCGCGTTCTCTCAGGCGAAGCCTTACCTTACTGCATCCTCATCCCTCCACCCAATGTAACCGCTGCCCTGCATTTGGGGCACGCCTTGAACAACTCGATTCAGGACATCCTCATCCGCGCCCATCGCATGAAAGGCTACGAAACCCTCTGGATGCCTGGCACCGACCACGCCGGCATCGCCACCCAGACCATGGTGGATAAAAAACTCAAAGAAGAAGGCAAACCCGGTATCGCCGACTACAAAAAAATGGAGCTCGAAGGCAAAACTGATTCGGACGGAAAGTCTGGGCGAGAGCAGTTCCTCAAACTCGTCGACAACTTCAGGGATGAATACGAAGCCCGCATCACCCATCAACTCCAAAAAATGGGATGCTCGTGCGACTGGAAACGCCAACGCTTCACCATGGACGACATCTGCGCCCGCGCCGTCCGCGAGGCCTTCTTTCAACTCTTCAAAGACGGGCTCATCTACCGCGGCAAGCGCCTCGTCAACTGGGACCCCGTGACCCAAACCGCACTGGCGGACGACGAAGTCGAGATGGAAGAAATCGAAGGATATTTCTATTACCTCCGCTACCCACTCGTCCAAGACAATCCAGAAGACCCCACGATCCCCGTCACTTGGGAGCAGCTTGTCACACGCGGCTACCCCGATGCTGAAAACCACCCCGAGGACGAACAAGCCTGGATCACCGTCGCCACCACCCGCCCTGAAACCTACATGGGTGACACCGCCGTGGCCATCAATCCCAAAGACCCTCGCGCCCCAGCGGTGCGAGGCTTCAAAATCATGCTCCCACTGGTCGGACGCATCATCCCAATCATTGAAGACGACTATGTCGTCCTCCCCGTCAAATACGGCGGCCAGCCTGGCGATACCAAGGCAGAAATGTCCACCGGATTCCTCAAAGTCACTCCGGCCCACGACCAGAACGACTGGATGATCGGACAACGCCACAACCTCGACCCCATCAACATCATGGCTCCCGACGCGTCCATCTCCGATCAGCACGGGTGGGAAGACATCGGTGACGCCCACATCTTCGTTGGCAAATCCCGCGAGGAGGCTCGCGAGTTGGTCATCAAAGAGTTCAAATCTCGAAGTGTCGCCGAAGGTTCCGAAGGCTCACTGCTCGAGAAAATAGTCCCCTACACCCACAGTGTCGGTCATTCGTATCGCAGCCACGCCGCCGTCGAGCCGTACTTGAGTGACCAGTGGTACTGCAAAGTGAGCGACGACAAACTCCGAGGCAACGCCCAACGCGCATTGGTTCCCGAGCAACGGACGAACGCTTCGATAGAAGCGTGGCGCGAATCCGCTCCCTCTTCTCCCGGTAGAACGGGCTTCCAGCCCGTTTCTTCAGTTTCCTCTCCATCAACCCCCATCCCCAACAAACTCTCCATCCACAGCCGAAACCTCCCCCACTGGCAACTCGGAAGCAGCACCTACTTCGTCACCTTCCGCGCCAAAGAAGGAACCATAAGCGAGCACGAACGATCACTCGTCCTCGATGCTTGTTTCCATTTTGACAACGACCGAGCCATCGTCCGCCTCGTCACCGTCATGCCCGATCATGTCCACATGCTCATTACTCCAAGAAAACTCGGCGAAAATGAGTGGTATCCACTCCAAGACATCATCCACAGCATCAAGAGCTTCACCGCGAATGAAATCAATCGGAGCAGGAAAGATTCTGGAGCCTTCTGGCAAGCGGAATACTTCGATCGCATTGTGCGTGATGAAGATGAGTTTGAAGAGAAATGGAACTACATGCTCAACAACCCGGTGAAGGCAGGACTCTGCAAACAACCCGGTGAGTATGTGTGGACACGAAAAGGAGAAAATCAAATAAGAAACGGGCTGGAAGCCTGTTCTACCGGGGAATCGACCGATGGCACCATGTCCTTCTTCCCCGCCCGCTACGCCAAAACCTACGAAACCTGGCACGACAACCTCCGAGACTGGTGCATCAGCCGACAACTCTGGTGGGGACATCGGATTCCGGTTTGGAATGGTTCCGTTGGTGGATCTGTCGAAAAACTTGATCGATTTGAATCCACCATGGTTAAGTGGTGGCGAGAAGGCAAACTAACTTCCCAACTTACGATTGACCCAACCGATCCAAATCCACCACTGAGCAACGATGGAAAACCATTAATTGGGCAAGAGATCGCTGTTTGCGTTAGGAATCAGAACGACAGTGAAATCATTGAGTTCTTAGAGGAGTACGGCTTTACTCAAGACCCCGATGTCCTCGACACCTGGTTCTCCTCCGCGCTCTGGCCGCTCTCGACCATGGGCTGGCCAGACGCAACCGCAGCCAAAGCCTCCACCGGCATCGAAGATTTCGAGTCCATGCTCGAAGCCTTCAACCCGAGTTCCGTGTTGACCACGGCGCGTGAGATCATCACGCTATGGGTGTCGCGGATGACGATGTTCAATCGGTACTTTCTCAGTGAAGATTCCCAACAAACCGACTCCCAACGAGCCGCGACCGTAAGGGAGCGATCTTCGAGTTCTCTCGCATCTCAGGAAGAAAAGACCACTTGCTCACACGCGAAGCTCATTGGCCCTGCCCCCTTCAAAGATGTCTTCATCCACGCCATGATCCAAGACGGCGAAGGACGCAAGATGTCCAAGTCGCTGGGCAACGGTGTCGACCCCCTCGACATCATCCACTCCCACGGCGCCGACGCCATGCGATTCACGCTCTGCCAAATGACCACGCAGACCCAAGATGTCCGCATGCCTGTCGTCTGCGATGAGGAAACAGGAAAAAATACCTCACCTAAGTTTGATCTGGGACGCAACCTGTGCAACAAACTCTGGAACGCTGCCAAGTTCTCGATGATGATGCTCGAAAAGAACCCGATCGAGCAAGGGCCACCAATTGATCCACAAGAGTTGACCTTGATTGACCGGTGGATGCTCTCGCGTGTGGTCGATGCGACCAACAAAATCAACACCGCCCAATGCAACTACATGTTCAAGGATTACGCCGACACTTTGTACGATTTGTTCTGGCGAGATTTCTGTGATTGGTACCTCGAGTCGATCAAGCCAACCATCGCCGACGATCCAAACCAGCGGGCAGTGTTGAGGATCGTTTTCGAATCCATCCTCCGCCTCATGCACCCGGTCATGCCCTTCATCACCGAGACCCTGAGCGAACGCTTCGCAGATATTCCGATGAACGAGATCATGGGGTTTGGCTTTGCACCGACCAAATCAAACCAGACCCTTTGTCAGTCCGGTTGGCCTGAGCCTGATGATGAGTTGCGCGATGAGGTCGCTGAAGAGGCCTACGAGCGGATTCGTTCGTTGGTCTCGACCATCCGCGAGGTTCGTGCTCAATCACAGGTCGCGCCCAAGCGTCGGATTGTTCTGCACGCATCGGGACCACTCGCTGAGGATATCGCTCGGTGGTCGCCTTTGATCGAAACCCTCGCCGGCGTCGAATCGGTCACCGGCGATGAACCCGCAAGCCCATCGGCAAGCTTCACCTTTGAAGGCTGCGAATACCAGCTCTCGAATCTCGCCGACGCACTCGATGCCCGAGCCGAAAAAGATCGGCTCGAAAAAGAACTCGCTTCGATCGAAAAATCAATCAAAGGCATCCAAGGGCGACTCGCCAACCCAGGCTACACCGAAAAAGCCCCCGCCCACCTCGTCCAACAGACCCGCGATCAGCTCGCACAACTCGAGAAAGACCGCAACGCGACCCAATCTGCATTGGATAAACTCCGATGATTCCTCGGGCACTCGCTCTCGGGTTTGCAATCGCCTCGCTCACGGGGTGTTCGTCTGTGCCCACGCGCCACGCCGAGCCGGGCTTCAATCCTATCGCCAATCCCAGCACCGATGTTCGCCGATTCGTCGCCGACCGTCAGCTTTGGACATTCAAAGGCGACAAGGGCTGGGCGTACTACACACCCAACTCGATCATCCGCACCACCTCGACCGATCGCAAAATTCTCGAACGATTGCCCTCGTTCGTCGAACTCTCGATCCTGCACTACCAATCCGATCTCACCCGCCTGCCTCGCCCGAGTCAGCCCATCGAAACCTACTTCTTTGACACCCGCAACCAATGGGAAACCCTCACCCGCTCGCTGATGGGCGATCGCGCGAGTGTCTACCTCTCGATCGAGCGAGGTGGTTACTCGGCCAAGCAGATCGGCGTCTTCTACGACATCGGCCCGAAAGATTCATTCGTCATCTGCGCCCACGAAGGCTGGCACCAATACAGCCACTCGACCTTCAAAGATCCCATGCCCGTCTGGCTCGACGAGGGCGTCGCGTGCATGATGGAAGGATTCAAATGGGACGAGCAGTTCCCCGACCATCCACGGTTCCTCCCCTGGGCCAACATCGAACGCTTCGATCAGCTCCGCAGCGCATACAAAGCCGACACCCTGATGCCGGTCCATTCACTGCTGACGCTGCGTCCCCAAGACCTGATGATCGCCTCAACGGATAAACCTGCCGCGCTGACCTACTACGCGCAGGTCTGGGCCTTGATCCATTTCCTCAACGAAGGACAAGACGGGCGCTATCAATCAGCACTTCATCAACTCCTCAGAGATACTGCTTCGGGTGCGTTTCGATCCAAACTCGGCAAGCATGATCTCCGCCAGTTCAATACCCGACGCACGGGCCCGGCAACGCTCTTGAACTATCTCCCACCGGGCACCACCCTTGGCCAACTTGATCGCCAATACCAGCAGTTCATCGCCCAGATCGTTCGCGTGGGCTCACGCAACCGGATCGTCATGGGGCAATCGCCGATCACACGATAATCATCAAATTCAAAAAGAACACACCCGAACCTCTGCCCGGGTGTGATTCGTCGTTTTGTTTTTCAGCCGTTGGTCTTTCAACCGTTTGGCTTACGATTCACTCAGCGGCGACGACGCAACGCGACCAATCCGCCAAGCCCGAGCAATGCTGCTGAGCCTGGTGCGGGGATAATCGTGTATGAAAGGTACTGACCTGACATGGACTGGTTAGGCCAATCGTCGGTCGAGGCATCTTGTCGACTCAAGTGATCGACCCCCGGGTCGAATCCGCCGCCGGTGGAAACAACATCAAAGAGGATAACATCGCCGACCCCGACACCCAATGCCGAAAGTGAAACCGCGATGCGTTGTACACCTGCTGCGTGATTCGCATCATCACCCATGATTTCAGTTCCGGCAAGGTAAGTTGCATCGGTCAAATTCCATGCAGCCCCGTCCCATGCGTGAAGCTCGGCCCCCACACCGGTCCCACCATCGTCAGCCCATGAGCCAACAAAATCGGTCATGCCTGACCCCCAATCAATGTTGCGTCCCCAAGCATCCGTATTGGTGCCTGCAACACGACCAGTATCCATCCCGATAAGGTACTTACCCCAAGTTGTTGCATCAAGATCCCCAACCATCGTGATATCGAAGTAGATGAAGTTGGCGTCATTGGTGACCTCAACTTGAGCAATGTCAAGATGCTCAAAACCAGCAAAGGCAGATGCAATATCGCCCCCATCATTGACCATCCCGGTGCTATCCGTGTAGATGTCCGCTTGGGCAACACCCGTGATCATTCCAAGAGCAGCAACCGTCATCAGTGTCTTTCTCATCTCTCATTCTCCGTGTAAAGCTTCGCATTGTGTGCGATTTGCAAAGGCGCTTTCTTCACAGATTCACCCAAATGAATCTGCTCTCCAACGAAAAGGATACACGAAACTTGTTTCCCAAACAATGCGGAAGTGGATCAGATTTGCCAAATTCCACCCATTCATTCAAGCTTTCTTCCACAAAACCTTTCCTGATAAGGTTTTGTTTGCGTCGTTGTCTGTGTGTCCTCTCAGAACCTTACTCCCATGCCCCATAAATCGAGCAGGGTATGCAAAACACCCGGTTTCCCGGGTGTGAAACACGATCTAAAAGATTTCGCTCAAAGCCTCTCAGCGGTGGCGCAGGCGTTTGAAGGCTGCCAATCCACCGAGCCCCAAAATCCCCGCCAATGCCGAGCTCGGCAAAGGCACAACTTGGATGGTGTACGACAAGAATTGCCCCGACAACGATTGATTGGTCCACCAATCGGTCGACGAGCTCAATCTGCTCAGGTGATCGATCCCCGCATCCCCAGTATTGCCTCCGGTTGAAACGATATCAAACTCAATCACATCACCATCACCGAGTCCAAGGGCTGCAAGTGAAACCGCAATGCGCTGAATACCCGCTGCGTGATCAACATCATCCCCAAATACCTCTGTTCCACTCGCCCATGTTGCATCGGTCATGCCCCATGAAGACCCATTCCATGCATGCACGCCAGCACCAACACCGGACCCCGCATCATCAGCCCATGAACCTACGAAATCAGTGATACCTCGTCCCCAATTGATGTTTCGCCCCCAAGGGTTCGAGTTATCACCCGCATTGCGTCCGGTATCCATCCCGATGAGGTACTTGCCCCAGTTGGCCGCATCAAGATCACCCGCCACACTAATGGCAAAGTAGATGAAGTGAGCATCATTGGTGACTTCAACCGAGGTAATATCGAGTATGTCGGCGCCAGTGATGTTGCCGTGGACATCACCGACCTGATCAGCGTATACATCGGCCTGAGCGTTCCCGGCAATCAGCGCGAGCATCCCTGCCATGACCAATCCTTTTTGCACAATTTGCATCGTTCTCTCCCTTGAAATCGGTTTCCAATCTACGCGCATCACATCGGATGTGCAATGCGCAAACGGTATCGAGTCCCCCACACCCACAACTCGGTGTGCATACGAAAATGAGACATAAGGGTACGCGAAACATCTTTCCCACACAATACCTTAATTGGAAGTTTACACCATTTTTTTTCGCCCTTTTTGGGTCAAAAGAGCGTATGAAAGCCCCCTTCCCTCCCCTTACAGTCCCGAAGTGATCTTGCCAGGTTCCATATCTGGCTGCACACCAAGATAAGGGAGGGTGTGTTCAACAATTCGGCGTACCACCGGACCTGCCACCCATGAACCGAAATGCTGATTTTTCCTAACCCGTTCTGGGCCGATGTCATCAATCACCACGAGCACCACGATCTGTGGCTCATCGGCCGGGGCAGCAACAATAAAACTTGAATAGTGCTGTTTCTCGTAGTACCCCTTGGTTCCATTGGGACGAACCATCCCCGGTGGAGGCACCATCGCAATTTGCGAGGTTCCAGACTTGCCAAACATCGAATACCTCGGCGCAGGATCATCGGGATACTGGCGAGCGGCATTTTTATCCATCCGCTCAGCAACCTCACGCATCGGCCCGATCGTCCGATGCGCCGACTCGGCAGAGAACACCCGCTCGACGACAATCTCATCGCCGACCATGCCGGGTTTGTTCCGATCGCCCGCTGCGGTCAATCGAATCTCGGGCAATGTTCCTGCCATGTCGCCTGTGCGTGCAAAGACCGAGAATGCCCGAACCATCTGGATTGGGGTGACGGCCACCGCATAGCCCATCCCCACCGAAGTCTGCGTGTAATCCGTCCAATCCTTCTTCGATCGAACAATCCCACTGGCCTCACCGGGCAACCCGATCCCGGTTCGATTGCCAAATCCGAGTGATTTCACCATCAGGCGGAGTTCGTCATGGCTCAGCCGAGCGGTTGCTTTCCACATCCCGATATTCGATGAATACCGGAGTACCGCGTCCCAGTTGTCGAGATCGGGATACGAATACACATCGGTGATAACCCGTCCATATTCAGTTCGGGCCGACTTCTGCTTGATGTCGAGCACCTCGTCATCGGGCAAAAGCCCCTCCGACTTGGCGAGTGTCCAGGCGAAGGGTTTAAAGGTTGATCCGGGTTCGTAGACATCCTGCAAGCATCGGTTGTAGGCCAGCGCGGGCTCGGTTTCCCGATTGGGATCATCGCGGAGCACCTTGTATCTGGGCTGATCCTTCACATCAGGCATCATCGGGCGAGGTATGTCCGATTTGGGATCCCACCACTGCACCGTTTGCAGATTCGGAATTTCGCGAAGCACATCGGTCATAGCGAGCACCTCGCCGGTGTGTGGATTGAGCACAATCGCCCGTCCGCCCGCCGCATCGGCATCCGCAACCCCGCGCACAAGCTGTTCGTGCACCATGCGCTGGAGTTCGAGGTCGATACTCAATCGGACATCTTGCCCTTTGCTGCTCTCAACCCAAGCCCCGCGCTGGACCCAAAGCGGACGGCCCTTGGCATCGCGGACATAGGTCTTTGATCCGTCCTCGCCGATGAGTCGATCGTTAAAAAGTTTCTCCGCACCGAGTACTCCGGTGCGCGCGGTGCCTTCGGATGTGAATCCGAACTTGCCCACGATCGAGCCGACCAAATCTTCGCTGGTCTGCACACGCACAGAAGTATGCTCAAGTGTCACCCCCGGCAAATTCTCCTCCTCGATAAACTCGCGCAAACGCCGGGTGTTGGCCTGATCCATCGGCGATCCCATCGGAAGATAGCGAGAAAGCTTGGCTGTCTTGGCTGTTGATTCTTCGCGGGTACCAAGTGCTGCCATCATGGGCGACCCCGAACCTGATCGAATCGCTTTGGACTTGATCGTTGCTCGAATCTGCTCGTTGCGCACCATCCTTGAAATCAATCGATCCGCAATCTGATCAATCGGCAGGTCAATGACCTGCCCGAGACTCACAATCACCCGATCAATCGCTGCCGGGTCTTTTTCCATCGCCTGATGCAACCTCACCGGATCGACAATCACGCGATACCCAATGCGTGTTGTTGCCAAGACTCGTCCTCGCCGATCAAGTAGATCACCCCGTATAGATTTGAGTGTCTCTGTAGTCTGGCGTGCTGCAACAAACCCTTTGAGCTGTTCGCCGGGCGCAACTTGAAGCTGCACCACGCGCCCGACCACAATGGCCAATCCCAAAAGTGTTCCCACACGAAGCATCCATGCGATCTGAATGCTTCGCACATCTTGACGAGTATTCATCGTTGCTGCATCCAGCAAAGCATCGCGTTCATTGTGCATGGGTAACCTTCATCTCACTCATTGAGCAGGATCACAGCGGATCCATCTTCGAGAATCCATGAATGCTGGATTTTGAAATCATCATCCCCCCCTCCTTGGATATCGAGAGATTCGGCTCCAGATACAAACTCTGGATCAATCCTCACCATCCACTTGGCAGGATGATGCACCGCCGGGCTATATTGCCCTTGCGCTTCGAGCAATGCAACCACTCGGTCGGGTGTGCATGCCTGGGCAATTCGCGTACGAATTTCACGGGCCTGCTCATTGAGTCTTTGTGTCCGGTGCCTTGCCTCGGCCATCTCATGAGCTGCCTGCAAACGGGACTGGCGTACCGATAGCAATCCTACGCCGCTACTCCCACACACCAAAATCAAAACCACCAACTTCATGAACACATCGAACTCCAACACTCGATCAGGTTGTACGCTTATTTCGCCGGAATCTTGAGTGACATCCCAATGCGGATATTGTTGGCACTTTCCAACCCGTTGAGCTTGGCAATCTCGGCGGCTCGTTTAGAAGTACCCAGCAGTTTCATTGAAATCTCGCCGAGGGTGTCACCTGAGACGACGGTGTAGGTCCTCTTTGATGGCAACGATCGTCGTGTAGTGTTGGACTGGGCATCGCCCGCTTTGGCATCGTATGGAAGTTTAATATCCATTCCGATCTTGAGGATTGCATCGGGCCCGAGCACATCGGCATTGAGTCGATGGATTTCCGCCCACCGCTTTTCATCGCCAAGTATCTGCCGAGCAATGGCAATGAGGGTGTCACCTTTGACGACTTTGTATTTGCGAAACCGCCCCTCAGGCAGCGGACGAGGATTCGTAAGCATCGGCCTTGAAGCGATCTGGGCAGCTCTGGGAAGCTCGAGGTCTTGGACATGCTCCATCGCACGATCCAGAATCGAATTTGCAGAATTGTTTTTGGCATTGGTTACCTGAGCCTTGGTCGTGGCATCTCGACTGCTGTTCGAGATTATCACAGGACTGGTCGATTGGCCCAGCCGAACCAAGGTATGCTGACGATCATCCATCGCTTGATCGAACGCAGAGTCAAGCCTGCGCTCTTCGTGCTGACCCAAATCGGTAAGGGGGACAATCACCCGCGCAACTTCCGGATCTTGAGAATCGAGCGACATGGAATTGGCCTGCGAGAAGTGATCGGAAACGAGCACACCCACGACAAGCACAAGTACGAATCCGATGATGAGGGCGAGTTTGCTTTCTCTGGTCACGGTCGCTTCCTTGCGGGTGAGGGAATATGTCAGGTACGCGCAGGCCATCCTTGACCCGCTCAAACAAAATCTATCCGCTCGCGTCTCCACGAACCGACCGACATACCCGTAGCTTGGCCGACCTGGCCCGTGGGTTCAACGCGATCTGGGCATCAGTGCCGACAACCACGCCTTTGGTGATCGGCTTGGCCCATCCCGATTTGACCCACTCCCCAAACGCCCGTTTCACCGGGCGGTCTTCGAGCGAATGAAACGCGATGACCGCGACCCGTGCACCTTGACCGATCCAACTCGATTCCTCACCTGTCCCAGTTTGGGACTGTTTGCGAAGCGCGATGCCCATGACTCGAAGCAGCGCTTCGAGGCTGCCAATTTCATCATTGACCGCGATCCGCAACGCCTGAAAGGTCTTCGTTGCCGGATTGATCGAACCGCGAGGTCCGCGGCTGACCGAACGAACAAGTTCGGCAAGCCGATCAGTGGTTGTAATCGGCTCAACCTCCCGCGCAGCAACAAGTTTTGATGCGATACGACGGGCCGATTTTTCTTCGCCATAGCGCCAAATGATCTCTGCCAAATCTCGTTCGGGGAGAGTGTTTACTAACTCCGCTGCGGTCATCGGCATCAACTGATCCAGCCGCATATCCAAAGGCCCAGAAAACCGGAAACTCAACCCACGCCCAGGATCATCTATCTGTGTGCTGGCAAACCCTAAATCGGCCAGAATCATGTCCGCTGACAACCCCAGTTCCCGCACCCTGATCGGCAACTCGGCAAAATTCCCTCGAATCGCATGGACCTTGGCCGCCTCAGGATCATCAGGACAGAGCGCCTTGGCCACATTGACTTTGGCACGATCCAGATTCCTTTGATCCAGGTCATTGAGCACGACAGTACCCGTCGGACCAAGCTTCTGGGCAATCAGTGCAGCGTGCCCTCCGAGACCGGCGGTGCAATCGACGAAGACTTCGCCGAGCTGAGGATCGAGCAACTCGACCACCTCGTCGGGCAGCACCGGGATATGGCCGAGCTCGTCTGGTTTTCCATCAGGCATCGAGAAAGGATAGACCACTCTGATCTCCCTATCCTCATCCGTGCCCGATCCAGATTTCATCCTTACCACCGCCAACGACCAGGCCGATGTCGCCCAGATCATCTATGGGCTCTCCATCCGAGGCATCCGCGCCAAAGTGCTCGAAACACACAAAAAAAGGGGAGACCGATTTCAGGTCGTGCTCGAATCCCCCACCCCGATCCAGCTTCGGATCGCCGAAGAATCCATCGCGAGCATCTGGGATGCGATTCTCGATGAATACGAACGGGCAGTCACGCTCAGCGGGCATTGCTCCTTCTGTCAGTACGATGTCGCCGGACTCCCCCGCCCGACCACCTGCCCAGAATGCGGCGTCAACCTCGACTCCATCGCGGCCCGCCGGGCGATGCGCGATGGAAAAAGATGAACATTGGACAGCAGACCATGTGCCCGGCAGCATGCTGCCGGACGATTCGCCTGGCTGATCAATCGAAACTATGGAAGTCGACTCATTCGTCCGCATGGCCTGAATCAGTCGCTGGGCAAACTCCCGACGACCCGGCGCCGACAAGGCTGAAAAGCAGGTTGGCTCGTGCCCCTCGGGAAATACTTTGTGGTTCGGCCACCGGACTCCATCACAATCGCCATCCACACATGCGCCCGATCGCTTTTGATCCCAAACCACGAGCGGATCACCATCGGTTCAAACCTGCCATCCCAGCAGCACCCATTGATGCGAACTCAATCCCCCGCTGCTCACACACAAACAACCCTCGCCCAAAATCTGCGATTTTGTCTGTTTTTTCTGTATTTTCGGTCATACAGCCCTTCCGGTTTCTTACACGAGTTTGCAGTCTCGAAGCAGCAAAACAACAGCAGATGCGCTATAATCAACCGTACGAAAAGCGGCCAAACCGCTCTGTATACACACGATACCATACATCATCAATTCACCGTTCGGCTTTCATCATTTCACCCACCACTTTCCCCGAACAGGCGATGCTTCAGACAGACCCAAATACACCATGACCGACCAACCAAACACCCCCCCGGCTTCAGCATCAATACCCAATGCTGAGTACTCCTCCGACCAGATCAAGGTCCTCGAAGGGCTCGAAGCTGTCCGCAAACGCCCCGGCATGTATATCGGAGGCACAGGGCTCGGCGCACTCCATCATCTCGTCTACGAAGTCGTCGATAACTCGATCGACGAAGCAATGGCGGATTTCGCGACCTTTGTTTCGGTGACGATTCAGGCCGACGGCTCGATCAAGGTAACGGACGACGGGCGTGGCATCCCCACCGATCCCGTTACCAATGACGACCCCACAATTCATGGCAAGCCTGCCATTGAGGTTGTCCTGACCAAACTTCACGCCGGTGGTAAATTTCAGCAGGAAGGTTCCGCCTACAAAGTCTCAGGCGGTCTTCACGGCGTGGGTGTCTCGTGTGTCAACGCCCTCTCGTCAATGCTCGAAGCAGAGGTCTGGCGTGATGGAGAAATCAAGGCCATCGTCTTCGAGCGAGGTGTCGTCACCAAACCGCTCTATCGTGTAGGTCAAATCCCCGAAAACGCCACACGCAAAACCGGCACCACCATCGTTTTCAAACCTGACACCGAAATCTTTGAAGATGTCACTTTCGATTATGCAACCCTTGCTCATCGCTTGCGTGAACTGGCCTACCTCAACCCCGGAGTTACCATTCGTCTCACCGACGAGCGTGTAGGTGCCGATGGCAAGATCAAGCATGATACTTTCAAGGCTGATAATGGATTGCTCGAGTATGTCATCCACCTCATGAAGGGCAAGACCGCTCTTTCTTCGCCGATCTTTCTACGAAATGAAATTCCAGAAGAGAACATGCTCTGCGAGATCGCGCTTCAATACCACGACGGCTACTCCGAAAACCTCCTCACCTTCGCCAATAACATCAACAATGCTGACGGAGGAACACACGGGCAAGGATTCAAAACTGCCCTCACCCGCACACTCAATGGCTATGCCCGCCGACTTGGTTTCCTCAAAGACAAAGACCCCAACCCATCGGGTGATGACCTGCGTGAAGGCTTGATCGCCATCATCTCCGTCAAACTCCCCGACCCGCAGTTCAACAATCAGCCCAAGGAAAAACTCCTCAACCCTGAAATTGAATCCTTTGTCTCAGGCACCGTCCAAGAAGCCCTCAACAACTGGCTCGAAGAGCACCCGGCCGAAGCCAAAAAACTTTGTTTGAAAGGGATCGTCGCGGCCCAAGCGCGTGAAGCCGCCCGCAAAGCTCGGGAATTGACTCGACGCAAGACTGCCCTTGATTCAGGCTCGATGCCCCACAAACTCCGCGATTGTAAAACCAAGGACCTTGATCGGGCCGAGCTCTTCATCGTCGAAGGCGATTCGGCGGGTGGATCCGCCACCCAAGGGCGTGATGTCGAAACACAGGCAATCTTGCCTCTCAAAGGGAAAATTCTCAATGTCGAACGCGCACGCATCGACAAGGTGCTCGGCTTTGAAGAAATTCGCACGCTCATCGGCGCCCTTCGCTGTGGCATCGGAGGCGATTTCGACATCAGTAAACTCCGCTACGGCAAGATCATCATCATGACCGATGCGGATGTCGATGGCTCGCACATCCGCACGCTCTTGTTGACCTTCTTCTTCCGCCACATGAACGAACTGCTCCGGCGCGGACATATCTACATCGCCCAACCGCCGTTGTATCAGATTATCAAGGGCAAGAAGTCACAGTATGTGCTCAATGAAAGCAAACTCGATGCGGTGCTCACCGAACTCGGGCTCGAGGGGTCATCGCTCTTGGTCCGTGATGTCACCAACACTCGCATCGGCGATGAACCCCAAACCCTCACCGAAATCTCAGGCAACGATGCCAAACGACTCGTCCGCGCCATCGCCCGTTTGGGCGAGCTGGTCGAAGTTGCCGAGCGACGGGGCATCAAGTTTGTTGACCTGCTCGAAGCACGACGCCAAGGCGCGCTCCCAACCCACATCGTTGCAACACTAGCCACAAGCGAATATGCTTGGTCAGAATCCGAAGCTTTGCAAATTATTGCCAAAAACAATTGGCGTCATTCGGATGACATTGAAGAGGACGCGCCTGAAG
Source organism: Phycisphaerales bacterium (assembly GCA_026982335.1). Taxonomy (GTDB): domain Bacteria; phylum Planctomycetota; class Phycisphaerae; order Phycisphaerales; family UBA1924; genus UBA1924. The sequence goes on from JALSHH010000044.1 coordinate 54,505, forward strand.
GCCTCGAACACCCTCGTACACCATCCGGATTGGGCGCGGTTGCCGAAATCAACTCCCCAATCGCCACCGTTCGTGAACTTCACGAAAATCGAGAATTGGCCGTCATCTTCACCGAACTTGCCGAACTGGGTATCGACATCAACGACTATGCCTTAATCCAAGAAGAATCGGTTACAGGCGACAAAATGCCCGCCCGATTCGCGTGGAGCACAACAAAAACCGGCAAAACCACCAAGCTCGATATCCCCAACGACGAGAATGAAACCGTCTCAGCCGCGAGCTCAAAGATCGTCGAAGCCGAAAACATCCCCGCCATTCTCACTGCCCTCCACGAAATCGGGCGGCGAGGCATGGAAATCAAGCGATTCAAAGGACTGGGCGAAATGGATGCCCTCCAACTCTGGGAAACAACAATGGACCATGAAGTCCGCTCAATGTTTCGTGTCCAATGGGATCAAGCGGGTGAAGCCGACAACCTGTTCTCACTTTTGATGGGTGAGCAGGTTGAGCCTCGCAGAAAATACATCGAAGATCATGCGCTTGAAGTCAAAAACCTCGATATCTGATCGCCTCCGATCTGATAACTTGCTTCAACCCCACACCAAAGAACGCCCCAAAGATGGGGCGTTCTTTGGTGTGGCAACACATTCCTGTCGCATGTTTTGGCTCCTGCCTAAGCTCGTCCTGATTAGAAACGATACTTCCCTCAGCTTTCCCACCCACATCTGCTGCGCATTATCTTCGATGGAATTTGTTATGGACACGGACTCAAGCACCAAGCTCAACACCCTACGCCTTGCCCAACACGATCTCCAAAAGCTCCTCGAACAGTTTGATCATTCGCAAACCAAATCAAGTCACCCTGACCGTGAATTCGTTCGATGGACTTATCGTGTCAGCGCCGTAGATCTGATCCTTGAACACTCCACGGGATCGAAAATATCTTTGCCTGTTGCCACCCGTAATATATCCCGCGGAGGCATTTCCGTTCTTCATTCTGCCTACATCCACACTGGAAATCGTTGTGAGATTGTGCTCCAGATTCCTGGAGGAAAATCACAAGCTATTCCTGCCAAAATCATCCGATGCGCTCATATCACCGGGCGTGTGCATGAAGTCGGCATCGCATTTGACGAACAAATCTCCACAAAAGATCTCCTCGGACTCGATCCGCTCAACGAAGCCTACTCACTCGAGCGGATTCAACCCGACCATCTCCATGGGTCAATCCTCATCGTCACCCAAACAGAACTTGACCGGGACATTATCTTCGTCTTTCTTGAAGAGACCGGATTGATACTTTCGAGTGCCGATACCATCGAATCTGCTGTGGCCAAGGCATCCAAAGGATGTGACTTGGTCATTGCTGACTTTCACCTCGGGGATGAATCTGGTGCTGATCTCGTCCGTGCACTTCGATCACAAGGCTCGGACATGCCTGTGATTATTATGACCTCGGACAAGTCTGAATCAGTTCTTGACACCATCCGAGACGCCGACGCATCGGGTATCCTTTCTAAACCAATTTCGAACGAGCGTCTTCTCCAAGCATTGGCCGAGTTTCTTCATGCCGATGGCGACGGTGGACCACTCTATTCCACACTCACCAACGATGACCCCACTTACCCGCTGCTCAACAAATTTCTTACCGGCATTCCCAAGATGGCACTTGGATTGGAGAAGGCCATGCAGAATGATGATCTTCAGAGTAGCCTCACAACCTGTCGAGCCCTTTCGGGTGCTGCTTCTCCCTTGGGATTTGAAACTCTTTCTGACCTTGCTATCGAAGCCGAGAAGCATCTTGATGCCGGTGATCTCAAAGGTGCTTCACCCCATATTCGTGCCCTGATTGTCGCCTGCCGAAGAATCAAGGCAAAACCTGCTGCATAACCCTCCGATAACCTTCTCAGCCCGAACCATCCACACCACCGGACATTCCATGATTCAACACATCTGCCAATCCTCAACTCGCGGTCGAAATCACCCGATCCACCGTCTGTCTCATGCGAAATCGATCTTCAAACCTGTGCATGCCGAACCGCCGGAACACACTTGGGATGAGTGAGCCTGTTTATAGGCAGCTGCTTTCAAAGCTCGACGAGCTTGCTTTGAAAGCAACGGATACCCCCGCCGATCGCATATACACTCGTCTTGAATACCTCGATCCATATCTCGAACTCACACTCGAAACCGCAGACCGATCACGCAGAGAAATCACCGTTGCAACACGCAACATATCCCGAGGCGGGATGTCTGTGCTTCATGCAAGCTTTGTTTATACCAATACCCGAATCACTGCCCAGCTCCGAAAGGTTGATGGGAAAACCTCAAGGGTTTCAGGCAAAGTTTGTCGATGCACTCACCGAGGTGGCGTCGTTCATGAAATCGGGATTGAGTTTGACCAAGAGATCCTTGTTCAAGAATTCGTCCACCCCGATATCAACAACTCCATCGCCTCACTTGAGGTTGTCGACCCTAAGAAACTCACTGGAAAAGTGATCTTTGTTGGCACTGATGAAGCGGTCATTCCATTTCTCCGTGAATACCTCATCAATACAAACATGAATTTTGGGTTTGTTAAGACTGCCAAAGAAGCATTTGAGAAGGGTATCGACCAGTATGCTCTTGTCTTTTCTTGCCTTGATGCTGGTGATATGTCAGGTCCCGAGTTCACCAAGTGCCTTCGCGAGCAAGGATATCACAATCCCGTCATTCTCTCTGGACAGGTCGAAAATGAGCTTACCAAACAACAGCTCCGGCTTTCAAATGCTGATATGTTCTTGCCTACACCGATCACTGAGAAGGCGGTCATGTGCGCTCTAGGGGAGTTTCTCCTCACCGAGTGGTCTCACGATGCACTCAAAGCCCTTCGCGCAGAGATTGACACGAACACTATTGAATCCATTCGCACAGAGTTGACAAAGCTTGGCATTCTCCTCGAGCAGCAGATTCATGCCGATGACCCGATCAAAATCTATGGTACCTGCACCAAAATCCGTTCGCTTGCGCCGCTCTTGGGCATGAAAAATCTCCATGGTCTGACCTTGCAAGTTGGAGAGCAAATCGCGGCTTCAGGCGATTTGCATCGATTCAGCAAAGAACTCAAATCAATCATGGCGCTCTGCAAATGCGCGCATCAGGCCGCCTAAATCTTTGCTTTCACCCAAGTTCATATACACACTCAGGCTTCAGACCGCCCTTGATCTGGTCGATGCTTAGTGATGCCGATCCCGTCGGCCTGGTCTTTTATGGTCTTAGGCAGGAACTCCCCGGTGAATGAACCTAACAGCAACCATATCCTCAAAAGTATCACCCGTTTTCGTAAACTGGCTATCGGATCCGCTGCTTTTGTCGCAATGCTGGCAGCCATGATGGTGATTAGTGTCGTCTCGGTTCTCGATGCCACCACCGCAACCAAGATCAGCATCACCGGCCAAAAGCGCTTGCTCGCCCAAAAAATTCTCACCGACGCCATCACCATTGACCATGCGATCCAGACTCAACGCTGGAATGATCTTGGACCTGCTTTGAAGGATCTTCAACAATCCATACAAGGTATTCAAGAAGCCCACATTGTTCTCACCGAGTTTATCCACTGGTCCGGTGCCACCCAAGAACATACCAAAGCAGAGCAAGAGCTGCTTGCCAACATCGCCTTGCCATATCAGGCCATGGTCAAATCGGCCGTGGAACTCAACAAGCTGACCATCAGTATTATTCGCAGATCGCCTTACATTGATCAGCTCACACTCGATCGTGTCACCGCTGCCAAAAACGAGATCGTCGAATCACACACCAATCTTCTTCCTGGAATCGAAAAAATTGTTTTGCTTGAGGAGCAAAAATATGAATCTGAAATTGAGCAAAGCATTGCCTACGCCAAGATCGGCATGATTATTCTTCTTGCCATCCTTGCAGCAAATATTCTTTTTATCATTGAACCAACCTTTCTTATCATCCGCCGTCAGCTTCACGAACTCGACAAAGCAACCAAGCAAGCGGCCCGATCTGATGCTGTTCGGTGGCGTCTGCTTTCGAACATGGGGCACGAGTTCCGCACGCCGATGAATGCCATTGTCGGATTCACCGATCTGCTCGCAGAAGAAACACTCTCGGAATCCGAGCGTACAAGGCTCATCGAATCAATTTGTGATTCGAGCACCCAACTCACCCATCTCATCGAGACCATGCTCGATATGTCTGCCATTGAATCGGGGCAACTTCGCATCACCAATGAGCCATGCAACCTGCACCAAACACTCGAGAAACTCTATAAGAACGCCGTTCCACAGGCCAAAGCGAAACAACTCGACCTCACTCTGCACATCGACGAATCTTGCCCGGTTCAGATCGAGACCGACACAAAACGACTTGAACAAATCATCTACAACCTCATCAACAATGCCATCAAGTTCACAATCATCGGCCAAATCAACATTTCCGCCAACCGCATCGACACGCCGAATCTCCAAACACTTGAAATCAAAGTGACCGATACCGGTATTGGAATCAAACCAGAAGATCAACAATCCATATTCGAGCTCTTCACCCAATCCGATGATAACCTCACCCGATCCTTTGGCGGCGCAGGACTCGGACTCACCGTTTCACGAGAACTCGCACGCGCACTCAACGGCGATATCGCTGTCGAATCCACCCCAGGCGAAGGCGCCACATTCACATTGACCATTGGACTCAAAGAAACACCACACCAAAGCACACCACTCAACATCACTGCCAATACCCAACCGGACCAAGCATCGCTTGAATCCATCAAACTCCTCATCGTCGATGATGCCAAAGACAACCGGGTCCTCCTCAAGCATATCCTCAAAAAAACTGGTGCCATGATTGAACAAGCACATGACGGACAGCAAGCAATCGACGCAATCAAGGCGGCCATTAAAAATCAAGCGCCCTTCGATCTCATTCTCATGGATATGCAGATGCCTGTGCTCGATGGGTACCACGCCACTGTTGAACTCCGAGAACAAGGCATCACTACCCCCATCATTGCCCTGACTGCCCACGCCCTTGATGGCGATCGCGAACACTGCCTTGCTGCTGGATGCGATGAATACATGGCCAAGCCAATCAATAAAGACGCCCTCATCGAAACCTGCACACAACTCGTCGCAAAGACAAGTGCATCAAACACACACTTCAAACATGCAGCCTAAATCAAGCGACAGTGGATCCTGATGTCTGACACATTGTCCCATCGGTTTTGCTTTCTTGGCCTATTGAGCAAATAACTACTTACTCATTTGGCCAACCATCTTTGAGGAATCGGCCATCTTTGTGAAAAACCTTACCATCGGCTTCGATCGTGCCCCCGGTCCGCAGATCACAGACCATATCCCAATGCAGCGCCGATTCATTATCTGAACCAGACTCTGGATACCCAGCCCCGCATGCAGCATGAAAGGTGCCGCCGATCTTTTCGTCAAAAAGGGTGTTCTTGGAGAACTCTTTGATCGAGTAGTTGGTCCCGATGGCAATCTCGCCCATGGTGCGTGCGCCTGCATCCTGATCGAGCATGGCTATCAAAAATTCCTCGTTTTTCGTGGCACTGGCGTCGACGACCTTGTTATCTTTGAAGACCAATCGCACCCCTTCGACCTCTCGACCGTTGTATACGGCTGGGAAGGTGTAGTTGACATGTCCGTCAGCGCCTTGTGGACCACAGAAGACTTCGCCGTCGGGAAAGTTCTCACTGCCCGAGCAGTTGATCCAAATGGATTTGCTGTGATCAACATTGACACGCAGATCGGTGCCGTCGTGCCCGTCACGGGCGGGTGCCTTGAAATGAATTTCGTTCTTGGTTTGCAGATAATCACACACGAGCTGTTGTCGTTGGTGGATTTGCTCCCATGCCGCGACGGAATCGGGTAGATACAAGAGCCCGGCTTCGAAAACAAACTTTTCGTACTGCGTCAGGCTCATCTCAGCATCTTGGGCCGAAGCAAGTGTCGGATAAAGCGTACCGCACCATCGGAGCTCGCCGTCGGCTGCGCGTTTCATGAACCGGGTCATCTTGGGCGCATTGGCAACACGCTGGCGCGAGACACGCTTGGGATCGACCCGCGAGAGGGACTTTGTATTCGTTTCCGCCCAGAATCCGATCTGGACATCAATCGTCTCAACCGTATTCATCACGATCGGATTGAGGAAATCGAGTTGCTCGTCGCTCGCGTGCTCCATGAAGATATCGGCGAGCGAATCGCCGCGAACTTGCCAAAATGGATGCCCACCCGCTTTGAGAACGGCTTCGAAGGTTGCCTCAACCATCGGCATGGCGATGGGGTCGGCATTGATCGCGACAAGATCGCCTTTTTTGATCTTGGTTGAGTATTTGACAATTACATCGGCAAGTTTATCAAGGCGTTGATCACGCATCACAGACTCCAATCGAACATCTTTTGACTACCGGACCGATTTTTCATGTCCACAGCGAACACGGAGAGGAATCTGGGCCGTACAGTTGGGACCGAACTATACCCCCCCATAACTTTCCATCCAATATGGAGTACCGAGATATGAAATCTGCAACCCACATCCTCACCCTAAGCACCTTGGTGCTCGGCACCATCCTTGTCACAATGCTGGTTTCACCCGCCGATGCGAACAGACGCCCGGCGATCGAATCCGGTGATATCGCTTTTGTGGATGTTTTTAAACTCATCGATCATGCCTTGGTTTCCGAAGAGTCAACCAATGCACGAACCGAGTTCACCGTGGAGTCGAACAAAGTGCTCGATGAACTCCAAAGCCAGCTTGCCGAGCTCGAATCCCAGCTCTCAACCATGCAACAGGGTGATTCCCAAGCGGCGACAATCTATCAGCAATACCAGTTGATCTCTACCCAGCACGACAATGCTGCCCAGCAAATCAGTGCTGCCTACCAGATGCTCGTCGCTCAACAACTTGCTTCGGCCTATACCGATATCTACGCAGCTGCCAATGCAATTGGATCGCAGGAAGGATTTATCTTTGTCTTTGCAACCCGCTCGAATGGCGAGCTCGTCCAGACCAACACCATCGCAGGCGTCACCCAAGAAATCCTCGCACGCCCGTTGATGACTCCGCCAGCGGGCGTTGACATCACCGAGCTCGTGCGCATCAAACTTGGATACCCAGAAGAGCTACCAGTCCCTGCCCTCGAACCCCAGACACAAGAACCTCAGACACAAGAACCCATCATCGAGCCAGAGGTTGAACCCGTTGAGGAATCCACCGAACCCCCTGCAAGCGAAGATGAGTAATCAAACTCAAATCATTTGGCACAGATCATCCCTGCATATGCTGGGGTGATTTTTGTGGCGTCTGACAACTTCCAGACTCACCCTTCAAGCACGGGCGCAAGAATCTCGATCATCGGACCGATGTGCTTCTCGTAGTTCTTCCATCGCTGCGTTGAGCTGGTATACATTGGCTGGCGAATCTGGGCTGCACTGGCGGTGTGTACTGCCTTTTTGCTCTTGTGGAAATCCATACATGCCTGATCGAACGGCAGGTTGATGTGATCGAGCAACGCTCGAATTGACTCTTCCGGGTGCGCTGTTGTTTGCTCATAAACCGCATCATAAATCGTCAAATCAAAGTGCTCGGTCAAATGCTCCATGACTTTGGTGTACACGAGGTATTGCTTCGCACAAAACTCGATATCCGTTGCATAGGTCAGGCGCGGCCCAAAGCGTTGAAAGTAAATCGACAAACAAGTATCGATCGGATTGCGCTTACAGTGGATGATATGAGCACCAGGAAGCATCCTCGAAATGAACCCGAGATAATAATAATTTTCAGGCATCTTATCACAGACGCGCTTGATTGATTTATCCGGAAAGTGTTCGTTGAGCATCTTAAGATAGGCCTTGCCTGACTGGTCGACATGGCCCTGATCAAAATCCGTGAGTTCTTTGTCACGCGTAAAGGTTCCGACCAACAAACTTTCTCCAATCCCACCAGCCCAGGGATGTGACGCAATGATCTGCTCGGTAAGTGTGGTACCCGACCGGGGCATACCCACAATGAATACTGCCCGTGATCCATCGAGCTCTGAGGAAGGAACCTTTGCAAACTGTTCTGGATCCCATCGCTTAATGTATTTTTCAACATCAACATGCGATGGTTCACCACTCATGGTGTTTCCCTTCCGGAAGCATTCGAATGCTTCGTCGTATTCGCCTGCAGAATCGAGCAGATGCCCGAGCACCATCAGGATGTCCGTTCGGGCAGCCCGTGTTAGTGTTGGGATACCAAGGGCTTTGCGCATCGTATCGATCCCTTTTTCGATATATTTGAGTTCTCTGCAAAGTTGACCATAGGTGGCAACGAGCATCGGGTTGAAGTCCTTCTCGAGTGCCTGATCAACCAGTTCATAGGCCCGTTGTGATTGCCCGTGTGACTGAAGCAGGCGAGCTTTGGTCATGATCGCACGAGGATAACTCGGTGCAAACTTGAGGGCCTGATCTGCTGCCTGATGGGCTTTGCGCATTTCATCCATTCTGCGAAGCGCCGATGCCAGATCACAAAGTAAGTCTGGATTTCTAGGATCGAGCTTGCTGGCAAAAGTCAAATGCCGAATCGCTTCAACCGGCGAATCGATCATCATCAGCGAATGCCCGAGCATTCGAAGCACCTGCACATCTCGAGGCGACTGTTTGAGCACCTCGCGCAACATTCGGATCGCAGCATCATACTGTGACGCCTCAACTAGGCCTCGACAGTTATTGACGGCTTTGTCATATGCGGTCAATACAGGTGTGCCAGATCCAAATCCAGAAAACTGAGACATCATCAAATTACGCTCCGTGCTTGGAAAGAAAAGGTGTTGCCCCTTGGGCAAACTCGCCGAGTTGGTCAATCAATGGGCCAAGATGCTGCTCATAGTTGCGCCAGCGTTGCTTGCTCGATTGGTAAATTGGGCTGCGCACCTGCACGCTGCTGGCGGTGCTGACATGTGCCCGTGATTCATGAAAACGCAAGCACTGCTGATCAAACGCGAGTCCAATATGCTCAACCAACGCCCGAGATCTTGGCTCAGGGTCAGCGACGAGCTCCTCGTATAGATTGGGCAAGATCTCAAGATCGAGCACTTCGTACCAGTGCGCCATCACCCGTTGATAGGCAACAAAGTGCTTGCCAAGCTGGGCAAGGTCACGGGAATAAGGAACATTGGTACCAAAGTTCTGAAAATAGGAGCTCAAGCAAGTATCAACAGGATCACGCTGACAATGGATCACCTTGGCGTTGGGAAACACTCGGCTGATGAGCCCGAGTGTCCGCTCGGCACCGATGTGCTTGTCGATCACCCGCGTGATCGATGCATCGACATGCCCATCGCAAAGCTCAATATACTCGCGTGCATACGCATCGACCTCTGCGATACCCAGCGAAGTCGGCGAGCGACGGCGAAGCATCTGTATCATCAACGGACACTCGCCTACACCCGCCACCAATGGGTGCGCGATCAAAATTTGCTCCGTCAGGGTCGTCCCGGTTCTGGGCATTCCGACAATAAATACCGGACGATCAGTTTTGACCGTTGATTGAGGAATCGATTTGAGCATCTCGGGCGTCCACATCGAGATGATTGAATCCGCATGCAAGACTTTTCCATGAATATGCCCTGCGTTGGCAAGTTTGAAAAATGCAAAGGCCTGGTCATACTCACCCATCGCATCATAAAGATGGCCGAGCTCGAACCGCGCAGAACGCTTATGCCGATCGAGCGCTCGGGGATGTTCGAGCAGCGCCTTGGCAGCATCGATCCCAATGGAATAGTCCTTCTTCGCCCGCGCAAGCTTGGCCTGTGAAAGCAAAATCAGTGGATGGGGGTCATCAATCGCCTGGGCCCGGTTGAGCACCTCTTGGGCCTGGTCGAGTTGCCCCGCGTTCATGTATCCGACAACCTTGGCATGCAGGCACGCCCCATGCGTTGGGTCCCACGCCAGTGCTTTATCAAGCGTCCCGTGCATCGCGTCAATTTGACTCAGCCCCATATACGCCTGCGACAAGAGTAAGAGCGAATCGGGGTGGTTGGGTTTGCGTTTGACACACTTGCGTAAAATTTCCACTGCCTCGTGCGTATACCCCGCAGCCACCAAAACCTGCCCGAGCTTGAGCATGATGTCGGGATTCTCCTTATCAAGTTCGTAGGCCTTGGTGAGCATGGATTTGGCGACCCCGAAATTTTCGATCTTGATCGCTTCGACCCCTTTGCGATAACACTGGGCAGCTTTGTGTTTGTTCTTGGCCATCGGTCTTGATACTCCACACACCCGCACACACCCACCGGGACACAATCTCCATCGGCATCCTCTGCTCGAGACTCGAGACCGCCTGAGAATCGCGTCCAAACGCTCATGACCACCTATCCTAGACGGTTTTGAAGGCAAAAATCCCACAAATACCGACCATATTCCGATCCCATTGCACGCGTAGAATACACAGATGCACCCCATGTGCCCGTTCGTCCGGAAACCATCGGAGCCTCGATTGAACACCATTTTCGACACACGACGATATTTGATCCCGTTCCGTACAGGGCTCCTTCCCCAAATTTTCTGCGATACCCTCGTACTGGGGTCAGGCGTCGCCGGGCTCAGATCGGCCATCGGGGCTGCCAAATCTGGACAGGTCATCGTCTGCGCCAAAGCGGAACTCGATCTCACCAACACCGCCTGGGCCCAAGGTGGAATCGCAAGCGTGCTCAATGCCAACGATTCAATCGAAGCCCACATCAACGACACCATGACCGCCGGGGCAGGACTCTGCGATCCCGATGTGGTCAAGCTCATCTGCGAGCAAGGCCCAGATCGCATCGAAGAGATCATCAACTGGGGTATGAACTTTGATCGCAACGCTGATAACACACTTCGTGCCGGGCGCGAAGGTGGACATAGCGCTTCGCGGATTTACCACGCTGGAGGCGATGCAACAGGCCTCGAGCTCCAACGCACACTGATCGATAAGGCAACTTCCCACGAGCACATTCGACTCTTCGATCATTGCTTTGTCATCGACCTGCTTACCCATTCCAACGAACCTGGATCCCCAGTGCTGGGCGCAATGACCTGGCATCCAAAGTACGGCTTGCAAGTCATCTGGGCACGCACCACGATCTTGGCGATGGGCGGAGCGGGGCAAGTCTACCGTGAGACAAGCAACCCGCGCGTCGCCACCGCTGACGGCATCGCCATGGCGTATCGCGCCGGTGCCCAAATCGCCGACATGGAGTTCATCCAGTTCCATCCGACCACGCTCTATATTCCCGGTGCGGCACGAGCCCTGATCTCCGAAGCTGTGCGAGGCGAAGGGGCGTATTTGCTCAATCATGCGGGGCATCGGTTCATGCCTGCGATTCATGAGCTCGCGGAACTGGCCCCGCGCGATGTCGTCGCCAGCGCCATCGTCCGTCAACTCGCCATCCAAGGGGGCAAGCATGTCTGGCTCGATTGCCGACACATCGAAGGGTTCAAAGCCCGTTTCCCGGGAATCCACAGCACCCTCGATTCCTTTGGGCTCGATCCATTCAAAGACCTCATCCCTGTCCACCCTGCTGCCCACTACACCATCGGAGGCGTCCGTACCGACCTCGGCGCCCGCACCAATTTGCCCAATCTCTTGGCCATCGGCGAAGTCTCATGCACCGGACTCCACGGGGCCAATCGACTCGCATCGAACTCCCTGCTCGAAGGGCTCGTCATGGGCGCCATCGCAGGCGACGAGGCAGCCAACCGATCCGATGCATCCCCGGTCTCGCCTGGTTCGGTCATCTCGATGATCGAGCACTCAAACCACGCCGAGCTTGACCTCGATGATGTTCGATCGTCATTGCGCTCAACGATGTGGTACAACACCGGGATCCAACGAACGCTCACCAAGCTCGACGATGCCTGCGCGATGTTTGATCTCTGGGGACGCTACACCCTCGATAAAATCTTTGAAGCCCCCGAGGGGTGGGAGGTGCAAAACATGCTCACCGTCGGCGCGCTCATTGCCCGGGCAGCGCTCACCCGCGAACACTCCATCGGCACCCACACACTGACCAATGGCCCCAAGCCAGATCCGATCGCCCAACACTCCAAACAACCAACCCCCCACCAGCACACCGTCTGGACCAGGGGGACATCAGCCCCCGCCTTCACCCGCACCCTTGCCCAGCTTGATCCGACAAATCCAGACCCAATCACGATTCACATCGAACCGGGCACCACGCTAGGCGTATCGAACAACCGATGATTCTGCCCAAAATACAACCCGGCTCCACGCACGCGATCGTGCAGGTGCTCCTTCGATGCACCCTCCTCCTCATCGCCACCATACCCATCGGCGGGTGCCGATACGAACGGATCATCTCCAGAACAAGCATCCTCTCGGAACTCGATGGCTCAGAATCCGCCATCCCCGCCAAACGCCCGACCCAAGCACTCCCTGATTTCCTGCGCACACCCGACGAAGGTATCCGCATCGAGCATGACGACGGCACAATCACCCTCTACTCCAAGTCCGTTCGTCAGCTCATGGCCCACATCACCACCACCATCGAGAATGGCGAACGAGACCTCTTTGTCGATCAAGTCTTGTCATCGATCACCAAAGAGGAGTTTCGTGAGCGAGGGTTCGATCCAGGGATTGCTTTCGATGAGCTCACCAATCGACAACGCGATATCTTTCGGATGTTCTACTACATGCCCATGGGTGAATACACCCCTGGGCTCTTCCTCGAAACCATCGGCCGAAATGTGTTTCGGCTCAAACTTCCCCGGGCGAACAACCAATCGCTCTACTGGATCGGACTCGATGTGGTCTTTGAAAAGGGCAACTATCGGCTCCGCTGGTTCATCGACTGAATCATCTTCTCCTCCCTTTCTCCTCCCCAAGATGCTAAACTCTCTCCATGAGCACCCAAAGCCCCCCCCCCCACACACACGCCACGACCGATTCAATGGATTCATCAGCCCCCCCGCTGTGCCCGCGCCCATCGATGAAAAAAATCAAAACGCTTGACGGCGCATCGCTCGCTGCACGAATGCACATCGGGCTCGGGCTCTTTGATCCACGCGTTGCCGAGCTCGATAATGAGCAGGTCTCGCAAGCATGGCTCAAAGACGCAGGCGTAGGGACCTGGCCTATCCGAATCCTCATCGGACATCTCGCTGATGCTGAAATGGTCATTGCCCATCGCATCCGCAGAATCATCGCAGAAGAAAACCCGACGATCAACCTCTGGGACGAGCACGCCTTTATCGACGGCGGAATCTATGGATGCACCGAAGGATCGAACCTTCTCCCCCCAATGGGAGGCGACTTGGCAATGATCCACACCACCCGATCTTGGCTCGTCGCCCTACTCATGCAACTCGATGAGACCCAATGGAACAGGCAAGGGATTCATCCAACCAATGGCCCCATCAGTGTCCGGGAAATCGCCAATCACCTCTGCTGGCACCTTGAACACCACGCGTGGTACCTCAATGCCAAGGTTGAAAAACTCCTCGGCCCAATCCCCGAAAAATCAGGATGCTGCGATGGACACGGCGGATGTGGCAGCGGCGGCGGATGCGGTGGCAGTGGCGGGTGCAACCACGACCATACCCATGATCACTAAGCGATAAGCGAGCCTACCCATCATTTGGTAGGGTCAAATGGGGCAGGATCAAACGGAAGGATCAAAAAACCCTTCGATCGGCCTGGTAAACTGTGCGTAGAGTTCACAGTGCGCCCCTGGACCATGGTCAAAGCTCGGAGTGTGCTTGATCGAAGTCGCCCGTGCATCGAGCCCGATCTCACGCGCCACCTTGGCAGCAATCTTCTTGGGATCATTGGCCAAATCGGCATAGTTCACACGCACCACATTGGCTCCAAATCCCTCCTCGCTCAGCACCGCGCCCCAGTGCTCAAGCATCCGGTTGCAATCGGCAACAAAGCTTGCAGCATCGATCAAATCGCCCGCGTAGGGATGATTCCCGACCATCGCATCACAGAAACAGGCCAGTGTTGATTCCATCGGATCACGCTGACAAATCACCACATGAAGCCCCGGTAACATGGCTGCAGCTGCACCGGCCAATGGAATATTGAGCGGATGTGTATCAACAAATCGAACCGCATCGTCTTCACACAATGCGGCGACCTGCTTGGCGTACTCGCTGGCCCCGTCCTTGAGCTGGATACCACGAAGCTTGGTGGGCTCGAAGGGCACCGGACGAAGCACGCCTTGGCGAGCGCCCAGATGGCGCACACCCACCGACGACAGGGTTTCCAAAGGACCAATGACCGTCACACCCTCGAACTGCCCGAGCAAATCCGCCAACTCATCCACCCCCGACTTGGGTGCCCCGAGCACGAGCACGAATCGCTCACCTGATTCGCCGGGCTTCTTGAGTTTGGCAACCTTCTCACTGCTCCAGTCATGGATGACCTTGGTGCTCATCATCGCGTGCGCTTTGGCGTCGTATGAACCTCGCCGAAGCTTGCTCGCCCGGCGAAAAGCATTGAATGCCTGCTCATGCTCGCCGAGCCGATCGTGAACCATCCCCAAAGTCCGAAGCAGATCGCCAAGATCCAACGCACTGAGCCCCGAAACCTGCGATTCGGTTTCGAGTGCCTTCTTCACCGCTTCGAGGGCATCATCACTTGGCGAATCCGATTCAAAAAGAATCCGCCCTTTGCTCAGTACCAGAGGCATCGAATCGAGCTTGTCGGCAAGCCCCTGCTCGATCAGCTCCAGCGCCTGCGCACAATCACCCTGATACGCCATCAACTCAGCCTTGGCAGCAACGGCATCGCCCCGATCGGGATCCCACTTGATTGCCTGCTCGATTGCTTCGTCCGCTGCTTTGAGCTCCCCGATTGCCAAGGACGATCGGCAAATCTGTACACACAGCCGAATCAACTGATCCACAATCCGCGGACGCGATGGGTTTTCATCTTCTTCGTTGGCCAACGCGCTTTCGGTAAGTTGGGCTGCCTTGATCAGATCGCTCAATGCCTGAGGATGAACGCCCATCCGAGCAAGGACCAGTCCGTGGAGGGTCAGAACGGGGATGTCCTCAGGGAAGTGGGCTCTGAGCTTTCCCGCCCGTTTGGCTGCTTCAAAGACATCGCCCACACGAAGCAGGCGGTATGCCTCGTCGAAGACCTGCTGGGGGGTAGGCTGGGTTGATTGTGCTTGTGGCTGCATGGATACTCCCGTCGTAGACAAGGTCATGGTCAAATCAGGTGCGTACTGGTCATCGCAGTGTATGCGATCTGGATTTGGATATCGTGTGCTTGTTCTAATCCTGAATCACATCTCCGAGCGCTTCGATCATCGGGCCGAGATGCCTCTTATACCGCTCGTAGCGTTTGGTTGATGATTGATAAATTGGTTGACGGACTTGCTCGTTACTCAAGGTGATCGCCACCCGTCCGGTGCTGTGGAAATCCAGGCAGGCCGAATCAAACTCGAGTCCGATGAAATCGAGCAATTCCTTCGTCCGTTTCTCCTGATCGGCAACCATGTCCTCGTACACATTCTCAAAGACCGGCATGTTGATCGGTTCCTGCGCGAGCACCTCGGTATAGTGCCTGATAATTTTGTGATAATGACGATAAAAAAGCCCGCAATTTTTCAAATCAAAACTGTACGCATGCCCTGCATTAAGCAGCTGGAAAAAACATGACAGACAGTTATCCCGAGGATCACGCTGACAATGGATAATCCGGGCATCAGGAAATGCCAAAGCGATCATTCCGAGGTAGTTAAAGTTCATCGGTGCCTTGTCGACGATTACTTCGACCGAATCATCGTTGGCCATCGCAGCAGTCTCTTGGCGATAGATCGCTGCTGCCTCGGCGAGCTTTTCGGAGTCATACTCATCGGGGCTTGTGTCGTATGGATTCACCTCCGACTTGGCCAACCCGCGGAATAACTCGGAGATCAACCCCAACTCCCCAGCCCCATATCCCTTGGGATGTGCATCAATAATCTGTTCGGTCAGCGTCGTTCCCGACCGGGGCATCCCAACAATAAAGACCGGACGAGCTCCCGAAGGCTCGGGGCGTTTGACCCCACGGAACCGATCACTGGTCCAGTTGGCCATGATCGAATCTTCGAGTACCTGCACACGCTGATCCACATAGTCGGCATCGTGCAACGCATTGGAACGCTTAAAAGCCTCCATCGCTTCGTCATAGCGTTTGGCCCGATCCAACAAATGCCCCAGCGAGTTCAAGGCCTGAAGCTTGCGTGCATCGGGCGCATCGGGTTGATTTTCGAGCAACTTGGTCAACCATTCGATTGCTTCGTCGCGCCGATCCGTTCGCAGAACCGCTCGTCCAAAGACCGCTGCGATTCCAAGCCCCTCGACCCCACGAGCGCGGAGCCCATCAATATACTCAATCGCCTCTTCACGCTGATTATTGACCACCAGCAAATGGGTATAAGCCCCGATCAACGATCGGTGGTCTGGCTGGGCATCGAGCTCCTTGCGCACCAACTCGATGGCACCATCGAGCTGACCAGCCTGTGTCATTCCCTCAGTAAGCTGGGTGATAATCGCGATCCGGTGCTCTTTATGCGTAATATGGCGCAACGCCCGTGACGCAATTCGCACGCCCTCTTCATAGCGCTGAATACGCAGCAATGACCCCACATACAACGCCACAATTGGCGGATGATGTGGCATCTGCTTATAAAGCACCTTCGACGCATGCACCGAAGCCCGATAAAATCCTTTATCATACAATGCCTTGGCATTTGCATACGCATCTTTCAGGCTCAACATGGGCATACAAACAATCTCCTGACCGCAATACGGATATCATCCCCAACATCGTCGAGAACAGGGGAGAAGCTTATGCCTATGCGACAGATCACGCTCATTTCAACCGGAGGCACCATCGAAAAAACCTACGATGAACACACTGGTACCCTCGCCAACCGCTCCTCGATCGTCCAAGAAATGCTCCGCCTGCTCCGCCTCGAAGACACCCAGATCAATACCTTACAACTCATGTCCAAAGATTCGCTCGAATTCACCGATTCGGACCGAAAACGCATCGCCGGGGCTGTCGAACTCCTCACCGGTCCAAAGGACGATCCCACAGACTGCTCGGGCATTGTTATCCTCCACGGCACCGACACCCTCTGCGAAACCGGCGAATACCTCTATCAGCACCTCAAAGCCCCCGTCATCCCCATCATCCTCACCGGTGCGATGCGTCCATTTGAGATGAAGCGCTCCGACGCCTTGCAAAACCTCAACGAAGCAATCTTCGCCACCGCCACCCTCAAACCCGGCATCTATGTCGTCGCCCATGGCAATGCCCACCAGTTCCCCGGTCCAGTTAAAGACCGTGAGCGTGGCACATTCGTGCAAGGCAAAATACGCCATCATCGATGATCAAATGAAAAGGCGAAGGTTCTTTTCTTCGGTTCGTTTCTCGCCACAAGAAAAGTGGCCTTAGAAATCTGTATCCACAGCCTCGGGGTCATAGACCCACCCAGCTTTCTCGTTGTTGGCAAAGTAAGGCTCGCCTTCCATCGTCATCACCCACATCCGCGCCCCCGCCGATCGCAGCTTGGCCAGTTGGTTCTTGCCGATCTGAACCCGCAGGATCACAACCTGATTTTCATAGGTTCGGTCCAAAACATCAGCCCTGTTCTCAATCGTGTGAATCGTCTTTGAATCCGATATCGGCACGGTAATATCAAGCTCTTCGATCTGTCCAATGGAAATGGATTTGACGCGCTCGATAAGCTGCGCCTGCCCCATCGGAAGTTCACCGTCTTCTTTGCCTGCAATTTTACCGGCGATTGAACAGATCGGAATCGCACCAGGTGCTCTTGACTGCCAATACAAAATGTCCTGCTCATCAACCGTCTCGACATCGGCCTTGTTGAGCAGCACCAACAACTCGGGTCGTTTGTAGGCGATAAAATCTCCCGTACCATCGCGTTTGGCGCGCAGCGCATCCTTCTGCTGACGATCCTCGACCTCTTCGAATAATTCATCGAGCGTCTTCATCACCGTCTCATAGTGCATCTCAACACTGGGATCTGAGATATCAAGCATCACCAACAACAAATCCGCGTGGGTCGCCTCTTCGAGTGTTGCACGAAACGAAGCGACCAAATGGTGAGGCAAATCACGAACAAACCCGACGGTATCGGACAACATGACTGTGTGTCCCCCCCCCATGTCCCATTCACGGGTGCGGGTCATCAGCGTCGCAAACACCCGGTCATCCGCATATGCTCCGCCCTCAGTCAGCGTATTGAACAGCGTGCTCTTGCCCGCATTGGTATATCCCACAAGTCCAACCGTAAAATAATCTGTGTTGCGTTTTTCAACCGCTCGTCGTTTGCGCACCTGAATCTCTTCGAGTTCACGCTGGAGCACCAGTTTTCGGCGTTGAACCAGCCGACGGTCAACTTCAAGTTGTTGCTCACCAGGCCCGCGCGTACCCATCCCCCCCATGCTCCCGGCCCCGCCAGAGCTCCCAAGCCGTTCGAGGTGATTCCACATTGCACGCAATCTGGGGAAGGTATATTCAAGTTGGGCGATCTCAACTTGCAACTTGGCTTCATGCGTCGCAGCCCGTGAAGCAAAAATATCAAGAATCAGCTCCGAACGATCGAGCACCTTGCGATTGGTGATCTCTTGGATATTACTGATCTGCTTGGGTGAAAGATCATGATCGAAAATAATCGAAGTCGCACCGGTCGCCTCGCATAAATCACGGAGCTCTTCGACCTTGCCCTTGCCCATATAGGTGCCCGGTTCAGGTCGGTCTTTGCGTTGTTCAATCTCTCCGACGATCACCGCCCCCGCTTGGACCGCCAATTCGCGAAGTTCGCCAAAGGGATCACGCTGGTCATAATTCGAATCAGGCAGGCGCAAGGCAGCTAGAACGGTTTTCTCTGCCTGCATTTTGATGGATTCACGATCTTTGGATGGTGGCATAGATCAGTAGTGTACCCGCAAACCCGCCCGAATCACACTTTGAGCCTGTGCAATCCACGATCTTCACGGGATTGATTGAGTTGTTCCAACGCTGGGCGATGTTCGCCGATCAACCGGACGAGCTGGGTCGTCGAACACTCAAGCCGGGCAGCCGCCTTCTTGACATCCAACCCACACGCCTCGATGACATCCAACGCCTCCGCGAGCAAGCCTGGATAATCTCTGTGCTTTGGATTGCACACGATTCGCTTCTTGACACACCGGGTTTTCCAAAGCGCCGACCGGATATCACCATTGGGCACCTCAACCCGAATCCGCATTGCCAGCTTGAGCCGAAGCCTGCGGATGACGACGGACTGATTCTCCTTGGCCAACCGGCGCTCGCCCGCCTGGGCATCAATTCCGCTCGGCTTGTGCAGCACGGTGATATGCGTCTCGACCTTGTTGCGATGTTGCCCGCCGGGGCCCGACGCTCGCCCGCGCGTGATCGTGCAATCCTTAAGCAGCGTTTGAATCTCAAGGGCCGCCGGGTGTACGGGACGATCGACGGGTTGATCGAGGAAGTCGAAATCCATCAGCACGCCGCCGTGGGAACAGCCGAGAGGGTGAAGTCATCACGATGTCCTGCTTGGAAAAGTTTGGTCCCCAATCCTGCAATCATCGCTGCATTATCAACACAATGCTCCATCTCGGGAATCAACAACTCGAGTCCATGTTCGCTGGCCAGCCGGGTCATTTCAGAACGAACGAGGGTATTGGCGCTCACACCGCCGCCTACGATCAGGGTTTGGCAATCCGTGATGTGTTCGAGTGCCCGTCCGATTTTGAGTGTCAATGCCCTGACTGCTGCGCGCTGAAAACTTGCTGCGATGTCTCGCTTGCGATCTTCGGTCAACTCCGGCACCTCAGGCCTGGGCAATGCCAGCTTGCCCTGAAGCGCCGGGGGCGCGGGGCGACCCTTGGCAGTATAGAGCACCGCTGTTTTGAGTCCTGAATAACTGAAATCGAGCGACTCTTTTCCAAGTCGAGACACCGGAAAATCAAATGCCCAATCGTCCGCTCCATCCTCGGTCGCGAGTGCATCGAGCTTTGGACCACCAGGATGCCCAAGTCCCAAAATCGCAGCGACCTTGTCGAAGGCTTCGCCAATCGCATCATCAATCGTCGCGCCCAATCGAATCAGTTTCATTTCTGAGTCCATGCGATAGAGCGAGGTGTGCCCGCCTGAGATCACGACACCGAGTGCGGGAAACTTGGGAATCTCCCTGCCAAGCATCCCCGCGTAGAGATGCGCATGGACATGGTCCACCCCAACCATCGGCACCCCCAACGACCACGCCAATGCCTTGGCTGCACTCAACCCCACCAACAGCGACCCAATCAACCCCGGGCGATGCCCCACCGCAATCCCGTCGATATCGCGCAACTTGATCCCCGCCTGTTCGATCGCATCACGGAGCACCGGAATCATGTGTTGTTCGTGAGCGCGTGATGCGATTTCGGGGACAACGCCTCCGAATTCCTCGTGAAGCTCGTACTGGCTGGCGACAATCGACGAACGAACAACCTGCCCATCCTCGACCACCGAAGCTGCGGTTTCATCGCATGAAGATTCAATCCCCAAGACAATCACGAATTGGATTCCGTTTCTGTGTTCTCATCCTGTTCAATCTTCTCGACATCGGCATCAATAAGCCAGCGCTCAAGGTTGTCGCCTGTGATTTTGAGTGTGGTAACGATGTTGCCATCTTTATCGCGGACAATGAGTTCGCCATCTGTCAGATCGGTCTCATCGTCCCAAAAATCCCGTGGATTCTCCTCAGTCTTGGACTCGTCAACCCCTGATTCAACCGCTTCGACTCGTTTATACAGCCTTGTCAACTCACGAAGCATGCGCTCCTCTTGAGCACGCAAAGCATTCAACTCCGCCAGTGCCACATCATCGGGCGTGTTGTCTTCGATCCCAACAGGTGCAAACTCGCCAGTATCGACTCGGTGTTGCATCACCCGAACCGCTGCAGCGAGCTGCGGGTCCTTCAATGCTTCGAGCACCGCATCGGTATCATGGATGTCGACAGTATCTTCCGAATCAACATGCGTAAGAATCTCCTGCGCCCGTCGAGCAGTGAGCATGTCGCCGAGCTCTTTATTACTCACTGGCACATAATACCCAGGCGTCGGATCAACCCCCCACACCGTCGAATCATCACGCCGATGGAGCAATCGGCCTGAGGGCAAATAGTAATACTGCTCGGTGATCTTGAGCATCCCTACCCCGCTCTCAAGGGCACGGACCGTCTGTACCGATCCTTTTCCAAACGAACGCGTACCAATCACAACCGCTCGACCATGATCGGACAATGCCCCTGAAAGCACCTCTGAAGCCGAAGCGCTCTGCCCGTTAATCAATACCACCAAAGGCATATCGATGATCGTATTTTTCTTGTGTGCCTTCTCGATACGCTCTTCAAACACGCGCCCTTTGGTCGAAACGATCGTCCCCTCATCAAGGAACATGTCTGCGATTTTCACCGCTTCATCGAGCAATCCACCTGGATTAAACCGCAAATCAAGAATCAACCCACCGAGTTCTTCACCGCTGGCCTTTTCAGAATTGTTGATTGCGTTGATGATCTCCAGTGCCGCTTTAGGGGTGAACTGGGTCAAACGAATATACCCAATGTTGCGTTCATCATCAATCACATATTCCCATGCACCATCACCTTCGAGGCGCATGAACCCCTTGACCGCCTGAACTTTGATATGATCGCGAATAATCTCGATATCGAGTGTCTCGCCTCCTCGTTCGACAGTGATCACCACCTTGGTCTTGGGCTCGCCAATCAGACGGTCAATCGCATCGTCGACGGACTGTCCTTCGGTACTCTCGCCGTCGATCTTAATGACCCGATCGTCAGGCATCACCCCCGCCTTCCACGCTGGTGATCCATCGAGGGGCGACGAAATCGTCAGCCAACCATCACGAATCTGCACCTCGGCCCCAATCCCAACATACTCGCCGGTAAGACTGCGCTCGAAATCATCGGTCTCTCGTTTGGGGACGAAAGCGGTATAGGGATCGTTGAGTTCTTCGATCATCCCGGTAATGGCGCCAAGTTGAAGTTGATCATCGTCGGGCTCTTCAACATACAGTCCCTCGATCAAAGTGCGAACATCGACAATAGGGTCAAAAAACTCATAGTCGTCAGCCGTCACGCGGATGGCGTTGGTGGCGACCGCGATGGTCGAGCCAATGACGGCAACACCCAAGATTCCGATAAGCGGCAACGAACTTCTCTGAACCATGACATATCTCCATACCAAAACGGACAACCCCACAGAAACACGAGACATGCCGGGGATTGTTCTCGAAGTCTATACCCGGGCAATACCCACATGGTTCTGAAAGAATGGGGATTCAGAAAAGAAGATAGCGACAGCAATTATGGCGTCACAGGTATCGCCGATCGAAGCTGGCTTATGAATGGGTTCGCCTTGATCGCCCCTTGCAAGGACACCAGCACCTGACCATCCTGAATCAGCATCGTTGTTGGATATGCCCCTACGCCCAGCGAGCCGATTTCATCGCTATTTTCGCCGTCTTCAAGATACACCGGGATCGTGTTGCTCATGATCCATTCAACCACCGCCGAGTCCATCAGGGTTGTCCGCTTGAGTGTCTGGCACGGCGGGCACCAGTCGGCAGTGGCCAAAACCAGCATCGGTTTACCGGTTTCTTGAGAAAGCTCGGTCGCTTGGGTCAGGGTGTACCCGTTGGCAAAAACACCCGGCGTATCGGCGGGACCTTTGATCAGACTGATCACGGTGGGAAGCACAAAAATGGCCGTTGCGACCATGAGCAGGAATGGAACGACCAATTTTGATTTCTGCATCAGGAATCCTTAAATCAGGTCTTGGCTTTGAATCAACGCCAAGAAGGGGCCCATTATTCACCAACTCACCAAAACTATATGGACTACTTTTTATACCAGTCGTTTATATCGCTTCATATCGACATCCACCCAATGCCCGCTCGATCGTTTTACCAATCTTCCAGCTCCCCCACCAATGGCTCGACCAAATCTTTGCGCGTCACAATCCCCACATCGCGCCCCCCAAGCACCACAATCCCCAATCGCCCGCTCCCCCGGCTCAGTTTCCCCAACGCCTGACTCACCGAAAGCCCGCCCTCAACCCGAACGGGGGGATGTAGCAAATCTTGGATTGTCTGATTTGGATTCATCTCTGATCGGATATAGAGATCAATGCTGCTCAGAATCCCAACCACCTGCCCTTTAGGCGAAAGAGCAGGGTAGCGGGTATAGGGGTAATTGCGGACATAAGCACGGGTCTTGGCAATTGACCAGTTGGTGCGCACAGACGCCGCGCTGCGCAGCGGGACCATCTCCGAACGCACCGTCGCATGTTCAAGTTCAAGGGCCCGTTCGATCAACGAAACTTGGGCATCGCTCATTTGATCAGACCCAAATTTGAGCAAATCGGCCATTCGCTCGCGAGCGGTCGATAATGATCCGAGTGTATCAACACCGACAAGCTTTGAAGCCCCATTGGCAATCCACATAAGCACCGGCACAATCGGGACCCAGATGAGTACTGTACGCATAAAATAGATCACATAAGCAAACCGCTCCATCAGCATATTGGCATTGGAGCGAAAAACTTCCTTTGGTACCGATTCTGAAAACAATAAAAGCACCGGGGTCAATACCACCACCTGAATCATAATCATCTCAATATCGGCCAGTCCAAGTGTCGCGATCAGGGTCGTCATCGCGAAAGTACCTGCATAATTAAACATGTTATTCCAAACCAACAGCGAGGTCAGTGTCGAAGAAGTATGCTCTATTTGAGATTCGAGTATCCGCGCTCGCTTGCTACGGGCACCATCACCGACAGCATGCACACGCACCAAAACTCGATTGACCGTATACAACCCAACTTCAAAACCAGAGCACATCGCGGCACCACCAAGCCCCATAAACATGACCGCCCACCAGAAAATCAGCTCAGAAGCGCTCATTGAGCACCTCCATGCGATTCATCGCCTTTTCCATCATCTGCGAGAATCTCCACTTCAATGCGATGGATAGATCGTTCATCCATCTCCACCACCGTAAGTTGAATCTCGCCGATCCGGACTTGATCCCCAACCGCAGGTAAACGATCAAGCAACACCATCACCAAACCACCAAGCGTATTCACTTTCTTGGCATGCTCAATCACTGATTGATCGGCAAACATCGTTGACCAATCTCGGATAGACAAACGCCCAGGCACAATCCATCTGCCCACACCAACGAGTTGGACCTCGTTGGTCAAATCATGGTGCGGATCAGTGACCTCTTCAATAAGTTCCTTTGTAACATCGGCAATGGTCACAATCCCCGATACCCCTCCATGCTCATCGACACACACCGCAATGCTCTGCCCGGTTTTGCGAAACTGCTCAATAAGCATATCGAGCCGGCTCTGCTCAGGAACAAAGAGCACTTCGCTCAAAGCTTCTTCAATGCTCTGTCCTTCGAGTACTTTGCGGGCATTGATCATCCCACTGATGCCCGAATCGATGCCATTCTTGCACACCAAAAGCCTTGTCCGTCCAGTGGCTTTGCAGATGGTAATGATCTCATCGGTGCTCGTGTTAAAATCAATCCACGACATATCAACCCGAGGCGTCATCATCTGCTCAACACGCATCTGCCCCATCGAAACGATGGAAGTCAATAACTCCTGTTCCCCAAGATCAATCACACCATCGTGAACACTGAGCTCGATCAGCGTCCCCATTTGCTCGGGTGAAACTGTAAGTGGCTGCATCTTGAAATGGCTTGGTGCAAGCAATCTTGACAACGGCCCCACAATCCACGCATACATGAAACGGATTACAGGAGAAATCGGACGGCGAAACATCATGTGCATCGGTGATGCAAATCTTAAAAACAAAATTGTTGCAGACGATGCAAAGAGTTTGGCAAAAACCTCTCCAACAAGAATAATCGCTCCCAACGAACCCACCGAAATTGCAACTTGCACCGTCATCGATTCTGCACGAATTGTCAGGACACTGGTAACGATAAAGTAGGAAGCATTGACTGCCATATTGAGCAATAACACCTGCATCAAAAGCTCACGCGGACGCGAAAGCAAAGATTCAACCATACGTGAGAGCTTGGCATTGGTCCGCTTGAGCATTGCCCGTTGGCCATGGGTGATCCCAAAAAGGGCAGTCTCGGAAGCCGAAGTCAATGCAGAACACACCAACAACGCAACAAGCAGGATAATTAAAGGTGTATCTGATGCGTCCATAAACCTGTGCCGGGGGATCCCGATTTCTCCTCATGATCTTTTATTGAAAATCTGCCTGTGCAGGATCATACTCAGGGTCAAGTTGCTCGATCAGGCGTTCAATATATCGCCAAGCATTGAGCAACATGCGGATTTCAATCAGTTTTTCAGGATTTGGCATCTGTTGGAATGCCTCAAAGAGCTCTGCAACCGACCGAGTATATCGGGTACGCTCATCGCATGCCCATGTTTCCCAATTGTTCCGCGATTGCTCGCCTGCCTCGGCGATCTGCTCTTCGATCTCTTGCCTGCGGGCCATCATCTCCATCAGGAACCCATCGGGGAGATCTTTGCACTGCGATGCGCTCGGCCCGCCAAGCACTTCGAGCAGGGCAATCGCCCGTTGCTCCCCATCGAGCAAAACCGCCCGCGCCCGGTTCAACTCCGCAGCATCGGCCCCGGCATGACCCACTTCACCCACATCTGGGTGAGCCGATGCGAGCTTGGAGAGGTACGATCGTTCGATGGCCGACGCATCCAGATCGAACCGGGCGGGTAAACCAAATACGACAAACGGGTTGGATTGTGGAGCGTTGGACATAGAATGATGAGTGTAGACAAGATTCGTGCGTTTTTGGCATTCCTGTTTGACGAATGAGCCAGGATCATGGATGATGAAGTGTCGGGCTCTCACTTGGAACTCGATGGGGTGCGAGAAAGGCGATGGAATATGACCAAACAGATCGGGATTGTCGGTGTGAGTCCTGAAGGGGCATCGCTGTGCTATCAGCAGCTCTTCCGCCACGCTGCGGTAAATCTCGAGCCCCATATGCACCCGGCGGTATGTGTCCACAACATTCCTCTTGCCCAGTATGTCGAGGCCGTTCGACGCGATGACTGGAGGCAAGTTGCGATTCTTATGCGTGACTCAGCCGAACGACTCGCTTCAATCGGCGCGGAGTTCTGCTTCACCCCCGACAATGCCGTCCAGCATGCCGTTCAGCTTGCCGAAGTCTCGTGTCCGATTCCTTGGCTCAAGATGACCAGCGCCGTCGCCGACCGGATCGAAGCCGACAACCGCACCGTTATCGGCGTCATCGGGACCAAGTATGTCACTTCGGGATCGGCCTACCAGACTGATCTTGGAGTCAAAGGCATTAAACTCGTTCGCCCTGATGATGATGACTCGGCGATGCTTGATCGGATCATTTTCGATGAACTCGTTTTCGGGATTGTCCGCGAAGAATCTCGCCAGTTGATTCTCGATGTCATCCGTCGACTTGGTGCCAAAGGATGCGAAGGGGTAATCCTTGGATGTTCTGAAGCTCCGCTGATGGTGACCTCGGATAACTGCGACCTGCCGATCTACAACGCCAGCGACATCATGGCCGAGCAGGCAATTCAGTTTGCAATGGCGGACTGATCGACCAATCGACGCCCCGGTTCGCTGTGCTTGTCAGAAACGATTCAATTGCCTTGCGCATCTGTTCGGCAAATACCTCGTCGGTCCAGAGATTGTTGTGCCCGCCGCCGGGTATCTGAACCAGTTTGGCATCTGGCGCACATGCTGCGATGCGCTGGGCATCGTCGATCGGGCAGACCGGGTCGGCGTCGCCGTGGAGGATCAGGATCGGAAGCTTGATCGATTTGGCAAGTTCATCGCGAGCGAACCCTCGCCATGATGGCCCGAGCCCAAATCGAATCCCGAGCAACCAAATTGCAGGTTTAAGATTCAATCGATGAGGGATGCCTCGCAGGCGAATGACATTGCGAGCCGGAGTGGCGGGGTGGATATAAGGCGATTCGCAGATGAGCCCAACAATCGAGTACTGATCTTCACAAGTGTTGACCAACATCAGCGAAATCCCGGCCCCCATTGACCAGCCATAAAGAATCGTTGGTGTTTCATCTTCGAGATCGCCGAGGATGTGCCCCAAATCCGTGTGTTCTGTTGATCCCAGAAACACCTTCCCGGCCGAGTCGCCATGCCCGGGAAGATCCCAGAGGATGATCTGAGACGCGTGCTCGAGAAACGGGGCGACTCGTTTGAGTCCACCGATTCGACTCGATCCCCACCCGTGAGTCATCACCATGCGCGGGCCTGTCGGATTCTTACCTTGGAGCACCCAAAGGCGCAACTCGCCATCGGCGCCTTGAAGAACGCGTTCTTCAAACGGGATCGGTGTATCGAGCTCGCCGGGATCGCCGGGGAGATTCCGGAATACCGCCAAGGCATAGGTCTGTCGGCGAGGATGGGTCAATCCCCACATGGTGTAAAAGATCAACAACACAAGATACAACCCGAAACCGATGCCCAGCAACTGAACCAATCCGATCATCGGCGGCATACATCACACCCTTCCATCAAAGTCCAAAGAGTGTTTTGACATCGTTGAAGGTGACATAGAGGAAAATCGTTCCGATCATTAAAAGACCGGCCATCGTCGCGACATTCTGCACCACGATCGGCACCGGCTTGCCTCGAATCCACTCATAAACGAGCATCAGGAACTGCCCGCCATCAACAATGGGTAAGGGCAAGAAGTTGATGACCGCGAGATTTACCGAAATCAACGCCATGAAGAAGAGCACCCAGACCCACCCCTGCGACGCAATTTGGGTCCCAATGTGGGCGATCCCGACGGGGCCTTTGAGGTGCTCGACTTTGACCGAGCCTTCAAAGAGGCGCAGAAAGGTAATATAAGTCTGGATCATCACCCTGCGAGACTTGCTCATCCCTCGGGCAATCGCATCGACCGGACCGTCGGCTTTGACGATGACCTGGGCATACTGGAACATGTTGACCATCGCGACATCACCAGGGAGTGTGGTACCCAAATCACGAATTGTCTGGATTTGGGCCTGGTCGATGGTAAGTTCAACAGTTGTTGTGGGGATCGAACCGTCAGGCTGGATGGGGAGCGGAAGCTCGAGTGTAATCGGAATGATGAATGTTTCTTCGCCCGCGTCATATGCGTCGTCGATTGTACGCAGAATCCCTTTGGGTACATCGCGCAAGGTGGTAATCGGGGAGTCTCCCACAGCGATCATGCGCGAGCCTGGATATTCGATCAGGTTGTAGGCTGGTGGTGTGACCAGCTGAGTTGCTTCACTGCCTTCAATTTCATCGTTCTCGGCCGGGCGAACAAACTTGGCCGGTTGAGAAACGAGGTTGGTATGGGTCGTGCTCATTGCCTGGTAGAACCCGATGGTGCCCGCAGGTGTCACCTCGACGGTGAGTTTGACCCGTTGATCCTCACGCAGCACGACCAAGTCCAATGATTGCCCTTTGTGTGCACGGATCGTGGTGATGCCTTCGCTGATGGATGGATACTCGACGGTACCGATGCGAGCGAAGATATCTCCGGGTTGTAACCCTTGCTTGGTATCTTCTGGAGCTGCATATGGATTGACCATCATCACACCAGTCAACCCAAGGATATGGTGGACAGCTTGGACTTGCTCACCGACTTGGACAAGATCAGTTTGCAATGCGGGCACCTGTTCGATGGTGTGCTCAAAGTGTTCGCTGCCGCGTTGAATCTCTATGGTGACGGGTTGGTTTGGTTTCGCCTTGGCAGTATCGAGCACATCGAAAGGCGAGGTGATCGGCTGCCCGTTGACACTGACGAATCGGTCGTTCGGTTCAAGTCCGTCCATGCCGAACTCTTTGCTCGACATCGCCCAGAGCCTACGCTCGGCAGGGGTATTGACCGATTTGAGCGTCGTGCTCAATGCAGGCGAGATGCCAATTTCCAAGAGCCCGTTGAACTCGCTCTTGGTCGGAATAGTCTCAAAGGTGATCGGCGTTTCAATACCGGGGCGTTGGACAAGAATGGTGGCATGGGTGTCCTTGGATGCCATCGCGATTTCGGGGAGGATGTCCTCGAAGGAATAAACGGCTTTGTTGTTGATCGAAATGATCTCATCACCCCGTTGGAGACCGGGTGCGAGCTCGGGGTAATCGACCGCGACGGCTTTGGCAGCCGGTGAGCCTTCGCTGATGAACCCGACCTGAGCGGGGAGCGATTGGAGCCCAACCATGAACACAACGATGAAGAGGATTGCTGCCATGATCATGTTCATCACGACCCCGGCACAGATGACGACCATGCGTTTGCCGACCGGGCAGTTCTGATAGGAATCGGGTGCCTCGGATGTGGCGTCGGGGTTGAGGTCTTCTTGCCCGAGCATTTTGACATACCCACCCAATGGAAGCATCGAGAGGCGGTATTCGGTCGGGCTGATCTCTGGGCGATCAGATTCGTCAGATTGATCGGATTCGTCCGTGCCATAAGTGAGTTTGCGGTACTCGGCATCGGAAGAGCCTTTGCGAAACCCGATGCCTTTGCGGTAGGAGACGAGGACATTACCGAACCCGATCGAAAAGGCCAAGACACGGATGCCGGCCCATTTGGCTGCGACAAAATGACCCAGTTCGTGAATAAAGATGATCGAGCCAAAGCCCAAGGCGATGACGAGGAAGTTAGCGAAGGTTCCCAGTGGTCCTGGAAGAAGATCAAACATGCAGTGCTCCGAAGCGATGGTCACGGGTTCTGGTCTTTGGGCATTTTTCGGCTTGGAAGTCTATCGGCTCAAATGCCCGAAATACTCGCCTGATTCTCGAACCAACCCAGAAAGAACAGGCACGCCCGATGGATGTTTCCGGGCGTGCCTCAAGAGGAGTGCGGATTGGTTGGCGCCGAACCAAGTTAGTATTTGATCGTGCACCCATAGACCCTGGTCGAGGGTTTGGAGATTTCTTTGCCTGCGAGGAGTTCATCGAGCCCGTTGCGGACATAGTTGATCTCGCCTGGGCTCTGGGCATCAGCGCGATTGTCGATCGCGCCGTGGTAGACCAAGGTACCCGCCGCGTCGATGATGTACATCTCGGGGGTGCGCTTGGCCCCATAGATACGCCCGGTTATGCCCTTTGGATCCATCAAAATCGGGGAAGTGATGTTCCATTTTTCTGCCATCTGCTTGTTGAGCTCAAGATCGGAAGCCCGGTGTCCGTCCCGCGACGAGTTGATGCGGAACCAAACGATGGATTGATCCTTAAAATCCTTTTCAATCGTCAGCATGGTACCGGTGTCCTCGCGATAGTGTTTTTTGACAAACGGGCACAACGGCGAGAACCATTCGAGCACCACGACCTGCCCCTTGGCGGTATAGTCCGAAAGGGTGTACTTCTTGCCATCGAGGTCCGTCAGGGTGAAGTCTGGAGCCGGTTGTCCAATCTGGACTTTGGGCTCGGCAACAACGCGCCCTGCCCCGAGCATGGCAATGCCGAGCCCGATCAGTACGAGGACTCCGGCAAAGCATCTTTTTTTTTGATTCATGGTGACTACCTTTCTCAAAAGACGACTTTATTCTCAAAAGTAGTTCGTTAGTTGGCTGGGGTGATGTGGATATCGTAATCGACCGGGCCGATGCGTTCGTAGGAGCGAATGCGCCCGGCGATGACTTTGTTTTCGCTTGTGGCAAATTTGAGGATCAGCCGATTGGTTTCAGTCACGGTACTGGTGATTGGATCCGCCAGTTCGGTACAGTCTCTCGATGGAAAAAACTCGATCTTGGTGGCGTCGCGGAACATGATCGCGGCCCGATAGGCAATCCACTGCACACGCACATGATCGGCTTTGGGATCAAAGGTTTCAGGTCTGGCATCATAGAGCTCGCGGATCGTATCGTGCGAAGCTGTTGGAGACTTGGTGCTCTGGGCATCAATCACAGCAATCGAGGCCAAGGCACTGGCATTTTCGGGAAGGCAGACTTCTTCGCAGACCAGATAATCGGCGTCGATGTCAAAGACCAACAGCTCACCGACAGAAGCATCGCCAGCAATACGGAAGGGAACGAGAACGGTTGCGGTCTCTTCGTAGATGAAATCGAGGATTTCGCCGGGTTGGAGGTACCGCTTGGGAGTGGGCCAGATCGGATCCTCGAGGGTGATGCTTTCGGAGGTGTCTATTTCGAGTTTGAATCCCATCCCCGAATCGGACACACCAGGCCAATAGGTGTGCCAGCCTTCGTCGATCTCGAGGGTGATGGCGAGGATGCCCGAATCGCCGGGGTGAATTTCACTGAACTCGGTCGTCGCTGAGATTGAAAGGTGCTCACCGGCCTGGGCCAATCCCAGAAAAAGTACCCCGATGGCCAAAAGGGACGAAAAGCCGAGTTGTTTCATGCGTTGCTTCATGAGTTGCTTCATATGGATCGCCATTGATGAGTCTCCGTCTTTCCTTAGCTCTTCCCCTTGCTCTTCCCTCGGATGACAAGGATTCTGTCATGTTCATCGGCTGACAAGGCAGAACGCACCACCCCACCTGCTTATTGTTGTTCATGGTCAAAAAGATGCACATGATTTCACGAAACACCCTCACAGCCCTTTTTCTCATCGTTGGGGGGGGATTCCCGACGATGCTGATGCTCGGCGGTTGCGCCAAGTCGAACATTTCAGATCGCAAAATCGACTACATCGACCTCACCGAGGCAGTCAAACTCTACGAGAAACAGCAGAAAGAAAACGACACCGCCTTGTTCATCGACACACGCAAACCCGAGCGTTTCGCTCAAGGACATATCCCCGGCGCAGTCAATATGCGGACGCCTGATATTGATCTGCGCTATGGCGCCGACCCTGCAATCACACGGTACAAGAACCTGATTCTCTATGGCGAGAACCCCGGGCAGGCATCCACCCATGCCATGGCCAAGCGGATGATCGAAGCAGGATACAACGGGTTCGCCAAGAAACGGGTCAAGGTGTATCTCGGCGGATGGGTCGAATGGGAGATCACCGGGTTGCCCATCACCGAGCCTCAACCAACTCCGGAAGATGAGTAAACACCATGACCATTCCCCCACGACCAATCTCGCCCACGGCATCTCCAAGCATCGACGCGATCATGACCGATCGGCGGGCTGCCTCGTTCACCACGCGATCGATCAAGAAGGCTTCCAAGCTCGATGCCCTCGAACTTGCAGTCTCGATGATCGACCTGACGACGCTTGAAGGATCAGACTCGCCTGAGAAGGTGCGGAGTTTGTGCATCAAGGCGATTCGGCCTTGGGAGAAGGATGAGGAATATTTGGGGCGCCGGCTCGGAACTGTCGCAGCGGTGTGTGTGTATCCGTCAATGGTACCCTACGCCAAGGACCTGCTCGATGGCACCGGGGTCAAGGTGGCTTCGGTGGCGACGGGGTTCCCGAGTGGTCAGTATCCGCTTGATATCCGTGTGCGTGATGTGGAACAAGCGGTCAAGGATGGGGCCGACGAGATTGATATGGTCATCAATCGCGGGGCGTTCCTTTCGGGCAAATATGAGATCATCGCGAAGGAAATCCGTGCGGTCGTCGAGGCGTGTGGCAATGCTCATTTGAAGGTCATCCTCGAAACCGGGGAACTCGTCACCTACGACAATGTGCGCAAAGCGAGCGACATCGCAATTTCGTGTATCCGGGAGGGCGATTTCATCAAGACTTCCACCGGCAAAGTCTCGCCTGCGGCAACGATGCCCGTTACGCTGGTGATGCTCGAAGCGATCCGCGATGCCTACAAAGACACCGGCAAGAAGATCGGCATGAAACCCGCAGGCGGGATCCGCACGGCCAAGCAATCGTGGCACTACCTCTGCATGGTCAACGAAACGCTCGGCGAGGGATGGCTCTCGCCTGAGTGGTTCCGGTTTGGGGCCAGTTCGTTGTTGAATGATGTGCTTCGGAGTATGCAGAAGCTCAAGAGCGGGGAGTATGCGGCAGGGTATGACTTCTCGGATGCGTGAGGCCGATTCAATATGAAGCATGCGAAACATTGCATTATACTCGTTGGCATCGGAACTCTGGCCACAGTGGCTTCTGCTTGGCTCAGTGCGTGGGTCACACCACCACTCACCAATACACTTCACCATGGCGAATCGGTACTGATTCCATGGATCGACTCAACCCCATCTCATTGGCCGACCCTGCCTGCCAGAACAATCTATCAATCTTCTCGCCGAATTTCAAACAATGTCACCTGGCCTCCACGATCATCACGATTGTGCACTCGACAGGGAATGCACGAAGACGTTGTCGCTGTATAGAACGGTGTTGGATTCAATTTCCAATTTACCGACGACCAACCTGAGTTTGTACTCGATCAGTATCGATCAGGTTGGCCAATAAATTCGATGCAGTATCGTGGCCCGGATGATTTGAAACCTTCATCGTCTCACTCGCTGGTTCGCCTCCACACCAATGGCATCCCTGTCTTTGCGTTTGAACCTTTGGGACTCCAAGCAAATCGCATTTTGCCCTTAAACCCCCTTACCCCCTTTGGAGAGCACGCGGTGTGAACATGATTGTCTTTGCGGCCTTTGCAGAGTTTATTTGACAACTCTGGAAACTGCCCCTGCGGATTCGACTCAGGAACAGGAAGCACAAAAGACTTTGTGTGGCGTGTGGGTATGCGGTGGAGGATTTGGAGATTTGTCAAGAGTGTGGATCAGATCACGCGGCTTGTTCGCCGGGTTGATCGTCTGGTTGATTGCCGAAGATGTTTTTGGGGCCGAGTTCGGGGCCGAAGAATCGGAGGTCATATTTGGTGCGGGCTTGTTCATCACTCAAAACGGCGTAGGCCTTTTGGATTTCTTCAAAGTATTGGGCAGCTTGCGGATGATCATTGATATCGGGGTGCCAGGCTTTGGCCTCTTTGCGGTAGCTTGCTTGGAGTTCTTCTTTGCTGGCATATCGATTTGAGCCGAGGACTTTGTAGAGGTTTGGGTAGGCGACTTGGATGTCTTTGTCTTTGGCAAGCCCCATCTCGCCATGGACTGCCAGGCGGATGATGGCTTCGCGGGTTTGGGGATCGAGTTTAACAAATTCAACCCCGACTTCGCCTCTTCGGGTAAAGAGGGTTGCTTTGCGAACCCATTTGACGGTACCTGTGATGGTGAGCTCGCGTTGTTCGTCCGTGAATGTGTAGGACTGGATATCACCGATCTCGGGAAGATCTTCGGGTTTGACGATCATGCGCATGCCCGAGCCAGTGATGTCGGCGATGCGTCCGAGTGAGCAATGGAGCCCATCAGTCCAGAATCGAGACTCTCGGCGTGTTTGATAACCTGATTGTTGAAGTTTGGGCGTTTTTCGATCTGATGGCGAGTCACTCATAAGGCCCAAAGCGACACAATCGGCACATGACTTTGCCTGAATCGGTCAAGAAAACCCAACAGGATGCGGGTTAGGACGGCAAGAGGCGTGCCAAGCTGTTAGAATGGGGGCATGAGCATTGTGAGCAAACCATCCGCTTCAAAGATTGAAGCACCGAAAAGACTTGATCTGCGGGCAGCAATCGGGGGCGGGATCTTTGAATATGCCCCAGCGCCCGAATCTGTCCGTCCGGAGATCGCCGATCAATATGGATTATTTATCGGAGGTGAGTTTATCGAACCGATTTCCGGCAATCACTTCGCAAGTATGAACCCGGCTACTGAGGATACGCTTGCGATGGTGGCGGATGCTTCGTCTGCCGATGTTGATCGAGCAGTGCAGGCTGCTCGCGATGCCCTGCCGGCATGGGCAGGATTGAGCGGCAAGAATCGGGGAAAATATATGTACCGCATCGCGCGAAGAATGCAAGAACGCGCCCGTGAACTGGCGGTGCTCGAAACACTCGATGGCGGCAAGCCAATCAAAGAATCACGCGATGTCGATGTGCCATTGGCAGCAGCCCATTTTTTCTATCACGCAGGTTGGGCAGATAAACTCAAGTATGCCTTGCCCGGGCGCGATCCCAAACCTGTCGGTGTGTGCGGGCAGATTATTCCATGGAATTTCCCGTTGATGATGCTCTCGTGGAAAATCGCCCCCGCCTTGGCGTGTGGGAATACGGTGGTGCTCAAACCCGCCGAGACGACTTCGCTCACAGCATTGCGGTTTGCACAGATTTGTCAAGAGATCGGGCTGCCAAAGGGTGTGGTGAACATCGTCACGGGCGCAGGCGAAACGGGCAAGGCGATGGTTGAGCACCGCGGCATTGACAAAATTGCCTTCACGGGCTCAACCGTGGTCGGCAAGGCGATCGCCAAGACGGTGGCTTCGACGAAAAAGAAACTCACGCTCGAACTCGGAGGCAAAAGCGCGAACATCATCTTCGAGGATGCTTCGCTCGATCAGGCGATCGAGGGGATTATCGAGGGTATCTACTTCAACCAGGGGCATGTGTGCTGCGCCGGATCGAGGCTGTTTGTGCAGGAGTCCATTCTCGATCGGGTGGTGGACAAACTGACCGATCGGATGAGCACGCTTCGGGTTGGTGATCCGATGGATAAGAACACCGATGTGGGCGCGATCAACTCGAAAGAGCAACTCGACACGATCGAACGATTCTTGGCGACCGGTGAAAATGAAGGTGCGACGAAGCATGATGTATGCCCATCGACACTGCCCGAGAAGGGATATTGGTGCAAACCTTGTTTTTATACGGGGGTGCAGCCGAGCCACACGATCGCGCGAGAGGAAATCTTTGGTCCGGTCTTGGCGGTGTTGAGTTTCCGCACGCCAGATGAGGCGATTTCACGGGCGAATAACTCGCCGTATGGGTTGGCTGCCGGTGTGTGGACGGATAAGGGGTCGAAGATTTTCGATGTCGCCAAAAAACTCGACGCGGGGATTGTCTGGCTCAACACCTACAACAAATTCGATCCCACGAGTCCGTTTGGCGGGTATAAAGAATCCGGATTCGGGCGCGAAGGCGGACGACACGGATTGCTGGCCTATTGCCAGTAAATCAGTAAAAATCATATCAGGGGTACACCATGACAACACAGACAGGCATCCATTCATTCGATATCCGCGACCTGACCGCTGAAGATAAGACCTGGGTCCAGCGAGTGCTGATTCAATATTGGGGTTCGACAGTACAAATCACCCGTGGACAACGGCTCCAAGCCGATGAGTTGCCTGGAATTGTCGCGGTACGCGACGGGTCCGAAGTCGGGCTCTTGACTTATCACATCACGAACGATGCGTGCGAAATCATCACACACAACTCGATGGCCGGTCACGGCGGAATCGGATCGTGCCTGCTCGATGCCGTGCGCGACAAGGCGCGTGCGCTCGAGTGCAAACGGCTTTGGCTCATTACAACCAACGACAACACACCTGCATTGCGGTTTTATCAACGCCGAGGGTTTGATTTGGTCGCGTTGTATCGTGATGCGGTGACGGAATCTCGAAAAATGAAACCTGAAATTCCCAATGCTGGATTTGACGGAATCGCGATTCGGCATGAACTCGAAATGGAATACTTGCTCTGAAACGCGTCGACTGAAAACGAGAAACTTATGAGTGAACGAATCCCCATCATCAAGACCTACAAACTCGCCATCGGCGGCAAGTTTCCACGCACCGAATCCGGACGAACGATCGAAGTCCATGACAGCGCACAAAATCTGATTGCCCATGTGTGCCGGGCATCGCGCAAGGATGTGCGCAATGCTGTCGAGGCAGCGAGCAAGGTGCAAGGCACCTGGGCCAATGCGACAGCCTACCTCCGAGGGCAAGTGCTCTATCGACTTGCCGAGATGATGGAAGGCAAGCGATTGGAACTCGCCCATGCGATCGGTGCCGGTGGAGAGCGAGAGGTCGATGCCGCAATTGACCGAGTGATCCACTTTGCCGGGTGGACAGACAAATATCCTCAGGTCATGGGCGGAACGAACCCCGTCGCGGGACCTTACCACAACTTTACGATCCCGTTTGCAATGGGGACAGTGGGCGTGATTGCCCCCGATGAGCCTGCCTTGTTAGGTTTGGTGTCGCTGATGGTCCCGATCATTGCTGCGGGCAATGCGTGTGTCGTGCTTGCCAGCGAGAAAAACCCGGTGCCTACGATGATTTTGAGCGAAGCAATCGCAACGAGTGATCTGCCCGGCGGAGTCGTCAACCTGCTCAGTGGATACCGCGATGAGCTCGTCGAGCATTTCAGTTTGCATCGCGAATTGATCGGAATTCATGCCAGTGGCGTCAGCGAGGCGCATCGCACGCTGCTGCGATTGGGATCGGCAGACAATCTCAAACGAGTGACAATCCACGAAGATATTGATTTCTTTGACGATGCCCAGTGCGAAGGGCCGGGATGGATGGATCCGTTTGTGGAGTTCAAGACAATCTGGCACCCCAGCGCGGTGTGAGCCTTTTAGGTGGATGTCATCATCGACCCAGTCTTGAGGGCTTCGTCCATGATAATGCGGGGTTGGATGCGCTCAACTTGTTCTCGCCAGTGGATTTCAAGTGAGCCATCAAAAAGCTTAGCAATCGAATGAAGCTGGCGTTCGATGGCATCGCGGGCTTGGGATTCGTAGCGCTCGTCGTTTTTCTCAAACAACTCGGCAGCTTGTGTCTGGGCGGTTTTCATCAAAAGTGATTGACGCTCAGCATTCATATTGATGACATCGACGAGCCCAAGGACGCGTCCTTGCTGAATGTCATAGGGTTCGACATCCATCAGGCGCAACGAGCCAACGATTGGGGGCAAGGTGATGCGAAAATGACCATCGCCGAGGTCTTCAATATCGGCGTCGGTGATGGCGCTGAGCTCGACAGCGTACTGCTTCTCGAACTGGAAGATCATGGCAATTTTGGCTTGGCTGAGCAGAATCGGAGGCAGCCAGTTCCACCCACTCGTCGCAGTGGCGATCTCTTTGGCGTGAACTTCGAGTCCGACAAGTTTACCCACAGCTCGGACGCGCTCGGTGAGCATACGAAGTGAGATTTTGTCGACTCCTCCCCCTTGGCGCCCGCGCTTGAGCGACGAGACAAGGAAGGAAACAACCCCGGCACCGATGACGGCTGCGAAAAACAATGCAATGGCCAAAAGAATAAAATCACTCATACTCGATTGTTGGCAGGCGGATCGTGCCCATTTCAACCACGGGCTCTTTTGGCGTAAAATCGACGATCAGGCGGCCTTTTTGCCTGTTTTTTCGGGCTCTTCTTCAGGAATGGCAATTTCATATGAACGGATCAGGAAGTGCCCACCGATCGAGAAGAGGACGCCGAGAATCACCCCCCCCAGGAGAATCAGGATCATGCGGATTGGACTTGGCTCACCCGAGGCATCGGCGACTGTGGGCATACCTTTGAATTTCATCCAACCCAAAGCCGCCATCACTGGGGCGAAGAAGAGAATACTTCGCAGGGCCAGCGACCATGAGCGTGTGTCTCGGCGGTACACATCGAGCGTCGCCAAGAAACTCAACACGCCGATGGCGCCGAATCGGAACAGGAGTGTGCGATTGATCCACGGGCCGATCTGAGGGTCATCGCCAACAACTGCCCGTGCATCGACATGAATCCCGAAGACGGCCCCGACGAGGATGGTTCCGATGAGGCAAGCAACAGCCATGGGAAAAGCCTTCCCAACCCAAATCTTGCCCAGTGAAGCCAGGATCGTCATCAGACACCCGAGCAAAAGAATTGCCTCAAACCCGAACATACCCCATGCGAATCCGCCAAATTTCCCAAAGGCCATCCAAATCCAAGGAAGCGTAGAAACAACGACCAGAACGCAAACGATCAATGTCGCCGAGCGCAACGGCACAGAAGAAGCATTCTTCAAACTAGACTGGTCATGTATACTCATCAATGTATCCCAATCAAGAGAGTATGCCTCACTGCGTACGATCCACGCTGGGGAGTAATCGGCACCATGGAATGATTTGTGTGATGATTTGTAGGCATGAGGTGGATATTAGCAGACCAACCGTGTGAATCAGGTACTTGATTTGTGTGTCGGCAATTTTTGCGCAATGACAAGGCAAATCCTTATCGGTCGGGCGCACAACACAACTTCTCTTCCCTCAACCCAAACCATAGCGACCATAGTTATCGATTCGGTGAATCTCAGTCGAGAATGCCCCGCTTCTTACCCGATAGAAACGATGGCATGAATTTTTCTGGGCATGGGCCCGGGGGTGGGCTGGCGACAAGCAATCGCCCCCAAAGAAACTTATTCAGTTGAGAGCACTGCTCAAAAGGAGTTGAGCTATGGGTGGCATCACCACAGGCGTTGGAATATTCTCAGGAATTGACTCGGCATCGCTGATCGATCAGCTGATCTCGGTCCAATCACGCCCCAAGGTTCTTGCCCAACAACGGGTCATCCAACTCAAATCACAGCAATCCGCCTTCTTGGATATCAACTCCAGGCTCAACAACTTCAAAACCGCAGCAGCATCTTTTCGAATCAACAACATCTTTGCATCGCGAAGTGTTGCATCAAGTAATGAATCCGTACTCACCGCAACAGCCAACTCTGCAGCAGTCCCGGGAAGTTACAACTTCATCGTCGATCGATTGGTCTCAACTCAACAGATGCTCACACGCGGATTCGCCGATCTTGATTCCTCAGCCATTGGGCTTTCGTCACTCTCTTTTGAATCCGATGCTGCACGACTCGACAAGAACACCGCTTTGGCGGATCTCAACGATGGCAATGGAATCACACGAGGAGTTATCACTGTCAATGGTACCGAGGTTGATCTCTCGCGTGCCGGAACCGTGCAGGAAGTACTTGACGCAATCTCATCGGTCCCGAGTGTTACTGCCCGAGTCGAAAACGACAACTTCGTTATCAGCAGCACCGGCACCTTGAGTATCTCGGAAGAATCTGGAGCAGGTATCCTTGCATCGCTCGGGCTCGATCCCAACAACATCAGTGGAGGCACGCTCACCGGTACTTCCGTTTTCAGTATGAATGCCAACACTTCGCTCCAATCACTCAATGATGGGCGAGGAGTTGCCATTCGCCAAGCATCCGGACAAGGCATTCAGGATTTTACCATCACCATCGATATCGACGGCGATGGAGTTGGAGTCGGTACTGATGACATCGTCGTCGATATCCGCATCGGCGAGATCGAAGGACCACTTACTGATGAAAACGGCGACCCAATCCTCGACGATGATGGAGATCCCGTCATCGGAATCGTAAGTGGAGCAGTTTCAACTGTCGGAGGCGTCATTGATCGCTTGAATACACAACTGAGCGAAGCAGGATTCCCCGAGTTCACCGCATCAATCAATGCCACAACCGGGGGGATCGATATCATCGATTCATCCGGACGCAATTTCGATATCACCAACTTCTCCAACAGTACCGGCATCGTCACAACCGCTCAAGACCTCGGACTCGCAGGCAGCTACACCGGAGGCACCGCCAATGGATCGCGCATCCTCGCAGGAATGAACACCAAACTTGTCTCAAGCCTCAACGGAGGAACCGGTCTGGGCACAACCGATGGAATACTCAACTTCGTAACACAAGACGGAGTCAGCGCCTTCACGAGCGATATCAGCGGACTCGGTGACATCAATGATATTATCAACAAGATCAATGCCGATTCGAACGGCGCGGTAACCGCTTCGGTCAATGACAATGGTACTGGCATTCAAATCGTTGATAACACCGTCGGAAGTACGACCTTGAGCATCACTGGAACCGGAGGAAGTGACACCGCGGCAATTCTAGGGATTTCAGGATCATTCGCGGATGGGATTGCTACGGGATCGAATCTGCAACTGGCCTACATCGGCTCAGGTTCACTTCTTGACGAACTTAATAATGGCGAGGGAATCGGCACTGGAACATTTGAAATCGTCGACGCCAATGGTATTCGCGCAGAAATCACCATCAGCAACTCCGATAACACCATCGCCGATCTGCTCAAAAAAATCAACAACGCATCGCCTTCACTTGAAATCAATGCACGGATTAACGACAATGGCGATGGCATCACCATTGAAGACACAAGCGGGGCCGGTACAACAATTTCCATTGCTGATGTTTCGGGATCTGTCGCAACCAAGCTCGGAATTGAGGGTGAGGCGACTGGTTCGGGCGCAGATAACTTCATCACAGGCTCATTTGAAAAGATCATTGACTTTGACGCCGACGCCACGCTTGAAGATGTCCGCAACGCGATCAATGCCGCCAATGTTGGGGTAAGCGCCTCGGTAATCAATACCGGAGTTGGATCAGCACCATTCAGGCTTAACCTTACCAGTGAGCGATCTGGTGAAGATGGACGATTCTTGATCAACACCAACGGGTTCGATCTCGGACTCACCGTACTCGACGAAGGTAACGATGCTCGTGTATTCTTTGGATCTGACAACCCTGCCACTGCAGTATTCTTGACGAGCTCGACCAACCAGCTCGATGGTATTATCCAAGGCGTCACCATTGATCTACTCTCGAGCGCAGAAGACCCCGTTGAAGTCTCGGTAACGACAGATACTGCCGAAATTGAATCCAAAATCAGTGACTTCGTCGCATCATTCAACAATGTCATCGAGGGGATTGATTTCCAAACACGCTACGATGAAGAAACCGAAGAGCGCGGAATTCTTCTTGGTGATGGAACGCTTTTGAACTTGCGCAACTCCATGTATTCGGTTATCCGCCGAGAAAATGACGGATTCACTGATACCTTCAACTCACTAAACGAAGTAGGAATCCGGGTTGGATCAGGCGGAAAGCTTGAATTCGATGCCGAAGTCTTCCGAGAGGCCTATGCCCAAGACCCCGATGCGGTTGAAAATCTTTTTACCCAACAGACTCTTGACGCAGACGACGATGGTGATCCAAACACCATTGATGAACCCTTCTTTACCGAATTGAGCGTGCTCGGCCAGCTTGAAGAATTTGCCAACTCATATGTCACAAGCATCGGAGGTGTGCTCCAAAACCGATCCGATGCACTTGATGCGCAAATTAAGCTTCAGGAAGACCGAATCGAAGCAATTCAGCGCGGACTCGACAACAAACGCATCGTCCTCCAACGGCAGTTCTTGGCAATGGAACAGGCAATCGGAGCCTTCCAAACCCAAGGATCATCTTTGGCACAACTGGCTTCACTTGGATAAAACAGGACTCAAGAAAGCATCAGAACGAACCGATACCTCCTCTGCGATGAATGAAAACACCACCGCCAATGCGTATCTGCGAACCAAGGTGATGACTGCGTCGCCCGAGGAACTTCGGCTGATGCTCCTCGATGGAGCACTCAAATTTGCCAACCAGGCCCGTGTAGGGCTTGAAAAGCAGCATCCTGAGATGATCTATGAAGGGTTTACCCAATGCAGGGATATCATCCTTGAACTAACCAATACAATCAAAACTGACCCCGCGCCAGAAATTGCCAAAGCGGTCCGTGAACTTTACACCTATATGTATGGCGAACTGGTCAAAGCCAGTATCGAGAAAGATATTGCAACTCTTGATGCCGTCATCGGTTTACTTGAATACGAACGCGAGACTTGGGTCCTGACCATGGACCAACTCGCCCGTGAACGCGAATCAGAAATGCTCAACTCGGCTGCACAATCGGCACCCCATACCTCACCACCTGCCCCATCGAGTACTTCGGGCATGGCCCATCATCCGATCAGCTTCCAGGCCTAAAAGCCCTATCCGAAAACTTATATTGGTTCGCTGAGCCCTGAGGCCAGATGTTCCATTACGAACTTGACCTGCACATTGGTGTTGAGCTCGACCTTGGCACGCTCGACGCAATCAATCGCATGAAGCGCACGAGCAGTTGATGCAGACTCGCGCAATCCCTTGCGGGCGCGCTGAGCGATCAGAGCAAACATCTGATCGGCACCTTTTCTATTGGCAGCTTCTTTCGATCGGTTCTCACCGATCTTTTCACCCTCTTTAACCCACTTGGTCGCCCATTGATCGACCAACTCGCCCATCGTCGTACCCAGCGTGATCGAATGCACACCTCGCTCGGCCTCTCGGCACATCGGGTCGATCTGCTTGTGCCAGTGGTAGAGCCCACCATCGACCGCCCCGAGGAACCGCCCTGGTGACCCCCCGGCATAGTGCATCAGCCAATGGTGTTCGTCGGGATCGAGATTCAAATCCTGCGTGTTGACCCATGCACGCATCGCGTCTTCATCGAGGGGCGTAAACGCCACGCGCTGGCATCGGGATCGGATGGTGGGCAAGAGCCGATCTTCGCTTGAGGTCACGAGGATAATCACCATCCCGGGGGCGGGCTCTTCGAGGGTTTTGAGGATCGCGTTCTGCACCGGGGCATTGGTCGGCGAGCGATCAAGCAGCTCGGCCTCATCGACAATAAAAACCTTGCCTGCGATCGAATCGCTCCTCATCGTTGGAGCAAGCGTCGCAGGAACAATCAGATGCTCTTCAACGATGGCTTTGGGAATGGTTGCGAGTTTGGCGTCGCGGACTTTTTTTTCCTCGTGATACCGCGCGAGTTCTTTCTTGATAACATGCAAATCCGGGTGCGTACCCGCCTTGAGCAGCTGTTGGACATGGCTCTGTGGATCGGGCGCGATCTGCCCACTCAAATCGGGAACCGAGCTCGGATCAAGGATCGTCGCGGCCCATGCGATGGCAGTCGTAAACTTGCCGACCCCTTCGGGACCATGGAATATCCAAGCGTGGTGTACCCGTCCGGATTGCATGGACTGCCCGAGAATTTCAGTTGCCCGTGCCTGCCCGAGCACCTGCCCGAGTACGATCGGCGGGTCATAGAGCCGAATCGCCGGGGCGGCATCTGTCACGACCCGCTTGCGAGGAGCTTTCTTGGTCGTTTTCTTGGTCGTTTTCTTTTTGGTGGGACATTTGGCCATTGCAGTAGAAGGGTAGCCGATCACCCCGACAAGATCAGCCCATCCGTCGTCTTCGGGCACCGAAGAGCAATCCGCCAGCCAGCATTGGGAGGGTTCCCGGGGACGGGATGATCGAGTTGATCCAAGCTGAGTAATCCGAAACGCGGGTAAAACCGTTGGAGTCGCCGTAGTCGCTGTTGGGCGAGCCATCAGTGGAGTTGACAAATGAGCTAATTCCGGCAATCTGCCATCCTGCATCAGTCAAGATGAACATCGCGCCGCCTGAATCGCCGGGTGCAATGGAGTATTCGAGATCCAAAGGCGAGTTCGAGCCATAATTGGAATCTCCGGGGTTGAGCGGGTTGTCGAAATC
The DNA here is from genome assembly GCA_026982335.1 of Phycisphaerales bacterium. GTDB lineage: Bacteria > Planctomycetota > Phycisphaerae > Phycisphaerales > UBA1924 > UBA1924. Next base: position 98,773 of record JALSHH010000044.1, read on the forward strand.
GGTGAGCAAGATGCGCTCGTCCCAGCCTCGCGCGGTGCCCAGAACATCCATGACATTGTTGCCTGCGCGGAGTGTACCTTGGGTTCCAGCCTGCGCCCCGGTCAGCCCGGTACCGGTTTGTCCGAATCCGACGATGGTACCCTGGGCCCCGAGTTCATCGCGGCCAGTGTAGATTTCGGCAGGGTCGATGGTGGTGATCGGCGTGCTCAGGCGCAAGAGGGCCAGGTCTCCGCCGCCGAGGAAGTTATTGCGTTGCCAATCTGGATGAAGGATGACTTGGTCGATGAATCCGAAGTTGGTATCACGGAGAAAAGCTGCCGAATCGACCGGACGATCGACACAATGAGCAGCAGTGAGGATCCATTGATCCGCGATCAAAGTTCCCGAACAGCTTGTCCCCCCCCCGGTGGAGAACGAAACACTCAGCTGGCCAACTGCGCGAAACGGGTTCTGTTGCCCGAGTTCCTGATACAAGGCATCGTTGACATCGTGGCGAATGACCCCGGCCGAGGCGCCGCCGACCAATGTACAAACGAGCAGCGCATAGGGGGTAAACGGATAACACATGAATGCTCCTCGTGTCTTTTGTGATACTCACTGATGCGGATGAACACCCAAAGAGACCCCGAGAATCGCCTCACTGCCAATAAACTCGGTTATTTTGTGTGCTTTTGGGACCTTGGGAATCGGCACAATACGAATACAAAGCTCCTACCATCCCCCCGTGCGTCATTGAGTCGCCCTGCCCACTAAACAGAAACGGAACACCCCATGCCCCCTTCTGCGATTGATACCAACTCGGCTGCTGCGGTTCGCAGCGCGTTTATCAATTTTTTTACCGATCGCGGGCACACCTTCGTGCCTTCATCGACGACCTGCCCGACGAACGATCCCTCCCTGCGCGATACCTTTGCCAATGCGGGCATGAATCAATATAAGCCGATCTTCCAAGGCACACTTGATCCCAACTCGCCTTTGCAGGGACTCAAGCGCGCGACCAATACACAAAAGTGCATCCGCGCGGGCGGCAAACACAACGATCTCGATGATGTCGGCAAGGATACCTATCACCATACTTTTTTCGAGATGCTCGGGAACTGGTCGTTCGGGGATTATTTCAAAGCCGAGACGATTGCGTGGGCATGGGAGTTGATGACCGGGCCTCGTGAGCGTGGGTGCCTTGGGCTTGATCCATCACGGTTTTATGCATCGTACTTTGGAGGCGACGAGAAGGCTGGGCTCGAACCTGATCTCGAGGCCAAGAAAATCTGGGAGCAGTTTCTTCCTCCCGAGCGAGTGATGGCCTTTGGAATGAAGGATAATTTTTGGGAAATGGGCGACACCGGACCTTGCGGGCCTTGCTCGGAGTTGCACTACGATCGTGTGGGCAATCGCGATGCGTCGCATCTGGTCAATGCCGACGACCCGGAGGTCATCGAACTTTGGAATCTGGTGTTCATCCAGTACGATCGGCTCGAAGGCGGCCAATTGAGCCAACTCCCTGCCAAACATGTCGATACGGGGATGGGGCTTGAGCGGGTGGTGTCGGTCTTGCAGGAGAAGGACTCGAACTACGACACGGATGTGTTCACGCCGATCTTTGAGAAACTTCAATCGTTGACGGGTTGCCGGGCGTACACGGGTAAACTCGGAGCCGACGATACCGATGGCGTCGATGAGGCGTACCGTGTAATCGGCGATCATATCCGCACGCTGGTCTTTGCGATCACCGACGGCGGGATGCCATCGAACGAAGGGCGCGGGTATGTGCTCCGGCGGATCTTGCGAAGGGCTGTTCGCTATGGGCGGCAGAAACTTGATGCGCCCGAAGGGTTCCTCGCGGCGCTGGCGCCCACGGTGATGGAGATGATGGGCGAGGCGTTCCCGGAACTGGTGCCGAATGGCGAGCGGGTGATTGGGATTATCGCCGAAGAAGAAACGAGCTTTGGGAAGACGCTGGATCGTGGGATCAAGATGTTTGAAGGATTGATCGACGATTCCAAATCAATCTCCGGCGAGGACGCCTTCAAACTCTACGACACCTACGGGTTCCCCATCGACCTCACCGATCTCATGGCCCAAGAACGCGGGCTGACGGTTGATCTTGACGGCTTTGAGAAAGCCATGGAAGAGGCGAAGGCTCGCTCTCGCCAAGGCGGGCGTAAAGACACCAGCGAGCAGAAGATTGAGCTTCGGGCGGAGCAGGTCGCCAAACTCGGGCATCTCCATGTCAAGCCTACGGATGATTCGTTCAAGTTCAACACACGCGATATCAAAGGCACCATCAAGGCCATTTGGAACGGGCACAACTTCGACGACCACGCCGACAACACCAACGCGGGGATGAAGCGGGTCGGGGTCGTGCTCAATAAGACCAACTTCTATAGTGAGATGGGCGGGCAGGTCGCGGATGTTGGCGAGCTGCACTGCATCAAAACTGGGGCGCACTTCAGGGTCGAAGACACCCAATCCTTCGGCGGCTATGTCCTGCACATCGGACGCATCACCAAGGGCAAACTGAGCATCAATCACGATGTCATGTGTCATCTGGGGAATCATCATCGGGCAGCCGTATCGTCGAACCATACGGCAACGCACCTCTTGAACTTTGTGCTGCGCAAAGTTGTTGGAGGCAATGTCGATCAGCGGGGCTCATTGGTCAACAATGAAAAACTCCGGTTCGACTTCACGCACAATCAGCCTGTGAATGCAGATGAAATCGCCAAGATCGAAGAACTGGTCAATCATGAAATCGACCAGAATCTGACAGTCTATGCAGCTCTGGCGCCACTCGAACAAGCCAAAAAGATCAGTGGGTTGCGAGCGGTCTTCGGCGAAACCTATCCCGATCCGGTGCGGGTGGTGTCGATCGGGATCGAGGTCGATCAGTTGTTGGCCAATCCTGAAAATGATATGTGGAAAAGTGCCTCGATCGAGTTCTGTGGCGGCACGCACATCGAAACGACCGGTATCGCCAAACGCTTCGCGCTGCTCAATGAAGAGGGCATCGCCAAGGGCATCCGGCGGATCACCGCGCTCACCGGACAGGCAGCGGTGGATGCCCATGCACGGGCCCAAGCGATTCTAGAGCAGGCCAATGCACTCGATATGCTTCCAATCGGTGAACTGACAGGTAAGCATCAAGAGATCACCGTGCTGCTCGAACAAGAGACACTCCCGGCAACGGGGAAACATGCGGTCCGTGCTCAGCTTGGCAAAATTCAGAAGAAACTCAAAGAAGCGAGCAAGGCGGCAGCTGCCCAGAAGACCAAAGCGGCACAAGGGTTGGCGACGGGGATTGCACAGGCGGCTGCGGGTTCGCCTGAGGAAATCGTGATCGCGTCGTTGGAACTCGGTTCCGACCGTGGCGCCCTCGAAGCGGCCCTCAAGACCATCACCAACGCCTGTCCTCATAAGGCAGTGATGCTGATGAGTCCTGATACGAGCGCTGGGCGTGTCGCGTTAATGGCGACGGTGCCGACAGGGCTGGTCGCCAAGGGACTCAAGGCGGGAGACTGGATTCGCGAGGTTGCCGGAATCATGGGCGGCAAAGGTGGCGGACGACCCGATCATGCCCAGGGCTCGGGTTCGGATCTCTCGAAACTCAAAGAGGCCACCGGGCATGCGAGAACCTTCGCCTTTGGGAAGATTCATTGAACCCAAGCCGAGTGTGGACGCCAGGTTCTGGTAGAATCTGAAATATGAGTACCAAAGACACGACATCGCGAGGCGATCGTACCCGTCAAGCCAAGGCGTGGAGCATCGCACTCGATCCCGTCTATGGGATGATCGGGCTGGGCGCGATCGGGTACGCGATCGACTCGCTGATCACCAATACCGGGTTGCTCTGGACGATTATTTTGGCCATTACCGGGCTGATTGTCGGGTTTTACCGGTTTATCCGCGAGGCGATGGACCTCAACAGGGAGCAGACCAAGTCCTCACCAAGAACCGATGGCGATCCGGAGACTTGATCGGGCTTCGCTCGGATTCTTCCCCGGCGAAAACTTGTCAAGAAAGGGTGCAAAACTGTCTGTTATCGACTCGCCGATCCGGTTCGTGCCCCCTATCCTTCTCGCCCGGCAAGATGGGGTTCTTGACAATCCCCACCCTTTTCTTCGGTCTAGAGGCACATACGCACAGCATCATGAGCACACAAATCACACCCAACGAGGTCAAGATGCCTTTGATCCGAACCGGATCAATCGGTTTGGGTGTGTGCATCGTTGTTGCCCTGCTCGGTGGTTTGATCGCCGTTCAACGCGATGGCGTGATGAGCGATGGGCTCTGGACACTCTTGGCGACCATCCCCGGGGTGCTGATCCCGATGGGCATTCTCTTGACGATGCCTCCCAAAGAAGCCCCCGCATGGAGTGTACCTGTGCTTGCTGGCACCATGATCCGCGCGTTGACCGTGCTGACGATTGGGATCGCCACCTATGTGATCGCAGGCCCAGATCGGGTTGTTTTTTTCCTGACGATGCTGAGCGTATTGATGGTCACCCTGGTCGTCGATGTGGCAGCGGTTGTCTCACTGATCCAGAAGCACACGCTCGGCATGACGCCGATCATTGATGCGGAGGGTATTTCCTGATGTCGAATTTCACACTCGCAGCAGCCGACCCGGTTGCCCATGTCATCAATCACCCGTTCTTCATCTCTGAAGGTGGATGGTGGATCTGGTCGTCGGCCCAGACCAACATGGTCATCACGGCACTGATCATGATCTTCGGCGGGCTCTTTGTCGCCAAGGCTGTGGCGACTGGTCAAGAGGATGATGGACACCATCGGTGGATCACCAAATCTCGCTTCGCACATATGATTGAAGTGATCTGTGGGTATCTCCGCGAGAACACGGTTCGCCCGCTACTCCACGAGCGTACCAATCAGTTCATGCCTTTCCTATGGACTATTTTCTTCTTTATCCTTATCAACAACCTGCTTGGGCTGGTTCCTTTGCTTGATTTTCAGAACCTGATGGCGGGTCAGTTCGCCCCTGAGATGCTCGCTGAACACAAAGCCTTTATCGGTGGGACAGCCACTCAGAGTATTTATGTCACCGCAGCCCTTTCGATTCTCGCAGGACTCATGATTAACTGGGCTGGTTTGAAGGAGCTCGGTGTTGCGGGATATCTCAAGCATCTGACTGCTGACGCACCAATCTTTGTCTGGCCGATTATTATCCCGATTGAAATCCTAGGTACTTTTATCAAACCCATCGCCTTGTCGATTCGTTTGTTCGCCAACATGACGGCGGGTCATATCCTCGTCGCGGTGCTGCTTGGATTTGCTGCTGACGGATTTAGCAATATTGGTCTGATCGGATTGCCCGTCGGGATCATTTCGAGTATCGCGGTGATCGCGATTTACTTCCTCGAGTTGTTTGTCTCGTTCTTGCAGGCATTTGTCTTTATGTTCCTCACGACCGTGTTCATCTCGTTGCTGGCGCATCATGGTGAACACGAAACCGCACATGATCTCGCCGAGGCAGGCCTCGCATGATCTGTTTTTAGCAATAGTTGGGCCTGGGGCTACCGCGGGGAGGCACCCAAGGCCATTGCGATCCGAGTTGGATCGACAGTGGATTCTTCCCGCATTTCCAAGGTCTGGTCGAAAAACAAAGAATCGGCCTCTGAAAGGAATTTCCGAAATGAAGCTCACCAAAAAAATCGTTCTCGCTGCTGGCACCATCGCAGTTCTCGCCCCAATGGCCCTCGCTCAGGACTCAACCGGCGCTGAAGTCGCTGCTGCGGGTGTTGAAAACATTGGCAAGGGTCTGGCAGCCATCGGTGCTGGTCTTGCAGTCGTCGGCGGCGGTGTCGGTATCGGCATGGTCGGCAAAGGTGCGCTCGAGTCGATCGCGCGTCAGCCTGAAGCCTCGGGCACCATCGGCACCAACATGATCCTCGCTGCAGCACTCATCGAAGGCGCGACCCTCTTTGCGGTCGTCGTCGGTTTGCTGGCAGTTTTCGGCTGATCGAACAACCACCAACTCCGGGCTGAAACACGCTCGGGTTTGGTTTTTACACCGACTCAAGGCACCCGCAATGGGTTGCGTATTGGAGAACTTCTGATGAAGCGTTACACATACATCACAATCCTTGCTCTCTCCGCGATGAGCTCCGCCGCCCTTGCTGCTGAGAAGGCTTCGGTCATTGAGAAACCAAGCGCTGGAATCATCCCAGGCGTGACTGCAATCGTGCTCTTCTTGATTGTTTTTGGTATTTTGGCGGTCATGGTTTGGCCCAAGATTGTTGCAGGGCTCGATGAGCGCAACGAGAAAATCATTGGCGAAATCGCTGCGGCAGAAGAAGCACGCCAACAGGCAAAAGAAGCACTCGACGAATATGAGAAGAATCTCGCCAGTGCACGGGCCGAATCCCAAAAGATGCTTGAAGAAACTCGCGCCCAACAAGGTGCCCTCGCGGCCCAGCTCAAGGCCACTGCCGACGCTGAGCTCGCAGTCATGCGGGAAAAAGCAATTGCTGACATTGACGCGGCCAAGAAACAGGCACTCAGCGAGTTGTACAATGAATCGGTCAATCTCGCCACCGTGATGGCAGGCAAAATTCTCGCCCGCGAAGTAACAGTCGACGATCAGCAAAAGCTGATGGACGAATCACTCGCCGAGATGAAATCGGTCAACTGCTAAACGGAGCCTCACCATGCCTTTGATCGAAGCACAACCCAGCGCCCTCGCCAATGTCTACGCCAAGAGTCTCTTCGAACTTGCCCAGCAAGCAGGCGGACAGGCCGAGGCTGAGTCCATCCTTGGCGAACTCGAAGATATCGTCGAACTCGCTCGTAACGATAAAGCCTTCTCCGAGTTACTCGCTTCGCGCCTGATCGACTCAGGCAAGCGCGATGCTTCACTCGAGCGAATATTCAGCGATAAGGTCTCGGATTTGACCCTGAAGTTTCTCCGCCAACTCAACCGCAAAGGACGCTTGGCAAATCTCTCCCAGATTACTGTAGCGATGGACAGCCTCGTCCAAGACCAGTTCGGACGCATCGAAGTCGATGTCTTCACCGCCACGCCCATCGGTACTGGCGAGCTTGAATCCGTCCGTGCTCAGTTGTCTGCATCTTTGGGGAAAGATGTCATTATGCACCCCTACACCGATTCATCGATGCTCGGAGGCATCAAACTCCGCATGGGCGACCAACTCATCGATGCCTCGATCCAAGCCCAGCTCCGCAAGATGCGAGACGGACTACTCGACACAGGCAGCGCCCAAGTTCGCGGGCGATCGAACGAAATGCTCGAAGATTGATTTGCTTCCAACTCTGTTCAACCAACGGGCATTTCGCCCGTTTTTTCATGCGCCAGCGCATAGAATAAAGAATCATACAGGGAGATCCAACCATGCCAAAGCAGACAATTGCCAATATTGAAGTCGATGGAAAACGAGTCCTGATCCGGGTGGATTTCAATGTCCCACTCGATGGCTCAACCATCACCGATGACCGTCGAATCCAAGCTGCACTACCGACGATCAACTCGGTCATCGAGCGCGGCGGCAAGGCAATCCTGATGTCACACTTGGGACGCCCGGCGAGCAAAGGCTACGAAGAAGCCTACTCGATGGCGCCGATCGCCAAGCGGCTCGGCGAGTTGCTCGGCAAAGAAGTCAAGATTCCCGCCCAGAACTGCAAATCGCCTGAGATCGCCACTGCGGTCGATGCGATGAACGATGGCGATGTAATTCTGCTCGAAAATCTCCGGTTTCATGGGTGCGAAAAACGAGGCGATCCCGAGTTCGCATCTCAACTCGCTTCCTTAGGGGATATCTATGTCAACGACGCCTTTGGCACCTGCCACCGTGAACATACCTCGATGGTCGCCTTGCCTTTGGCGATGGGCAACAAGCCGAAGGTCGCAGGGTTCTTGGTCGAAAAAGAAATCGCCTACCTCTCGCAGGCTCTCACCAATCCCAACCACCCCTTTACCGTGATCCTCGGCGGGGCCAAAGTCTCCGACAAGCTCCCGGCGATCGAACACCTCTTGCCCAAAGCCAGCCATATTCTTGTTGGCGGTGCGATGGCCTACACCTTCCTCAAAGCACTGGGGTACGCTGTCGGCACCTCAATCGTCGAAGAGAATATGATCGGCGAAGCCAAGCGGATCATCGAACTTGCTGCGGAGTCCAAGACCGATCTTCACTTCCCCGAAGATCACATCTGTTCGACGATCTTTGCAGAAAAAGCTGGTGATATTGAAGTCTTCGACGATCAAATCAAGGACGGATTCATGGGGCTCGATATCGGCCCCAAGACCACCGCCCGGTATTCGCAGATCATCAAAGCGTCCAAGACCATCGTTTGGAACGGACCGATGGGCGTGTTCGAGTGGATGCCCTTCAAGATGGGCACCAAGTTCATCGCCGAAGCGGTCGCCGATGCCACCGATACCGGCGCGACCTCCATCGTTGGTGGCGGCGACTCGGCAGCGGCTGCCGAAACCTTTGGCGTCGCCGATCGCCTGTCTCATGTCTCGACCGGAGGTGGCGCGAGCTTAGAAATGCTCGAAGGCAAGCGATTCAAGGCGGTTGATTTGCTCGATGAAGCCTAAAAACTTACCTTCGATCGAAGAGTTTTTCAAGCTCTTCAATGGTCAGGCGGACCGTTGTTGGTCGGCCGTGCGGACAGGAGGCGGAGCGTTCGGTTTCGTTGCGCAGTTGCATGATCGCGTTGAGTTCTTCATCGCTGAGCACATCGCCCGCCTTGATCGCCGCTTTGCAAGCCATCATGTCGAGCACTTCGTGCAAGGCCTCTTCCGAGGTCGGCACGAATCCGTCTTGATCAATCTTCTCGAACAACTCGGCAAGGAATGGCTCGGCTTGGACATTGCGCGAATGTAAAAAACTCGGTACCGCTTGAACACCAATGGATTTGGGGCCCATCGGAGTCGCCTCCACGCCGATGCGTTCGAGCAATGAAACAAGCTTGTCGAACTGGTCGATCACGGTGCCGGACACATCGAGCATGATGGGTATCAGGAGGGTTTGCTGTTCGAGTGAACCGTTGCCGGTGATGCGGGTGAGGAGCTTATTGAACATAACCCGCTCGTGGAGCGCGTGCTGGTCGATGATGAGCACGCCGTGCTCGTCTTGCGAGATCAGGTAACTCGAATGGACTTGCAGCACCTTGTCCACCCGTTGAACTGTAGGCATCGGCGTCGATGGCGCAAACGAAGGTGTCGGCATTGAAATCGACGACTGGGCCAGGACCGCTTTGAGTTCTTGCTTGAAGCGTGGTCCACGCTCGCTCGAACCATCGGCTGGTCTTGGCTTGGCTTCGAGGTATTCGACGAGCTGTTCGACCTGCCGATCGAGTTGTAGGCTGACCTGCTCGTGTGAGGCACTGGGCATGATCGCGCTCGAGGCATCAACCCCAGCGCCAGGGAGGCGTTGAAGCAGTGTCGGCGTCACATCGGCGCGTCCCAGTGCCTCCTTGACACCATGATAGATCGCACGGTGGACCATTGATTGATCGCGGAACCGGACTTCGAGCTTGGCAGGGTGAACATTGACATCGACTGCAGCGGGCGACATCTCAATCATCAGCACCGCAGTCGGATGCTTGCCAGGATCGATCAACCCACGATAAGCCTCGCGGATGGCGTGTTGAATCGTCCGATCACGAATGGTTCGTCCATTGAGGAACACATGCTGGGCTTTGTTTGTCGCACGGGCGATGGCGGGGAGTCCGACGAGCCCCCAAACGAGAATGCCTCGCGTGTCATCGAACTGATCGACCGAGACTTCAATGAGCTGCTCTTCGAGCTCCTTACCCAAGATCGACACGACCCGTTGACGAGGTGTCTGGTTGATTGGCAGGTCAAGCTTGACCTTACCATCACCGACGCAGCGCACGCCAATGCTTGGATTTGCCATCGCCAGATCACGAAGCCACTCTAAACACCGGGTCTGCTCGGTGGTTGAAGTCCGCAGGAACTTGCGCCTCGCGGGGGTATTGAAAAATAAGTTCTTGACCTCGATTGTCGTCCCCACCGGGCATCCGATGGGCTTTGGCTCCCCCACCGTTTCACCCTCGGCTGCGATGACCCTGCCTTCATCGAAGTCGGCGGTTCGCGATCGAATACTCACGCGCGCGATCGATGCAATGGATGCCAATGCTTCGCCTCGGAATCCCATGGTCCCAATACGGTCCAAATCTTTGGACTCGATGATCTTGCTCGTCGCGTGAGGCGTCAGTGCCAGAATCATCTGATCGGGCGCAATCCCGTGTCCGTCGTCAGCGATACTGATCCGCTCGATCCCGCCTTGCTCGAGTTCAACGGTGATCCTCGTCGCCCCGGCATCAATCGAGTTCTCAACAAGTTCCTTGAGCACCGACGCCGGACGCTCGATCACCTCACCCGCTGCGATCTGGTTGATCAACAAAGGCGAGAGCTTGCGGATCTGGATGGTGGACTCGGTGGAAGACATACCCTCAATCGTACGCCCAAAACCGAACTCGAATGGAGCAATCTCCCTCAATCAAGATCATTGTGAAAAACAAGGCCCCGCGAGCACATTGGACGCTGCCAAACGCTACGATCCGAGTATGACAGACTCCATCTTTTCCAAAATCATCCGAGGCGAAGTCGATTCACACAAAATCTACGAAGATGATTTCGTCATCGCCATCCTCGATATCGGTCCACTCTCTGAAGGGCACGCCTTGGTCATCCCCAAGGAACCGGCCGTCACGATTGACGAGCTCTCCGATGAGCACGCTGCAGCGGTCGGTCGGGTACTCCCTCGGATCACCCGGGCAATCAAAAAGGTCACGGGTGCCCGCGCCATCAACATCCTCCAGAACAATGGTGCCGATGCTGGGCAAGCCGTCGAACATGTCCACTTCCATATCATCCCGAGGTTCAAAGACCGAGGCGACAATGTCGCGGGCAAACCCGATATCAAAAACGGGCCGGGGTTACAGATGAAATGGAATGCGGGCACACTGACTCAGGAAGAGGCCCTCGAACTGGGCAAGCATATCAAGCGTCTGCTCTGAGATGCGTCGTTTGTGCGATAGGCAACCGATGCGTGCCCGTCTGGGTGTGCACGGTAATACACGCGAGCGGGTCAAGGCACTCAACCATCCCGTCGAATCGGCGATTATCATATTGGAATGATCGGCGCGTGTGGACCATCGCGTCATGGGCTCGGTAATAGCTTCGGATTGCTGCGCGGTCTTGGGCTGCGAGCCAATGGCTCAAATGCTCAACGAGGGTACAGACCAAATCAAGCCGCGAGATTTGAGCACCGATCTGGGAGAGTGAAATTGCGCGATCTATGATGTCCGACTCCCAATCGGCGTCGCCTTGCACACAGTTGATCCCGATACCGATATAGGCATACCTTCCCCGCTGCTCGATCAAAATTCCCGCAATTTTCCGGTCATGGAGCCCACCATCACCTTCGCTGCGGATCACGATATCGTTGGGCCATTTGATCATCACGGCACTCGAAGACGGTGCAGAGGCTTGAATCGTTTCGTGCACAGCGCATCCGACAAGCGCACTGAGCATGGCCGAATCCATCCCGGTCCCATCGATGGCCAAAGTACAAGGCAGCGTCCGCCCAGTCGCATCTTGCCACGATCGTCCGCGTTGTCCACGCCCGTTGGTCTGCTCTGATGCAACCACCAGCACTCCGCATTGATTGCCTGCAAGCGAAACCGCAGCATCCATCGTACTCGGAGTGGATTCAATCACTACAACCCGGTTCACACAGCACGAATCCGTATTGGCGATCACGGTATCAATCCGCGATGCCCATTTTGAGATATCCTCTTGCCCCTTCGAAATCATCCTGCCCCTATTCCCATATTTTAAATCGCATCAAGACCGATATCGAGGCTCTGCGCCTGGTGTGTCAACCCACCGACGCTGATCCGATCGACACCACTTTGTGCGATGTTTCGGCAAGTTTCCATCGACACGCCACCGGATGCTTCGAGCAAAACACCCGATCCCATCTCATCGCGCAGCCGCACTGCCTGGACGAGTTGATCCCCCGTCATATTGTCAAGCAGCACAATGTCCACAACGCCTGCTTGTATTGTCAGCACCCGGCGGAGTTGTTCGAGCGTATCGACCTCGACTTGCACAAACCACACCCGAAAACCTTCGCTTTGGGTCTTGTACGCACCCACTTCGATCCGGGTTGCGAGGTCTTGGAGATCAACTTGCGCAAGGTGATTATCTTTAATGAGTACCGCATCGTACAAACCCATCCGATGGGTCGTTCCCCCACCACAACGCACCGCGTATTTCTCGAACGCACGAAGCCCAGGTGTGGTTTTGCGCGTATCGCAAATTTTTGCTTTGGTGCCCTCAATCAACGAGACGAACTCCGCGGTGCGCGTAGCGATGCCGCTGAGTCGGGAGACAAGATTGAGCATGGTGCGCTCGAGGGCGACGATTACTCTTGCATTGCCTGAGAACTCGGCGAAAACGGTGCCTGGGACGATGCGTTGGCCATCGTTGATCTTGGTTTGCCATTGAATCTGACCCGATGGATCAAAGACCTTCATCAGATCATCCAGAAAAACCATCCCGGAGACAATCCCTGATTCCCTCGCTCGCATCTGCACTCGAGCCTGCTCATCGGAAGCAAACATGATCTCCCCGGTCAAATCACGAGGTGATTCCCCAAGGTCTTCGTCGTAGGCAAGTTGGATCAGCCTACGGGTGAGCCCCGATTGACGGAGAAAATTGGCCAACTCGGACAAAGTGAGCTCGTTGGGATCATGCGTTTGCGTCGGTTCCATGCTCAATCGTACACCGCTCGAGAGTTTGGTCCTACTATACTTGCGAGAGATTCGGGTTCCATAATTGAAAGGTTTGCACATGAGTCTGTTGGCTGGCAAAGTTGGTCTTGTGGTTGGTGTCGCCAATGACCGTTCTTACGCATGGCACATCGCCAAGGCACTCACTGAGCACGGGGCTCAGTGCGCCTATGCCCACATCCCAGGCGAGAAAAGTGCTCGTCGCACCGAACGGGCAGTATCCAAAATTCAGGACCACGCCAAACTCTATCAATGTGACGCTGCTTCGGACGACTCCATCGAACGGCTTTTCAAAGATTACGCCAAGGATCACGAACGAATGGACTTTCTGATTCACTCCATCGCCTATGCCGACCGTGAATGGCTCAAAATTGGAAATTTCTCAAAAACACCGAGAAAAGCCTACCTCGAAGCGATCGACATTTCCGCCTACTCCTTCGCGGCTATGGCAAGATACGCCCAAGAGATCATGATGACCCACGGTGGTGGATCCATCATGGCCATGTCATACTATGGCTCCGAAAAAGTCATCCCCGGATACAACATCATGGGTGTTGCCAAAGCCTGTCTCGAAACCACCACGCGATACCTCTCTTACGAACTCGGTGAGCACAACATCCGCATCAACACCATCTCCGGAGGGTTCCTGCGTACACTGGCAAGCTCAGCCGTCGGCGGAATCAATCGGATCGAAGATGCGATTGAACAAGTTGCCCCGCTCCGCCGAAATGTTGATGGCTCAGAAGTCGGTAAAACGGCAGTCTACCTCGCTTCGGATCTCGCCAGTGGCGTGACAGGGGAAAACATCTATGTCGATTGCGGCGTCAATGTCATGGGGACCTGAGCCTCGAATCGTCCTCAACCGTTTCACACCTGACCAAACCACAAACAAATCGGGTTTTTCTTGCGCATCGGGTGGCGAGCAGTGCATGTTCTATCCGATATATTGGGTATGACTGGCGCAATAAATAACTTGGCATCAAGCCTTTCTGGCGCACCGATGTCCTCGGCTGCCTCATCAAGGGCCAAGGCGGAAGAAACCTTCAAAGCCGCCTACAAGCGTAGACTCATCAAGGATGAATACAACACCCAAGTTGAGAAGGTCGAGCACCTTGATGCTGTTCGATCGCTTGCCGACGCGGATCAGGAGGATGCCAAAGACGATCGCCAAGAGCACCAAACCGGATACCCGGCCTACCAACGCTCGCTCCCATCTCCCCCAAAGAGGCTCGATCTCAACGCCTGAGTTGCACCGGTGCCCCGGCTCGCCGATTCGGGTTCTTCTTGAAAGCCAGATGCCCATAAAAAAACCCGGTTCGGCGAACCGGGCCCCCGAGAATTTCGATCTGCCTTCTACTTCTTGCCTTGAAAGAACTGCTTAATTGCGTGGATCGTCGCACTGCGTCCAATGGCTCCGATACTCTCGGTCAGGGGGATGCCCTTGGGGCAGACCTTGACGCAGTTTTGAGCATTACCACAGTCGTTGATGCCCCCTGCGCCTGAAAGGGCATCCATACGATCGGCTTTGAGTTGTTTCCCTGTTTCATGTTCATTGAAATATCGGGCTTGGGAAATCGCGTGGGCGCCGATGAAGCTGCTGTCCCATTTGGACTCATCTTCTTCTTTGATAAACTGCGGGCAAGCATCAAGGCAGCACCCACAACTCATGCACTCGGAAAGTGCGTAGCGCATCTGTTGATGATCGTGCGATTCTTTGGGGCCTGGGCCCATGTTGTAGGTGCCGTCGATCGGCACCCAAGCTTTGACACGGGTAAGGTTATTGAACAAACGAGCGCGATCGACCCAAAGGTCCCGAATGACTGGAAATTTACTCATCGGCTCGAGGGTCATCACATCGCCTTCACACGGGGCGTATTCATTGATGAGACACGAGCATGACTGGCGGACTCGTCCATTGATGACCATCGTACATGCACCGCAGACCTCTTCAAGACAGTTGGATTCCCAGACAACAGGTGTGGTCTTCTTGCCTTCGATGGTAACGGGGTTGGCAGCAATCCAGTTGAGCGAGGAGATGACATTGGCCCCCTCTTCGATGGGTACTTTGAAGGATTCCCACCGAGCGGGTTTGCCCGGGCCATCGCATCTTTTGATTTTGAAGATGACACTTCGCCCCGCAACGGCTTTGGCGCGGTTGGCTTTGCGCATCTCTGCGTCGTAGCTGTAGGCTTCTGCTTCACTCATTGGTCGTATCCTTTTACAGTCCTGTGATTCACAGACAATCACATACTCTCATGATGCCCCGATAGGTTCTTTGGAAGCCGAGGAAGCATTGGATTCAGTCTTACCATAATCTCGTGGACGAAGTTTGACCAACCCGGCTTTGACATCGACAAACTCGATATCACTCTTTCCTGTTTCCTTGTTGAACTTGGCAACCGAAGTCTTCCAGAACCGGTCGTCATCGCGCTCTGGGAAGTCTGTCCGATAGTGACTTCCACGCGACTCCTCACGCAAAAGTCCAGCCTTGGCGATCGCCTCCCCGATGATAATCATGTCGCCCACTGCGCGGGTGAAGCTCAATGATTGATTCGTCCACATTGCACCATCGCCAAGTTCAACTTTGGCGTAGCGTTCTTTGAGTTCTTCAAGCTTGATCAGGCACTTCTCAAGTCCCGCCCCAGTCTTAACGACGGTGGATGCTGCGTTCATCTCTTCGCCGAGCTCAAACGCAATCTGGTATGGATTGAGTTGCTGATCGCCGGTGCCGGTACTTGTCGAATCGAGTAGCTTGTCGTGCTTATCCTGCTCTTGCTTGGTTGCTGCATCAAACAGAGCTTGGTCGAGCTCGGACACAGGCTGCTGATCACCCTCGCGAACGAAGTTGACCACTGAAATACCATTGCACACACCATCAAAAATACAGCTCAATAGTGCATTGGCCCCGAGCCTTGTTGCACCGTGATAAGCAAAGTTGACCTCGCCAAAAGCATACAACCCCGTGATGTTGGTCATGGCATTGTTGTGAGCACCAATATCAAGTCCGTGCCCGGGTTCGTTACCTATGGGAATGGGATCGCCGGGTTTGAACGAACTTACTGGCGACTCAGGCTGATAATTGCCCGGGGTATAAGTCGTCCATAATCCCCCCATCGAATAGTGCACCGCCGGGAAGATTCGCATTGGGGTAAAGCGGGGATCATCGCCAACAAATTTCTCGTAGATATCGAGGATACCTCCGAGTTTTTCGGTGAGGTAATCGGGGTCCATGTGGGTCAGGTCGAGGTAGACCTGATTTGAGCCGTTGATTCCCATGCCCTCATTGACACAGACATCGAAGATTTCCCGCGTGGCGATATCGCGAGGCACCAAATTCCCATACTTGGGATACCGCTCTTCGAGGATGTAGTATCGCTCATTTTCAGGAATATCTTTGGGCTTTCTGGTATCGCCCTTTTTGGCGGGCACCCAGACTCGTCCCCCCTCGCCTCGGGCGGATTCGGACATCAATCGACATTTATCAGCGCCAGGGATCGCGGTCGGGTGGACCTGGATCATCTCGGCGTTGCCGTACCATGCACCAGCCTGGTAGCAGCGAGACGCAGCTCCACCAGTGCAGATGATTGAATTGGTGGATTTGCCAAAGACCAGCCCGCACCCGCCCGTCGCCATCACGACGGCATCGGCTCGGAAGGACTGGATCTGCATCGTGCGCATGTCTTGGGCAACGATCCCGACACATCGCGCATTTTCACCCTCGCCTTCGACGATCGGCCAGAGGAACTCCCAGAACTCTTTCTTATTGACCTTCCCCTCGGCCGCGAATCGGCGGGTTTGCTCATCGAGTGCGTAGAGAAGTTGTTGTCCGGTGGTTGCACCCGAGAAGTGGGTGCGTTTGAAGAGCGATCCTCCGAAAAGCCGCAAATCGCGGAACCCTTCGTTGGAACGGTTGAACGGCACGCCCATGCGATCGAGCAAGTCGATGATCTTGGGCGCCCAGTTGGTCATTTCGAGAACCGGATGCTGATCGTTAAGGAAGTCGCCTCCGATCAGGGTCTCGTCGAAGTGCTGATATTCAGAGTAGCCTTGCTGGCGGGCGACATCGTTGCAGGCGTTGATCCCACCTTGTGCGCACACCGAATGCGATCGCTTGACAGGGACCATCGAGAACAGATCGACGGGCATCCCGGCTTCAGCGATGCGGATGGTTGCTGCAAGTCCTGCAAGCCCGCCTCCGACGACAATCACGCGTTTTTCATCAGCCATTTGTAATCTTCTTCATCTCTGGGCGTCGTGTTTGACGACGCTAAGGTTGATGGAGTTTATTTTCAGTGCTCGGCGGAATCAGCCGTCGATCTTCTCTTGAACAGTCAAAGTCACCGCCTCAGTTAGGTTCGTCGTTAAGGTGAATCTGCTCGCCATGAAGAATCTGCTCGACCCTGCTTGCCTGTTCATAATCGAGGGTGGCGAATCCGATGACGGACATCCACGCCATGAGCATCAGCCCGGCTCCAAGCCCAGCGCAAATCACGCCCCAGCGTTTCTGGGCAGGACGAGAGATGGTGATGCCCCAAGTGATCGCCGCCGTCCAGAGCCCATTGGCAAAGTGGAAGACCAAGGCACTAACACCGAGGAAATAGAAACAGGCGACCAGAAATCCAACAGGAGTGAATCCATCGGTCGAGCCTTGGATCGCTGCTGCAAATGTGGACGAGGCCGCTTCGTGTGACCATTTCGTACCACCGGGGACCAGCCAAGTCCATCCCCATCGCAAGGTGGCGACATGGTAGAAGATGAAGAAGATGCCAAAGTACCCGGTGATGCGTTGGAGGGCATAGCGGAAGTTGCTGCTGTATTTGTAGGCCCCGGTGTTGCTCTTGCCACTGATGGCGTAATAAACACCCAAAACCGAGTGGAACCCAAGAGCCGCCCAGAGTGTTATCTCGATGAGCAAAAGCAAAGGCATGTTGTTGATGAATTCGACCTCATGCTGAAAAGTGGCAATCGCCCGATCCATCCACCCAAATCCTTCGCTTTGAGCCCGGGTATTGAGCCCGCCCCACGCAATGGTAGAGTTGGTGGTAAGGTGAACGATCAGGAACACCCCGATGGGAACAATGCCCGTCAACGAGTGTAGCCGACGCAAGAGGAAGTGGCGTGTCTGCATGGAATCTGCGTTTTCACTCACCTGTATGCTCCGATGTGTTTTTCCGGCCATCGAATCAACCGATGACCTTGTCATATTTAAGCGGATCGCTCATCTGTTTTTGTATCGACATACAAGGGCATGTCGGTGTAGAACTTGGCGTTTCTCTGCTAGATATTCAGGCTCGGACCGGCACCCGCCTGCGGATTATTGGGGTCCATGGTCATCTGCTCGAGCGTCCCGTCCTCGGCTGCTTTAGCGACGGCTTTGGTCACTTCAACAAACTGCATCCGCAGTTCATTGACCGTGCCATCGATCATTTCCTGCTCTTCTGGAGTCAGATTACCTTTGGTTTTCTCCTGAACAACACCGAGTAAGTCAATATTGAGCTTGGCGACCTCCAACGAGACCATCGCTCGCCCGGATTGGTCGGGGATGGCACCGAGATACATCAGCGCCTGGGTGGCGAAAAGGGAGACAAGCTCTTTGAACCCGATATGCTCGGGGAGTCCGCCTGGACCTGCTTTGGCGGTCTGTTCTGCTTTTTCCTTTTCGAGGGCTGCGAGTTTTTCTTTCTCGGCTTGGGCAGAAGATTTCCAGTCATCGTCGATAATCAGTTTCGGTGCATCTGGCTCGGACATATTGGGCTCCATTTGGTGTAGAATAGATCGTAGCGCTGATTCCCCTGAGAGAACACACAATGCCGACCAAACCACACCCAATCTTGTCCATTCCCCTCGGCATGACCGCTTCCACATGGGGTACAGTCCTGTGCGTCTCATTGCTATTCCCGGGCGTCGGTGGGTGCGCCAAGCACAAGGTCTCCGGGCCTCGGACACCACATCCCGATCAGGTCGAAATCGGCGATTTTGTGAATCCCAATGCGGCTTCCACTGATGGGGGCGATGAACTCCAAGCACAGGGCGATCACCATATGAACCAGCGTCCCCTTGCCAATACGCCCCGAAATCCAGGCAATCCAGGCGGTGGATTAATACTCACCGCGGATCGCAAGACTACCGATCACAAGACAACGGATACCCCTGTTGATTTACCCGCAGCATCTCCTGCCAGCGGGCAACTGGAATCACACACGCTCGAGTTGCTCGATGCCAAGGTTGGGGATGTCAATGGCAAACCAATCTTCACCAACTCGTTCTTTGCCCCGATCGAGCCTCGACTCATCGCCGAAGCCAAACGGCTTTCTATGACAGACTGGCGTGCTGCTGCGGGGAAAATCATCGCCAATCGGCTCAACGGGATCATTGCAGACGAGTTGCTCCGGGCCGAGGCGCTCACTGCTCTGACGCCAACCCAGCGTGTTGGGTTGCAGGCGTTTTTGAGTAACTTCCGTAATAACTTACTCTCGGAGAATTTGGGGAGTTCTCAACTCGCCAACCGACGGATTCAGCAGACCGAAGGTATCACCCTAGATGAAGCACTTGAGCAGAAGGAACTCGACACCCTGGTGCAACTCACACTCATCGCCGAGGTCAATCGGCGAGTCCATGTTTCTTGGCGAGATATCAAACAACGCTACGGGCGTGACATTGACCAGTTCTCCCCCCCACCGACAGCAGTCTTTCGCGTGATCCGCGCCTTCAAGAATGATGCCGAAAAGATCGAACAGATCACAACCCAACTTGCAGATGGAGTGGACTTTCTCAAGATTGCTGCCGGGCCACTCAACAACTACAATACGGATGCTGACGGGTTGCACACCGTGTTCATCGAGGACACTTATGAGCAGACCAAGTTTTTCGGCGCTGATCAGCTCAATGAGCAGACCCAAAAGCTTGCAGTCGGGCAATGGGTGGGCCCGATCGAGCTTGGATCAACGATGTATTGGATCAAGCTGATGGACATCAAGCAGGAAACGATCTCGCTCTACGATGCCCAACTGATGATTCAGCAAGACTTGACCGCTGAGCGTCGCCAAGAGGCTTACGAACAGTATCTTGAGGGGCTCAATGATCGGGCGCCGGTAACAAACCGCGATGAGGTGCTCATGCGCCTGCTTGAAATCGCTGAAAAACGCTATGCTCCGCAACACTAAGTGCAAATTGAATCCAAATCTGCTGATGCGCTTTGGACATCCCAAGTCCGTTTGGTCGCGAGGCGAAGATGTTGCAGCCAAATACATGAGAAAACAAGGATGCAAAGTTCTCGCCCGCAACCTTCGGTTGGGCATAGGCGAAATCGACATCCTTTGCTTTGACCAAGCAACCGATTACCTCGTGATCGTTGAAGTCAAAGCAAGAATCCGCAAGTCCAGCGCTACACCTGATCCTGAATCGAGCATCACCGCTGCCAAAAAGCGCAAACTCCGCACACTGGCCAAGGCCATCTCCAAACGCGAAGAGTGCCAAGGCAAGCGAATCCGGATTGATGTGATCGCGGTTGAGTTTGCCATGGATCAAACCAAACCAATCGCCCTTCGGCATTATCAATCTGCAGTGGGGGCTTGACGAATGATCTACCCAGTGAACTCTTGAGATGATTCAAACTCTGCATCATCGGATGCGATTTCATTGGACTTGGGCATGTGGAGTGCTCCTCGGAATTTGGCTTCGAGCTTGGATTCTTCAAAAGAAACCGCATCGATCTTGGTAGGAATCATCACCGAAAACATCGACCCTGAACCGAGCTCGGAGACAAGTTGAATCTCGCCTTGGAGCAATCGGGTCAGTTCGAGAACGATCGCCAACCCGAGCCCGGTGCCGGTATGCGAACGGGTATGTGAAGCGTCAATCTGTTGAAACTTGTCAAAGATTCGCTTCTGATCTTCGGGCGCGATGCCCTCACCATTGTCGATCACGGAGATGCGAATACGATCAACTCCAGAGCTATCGTCACTGATGGGCTCGACCCGCAGGATAATCTCGCCGGGGGATCCTTTGGGGTTGTTGCCGGTAAACTTAACGGCATTCGAGAGCAGGTTGAAGATGATCTGCTGAAACTTCTTTGGGTCGGTCTCGATGATCGGCAGATCGGGCGAAACATCGAGCTTGACCGTGATACCCTTCTTGCGGGCAAGGGGGTGGATCAACCCGACAAGGGCTTGGCAGTTCTCCGCAAGGTTCATCGCGGTGATGTCGAGCTCGACGCGACCGGCCTCGATCTTGGCCATCTCTAAAAGGGACTCGATCATTTCGAGCAATGTTCGCCCAGCGGAGACGATGTTCACGAGGTAGCGCTCGCGTTTGCCTAGCTCGGTAGAATCGTACTTGGGTTCGCCATCGCACTCGGCATTGACCGCGACCTCTTTGCGGGCGATTTCGAGAAGCAGCTCGGCGAATCCGATAATCGCATTGAGCGGCGTACGCAACTCATGCGAGACACTCGCAAGGAACTCACCCTTGAGCCGGGCCGATTCAAACAAAGCGGTGTTGGCCTGCGAGAGCTCGGCGAGTTTGATGTCCATTGCTTTGTTGGCATCACGGAGTTGATCCCGCTGGCGCTCGAGCTCGGCGAGCATCAGGTTGATTGTCTCGGAAAGCTCTTCAAACTCATCACCGGTTTCGATTTGCGATCGGGTTTCGAGATCGCCATCACGGACAAGCTCTGCGGTTCGCTGGAGGGATTCGACTGGACACAGAATTAGTCGGTTGATGATCGTGGCATAGACCACCAGCGCCACCGCGAGCACGACCGAACCGGCTGCGAGCACATAGAGCAGGTTCACCACCAACAACACCCCTGCTCCATCGGCCCGGTGCTCGAGGAGCACCACCGAGGTGATCTGTGCATTGGCATCGCGCGTGGCCCGGGCATAGCGATAGATACGGTTCCATCCCGACCAATCCGCATCGAAAAACTCTACCCGGGTGGTTGATCGTTCGAATTTCTCCATTGCCCGGGCCAAGAACCGATCCTCGTGGACCATCGCCTCGATCTGATTGCGAGAAAGTGGACGGATCGTCGCGCCCCCAGCAGCAATCTCACCCTTGGGGGCTGGGTGATCCTCGAACGAATCCCAAGTTGCGTAGACCGTGCGGGCAAGTTCGAGCTCGCCAACCCCAACGAGCCCATTCATCCGCAACAACGGCAGCGAGAGGGCAATCGCAATGATAAAGGCCGACGCACCACCGAACAAAAGCAAACATTTCGTCGCCAGCGCAAGCTCATTAAACCAGGCCCGGATATCGTCGATGGTGGTCACGCACAGAGTGTATCCCAAGAGCAGCAAAGTTGTTGGGACTTTGGGGGCTCTTCGCGTACACTTGTTGCCCATGCCTAAAAAGACGACAACCAACACGACCAAAACAATCTACCTCGAAACCTTCGGGTGCCAGATGAACGAGCTCGATTCTGAACTCGTCGCCGGGTCGCTTGGTACTCTTGGATACCGGTTCACCGCCGATGCCGACCAAGCCGACATTGTGCTCTACAACACCTGTTCGGTCCGCGAACGGGCCGAGCAGAAGGTCTGGTCGCGTCTGGGTGATATGAAAAAACGAAAACGCGATCATCAACCTGATCTCATCGTCGGGGTCCTCGGATGCATGGCTGAGCGTGATGGTGAGGACCTCATCGCCCGGATGCCTGTCGTCGACCTGATGTGCGGGCCTTCCGAACTCGATAAACTTCCCGAACTGCTCGACAATGCGGTCCGCACCAAATCATCGTTGGCCATCAGCGACCCCGCAATCGCCATTCGTCGTTCGGCCAAACAGGTGGCCTTGCAAGGCAATGCCTCGCGTCGCTCATCGACCTTGGCGGCAGCGGGTGACTCGCTCGAATCGCTCGATCTTGGCCGGATGATCTCGCCGGTGGATTTCGATGGGCGAAGATCGGCCTATGTCCGCATCACCCGCGGATGCAACAAGTTCTGCACCTATTGCGTTGTACCTCACACGCGCGGAGCCGAGATTCATCGCCCACCTGAGCACATCATCGACGAAATCAAAGCGCTGGCCGACACGGGGATCATCGAAATTACGCTGCTGGGGCAGACGGTGAATCATTATCGTTTCGAGCATGACTCGGCGGTGAGCGTGGATGGGATCGTTCAGCCTCAGAAAGGGCGGACCTATAAAGGATCGCACAACCGCGATGCGTTTGCGGGCAAGAACACGACGACCTTCGCGGATTTGCTCTATCGCATCCACGAAGAGGTGCCGACGATCAAGAGGCTGCGATTCTTGACGAGTTATCCACGCGACTTCGGCGACGATGTCCTCCAAGTCATCCGCGATTGCCCTCGCATCTGCCGGTTCATCCATGTGCCCGCCCAGACGGGATCAAACCGGATGCTCAAGATGATGAATCGTGGGCACGATATCGAGGAATATGTCGAGTTCATCGCACGATGCAACGAATTTTTGCATCAGCCTGAGATCGGTCGTCCGCTGATGCTCGGCGGCGACATCATCGTCGGATTCCCCACCGAAACCGACGAAGACCACGAACTCACCAAGCAACTTCTCACGCGCACCCGCTATAAAAATTGCTTCATCTTCAAATACTCACCACGCCCGGGCACGGTGGCCTATGACAAGATTCCTGATGACATTCCTGACGATATCAAGAAACGACGAAACAATGAGTTGTTGATGATCCAGACGGATATTTCCGATTCGATTGCCCAAGAACAAGTCGGAGGCGAGTTTGATATCTTCGTCGAAGGACTCTCCCGTCACGAACACAAAAAGCGAGGCACCGATGTCAAACCGGGTTCGGGTATGGTCGGTATCACCATCGGCGGCTCGGCAATGCAAGCACAAACCGCCACGATCGACCGGGTCGACCAAGGACCCACGATCCAACTCTCCGGACGAACCGACGGCGATCTGATCGTGTTTTTCGATGTCCCAACAGTCGGGCTGCACTCGCCCAACGACTATATCGGCAAGATCGTACGGGCAAAGATCACCGATGCGGATAAGCTCACGCTGGCGGGAGAATTAATCTAGTCTTCATTCATCCGCTCGCGTGCCCGGCGTTTGGCTGCGAGCAGCGGGTTGGAATCTTCGCCAGACTTTGTTTCTATAGGTTTATCGACCGTTTTCGTCGGCCTCTCTTTGACCACTCGCGTCGGGCTTCGATCCATCTCAGGCGTATCGGTTTTGTGCTCTTGGGCGGTGGTTCTTGAGGCTTTGAGTTGTTCGATCTGCTCGACTCGAACCGCGCGAGAGACCGCAATGGTTTCGTCACGAGCCTGGGCAATCCAGCGATCGAACGCCACACGCCGAGCAGCGAGATCAAGCACGAAGATCGCGAAGGCGATCATCAACAACAGCGTCCAGATCGGCTGGAACGATTGGCGCTCGACAAGGCCTGTGCGATCGAACAGATTCACCGAAGCAGAATCACTCAAATCAAACACCCGCCCACCAGTACGATTGGCCAGGGCAATCAGTGCTTGTGGATCGGCGCTCAAGTGCTTGAACTCATCGACGCCTGTGATTTGTAAGCCTGCGATCGTCGGGTGCATCGGCTGACCAGATTGCTTGGGGCTTGCGATCACGACATGCACGCCCGCGCCAAGCTCATCGACCGATCCGGTATATCGGCCCGATCCAACCTGCACGAGATCGACCGTCCGTGCTTGCCCACCAGCATCAAAGACCTGCACCGAAACCTCAAGCCCGTCGATCGGCATCCCGTCGGGGTCAATCGCGTTGTATTCGATCTGGGCCTGCGATCCATTGACCACCAGCGACATCTCACCGGGCTCCTTCTGATTGGTGCGCATGGTCCAGCCCGCCGCGTTCGTCCAAAATGATGCGAACACTTGAGATTCGATCCACTTGCGTGCCCACCGTTCGACATCAGAAGTAAACACCGCTACTCGTCCAAGTTCGACTTGATGAAACGCGAAGATTGGTTCGCCTTGCGATGAAACGATCGGCGTGGAGATGCGCGGGTCATTGGTGATCTGCTCGGTGATGACCAACCCACTCAGTTCGGGCAATCGAGTAAGAAATCCAGTCGCGGGGGTGTCATTTTCGAGAATGATCGGCGAAACCACTCCCTCACGAACCATCGGCGTGCGCACAATGCGAATGGCTTTGAGGAAAATCCTTGGCAACACACACGGATTCCGCACGCGGTAGTAGACGCCGCCGGAGGTTTTGGCGATCCGGCGCATGGTTTTCTCGTCCGCTCCGTCCCCCACGGCGATCGTCGAGACTTTGATGCCTTGTTCACCGAGTCGTTTGGCCAGTTCAGGAAGAAGTTCGGGCGTCTGCGATTCGCCGTCGGAAAGCAGCACGATGTGTTTGGTGCCCGCATCGACCGAAGTCAGCATTTCGCCTGCCATATTGAGGGCGGGACCGATGTTTGTTCCTCCATTGCTGGTAATCGAAGCGATCTTCGAGCGTGTCGTCTGAGGCTGGTCGTTGGGCCCGATGGGCACAACCCTTCGAGCAGTGTTCGAGAACGAAACAACGCCGATGAGATCTTTTTCGTCGAGGACATCAATCGCCCCGGCAGCTGCATCGTTGGCGACGGCCTGTTGAGTACGCGATGATCCCATCACCTTATATCGCATCGATCCTGACGAATCGAGCACCAAAACCACCGCCACGGCCGGCACAATCAGATCATCGGCCACACCGAGATTCACCGGCAGGATATCCTCAATCGCTGAACCTTGCCACCCGCCTGCCCCCAATGCATCGCGCCCGCCGACAAAGAGCACGCCACCGCCGAGGTCTTGGACATAGGCCTTGAGAAGTGTGTCGGCTTCGAGTTCAAGGGCATCACGCGGCGTATTGACCAACACGATCAGGTCGTAGGCTTCGAGTTCGAGCAAGTCGTTGGGGAAGGCACCGGGTAGGGTTGTATCGATGGCCCACTTGGATCGTTGTAAGATACGCTCGAGCGCATCGGCCCGCGATATGCCGGTGTCGTCACGATCGGCGACGATCAACACGCGTCCTTTGCCCGAGGTGAGCGTCACCCCGCCAGCGTAGTTGTTGCCCAGACTCGTATCACCGGCATAGATTCCATCGCGTGTTTCGTCGGGGATGTACCGTGCTTCAAAGCGATGCACACGCCCCGAACTGAGCTGCACCGGGAATACGAGCACCCGCTGACCGGCATCGAGTTGGATTCGTTGCACAACCCCGGGAAGATCACCGTTGATATCCACCGGATCGGCGTTGTAGCTCAAGAGAATTTCACCCGTCGAAGTACCCAAACTCCCAAGCACCACACGGACATCGACAATCGAATCGGGGATCGCCCGTGCAGGCAGTTCGACCGATTGAACAATGACCTCGCGCTGTACCGCATACCGGATCGGCACGACATCAATAGGGATATCCGATGGAATTTGATCGAGCCCGCTGGTGGTTGATCGACCATCAGAAAACACAATCAGTCGAGCGTTGGCATCAGGTGGCAGCAGCATCCGTGCTTGCTCAATTGCACCGACAAGATCAGACCCTTCGATCGGCGAGAGCTCGATTGCCCGATCAAGCACTTGCCCTTTACTTGGCAAAGCAATGGTCTGCACGCGCCCATCAAAGGCGATGATGCCGAACCGATCGTCAGGTTGGCGATCAGTGCTTGCGCCCGCGAGAAATCCACGGGCAGCCCGGTCAATCGTAATGGGTAGTCCAAGTTCGTCCTCCCCAAAGGATGCGAAGCTCTGCACGGACATCGAAGTGTCGACCACCGCGATGAGGGCCAAATCCTCTGCGGTGTCGACGCGATACACCCCGCTCATCGCAATGGCGAGGATCGTAAAAAGCATGACCCGAAACCCAATCGCCAGAACACGCCGGAATTTGGGAATTCCCTGCATCCATCGCCAACCGACAATGCCCGAGATCACCCCGACGAGGATCAGCATCAGCCACCATGGTTGGTCGATGGCGATCTTCACTCGTCGGCACCTGCTTTGGATGATGAGGATGACTTGGGTGTGGCGTCTTTGCCTTGGGGTGCGATCTTACCGTCCGATTCAATCGCATCTGCCCGTTCCTGAATGCGCTTGAATGCTTCGCGCACGACGCGCCGATATTTGCGAGGCACTTGATGCTGTTCAATCGCCTGTTGAGCTTGTTTGGATGCTTCTTTGAATCGCTGGGCAACTTGCCTGGCGCGACCAGGATCGAGGGGGGCTCCATCGGACGCATACCATTTGCCCACGGGGTTGGTGTTCTCGGTTTGGTCGGGTCCCGAAGCATCAACGGGCACAAAATCGCTCACTGCGTTGGGATCATTCATGAGGGGCTCATTCTCGCCCATTCTGGACCCATCACCCGGAGAGCGGCGCTGTTCTGGTTGCTCTGGTTGGTTTTCCTCAGACAAAGCCCTGCCCCCCTGTCTCTCTTCACCCTGATCTTGGGGTTGGGATGGTTCTTGCTCGATCAACTCGCGTGCCTGCTGACGAATGTCGTCTGCCTGCTCCTGGGTTCGTTGAGCGCGTTCTTTTCGGCGTTCCAAATTTCGGAGCGTTTCATCAAGTGATCGTTGCCCTTGCTGATTTTGTTGCTGCTGTTTGGATTGGCCTTGGGTTTCTTGCTGTTCTTGCTGTTCTTCTCCATTTGACTCGCTTGACTGATCCTGTCTCGGCTGGTTTTCTTGTTTGCCTTGCTCATCCTGTTCAGGACGCTGACCTTCTTGCGTTTGATTCTGCTGCTCTTGCTGGCCTTGCTGTTCGCCTTGTTTTTGTGTTGGTGTTGATTGATCCTCCTGCTTTCCTTGCTCCTCGGTCGATTCCTGTTGCTTAGTTGGTTGCTCGCTGGGCTGATCGGAGGGCTGGTGTTCTGACGATTGCTTCTGCCCGGATTGTTCTTTTCCTGACTCATCCGACTGACCTTGCTGCCCTTGCTGTCCCTCTTTTTCTTTCTGATCCTGTGCTGATTCGGTACTTTGTGGATCCGATTGCGGATCACTTTGCTGGCCGGACTGATTTTCAGGCTGCTGAGCGGATTCGGGCGGGGATTCCGACTCGGGCTCGGATTCACGAATCTGCTTGGCTTCTTCACGAAGCGAATCGGCCAAATCCTGTGCTGGTTCAGGCATCGGGTCCGCCTCCAGCGGATCGGGATCCACCGCGTCGGCAAGCTGTTCCAACTGACCAGCCAACGCTTCACGCTGAGCATCGCTCATCTGATCGAGTTGCTCGCGCAGTGCATCAAGCTCCTTTTGCGCATCAGCATATTCCTGCTCCTTGATCGCTTGGGCAAAATCTTTGAGTAAGTCATCCCCAAGTTGCTCCTCCAGATTCTGCGCTTGGGCGATCCGATCGGCAAACTCGTTGGCATCGGCTTGGTCTTGCTGGGCCTGCTCATCGAGTGCCTCGGCGAGCTCTTCGAGCTTGGCAGCAGCACGCGCATTGGCCTGCTCAGGATCATCCACCCCCTGGGCCAGTTCCTCCTTGAGTGATTCGAGCTCCGCGATCGCTTCTTGCACCGCAGGCGATTCCTCCACTTCAATCTCGTCGACAATCGAATCTCGGATCGAATCAATCTGCGCAATCGCCTGCTCAGGAACCACACGGACCGGCGTCGACACCGATTCCACCCGCACCGGCAACCAAATCCCTGCAACAATCGCCAACACGATCAGCACCCCGGCCTGCTTCCAGTACTTGGTGTCAATCGGGTCCATCGCCCGATGGACCTCAACTTGGCCAGCTGCCGACTGGGCCTGGGCAAGGGCAAGGGCGACAAAGCCCGGTGTTTGTTCTTTTGTTTCCCAATCTGCATCGAGCTCGATCGCCGATCGGAGCTGGCTCTTGAGCCCAAGCCGATCATCGAGCACCCCAGCCCCTTGAGCATCACTAAGCCGAGCACGCAGCGCATCGACCACACCCAGTACCAGCGCTCCTGTCGATGCGCCAGCAATCCATCCCCACCACCAATTCGAACCTGTTGCCCAACCGATCGCTTTGGACAATCCAATCAGCACCAACGCCAAGCTCAGCAACCGAACCTGCCACACACCCATCGCCCCGATCGCCCGATGTCGAAACACCACTCGAGCTGCCCGATGGGCCACACTTTTGGGGGATGGATCGGGATGATTGACAATCTTGCTCATATGCTGATTCTACAACTTCCATACGCCCCACGATGCGATTGCGTTCAAACCCACGCCCAATCGCCCAATCGCGGCTACCCTCTCATCGTATGGAACCAGACCAGATTCATCAGATTTTCGCTTCATTGCTCGCCTGCCAACCCCTCGATCAAACCCAAACGGAGCACACCTTCCTCGCCCTGCTCTCGGGGAAGCTCGATGAGGCACAAACCGGGGCGCTTCTGTCCCTGCTCGCAACACTGCCACCGAACGCCGACACCCTCACCGGGGCAGCGCGGGCGATGCGAGCCCATGTCGAACGCGTCCAATATACCATTCAACCCGGCGAAGCTCTCATCGACACCTGTGGCACAGGCGGGGCACCCAAATCCTTCAATGTCTCCACCGCTGCTGCCATTGTTGCCGCGGGGACACAACTCCCTGCCGAATCCAAAATCAACCGCATCATCGTCGCCAAGCACGGCAACCGATCGCGCACCGGGCGAGGCTCGGCCGAAGTCCTCCAAACCCTCGGCGTCAAGGTCGATGCTTCGCCTGCTATTCAATCCATGTGCCTCAAAGAAGCCGGCGTGTGCTTCTGCTTTGCGATTCACCATCATCCCGCAATGAAACACGCGATGGGCCCGCGCCGATCGCTCGGGTTCCCGACGATCTTCAACGCCCTTGGGCCGTTGACCAACCCCGCCGGGACCGATCGCCAGCTCATCGGCGTCTACGACAACGCCTTGGTCGAACCCATGGCCCAAACGCTCGCCAACCTTGGTATGCAACGAGCGATGGTCGTCCACGCCCAAGATGGACTCGACGAACTCACCACCACCGCCCCCACCCGCATCATGCACATCCACAATGGTATGCTCAGCGAAGAAATCATCGACGCGATTGATCTGGGACTGCCAAGGGCATCGCTCGATCAACTCCAAGCCTCAAGCGTCGAGCACAGCGCCCAGATCATCACCGATATCTTCGCAGGCAACCCAAGCCCGTATGCCGACATGGTGATCCTCACCGCCGCCGGTGCGTTGCTCGTCGCTGATGCGTGTGATGACTTCGCTTCAGGCATCGAACTGGCCCACGCAACGATCCAAAACGGCCATGCGAAAACGACACTCGATCGGCTGATCGAAGTGTCGCAAGGATGATCAAATCTATTGCGTATGAATCAAATTGGTGAATCAATCCCGGATATACCCATTGCGATTGAGCACCAACAGCAAGTCGTACACCGCCCGTTCCGAGATTGGAACAATGGTATGAAACTCATCCATCACCAACATTGCTGAAGGCTCAAGCGACCCTCCGAACATCGAACCGAGCACCAACACACCATCGAAAGACTTCGTCTCGAGCCATTGCTGAATCTTGGGGATAAACGCTGACGAGCCCATCGGAATCGAGCCGATCGTGTTGGCCAACTCCGCAGTGAGTCGAATAGCTTGGTCATCACTTGACGACAAATCACCAATCCACTCAACACCCATCGAGCCCAAAGCTGCAAGCCCGGCTTCGATCTCAATCACAAGCTCAGGATCAATCGGCGGACTCAACATCGGCACCACCAAAACCTGTGCATCAACCTCTTTGAGTCCGCCTAAATTCAGCATCGACGATTCTGAATATGTGGTCATCACACGCCCATCATCACGCACCACAACCACTGGCATTTGCGGAGTTGACGGAATCATTGGCTTCGAATGATGAAATACCGAAGTAAACATCGCTAGGCCTAATATGCCGCCAGCAAACAATACCGCCATTCCCAACACTCCCGCAAAGACCACCGTTGCACCCGGCGTATTGCTGTAGGACTGCTTGCCCCGGCGCACCGAGTTGATTCGCTCGCTCGCACGCAAACGCATCTGACGCGCTCGTCGGCGGGCATCTTTGACCTGCTGAGCAGCAGGTTTGCGATCATCGACATCACGCAACGAACGATTCACACGCTCAGCATGCCCCTGCACATTGACTTTGGCCTTGTGCAAACTGCCCATGCCACGCGCCCCCCGGCGATTGCCCTGATTCGTAGGCGTCCCACTCACCGCATACCGCCCCGACCACCAACTCGTCAACCGAGCCCTTGGGCGACCAACCCGGGCAGCGTCGTTGTCCGGATTCATCGGCGCACCAACCCTCGGCGGCACCGGCGTACCCGCCGATTCACCAAAGCTCGCGGGCTCATCAAACGACTCATATCGTTCGCTCTCGATCTGATTCGCCGCCGCCACATCGCCCTGCGAAACACTTGGCAGATCAATCGGCTTGACCTTGAACGGATCCGGAGCCGACATCACCACGCGCAGGTCCGCAAGCATGGCCGCCGCACTTGGATACCGACGATCGTACTCCGCCATCGCCCGGCGCACGATCCAACGCAACGCTTCTGGACATCGCTTGGTCAACTGCGACAACCCGCCATGGGCCGGGAATGAATTTTCGATCATCGAGAACATTACCGCCCCGGCCCCATAAACATCAAACTTCGATCCATCAATCTGATGTACCTTCACGCCTCGCAATGCTTGGCGGACAAGTTCAGGATCACGGAAGTATTCGGTGCCGTGGGTGGTCAGCGTCATCGCCGAACGCATCGGCGTGACGAGCCCAAAGTCCACCAAATGCGCCTTGGCGTCTTTACCATGTCCATCGACAATGATATTGTCAGGCTTGACATCCTTATGCCAAAGCTCGGCATTGTGGTAAGTATCGAGGGCAACGAGCAAATCCTCGCCATAGCCCATCACGGATCGCAAATGATCGTCCCCGAGTCCTTCGATGCTACTGAGTGTATGCATCCGCTGCGTCACCACTGAAAGCGATTCGCCCGGAACATAGCGCATGACATAAAAAAATCGTTCGGATGTCATCTCATGTTCAAGCACGAGTCCAAGCGAACGGGCCGCATCAAGTGCCCGGCTCTCACGCACGATCTGAGGCAAACTCGATCCGTCCTTGAGCGAAAACACCTTGATCACCACCTGATCAACCTTGCCGATCTTGCGCTTGGCAAACACAGCTTGCTTGGTGTCATCCGGCTCGGCGATGTAAAGTCTACCGCCTGATCCGCCGCCTTTAAGCGAACCGACGATGGTGTAGCCCTCAAAGGTACCCACTCGTTTCTTGGATGGTTTATCGCGTGTGGGTGCTGCTGCCATCATCTCGGGTACACGCCGCTCGACGCCTTCGAGTGCTTTGGACACCCCGAAGAGCCGGGCGATGTTGCCGATGAATATCCGATACATGCACCGCCCCGCCGAATGCAGCTCTGCCATCAGCGCCCCGCTGTAATGCTTCGACGCGGACCACCGTCCGATGACGATGCTCAATATCACCAACAGCGCAAAGAGGATCGACGCGAGGATCGCCCCAATGAATCGGAGCGTATCGGTGATCTCTTCGCCAATGAATCGGAAAATGTTGCGAAGAACGAGAAAAGTGATCCCAAAGAGCTTGATAAAAAGGAAGATCACCGCAGCCAACGCGATCGCGCCAACGATCACTACGAGAACAACCGAGAGTATACTGGTAATGGGATTCATAATCCGCTGCCCCTGTTTCCTGCGTCTTCCAAAGCCGATTCAACCCAACAAGGCCTGTTCATCTTCAGCACGCAGCTGCATCTGCCGGTGATAGATTTCCGCGATCGCGTCATCGAACAGAACATCGACCGCCTTATCTGCGGGTCCGGCCTCCCCGCTGCCTTCACTGTTGGGATTCAGGCTCAGCCCATTTCGCTCCGCCTCTGCGAGTTCTTCCTTGGTAAACGAATAGGTCGCAATCACCTCTCCAAGCCGAGCCCGAAGCACCGAACGCACCTTGGCCAACTTTCGACTGATCGTCGGCTCCGACACCCCAATCGCCGAGGCCACATCCTTGCCCGATTGCCCATCGAGCACCCGCATCCGATAAATCGAGAAGTCCGTAAAATCCGTCTCCCGCTCGACCATCCGGATTGCCGCTTCGACCTTGGCGCAAAAGATCGAGGCTTCATAAATCTCATCGACCCCTTGCGTCGCATCGGCTTTCATCCAAGTCTCATCAAACTGTGCATCGGCCTTGCCCCCGCCTCGTTTGAGGGCCATTCGCCGATCAATTTCGTCCCCGAGCACATGCTTGGCAATCGCCAAGAGCCAAGTCGAGAACCGTGCCCCACGGGCCGGGTCATATCGTTCTATGGAATTCGACAGCGCCGCGAGCGTCTCTTGCGACAAATCCCGCACCGTCTCAACCCCAATGCGCCCCCGCCCCCAACGAGAAAGTTGAATCCGGATCACAGGCCCAAAGGTTTCCCAAAGCTCAAACCATGCCGCTTCGTCGTTGGCACGCAAACGGGCGATGAAACTCGTCGTCATATTGGTCAGCATGGACACTCTTTCTTCTTTTCGCGTGAAACCCGAGACCCGATCGGCACCGGGTGGATCGGCATTCTTTGGAATCCACCGAGTTGTTTTTCAGTGTTCTCCCCATAGTGAGGATACCCGAAGATCGCCTCTGAGGGTGCAAAAAACCTTATTTCGACTGTCCGAGAACCAATGAGCCCCGCGTTAAGGCGCCGATGCGGATGCTTTTCTTCATCTTTTTGAAACCAAGCATGAAATCCAACACGCCACTTTCCCACTCATACACCGACGGACACCTCGTTCGCCAGACACAAAACCAAACCCGATCCACTTCGATCGGGAACACAAGACCCCGTCGATACACAGAAAAATCGACAACAAGCTACGGAGAAATATCATGGGATGCATTGGTAAAACAGTTGTACGCGGCGTCGTAATCACCGCCCTGACCGGTGGTGTCCTTGTTGCCGTCGCAGGCCCACAACGGGCACAGGCCATGTTCAATCAGACGCGAAGCGGAATCATCGGCGTCATCGACAATAACATCGACGACCCCATCCTCCTGCGTGCACAGGTCAAGAAACTCGAATCGCAGTACCCCGGCAAAATCGCTGAGGTCCGTGCCGATCTGAGCGAAGTCCAGACTCAAATCGCCCAACTCGAACGCGAAATGCAGATCGCCACCAAGGTCGTCGCATTGGCAAGCAATGATCTGAGCGTCGTCGATTCACAGATCGCCCAGGCCCGTGTCACCCAGAGCGCCAACCCAGATGCCATCGTGCGGATCAGTTTCAATAACAAAGCCGTCGATCTCGACAAAGCCTACGCCAAACGTCAGGAAATCGAGCAGACCAAAACCCTCTACGCAACCCGTGCCCGAGACCTGAGCATCGATCTTGGGTACCTCAATGACCAAGAATCTCAGCTCGCCGACTTGCTCGACCGACTTGTCACTGAACAATCCGAGTTCCAAGCCAAACTCTTCCAACTCGATGCCCAGATCGACACCATTGCTCGCAATGATCGTCTGATCGAGATGATGGAAGACCGTCAGGCCACCATCGACGCCCATAGTCGATTCCAGGCCAACTCGCTCGACCAACTCAATGGCCGACTAAGCAACATCCGCACCGAACAGCGTGCCCGCCTCGAAGCCATCGCAGGCCGAGATAACAGCCGAAACTATGTCGATGAAGCCCAATACCTCATCGACCAGCAAGGGCGAGTTCAGGATTTCGATCATGAGCCTCAAGAGTTCAACATCGAGCCAACGATCATCAAAATCACCCCGGAAGATACAGTTGTCGAAGGTTCGGTGGCTTCAAAGAACTGATTTCAGACCCACACAGGCAATCCAAGTAGGATCACGCCGCCCGAAGAGTCATCCGGCTCCTCGGTCGGCTGCCGTTTTGGAAAACCAGCAAAGCGGAAAAGCAGCAGAGCAGCAAATAAGAGATGGAATGAAAGATCACAAAGGGTGCCACGGCTTGACCGTCTTCGGCAAGCCGTGCCTTCATCTTCGGTGCCCTGCCCTTTTACGCCTCCCCCGCGTCTGCGGGGGAGGCGATAAAGAGCATTGGGTGCCCTCCTTCAACCCGAAGGGTGAAGGAGGCCTTTGAGCATCCCGACAGTCAAGAACCTCCTTTGCCCGGCCGGGCCAAAGGAGAGCACCCGGCATGGATCAAGATTTTGGGTTTATTTAGGTACAATTTTATAGGTACAATTTTACAAAATTTATTTATTTCAGTCCAAATTGTCCGATAAAACTGACGACGCATGCTATGCTTTTGGATGTCGATGTTTCTGGCAACACACACAAGTCACTAAGGAGGTATTGCAAGTATGAGTGTTTCAACAACAATATTTCGTTTTGGCAGTGTTGCCGCCACTCTTTTTTCCATACAACAGCATTTGCTGGCCCTCTGGATAGGACATCAATCGCGATTTTCATGGAGAACTCAGCAGCCATTTTCATTGACCTGAACGGAGACCAAGCGGTCAGTGATACAGATATCGCATTTGTTTATAGAAATAAATTGATTGCGAAATTTGACGAAGACTACTCAACAGGCGATCTCAATGGGGATGGGGAAATAACCGCGCTAGATTTACACAAAGCAATTTACGATCAACTTCGTGTTTCGTTCGGAAAAGTAGTGGATGATGACGCCCCGGTTGGATTAGGAGATGTGGTGAAGGTGCTTGAAGGGGTGGTTGATGATACGCCTGATGTAGATGTGAATGCTGATGGCGTGGTGGATATACAGGATGTTGCTGCGGCCAATCTGCTTGTGGGTACGCAGGTAAGCCATCGCGATCTAGATAAATATGCCTGGGAACTCTACGAATATCTTATGGCAATTGATGAGCATGGCGAATCAGCTTTCTTGACGGGTGGGCCAGGGAACAATGCGCCACTCGGACATGTTGTAGGAATCTCAAATACTTGGCCCCCCTACACCCCAGCATGGTCGCCAGCAAATCATGTAACTTCTATATCTAATAGTTATCCAGAAGGACATAACGAGAGTGTGAGTTCTTCGTGGCCAACCAATCACGATCAAGGTGTGAGTCGGTCTTGGGAGTACGATGATCATGGGTTTGGCGAGTCGGAGAATCGGGATCACAGTTCAGTAATTAGAAACTATCTCAAAACGGTCAATCGTTGAAGTCTTCTGTACCAGATCAGGATGCAAGCGAGTTTGATCGAAGCGAGGTCGTTCGATGACTTCTTCGCATAACGCACCAAAATACCACGCCATTGAT